>JBKXSZ010000009.1:0-50214 GCA_047017005.1 Clostridia bacterium | reverse complement strand
AACGCTGAAAGCATCTAAGTGTGAAGCCCACCCTAAGATAAGATATCTCATATCGATAAGATAGTAAGATTCCATGAAGACTACGTGGTTGATAGGTTGGAGGTGGAAGTGCAGTAATGCATGTAGCTGACCAATACTAATAAATCGAGGGCTTAACCAAGAAAAAATAAATCACTAGGAAAACTAGTTTAAAGAAATATTCATCTATGTATTTTTGAGTGTGCTAGAAGCATACTGAAATTTTCTGGTGACGATAACAGAGAGGAAATACCTGTTCCCATCCCGAACACAGAAGTCAAGCTCTCATGTGCCGAAGATACTTGTGGGTTACCCTGCTGGTAAAATAGGTTGTCGCCAGGTTTTTTATTTATTTTATATTAAAAAATCAAGAGAAACTAGAAATCAAAATATTAACTTTATTTTGATTTGTGGTTTCTTTTTTTTATTGTGATTTAATTGTGTATGTAGTATAATAAAAAACATATAAGGTAAAGGATATTATCACTTACCAGGTGGTAAAATAAAAGAGAGAGAAACGGCACTTTTCGAATATAATAATGTTAGAAGAAAAGTATCGAAAATATATAATAAATCTTGAAAAAACACCTAGAGAGAAAAAGACAAAGAAAGGAAGGAAAGAAAATGGGAAAAGTAATGTGGAAACCAGGAACTTTTGTATATCCAATACCAGCTGTAATGGTATCTTGTGGAGATATGGAAAATTCCAATATTATAACAGTGGCATGGACAGGAGTAGCAAATACAGACCCAGCTATGGTATATATATCGGTTCGTAAATCAAGATATTCTTATGGAATAATAAAAGCTTCAGGAGAATTTGTTATTAATTTAACAAATAAAAAGTTAGCATATGCTACCGACTGGTGTGGGGTAAAATCAGGAAAAAATGTGGATAAATTTAAAGAAATGAAATTAACAAAGCAAGAAGCAAATATCGTTTCTTGTCCCTTAATAAAAGAAAGTCCAGTATCAGTTGAATGTCAAATAGTAGAAGAAAAAGATTTGGGTTCTCATACGATGTTTTTAGCAAAAGTACTAGCAATTGATGCAGATGAGAAATATATTGATGAAAAAGGCGCTTTTGATATTAGTAAATGTGATTTAATTGCCTATTGTAATGGTGGATATTATACCTTAGATAGGAAGATAGGTAAATTTGGATTTTCTGTTCAAAAGAAAAAAACATTGCCAAAGACTGCTAAGAAAAAAAGTAGCACGAAAAAGAAAAGCAAAAAATAGAATTGTTTTAGTAAAAACCTTGAAAACAGTGGGTTTTGGTGGTAAAATGTAATTGTCATAATATTAAAATAGGGTAGTGTAAAATAAAATATGAAAAAATGGTAGACATAAGTTGATTAAGACTTATCCTCATAACTTATTATAATATGCTTTATAAAATTTTATAAAGGCTGAAATGAATAGGTTTTGCCTAGCCTTTACAAAATTTTAAAAGCACATAGATTTTAGTTAAGAGGATACATAATTAATTTAGTCTAAGGGGGGTAGAACATATTTTGGCAGAAATGCTTTAATATCAATACTTCAAGCCATTTTTTATATATAAACTTTACACAACCTAAAATAGTTGGGGTGGAGTAAAATGAAAAGTGATGATATAAGAGGGCCACTATTTAAAGTTACCATTGCAATTGTTAGTATTATTCTTGTGGGAGTTTTAGTTGATTTCTTTTTTAATGAAGGGTTATGGCAGTATACGAAAGAGTATGCTACGGTTGCTTTTGAAAATGTGAAAAATACAATTTTCACAAAAAAAGATGAGGTAAAAAATAAAGTAGAAGAACAAACTAAATCCAAAGAGAATCAAATTGTAGATACCAGTGAAAACCAAGCAAAAGAACAAGAAATATGGAATGATGTTCATAAACCACAAAATGAAGTAGTAGAAATTAATGTTACATCGCAGGAGAATAATAACATTTCGATATATGAATAATAGAAAAAGACGAAAAGAAATGGAAAAAATATAAAAAAGTATTTCTTTTTGGGAAAAACTGTGTTAAAATAATTAATAGAATATAAAAGAGAGGAAAAAGACCTCTCTTTTAAAATTGTTTATAAAAAATTGACATAAATGCTAAAAAATGGCTAATAAAGGTTGACATCAAAAGGGATACGTGATAAAATATTCAAGCGTATGTGTAAGAAGGCACATACTGCTCACATCGTTAAAAAAAAGAAAGCTTAAAAGATTACGGAGGTGTTTTAAATGGCTGCAAAAGGTGCAAGAGAAGCAATCACATTAGAATGTACAGAATGTAAAAGAAGAAACTACATAACAGAAAAAAACAAAAAAAATAATACCGATAGATTAGAAGTAGTAAAATATTGTAAATTCTGCAAAAAACGTACACCACATAAAGAAACAAAATAGTCTTTTTTAAGGAGGAGCTAAAAATGGCTAATGAGAAAAAAGATAAAAAGAATAGTAAAGATAAAAGACATTTTTGGAAAGATTTTAAAGCAGAATTAAAAAAGGTTATTTGGCCAACACCAAAGCAATTGCTAAATAATACCGTAGCTGTTGTTACGATTGTATTAGTAACGGCTATTATCGTCTTTGCTTTAGACATGGCTTTTGAAGCATTAAACAAATATGGTATTAATAAATTAAAAGATGCGATAGAATCAAACCCACAAACAAGTCAAAATAACGAAACAGAAAACAACACAGAAAATACAGAAAATACAGAAAATACAGAAAATCAAGAAACTTCACAAAATAATACAGTAGATGAGCAAAATAATGGGGAAGAATAAATAAGGGAGGCTAAAGCATGTCTGTAGAAGATAGAAGTTTAGAACCTAGATGGTATGTTGTACATACGTATTCTGGATACGAAAACAAAGTCAAAAAAGACTTAGAAAACAAAGTAAAAAACAGAGAGCTTGAAGATTACTTCTTTGATATCGTTGTTCCGATGGAAGAACAAATTGAAATCAAAGATGGAAAAAGAAAAACCAACCTTAAAAAAGTATTCCCAGGATATGTTCTAATTAAAATGATTGTAACAGAAGAGTCTTGGTATATCGTAAGAAATACAAGAGGGGTTACTGGTTTTGTAGGTTCAGGAACAGACCCTATTCCACTAACAGATGAAGAAATCAGAAACATGGGATTCGAAGTAGCAGAAATAAATGTAGACTATGATATAAACGATTCTGTTCGAATTATGAATGGACCATTTGAAAACTTTATCGGTGTGGTACAAGAAATAAACAAGGAAAAACACAAAGTAAAAGTTTTAGTTTCTATGTTTGGAAGAGAAACTCCAGTAGAACTAGAATTTTCACAAGTGCAAAAAATAAATTAAATTATTTAAAGGAGGTGCAAAATAACAATGGCAGAAAAAGAAATCAGCAGTGTTATTAAATTACAAATAGAAGCAGGAAAGGCAACACCAGCTCCACCAGTAGGATCTGCATTAGGACCAAGTGGTGTTAATATCATGCAATTCGTTAAAGAATTTAATGATAGAACTGCAAACCAACCAGGAATGATAATACCAGTTGTTATCACAGTATACAAAGATAAATCTTTTGAATTTATCACAAAGGTACCACCAGTAGCAACTTTAATTAAAAAGTCAGCTAAAATCCAAAAAGGAGCTGGAAAACCAAATAAAGAAAAAGTAGCAACTATCACAACTGAACAAGTAAAAGCAATTGCAGAACAAAAAATGCCAGACTTAAATGCTGCATCGCTCGAAGCAGCAATGAGCATGGTAGCAGGAACTGCAAGAAGCATGGGAGTAGTTGTAAAAGACTAGTTAAAATAGAAAATGGGAGAGCGAAAGGCTCGTAAGAACCATATGAGGTAAAAAATGAAAAGAGGAAAAAGATATCAAGAAGCAGCAAAACTAGTAGAAAAAAAGAAGCTTTATGAAGTAAAAGAAGCTTTAGATTTACTAGAAAAAATGCCAAAAGCAAAATTTGATGAAACCGTTGAATTACATGTTAAACTAGGTGTTGATTCAAAACATGCTGACCAACAAGTTAGAGGTACAGTAGTACTTCCAAATGGTACTGGTAAAACACTAAAAGTATTAGTATTTGCAAAAGGACCAAAAGCAAAAGAAGCTGAAGAAGCAGGAGCAGACTTTGTTGGAGCAGAAGAATTAATTCCAAAAATCCAAAATGATGGATGGTTTGACTATGATGTAGTAGTAGCAACACCAGATATGATGGGGGTTGTAGGAAGACTAGGTAAAGTATTAGGACCAAAAGGATTAATGCCAAACCCTAAATCTGGAACTGTAACAATGGATGTTAAAAAGGCAATTGCTGAAATTAAATCTGGTAAAGTAGAATATCGTTTAGATAAAACAAACATTATTCACTTAGGATTTGGAAAGCTTTCTTTTGGAGCAGATAAATTAATGGAAAACTATGATACCATTATTAATGCCATTATTAAAGCAAAACCAGCAGCAGCAAAAGGTCAATACATTAAATCTGTAGCAGTATCTACTACAATGGGACCTGGAGTATATGTAAATCAAAAATAATTTAATTTATTTTTTAAGTAAATAGCCCTAGAAAGTAGGCAAAACCATAAGTCCTACCGAGGCATATAGAAAAGAGAGAAACACTCTTGGTATATGCCCGGTTCAGGGTTATATATTAAGAGTGTTTTACGTTGTTCATAAACAATATAAAGATAAAAAACACAAATTTTTAGGAGGTGAAAAAGAAACATGGCAAATGAAAAAATAATCAAACAAAAGGAAGAAGAAGTTGCAACATTAGCTGAAAAGATGAAAGACGCAAAATTAATACTTCTTACAGACTACAGAGGAATCAATGTTTCTGATGTAACAAAATTAAGAGCTGAATTAAGAAATGTGAAAGCAGACTATAAGGTAATTAAAAACAATATTACCAAAAGAGCATTACAAGCATGTAACATCGAAGGATTAGAAGAATACTTAGAAGGCCCTACAGCAGTAGTATTAGGATATGAAGACTACTTAGAACCATCAAAAGCAATCTATAACTTCACAAAAGCAAATGATTACTACAAAATCAAAGGTGGAGTCATTGATGGAAAAGTAATGACAGCAGAGGAAATTATCACTCTTGCAAAATTACCATCCAAACAAGAATTACTTGCAAAACTTGCTGGATGCTTACTTGCAAATATCTCAAAACTTGCGGTAGCATTAGACCAAGTAAAAGCACAAAAAGAAGCCAATGCTTAATAGTAGCATAGAGAAATTATAAGTAATTATAATTCAAAAAATAAAATCAAGAAAAAGAGGAGGATTTAAAATTATGAATAAAGAAGAAATGATTGAAGAAATCAAAAAAATGACAGTAGTAGAATTAGCTGACTTAGTAAAAGCTATTGAAGAAGAATTTGGAGTATCTGCAGCAGCAGTTGCAGCACCTGCAGCTGGAGGAGCAGCAGCTGGAGCAGCTGAAGAAAAATCAGCATTTAATGTAGTATTAAAAGAAGCTGGAGCAAACAAAATCCAAGTTATTAAAGTTGTAAGAGATGTAACAGGATTAGGATTAAAAGAAGCTAAAGACTTAGTTGATGGAGCTCCTAAAACAGTTAAAGAAAATGTTCCTGCAGCAGAAGCTGAAGAATTAAAAGCTAAATTTACAGAAGTTGGAGCAGTTATCGAACTTGCTTAAATTCATAAAAGAGAAAAAGGTAATTCTATGGAATTATCTTTTTTTCTTTTTCCATTTGTTCTGTTTCTTATTTATGTTAAAAAGTGATACAATAGAAGAGAAAATAGAAAGAAAATGAAAGGAGAATCACGAATGATATATTTAGTAAGGCACGGACAGACAGAATGGAATGCACTCCACAAAGTGCAAGGTAGTACGGACAACGTATTAAATGAAGAAGGAATAAAACAAGCTAGACAAGTAACTGAAAAAATGAAAAATATTACCATAGACCTTATTATCTCTTCTCCTATGAAAAGGGCAATTCAAACAGCAGAGATAATTCGAAGGAATAGAGATATTCCAATACAAATCGATAATCGTTTAAGAGAAAGAGAATTTGGTACCTTTGAAGGGAAGGACGTTAGAAAGTTTGATTTTACACATGCATTTGATTGGGATAAGGACTTAAGCTTTGGTGGTTCTGAAACAACAAAACAATTCTATAAAAGAGTTTATGAAGCATTAGAGAATATAAAAGAAAAAGCAAAAGATAAAAATATCTTAATTTCAGGACATAGTGGAATATCCATAGTTGCTAGTTGCTATTTTAATGGCATACCAGTAGATGGAGACTATTTTAAATTAAGATTAGGAAATTGTGAGATAGCGAAGTTTCAGGTAAAGGGCTAAAGAAAAGAAAGTAAGAATGCTAGCCAAATTAGAAAAAGAAAGATATAATAGAGGGGCAAGAAGAAACGGACTAAAAACAAGAGAGAAAGGATGGAAAAAGTCATGGGAAAACGAGTTGGAATTATTGCTGCAATGAAACAAGAGATGCAAGCAATAAAAGAAGTAATGGAAGATATTGCAGTTAATAAGATTTATGAATTAGAATGTTATGAAGGTAGAATTTCAAATGCAGATGTTGTGCTAGTAAAATGCGGAGTAGGAAAAGTAAATGCAGCAAGAACAACACAAATATTGATTAATCATTATGATTTGAGCTATATTATTAATGTAGGTTCTGCAGGTAGCATTAAGGATGATATTCATTATGGAGATATTGTAATTGGGAAATATTTGGTACAACATGACTTTGATATTACGGCTTTTGGACATGAGAAAGGATATATTAGTAATATAGGAGTTAAAATAGAAAGTGATAAAAAACTAATTGCAAGATGTGAAAAAGCAATTTCTCAAATTATGAATCCAAGCTATAAAATCTCAATTGGAACTATTGCATCTGGTGATATTTTTTGCACAACGGTTAAAATGAAAAATAAAATAAGAGAAAAGTTTAATGCAGATTGTGTAGAAATGGAAGGTGCAGCTATTGCTCAAGTATGTTATCTAGATAAAGTTCCCTTTGTTATTATCCGTTCTATTTCAGATAGTCCAAACGGAAATAATGAAATTGACTTTAATCAGTATTTAGATAGAGCATCCAAACGTTGTGCAGAGTTTATTAAAATATTAGAACAAGAGCAACAATAAAAAGATAGATAAAGAAAGATAAGTTAAAATAAAAGAGAAAAGAATGGAGAATAAAGAAAAGGCGATAGAAACAAGAAAAATATTTCTGTCGTCTTTTAAAGTTACAAAGAGAGAAAATAAGCATAGAATATAAAGAAGATGGTATAAATTGGAAGAAAAACAGAGAGGATAAAAATTGACATTTTTCAAAATTAAGTATATACTATCCTAGTAAATTTAAGGTTGGGAAAACCCAATGGAGGAGAAATAAAGTTTATGAAAATAATGAAAAAATTACTTTTTGTAACAGTAATTACAAGTATTATGTTAGTAATTACTACTACAATGAGTTATGCTACTTCAAAAGGAACCATCACCGGAGAAACTGTAAAGCTAAGAGAAGAACCATCTATGGAAGGAAAATTAGTTACGCTTCTTTCTATTGACGATAAAGTAGAAGTAATTGAAAAAGACGGAGATTGGTATAAAATAACCTATGAAGATAAAACAGGTTATGTTCACAGTGACTATATTAAGGTTGATGGAGAAGTTGATAAAACAGATGAAAAAATAAATAACGAAATCGAAAATACTATGAATACAGAAGATACAAATACAGTAGAGAATACAAAATCTTCTGAGAATACTAATCAAGAACAACAAGCAACGCAAGAAAATATTTCATCAGAAGAGACATATCCAATGCAAAAAGTAATAAGAAAAGGTACACAAATCAAAATTTTACCATTAATTCAAGCAAATGTAATAGAAGAGGTAACAGAAGATACAACGGTTACAATAACAGAAGGATTAAACGGATGGGTATATGTAGCTTCTGAAAAAACAGCTGGTTGGGTTCGTAAAGATATGCTAAAGGAGGAAAAGACAGAAGAGCCAAAAGAAGAGAAAGAAAAACCAGAAGAAAAGACAGAGGATACAAAAAGTATTGGATATATTAAAGTAGGAACTGCTAATATTCGAAAAGAGCCATCTACATCATCTGAAGTTGTTGCAAATTTATCACAAAATACAGAAGTTACTATATTAGGTGAAAAAGATAATTGGTATCAAATCTCTTTTGATGGAAAAAAAGGATATATTGCAGAAAATTTAATATCAAAAGAAAAAGTAGCAACAACGAATAGAAGTTCTGGACCAAGACAGACAAATAAAATTATGTATGTATCTGTAAGCTCCGCTAATATTCGAGAAGAAGCAACAACAAGTTCAAAGTCACTTGGAAAAGTTTATCAAAAAGATGAGGTGACAGTAACAGGAGAAGAAGGAGAATTTTATCAAGTTTTTGTTAATAATAAGACTGGATATATTGCAAAATCTCTATTAGTCGAAAGTTTAGAAGATATTAAATCCGAGACAAACACAACAAATTCAAATGCAAATAATAATAGTGGGGGAAATAATAGTAGTTCTTCAAACAGTGGAGCAGAAGTTGTCGCTTATGCAAAACAATTTTTAGGAGTGCCATATCAATATGGTGCATCTGGACCAAAAGCTTTTGACTGTTCTGGATTTACCAGTTATGTATATAAACATTTTGGATACCAAATTAGTCGTTCTTCATCAGTGCAATCTAAAAACGGAACAGCAGTAGCAAGAGGAAATTTACAAGCAGGAGATTTAGTATTCTTTGGAAGGAAGGGTAGCATTAATCACGTTGGTATCTACATAGGAGGAAATCAATTTATTCATGCAGAAAGTCCAGGAAAGGATGTAACGATTACTTCACTATCTTCTAGTTACTATAACAGTCGTTATCAAACGGCAAGAAGAATCTTAAAATAAAATAGGGGGCAATAAGGAAAAGGAGACAAACGATGAAAAGACCAATTCCTGTATTGCTAATAGGTACAATAATAGGTATTTTATGGGGGCTATGCTTTAAACAAAGCATAGCTCTATTTGTATGTGCAATTTTAATTGTACTTCTTTTAATAGAAAATGCAAATAAATCCAAAATAAGCAGAAAAAGGATTCTAAACAAGCAATTTTACTACCATATTATAAAATTAGGTTTAAACAGGAAAATAATCGCAATTTTAGCTATTGCTTGTTTCTTTTCCAATTGCTATACACTCTCATTAGAAATACAATATAAAAGATGGCAGAAAGAATTAAGTCAAAAAGAAAATATAACCATAATAGGAACGGTTATGAGTAGCTCAATAGAAAAAGAGTATCAAATACAATATTTAATAAAATTAGAACAAATAGATGGAAAGAAAGATAAAACAGGTAAAAAGATAATATTAATATGGAAAAAAGGTAGAAAAAATGTTTCTTTTTCTTATGGTGATAGAATTCTCATAACAGGAACTTATGAAAAGTTAGAGGGGGCAAGAAATGAGGGCGGATATGATGAAGAAAAAAATGGTAAAGCAAATGGAATATGGGGAAAGATAATAGGAGAGAAAATAGAAAAACTAGAGAGTAAACCTAAAAACCTTTCTTATTTTATCTATCGATTTAAAGTAAATTTAGAAAATAGAGTGCAAAAAGAACTAGATAAAGAAAATGCAATGCTTTTCCAAGCTATTATTCTAGGAGATAAAAATAATCTTCCGAAAGAAGTAAAGGAGAACTTTCAAAAAAGTAATGTATCTCATCTATTAGCATTATCTGGAACACATATAGGATACCTACTTCTCTTTGTTAATAGTATGACACATTTTATAAAAGGAAAAGAAAGAATAAAGCAAATATGTCTAATACTACTTTTAATGGCTTTTTGTATTTTAACAGGAAATACTCCTTCTGTTTTTCGAGCCTGTTTTATGACTTGCTATGGAATAGGGGCTAAAATATTAGGAAGAAAAGTAGATAAAAAAACAGCAATCTCTTTTCCAGCACTTCTTACCTTATTACGAAATCCATATACTATTTATCATCTAGGCTTTCTTTTTTCATACCTAGGGATTCTTGCTATTTTATTTGTTTCTCCTATCCTTTCGAATATCTTAAAAAGAAAAACAAAAGAGAAGAAGACTATTCACGAAAATACAAAAGAAAAAAGATTAAGAGTAGTAAAAGAAAATGCAAAAAGAAGAAGAGAGATAATACGTACATTTCAAACCAAACTAATGCAAAAGGGAAAAGATATGATAGCAATAACAATATCCGTATATCTCGTATTATTACCTATTTTACTAGTATATTTTCATACTTTCTCTCTTACCAGTATAATAACTAATTTACTTATAACCCCTATATTTTCTCTTATTATCTTTGCTAGTTTTAGTTTTCTCCTTTGTTTTTGTTTTTTTCCTTTTGCAACATCATATATGGCACCTATCCTAAATCAAATATATTTCTTCTTTTATCAATTTGTCATTCAATGTAGTAACATTCCATTTTCCCAAATCAGTACGATTCGTCCATCTAATTTTGAAATATTACTTTACTATCTTCTACTTGGCATATTTGTTTTATTTTGGAAGTTAGTAAATAAAAAGCAAAATACGAGAATGGAAAGAAAGCTGTTACAGAAAATAGAAAAGAAAAAACAGCAGTATCAAGCAAAAAAAGAAAAATATCAAAAAAGAGCCATAGCTCTGATACTTTCCTTTTTGTTTTTCCTTTTCTTTTTACAAGAAGAGCCAAAGCCATTTTTACAACTGTATTTCATCGACGTAGGACAACGGTGATTCATCTCTTATTATCACACCGTATAGAAAAACGATATTAATCGATGGAGGAGGAAGCAAAAATGAAAAAAGTTTTGATGTTGGAGAAGGTACACTGCTTCCTTTTCTGTTAAATAGAAAAATCAAAAAACTGGACTATATTTTAGTTTCTCATTTTGATAGTGACCATTGCAATGGACTAATAGCTGTTTTAGAAAATAGAACAGTGGGCTGTTTAATAATTGGAAAACAACCAGAAATTACAGAGGAATACAAAAGGATAATGGAAATAGCAGAAAGAAGAAAAATAAAAGTGATAGAAGGAAAGAGAGGAGACAGAATTTTAATAGATAGAGATACGACTCTTAAAATACTTCATCCAAGTAATAAGGTAATTACAGAAAATGCATTAAATAATAATGCTTTAGTTTGCAAACTGCAGTATGGGAAGTCTTCTATTCTATTTACTGGTGATATTGAAAAAGAAGCAGAAAATCAGCTATTAGCAGAAAATAGCCAAAAGTATCAAGCTACCATTTTAAAAGTTGCTCATCATGGTTCTAAAACATCCTCTTCAAAAGAATTTTTAGAAGCAGTAGACCCTAAAATTGCACTAATCGGAGTGGGAAAGAAAAATACATTTGGACATCCTAATCAAGAAGTCATTAATCGATTGCAAGAAGAAAAAGTAAAAATTTACCGAACAGACGAAGATGGAGAAATAGAAATGAAAATTACGAAGAAGCGGGAAAATATATATAAAAAAACAATTAGAAAAATAAAACTTTAAAAAAGATAAATGTATAAATCTTACAATTTTTGCAAATACTACATACAAAAGAAGAATAAAAGGAGAAGACGAGATGAAGAAAAGTTGGATAATAGGATTGAGTATAGCGCTTATCATCTTATTGGGAATTGGAATAGGTGTATGGATTTTTCAAAACACAGGAAATAAAAAACAAGAGCAAAATAGCCAAATAGCACAGCAAGATGTAGAGGATGAATGTACAGAGGACCAGAGACTTTATGAAATGGGATTATTGGATAATTTAGAAAATAGTGAGGAAGCAAGTTCAAGTGATGAGAAGATTTCACCTAATGCAAAAATATTAATTAAAAAGCATTATTCTGGATGTGGACATACAACAAAAGATTATGCTGAAATTCCAAGTGAAATTGTAAATTTTACTAAGGAAGAATTACAAGAATACTATAAAGACTGGAATATCCAAACATTTTCAAAAGATGAAATTGTAATTGAAAAAGAATGTGAAGGAAGTTGTGATGAACACTACATTGTAAAAGAATTAGACGGATTTGTAGCCGTATTTAATATTGATGAAAAAGGACAAGAAAACTTAGTATTAAAAACAGATGTAGCAACAACTTATCTACCACAAACAGATTTAGAAAATTTGAAGTCTGGTATTAAGGTAATAGGGAAAGATGAACTAAATAAAGTACTAGAGGATTTCGAATAGAAAAAATGAATTTAAACAATCTTAAAAACATTAAATAGAGATATAGTTAGTTTTTAATAGATGAATAAAAAAAGTAGAAATTGCTAACTAGTATATTTCTACTTTTCCTTTTATCATATTTTTTTTCGTTCTTGCTTTTTCACTTTTTCCTTTGGCTCTTTTTCTTTCTTCTCCATTAATTTTTCTTTATCTAAATAACCTTGTGCATAAAATGCTTTGAAATACATAAATAAAGAGAAAAGAGAAGTAATTAGTGCAAGATAATAGATATATTGGTCAAAGCCAATGGAAATATTAAATTGTCGAATTAGTAAAGAACATACAATAGCAACATAGAAAAAGACAGTTGCTAATTTTCCGTACCAACGACTAGAAACGACTAAGTCTTTTCCATAAAGGAAGGAAGCCCCAGAAATCATTACAAATTCTTTTAGTAATACAACAACTAGTATCCAAACTGGGATAATTCCCATAATAGTAAGTGTTGCTAAAACTGCAATTTGTGTTGTTTTGTCTGCTAATGGGTCAATTAATTTTCCAAAATCGGATATAAAATTAAATTTTCTTGCAATATATCCATCTAATACATCTGTTAGACCAGAAAGAGTTAGAAAAACGAAAGCTAAGATATAATTCTCTTGAACTAATTCTACAACAATGAATGGTATTAGAAAGAAACGAAGTATGGTTAGTATATTTGGTACATGTTTAAACATTAGAATATCCTCCTGTATTGTTTCCTACATTTTTCATGTTTTGCTATATATATTTTTGCTTTTTATCTATTTTATCTATTTTGTGCTAAATGTCAAGTTGTTCTCTTTTAAATCCACGTATATGGTTTGACCGTTTTTAAATTCAGAACGTAATATTTTTTCTGAGATTTCGTCTTCAATATAACGTTGGATTGCTCTTCTTAATGGTCTTGCTCCATATTTTAAATCGGTTCCTCTTTGCATTACCCACTCTTTAGCTGGTTTTGTAATAGATAATTTCATATCTTTATCCGCTAATGCATTTTTTGTATCTAGTAACATAAGGTCTACGATTTGTAATAGTTGTTCTTTATTTAAACTATCAAATACAACAATTTCATCAACACGATTTAAAAATTCTGGTCTAAAAGTTTCTTTTAGACTTTCTTGCACTTTGTTATCATCTATGGTTTGTTTTCCAAAACCGATAGAATTGGTGTTATGGTTAGAACCCGCATTTGAAGTCATAATGATAATTGTATTTTCAAAACTAACCGTATTTCCCTGAGAATCAGTTAATTTACCATCATCTAATACCTGTAATAAAATATTAAAAACATCGCTATGTGCTTTTTCTATTTCATCTAATAGAACAATAGAATATGGTTTCCTTTTTACTTTTTCGGTTAATTGACCAGCATCATCATATCCAACATATCCTGGAGGTGAACCAATTAATTTAGAAGTAGAATGACTCTCCATATATTCAGACATATCTATACGAATGATAGAATCTTCAGAACCAAACATTTCAGAGGCAAGTGCTTTAGCAAGCTCAGTCTTTCCTACGCCAGTTGGTCCGACAAAGATAAAAGATGGTGGCCTTTTGGTACTTTTTAATCCAGCACGGTTTCTACGAATAGCACGAGATACTGCTTGTACTGCTTTTTCTTGTCCAATGATTCTTTTATGAAGATTATTTTCTAGATTTAATAATTTTTGTGTTTCTGCTTCTGTAATTTTCTTTACCGGAATTTTCGTCCAGCTTTCAATTACTTCCGCGATATCTTGAACGGTAATTTCTTTTAATTCTAATTTCGTATTCAAAGCATCAATTTGTTCTAGTAAAGTGCATTCTCTCATTTTTAGTTCAGCTGCTTTTTGATAATCTTCTGTAGAATCTGCAAGAGCAGCTTCCTCTTTTTCCTCTTGTACGACTTTTAATTCATTTTTTAATACTTCTAAGTTATATAAATCTTTATTATTTAAGTTAATTCGAGAACAAGCTTCATCTAATATATCAATTGCCTTATCTGGTAAGAAACGGTCATGAATATATTTCTCAGACATAATAACGGCTTGACGAATCACATCTTTTGATATTTTTACTTTATGATATTCTTCGTAATATTTTTTTATACCATCTAAGATATCAATAGAATCACTAACAGTCGGTTCTTCTACGATAATTGGTTGAAATCTTCTTTCTAAAGCAGAATCTTTTTCAATATATTTACGATATTCCTTTAAGGTAGTGGTACCAATTAATTGAATTTCTCCATTCGATAAAGATGGTTTTAAAATATTAGCTGCGTTCATTGAATGTTCGGCATCTCCAGCTCCAATAATATTATGAATTTCATCAATTACTAGAATAATATTACCACAAGATTTACATTCATCAATTAAAGATTTCATTCTAGACTCAAATTGGCCTCTAAATTGTGTCCCTGCAATAATTGCTGTCATATCTAAAAGATATACTTCTTTATTTAATAATTTAGCTGGTACTTTTCCGTTTGCAATTTTTTGTGCTAATCCTTGCGCAATAGCAGTTTTACCAACACCTGGTTCACCAATTAAACAAGGGTTGTTCTTTGAACGACGATTTAAAATTTGTATCATTCTTTGAATTTCTTTATCTCTACCAATTACAATATCTAATTGGTTGTTTTTTGCCTTTTGTGTTAGATTCGTACCATAGGTATCCAAAAACTTTCTCTTTTTTTCCTTTGGCTTCTTTTCTACTTTTACTTTTTTCTTATCAGTAGAAGAATCAGAAGTAGAAGTTGCATTTTCCTCTTTTTTGGAGTTATTAAACATGTTTGAAAAAATAGAACCAAGAGGAACACCCATTTCACTATCTAATTGTTCTTCGTCAATATTTTGGATATTAGATAAGCTTTCTAAGTTCTCCATATTATCTAAGTTTAAATTTTCAGATAAATCTTTAAAAAGATTTTCCATTTGATGGTTCATATCTTCTAATTGGTCTTCTGAAAGGTTAGCTTGCTTCGCAATAGCCTCTAAAGGATTAATTCCTTTCTTCTTTGCGCAATCATAGCAAAGACCATCTAAAGAAGGTTTCCCATCTTCTACTTTATTTATAAAAATCACTGCCGTGTTTTTTTTACATACAGAACATAACATAATTTTAGTCTCCTTGCTTTTAGTATTACTTATCTATCATATCCTAAATTAGAGGGATAGTCAATGAAATTAAGATAAAATTAAGGTGTATATTTCGTGAAAAGAAAAGGAAAAATATGCAAAATAGGGATGGAGAAAAAGAAAAAGAAACTTGTGCTTTTTGGAAAAAAACAGTATAATAAAAAAGAATAAAAAATAATTCATGGAAGGAATGTAGCAAATGAAGAAAAGAATTTTTCTATATATTGCAATTGTTCTTATTTGTCTAGTTGCTGTTGGAGTTGGAATCTATTATGTTATTACAGCTCCTCAAAAAGAAGAAGGAAGTACATTAACAGTAGAAGAACAAGCTAAATATGATGAATTAAGTGAGAATTTCAAAAATTTATTTAATAATGCATTTAATACCAATGAAAGTGATGAGGGAAAGGCTATTAAAATTGATACTTCAAAGGAATTGATTTATACAGCGTATACGAATAAAGATAAGGTGGATAATAAGTACGAACTAAATGTGAATATTCCAGTTATCAATATAACAGGAAGTGTAGCGGCAGAAATGAATGCACAAACACAAAAGATATTTGCAGATAAAACTTCTGCTATTTTATCTAGAACAACAGAAAGGACTATATATAGTGTAGAATATGCAGGATATATGAATGGAGATATTTTATCTTTGGTTATTCGTTCTACTTTAAAAGAGGGAAATAATGCACAAAGAGTGATTGTTCAGACATACAACTATAACATGAAGACAAATTCAAAGGTATCTTTTAATGATTTATTAGCACAAAAGGGAATTTCACAGGATGTAGCAAAAAGAAGAATTATAGAGGAAGCAGAAAAAGCAAATCAAAAAAATGAAGCGGCTAGAAAGCTTGGATATACAGTATATCTTAGAAACTTGGCAGATACTCTATACCTTCCAGAAAATACAACTACTTATTTCTTAGGACCAGATAACTATATATATGCTATCTATGCATATGGAAATAATAATTATACAAGTGAAATGGATGTAGTGGTGTTCTAAAATAAAAGGCAGATAGATAAAACATAACTTTTTGGTTTCAGTTTAAATCTATCTGCTATTTTTCATAAAAAAAGAACTACTAAGGGTAAAGTAGTTCTTTTGAAAATAAAAGGGGATGTTTTCTACATCAAGTTGATAATCGGAGTAATATATTATCAACTTCGAGTATATATTACTAATACTTTTTGTCCTTTTTGTGAACTCTAAGTGATAAAAAAGAAAATATTAAAAACTTACTAAATAAAAGAGAAAACAAATAGCAATAAATATTGTCAGCTTTTATTTAAACTTTTACTTACAAAAAATAGAAATTAAAAAATAGGGAGAAAATAAAAGATAAAGAGCAGAAGTGATTATTTCTGCTCTTTATCATTAAGGTTGTTCTTGAAGAGTTAAGGTTAAGGTTTCTTCTTTCCCGTTTCGATTTACTTTAATTTTCATAGAATCCCCAATTTGATGTGAGTTTTTGATTTCATTTAGTTCATCCATTGTTGTAATTTTTGTTCCATCAGCTTCAATAATAACATCGCCTTGTTTAACACCAGCTTTTTCAGCTGCTGAGAAGCTTTCAATAACTTTTACATATACACCAACTACTAAGTTATTAGTTTTAGCTGTTTGCTCGTCTAAATCAATACCAGTAATACCGATATATGGTCTCTTTACTTTTCCATCTTGAATTAATTGCTCATAAATGGAAACAGTGGAATTAATTGGAATAGCAAATCCCATTCCTTCAATACCAGTACCATTTAGTTTTAAGGTATTGATACCAATTACTTGACCTTGGCTATTTACTAAAGCACCACCGCTATTACCTGCATTAATAGCAGCATCGGTTTGAATTAAAGTATAAGTTTTTCCATCACTATCTGTTACTTTACGATTAACAGCACTAATAATACCACTTGTTACACTACTTTGCATTCCTAAAGGATTTCCAATTGCCATTGAAAATTCTCCTACTTTTACTTGATCTGAATTTCCTAATTCTGCTTTTGTAAGACCTGTTTTTTCAATTTTGATAACAGCTAAATCTGTTTGAGAGTCTGTTCCAATAATTTTAGCTTCATAAGGAGTATCATCATTATATAAATAAACAGTAATACGATTTGCTTTTGATACTTCTGAATATTGGGATGAGCTAGAAGAACTAGAAGTATCTACAATATGGTTATTTGTCAAAATATATCCATCTTCAGAAATAATAATACCAGATCCTTCTGCTTGTGTTGTACCACTTCTTCCAAACATAGAAGAAACAGAATATTCTACTTTAATACCAACGATAGAAGGTAATACTTTAGCGGCTACTCCAGTTGCTGTATCGGAATAATTGGATAGGGAAACTAAATCTAGGTTATTTCCAGAATTTGAATTTCTACTTGAAGCTTGAACACTTGTATTTGAATTAGAAGAATTAGTTCCTAAAATGTTATTACGAATACTAGGAATTCCAAAACAAGTACCTACTACGATAACACTTCCAAGGGCTCCACATAGAAAAGGAATAACGACGCTTTTGCCAAAACTGACATGCGCTCTTTCTTTCTTATTCTTTTCATTCTGAGATACTACGGTATAAGTAGCACCAGGGATATTGGTTTTTTGTTCTTTAAACTTTACTGATTTTGATTTAGCTTTAGTAGTATTTTGTTTATTTCCTTGCACATTCTTTTCTTTGTTTTTATCATTTCCGTTTTCGTTCATAATATCCTCCTAAAATATTCTATTCTTATTTTATCTTAACCTAAACTAAACTTATCATACAAAAGAATTGTGAAAAAAGTGTGAATAAATGGTATTGATTTATAAAATAAAAAATAAAAAAGAAAGAATAAAAAAGAAAGAATAAAAAAGAAAGAATAAAAAAGAAAGAATAAAAAAAGGAAGGAAAAACCAGTTAGATTTTCTGTATTTTCCATCGAGAACCCTTGTAATTAAATCTTGAAATCTATATAATGTAGGAAAGAATAGAGGAAAAATAGGAGGAAATTCCAAAATGAAACAAACTCAGTCAAAAGGTATCACGATTATGACATTAATAATTACCGTTGTTGTTTTACTTATTTTAGCAAGTGTAACGATATATACAGGTGGAAATATTATTAATAATGCTAAACTGCAAACAATTCAGACAAATTTAATGCTAGTACAAGCAAAATGTAAAACAATTGGAGAAGAATCGAGTTTTAAATCGGATGAATCTATATTAGTTGGTTCTAAATTAGCAGATAGCTCGATAAAGTCAGAAATACAAAACAAATTAGGAATTAAGGAAAGTAGCCAAGGATATGACAAATGGTATATATTAAATCAAGACAACCTAAATACATTGGGAATAGAAGGAATCAAACTAACACAAAATGATTTTTATTTAGTAAATTATGAAACCGAAGAAGTAGCAACTTTTAAAGGATATAAAGATAGTACTGGTAATACTTATTATCTATTATCTGAAATTCAAAATCTAGGATTAACAGAATAAAGAATAATGGAATAAATAAAAGTAGAAACAAACAAGAAAGAAGAAGTCAAAATGAAAGAAAAAGAAGAATTAAGATTACGAGAATTAAAAAAAATAGAAGAAGAGATACGAAAAAAACAAGCAATCTTAAACATCTGTGGAATTGATGAAGCAGGTAGAGGCCCTTTAGCTGGTCCTGTTGTTGTTGGAGCGGTTATTTTAAAACCAGATTCTATGATTGAAGGAATTAATGATTCTAAAAAAATAGCAGAGAAGAAAAGAGAAAAGCTATACGATATTATTACAGAAGAAGCAATTAGTTGGTCAGTAGGAATCGTAGACCAAAAAGAAATTGACCAGATTAATATTTTAAATGCTACTAAAAAAGCATTGAAACTTGCAGTAGAGGGATTAGATATGAAACCAGATAGAATTCTTGTAGATGCTTTAGAACATATTGATACTTGCGGAGTTCCTTATACTTCTATTATTAAGGGTGATGCTAAATGCTATAGTATTGGGGCCGCTTCCATTATAGCAAAAGTAACGAGGGATAGAATAATGAGACAGTGGGATGAAGTATATCCACAATATGGTTTCATTTCTCATAAAGGTTATGGAACTGCAAAACATATAGCTGCTATTAAAGAATATGGACTTTGTCCGTTACATAGAAGAAGTTTTACCAAAAATATAGAAATAAAATAAAAAAGGAGAGCTATTATGAATATCGTAGATATTATTACAAAGAAAAGAGATAAAAAAGAATTAACGAAAGAAGAAATAAACTACTTTGTAACAGGATATACTAAGGGAATAATACCGGACTATCAAGCCGCAGCATTCATAATGGCCACTTATTTAAATGGCATGACCAAAAAAGAGACAACCTATTTAGCAATTGCTATGGCAGATTCTGGAGATAGATTAAATTTATCTAGCTTGGGTAAAATAGTAGTAGATAAACATAGTACGGGAGGGGTAGGAGATAAAGTTACTCTGATTTTAGCTCCTATCATTGCTTCTTTTGGAATACCGGTTGCTAAAATGTCAGGAAGAGGACTAGGATTTACAGGAGGAACCGTAGATAAACTAGAATCGATTCCTGGTTATCAAACAAATATCCCAGAAGAGCAATTTATAGAGAATGTGAAGAAAATAGGAATTAGTTTAATTGGGCAAACTTTGAGCTTAGCACCAGCAGATAAAAAAATTTATGCATTACGTGATGCTATTTCTTGCACAGAAAGTATTCCTTTAATCGCATCCAGTATTATGAGTAAAAAAATAGCAAGTGGTAGTGATAAAATTGTATTAGATGTCACCTGTGGAAGTGGTGCTTTTATGAAAACAAAAGAAAATGCTAAAAAATTAGCTGTTCAAATGAAAGAAATAGGAGATTTAGCAGGGAAAGAAACAGTAAGTATTCTTACCAATATGGACCAACCCTTAGGATATAGTGTAGGAAATATATTAGAAGTAAAAGAAGTAATAAATGCACTAAAAGGAAATATGGCAGAGGATGTAAAACAAGTAGTACTAGAATTAGGAGCATACATGCTAAAATTAGCAGGAAAGGGAAAAGAGATTGAGCAAAACAAAAAAGAAATGCTCCAGAAAATTCAAACAGGAGAAGCATATAGAAAATGGAAACAACTAGTAGAAAATCAAGGAGGAGATAGTAGCTATATAGAGCATCCAGAAAAGTGGGAACAGGCTCCTGCAATAGGAAATCTGGTAGCAACAGAAGATGGATATATTCAAATGATACAAGCAGAGAAGGTAGGAACTTTAACAAGACAATTAGGAGCAGGAAGGCTACAAAAAGAAGATAAAATCGACCCAAGGGTAGGTATTATATTCCATCAAAAAGTAGGAGATAAAGTAAAAGTTGGAGATATTCTAGCAACTATATATGCAAAAAATGAATCAGAATTAGAGAATGGAATTACCAATTTAAAAGAGGCATATCACTTTAGTAGACAAGATGTGGAAAAGCCAAATACAATACTAGGAATTATTGCATAATCTCCCTAAAAAATAAAAGGAGGAACGGAAAATGAATGAACAGCAAAAACAGTATTACTCTATTTTTATTATTATAATTCTAGTAGCAAGTTTGATATTTGCTATTGTAAAGGTAACGATAGGAAGTAAAGATACGGATTCGAATGACACAAATACCAATATAAAGCAAGAAAATACAATTAAAAATAATGTACTAAATAACACAATTTCTACTCCAGCAAATAAAACACAAACAGACGAGGAAGATGAAAAAATAGCTAAAGAAAGGTATGAGAAAGCATATAATCTATACTGGGACAATGGATTTACATTAGCAAATAGAACAACCAAAATAGAAGTCAATGGAAAACAAGAAAATGCGACAGCCATTGAACACTATGATGAAACTGTAAATGCCGTTTTTTCTAATAATGGTAGAATGGCATTTGAAAAAAATAAAGTCAATCTAGTAAATCAAAATGGAATCTACTATTTATTAACCAATACAAAACAAAAGGATACAACACATACAGAAACTAGCTATAAAAAGGTAGAAGAAACAGAAAATAGTAAGACTTACCTTATAACAGAAAAATATGGAGAAAGAACACAAAAAAACACCTTAACTTTAGTTAAAGAAAATGAAACATGGAAGGTAGAAGACTTTACTTTACCAGATTAAAAAGATAAAAGTATTAGAAGTAAAACTCTAATACTTTTTTAAAAAGAATAAAAAATGTAACCATATGTATAAGAAAAGGGTATTAAAGGTAAAAGGGGGAGAAAAAATGCCAATAGGAACCAAAAAAATAGAAGAACAAATTGAAGAATATGCAGACATGGTATATCGCTTAGCTTTTTCTAGAACGAAATCCAAAGAAGAAGCAGAGGATATATTTCAAGAAGTATTTTTAACACTACATCAAAAAAAACCAGAATTTGAAAATAAAGAACATGAAAAAGCGTGGATTATTCGTGTTACCATCAATAAAAGTAAAAAACTTTTAAATTCTAGTTGGAAGAAAAAGCAAACACTATTAGAAAAAGAATTAAAAGAAGAGTTTCCAGAAGAGAATATGGAGATATTAGAAGAAGTACTAACCTTACCATTAAAATATCGAACTATCATCCATTTGTTCTATTACGAAGGATATTCTGTAAAACAAATTAGCAAGTTATTACATTTAACAGAAAGTAATGTGAAAATGAGACTAGCAAGAGCTCGAAAAAAGTTAAAAGAACAGTGGGAAGGAGGAGAGGTTGATGGAAAATAGCCCAGAGAAAAAATACAAAAATCAAATAAACCTAATAAAAGCAAAGGAAAAATTAAAGAAGACAACAATAGAAAAAATAAAGAAAATAGAAGAAAGCAAAACGAGTAGAAGAGGAAACAAAATAGTATTAAAATTAGCTAATGCAGCAATATTATTACTTGTCATTTTATCTATTGCGTGGTTAATAAAAGAAAATAAAATAAAGCAAAGCCCAATTACAGTACCAGACTCCCAATCTTCCCCAAACTTAGCATACAAAACAGTAGAAAGTTTTGATAATCTATATAACATAATAAAAGAAGTACAAGACACAAGGGATATTAGCAATACAACCGAGGAAGTAAATGAAGGTAAACAAGAAAGTTTAACCGATAGTCAAAATACACAAGACTATTCTACAACTAATATTCAAAAACAAGGAGTAGAGGAAGCTGATAAAGTAAAAACAGACGGAGAATATGTTTATTATTTAAATAATAATAAACTAGAAATTATAAGTATAAAAAATCCAGATGAAATTCAAGTTATAAAAGAAATTTCTTATCAAAATACGGATAAAGATAATTTTTATCCAACGGAACTATTTTTTAAAGATAATAAATTAATTGTCATAGGAAACTATAACATCATAGAGCAAAGTGAAAAAAGCATCTATTGTGGAGAAAACAATCATACAAGGGTAATTGTATATAATGTAAATAATAAAGAAGATATTAAAGAAGAAAGAACGGTAGAACTAGACGGTAGATACATTGATGCAAGGCTAATAGGCGATAATCTATATTTTATTAGTAATAAGAATATTTATGTAGGAGATATGTTAAAAGTAAATTTAAATCCAGAGGACTATAAACCAAGCTATCTAGACACTACGTTAAGTAAAGAAACACAAAAAGTAAGTTATCATGATATTCATTACTTTGAGGAAAGTAAATCAAATAATTATACACAAATAGCAGGATTTAACATAAAAGAAGAAAAACCAATTCATATACAAACATTTTTAGGAATGGGAGACCAAGTATACTGTTCAAAAGAAAAGCTATATATAGTTACGAATCCATATTCTATTAGGCCTCTTACTAGAAAGGATGAATTAGCAACAGTAGAAAAAAGCGAGAAATCAGAGATTTATCAATTTGAATTAAAAGATGGACAAATAACCTATGAAGCAAAAACGGAAATAGAGGGAACTATTTTAAATCAATTTTCTATGGATGAACAAAATGGTATATTTAGAATAGCAATTACCAAAATAGGAGAGGATAATAAAACAAGTAATGCTATTTACACTTTTGATAGTAATTTAAATAAATTGGGACAAATTGATAATCTTGCAAAAGATGAGAAAATATATGCAGCTAGATTCCAAGGTAATATCTGCTATTTAGTCACCTATAAACAAGTAGACCCCCTATTTGTCATTGATTTATCACACCCAGCAGAACCTAAAGTATTAGGAGAATTAAAAATACCAGGATATAGTAGTTACTTACATCCATATAATGAAGAATATGTAATTGGGTTTGGAATGGAAACTGAAACAACTCCATATGGAGAGAGAAATAAAGGATTAAAGGTTAGTTTGTATCAGATAGAAGACCACATAAACCCAAAAGAAATTTCTAAAAAAATATTAGGAGAAAATAATACTGGGTCATCAATTCTTTATGACCATAAAGCTTTATTACAAAGAAAAGATAAAGATATATATGGAATTCCTGTAACAATAAAAAATGAACAAAATCGAGATGAATTTAATGGAGCAATTTTATTCCATATTACACCCAAAACAGGAATACAAGAAGAAATGAGAATAGAAAACAACTTAGATGAAAAATATACTTACAGAAATACTATTACCAGAATTGTATATGCAAATGGAAACTATATTACATTTTCAGAAAGTGGCGTAAAAGTAACAGGAGAAGATGGAAAAGAAAGGTCTCATCTTATATTTCAAATGGATGAAACGATGCTCATAGCAGAATAAGAAAGCAGAAGGAGTAAGAAAGTAAAAAACAAAAAAAGAAAACGAATGAAAAAGATAACGCAAAAAGGAAAAAGAGAAACCATCGATAGGATGGTTTCTCTTACTCGATTTTTCGATTTTCTCTACCTTCTGTTTTACCACAAAGTTTTTCATATTCTTTACACTTTATTTTATATTCCATCTGCATTGCTAAATAGCGATAATACATATATGCTTGCTCATATTGCATCATCGGATTAAACATTGGATTCTCCATTCCCATACCATCTGGAACATCACAAGGAGCAAATCCTTGAAATCCAGGAAAAGATGAAAAATAGTCCATATTTTTATCCATTCCAATTCCCCCCTTGATATATACTTATGCAAGTTCATTTGAATTATGTAGAAAATAAAAAAGAAAAACTAGGTATAAAAAGAAAAAAATAACACATAATAATAATACCTCACAAATACATTAACCCCTTTCAAAAGCAGATAGAAAGATTATTCTATCTGCTTTTTCCTTTTCGAGAAACAAACTTTCCAAAGTAAGACAAAACCAATTAAAGCAAGACAAAAGAAAGTGAAAAAAGATGGATTTGTAGCGACAAGAGGAGTAGCAGTATTACTAAAGACGGGAGTTAAATCTAGATTTAAAAAAGGTACATAGCGTAATAGTAAATAAGTGTAAATTGCAGCTAAAGTTCCTTGAAGTAGTTTTCCAATCAAATAGGCTTTAATGGAAACATCTGATTTCGAAGTAATACTATAGACTTGTAATAGTACAGAAAATCCACCAAATCCAAGTAAGAAGGCACATAAAGTAATATTAAAGGATATAGTTTTAATGGATATACTAGCTACTTGTTTTACGCCATTGGTTAATTCTAAAATACCAGTTAAGATAGCAGATGCAAAAGAAGAAGGAATCCCTATACTAGATAAGAATGGTTTAATGCATTGAGAAGCAAATTCTAATAGATGGGAATTGTTTAAAATAGAAATAATAACAGAGAAAAGCATAACGAATCCACCTATCATTACAACAGTCTGTACACCATTCATAATACTTTTTGCCAAAATTTCACCTAAGTTAGAAAAGTTAACTCGTACAGAAGAAGAGGAATTTGTAACAGAAAACTTTTCAGAACTCTTTTTACAAGTACTATTTCTTTTCCAAAAGCGGAAAAGAATACCAACACTAATACAAGCGAGTATGTGAGTAAAGAATAGCAAAAATCCAGTTTGACTATCACCAAATAAACTAATTCCGACAGTACCAATAATAAAAAGAGGGCCAGAATTATTGGTAAAAGCAAGTAATCTTTCTCCTTCCACTTTGGTACAAATTCCTTTCTCTCTAAAATCTGTTACAATTTTAGCTCCCATTGGATAACCACTAATAATTCCCATGATAAAAGCAAAAGCTCCTTCTCCCGGAACATTGAATAAGGGTCTCATAATACGAGAGAAAAGTTTACCTAAAGTGCGGGTAATATTGGTATATCCCAGCAGTTCAGTTGCAATAAAAAAGGGAAGTAAAGATGGAACTACTGCATTTGCCCAGAGGGAAAGCCCAGATTTTGCGGCTTCTAAGTTTTGCCTAGAAAATAAAACAAGGCAGATAGTAAAAACACAAAAAATAGTGGGTAAAATATGCTTTTTAAAAGAGAAAGTAAAAAAGTTTATTTTTTTCATAAGAATCATCCTTTTCATCATCTGTTATCACTATATGAAAATGGAATCATAGATATACCTTAAGAAACAAATGACGATTTTGTCGAAAAAATGGTATACATAATACTTGATATTTTGGAAGAAATAGTATATAATAGAAGTAGTATGTGGTTTATCTACATAAGTAAACAGTTCCTGAAACTAGATAATCTAGTAACAGCAAAGAAAGGACGTGAGAAAATGGGAACTAAAAATTGGAGTATGAAAGAGGTAAATGGAGAACGGGTTTTAACACACTCTGCTAATTCGAAGGAGTTAAACGAGCAGATGGTGAAAATCCTAGAAGAAAAGATGGGATATGTAAGAAAACATTCTCATGGTAAGGCAATCAAACTGATTGCGGCAAAGCACCTTAGAAAAGGAGAAATCCATTTTCCATCTCTGGGAAATGAATACTCCAATAGTGTAGAAGTCCTTATAGGAGTTCGCTAAGACACGACAATGTCGTGTCTTTTTTTTAAAGATAATGTCGAAAAAGAAAGATGAAAAGTTAAAAAAATAGCCAAAGTTATATTTACAAATAATGGAAAACATATTATGATATATAAAATCATATAGACATGAAACTATAGATGAGTTCCCAGAAGTAGACAATAAAGAAAGGACGTGATAATATGGGAACAAAATGGAGATTAGCACAAGAAATGCTTAAGATTCTCGATGACAAAATTTTGGAGGGAGTGAAAGTATATATACATCAAGAAACTCCACAAAATATATTGCACAAATTACAGGAAAAAAATAATGCGATACTGAAGGAAGTGGTTTCAAAAGCAAGACAAAAGAACAAGAAAGAAGTCTACATTCATATATCAAACCCAAACGTTCAAAATCCAAAGATTTGGTGTGATGTAGAAAAAGAAGTTGTTCATGCTGTGTTAATGTAAGAAGAGCACATTGTGCTCTTCTTTTATTTAAAGCATAAAATTGACATAAAGTCTATAAGAATGATATAATAAAAGTGTAAAACAAGTTGAAATATTTCCAAAATACTAAACAATTAATTAGTAAAGATAGGAAATAACACCATGGACAGGAGGAATATAAATGCAGACTTTGGAATTTGCTTGGTGTGGAGAAAAAGGGAAAGGAGCAGAAGTCAAAACTCTTACATGTTTACTTAGCTTTGATAAAGAAAATGTAATTCCCGTCTTAAGAGAAGCAAAAGGACATCTGACAGAAGAAGCAAGGGAAAAAATTATCCAAATCAAAGTAAGAATGGATAAAAATTTACAATTACATGAGTATAGAGCAGAAGTGGACACGAAAAAACAGTGTATAGTTTTCTATACTCGTAAAATTGTAAACAGTATGGGGAAAAAAGACTTTGACCTTTAAAGGAAGAGAAATCTTCCTTTTTCTCTTGCGACTTCATTTTTAGAACGAAATTTTTCTTTTATTAATGCAACTATTCCATTTTCTTCAAAAATAAGATATAATAAACAAGATTATGGAATAAAATAAAACAGAAAATAAGGAGAAGAATAACATACATGAACTATTTAATTAAAACAATGCCAAATTTTAAAAAGTTTGATAGCTATTTAGCAGATGTAAAAAACAAAGTAAGCCCAATTCTTTTATCTGGGCTTTCCGATGCTGGAAAAATCCATTTTGCATATGCTACTAGTTTTTATACCCAAAAACCAATTTGCTTTGTAACATATAATGAAATGCAAGCAAGAAAAGTAATAAAAGATATGAAATATTTCACAGATAATGTATATTTCTTCCCAAAGAAGGATTTAGTAACATATGACTACATTGCAGAAAGTAAAGAAACAACTTATCAAAGAATTGAAGTACTAAATGCTATAAAAAATAAAAAAGCAGAAGTTATTGTAACAACAATAGAAGCATTAATGCAAGAAAGCATACCGTTTACTACTCTATATCAAAATGAGTTACACCTAAAAGTAGGGGAAGAATATAGCTTAGAGAAAATAAAAGAGGCACTTGTTTATTTAGGCTATGAACGATATGACTTAATTGAGGGGAAAGGACAATTTTCTGTTCGTGGGGGTATTATCGATATTGCTATTTCAGAAAAGCAAGGAGTCCGTATTGAGTTTTGGGGAGATGAAATTGATTCTATTCGATACTTTAAAATAGAAAGTCAACGTTCTACTGATATGTTAAAAGAAATCGATATTTATCCCGCACATGAATATGTATTAGAAAAGCCATTAGATGAAGTAGTACAAACCATATTAGACAAGGATTATACAGAAAAACAAAGAGAAATGGTAGAAGAAGATGTAGAAATGATAAAAACAGGAGACTACATCAGTAAAGTTGATAGATATTTTAATAGTTTTTATACAAAAAGCGCCTCTCTTTTTGACTACTTAGAAAAAGATTATCTTATTTTCTTAGATGAAATTAGTAAAATAAAAGCAAGAGCAGATAACATTACAAAAGATAATAAAAATATAACACAGTCTTTACTAGAAAAAGGAAAAGCAATACCAGACTCTATTAGTAACATGCAAGTATATGAAGATATCTTAGAACAAATAGAGAAAAAAGAAACCATCTATCTAGAAAAGCAAGATGTAGGTTTTGTAGATAAACAAAGTATGCATGCAAAAAGAAACGGATATAGCTTCAGCTATAGGGAGGTTAACTTTTTTCGTAGTGGAATGGATTTACTGTTTCAGGAAATACAAAAAGCAGCAAAAGAAGGAAAAACAGTAGTCCTACTAGGAGGAAATGAAGAAAATGCAAAGAAGTTATCTTCCTTACTTCTTGATAAAGAAATACCCAATTACTTTATAGAATCTTTAGAAAACATAGAGAAAACAGCTTCAGGGGAGGTTATTGTCTCCACTGGGGCTTTGTCTGCTGGCTTTGAATGTTATGATTTTAAGTTACTTGTTATCACAGGAGAAGAGCTAATAGAGGGGGAAAAGAAGAAAAAGAGAAAACAAGCGCATTCTAGCTTTAAAGAAGGAGAAAAAGTTGTATTTCAAGATTTAAAGATAGGAGACTATGTTGTTCATAAAACACATGGAATTGGACAGTTTATTGGAGTTAATACCATAAAAGCAGATGGTATTACCAAAGACTATATCAAGATTAAATATAAAGGAGAAGACATTCTATACATTCCTACGAATAGTTTAGACAATATTCGAAAATATATTGGGGGAGGAGAAAGCACTCCTAGAGTTAATAAATTAGGAAGCAAGGAATGGGATAATACCAAGGCGAAAGTAAAGAAAAACTTACGAGAAGTAGCAAGAGAACTAATTGAGCTATATGCGAAGAGACAGAAAATGAAAGGATATGCGTTTTCAAAAGATACACCTTGGCAACAACAATTTGAGGCAAGTTTCCCATACCAAGAAACAGATGACCAATTACGCTGCATTGAAGAAGTAAAAAAAGATATGGAAATTCCAAGACCAATGGACAGACTACTTTGTGGAGATGTTGGATATGGAAAAACAGAAGTTGCTATTCGAGCAGCATTTAAAGCTGTTATGGACCAAAAACAAGTGGCATATTTAGTGCCTACTACTGTTTTAGCAGACCAACAATATCAAAGCTTTAAAGAAAGAATGGAAGAATACCCAATTCGTGTACAAGTATTAAATCGATTTAAAACAAAAAAAGAACAGGAAGCCATTATTAAGAAATTAAAACTAGGTGAGATTGATATCATAATAGGGACTCACCGTATTTTAAGTAAAGATGTGGAATTTAAAGATTTAGGGTTACTGATTGTAGATGAGGAGCACCGATTTGGAGTAAAAGACAAAGAAAAAATAAAAGCAATGAAAGCAAATATTGATGTATTAACCATGACAGCAACTCCAATACCAAGAACCTTACATATGTCGATTGTAGGAATACGAGATATGTCTGTCATTTATGAACCACCACAAAATAGAAGACCGGTACAAACCTATGTATTAGAATATGATACAGAAGTAGTGCAAGAAGCCATTACAAGGGAATTAGAAAGACAAGGACAGGTATTCTATTTATTTAATAATGTAGAAGGAATCATTAAAAAAGCAGATGATATTCAAGCATTAGTACCAGAAGCAAAAGTAGGATTTGCACATGGGAAAATGTCAGGAGCAGAACTAGAAAATATCATGATAGACTTTATTAATAAAAAAATAGATGTACTAGTTTGTACCACCATTCTAGAATCTGGAATCGATATTCCAAATGCCAATACCATTATTGTAGAAAATGCAGATAGACTAGGGTTAGCACAGCTATATCAAATTCGAGGAAGAGTAGGAAGAGCAGATAAACAAGCGTATGCCTATATCACCTATAAACGTGATAAGCTTCTTTCAGAAGTAGCAGATAAAAGATTAAAAGCTATCAAAGAATTTACGGAATTTGGTTCTGGATTTAAAATCGCAATGCGTGATTTAGAAATACGTGGTGCAGGAAGTTTACTTCGGAGAAATTCAACATGGACATATGGAGCAAGTAGGATATGATACTTATTGTAAGCTATTAGAAGAAGTCATTAAAGAAATGCAAGGAGTAGAGATAGAGCCAGAAGAAATCGATGTACAAATTGACTTGAATGTCTCTAGCTATATTCCAGATGAATACATGGAAAATAGTAGTCAAAAAATTGAAACGTATCAAAATATTGCACTATGTAGAACAGAAGAAGATATTGCCGATATTGTAGATGAATTAATCGACCGATTTGGGCCAATGCCAGAAGAACTAGAAAGTCTATTAGAAATTGCAAGAATTAAAGAACTAGCGAGAAAAGCCTATGTAATAAAAATTATGCAGAAAATGAATGGAATTGTCTTTACATTTGATGCTAATCATTTTAGAATGGAAAATGTAGATATACTATTAAAACAATATCGAAATCAAATTAAATTTTCTCCAGGTAAAGACCCATATATTACGTTAAAAGAAGAGAAACTATCCAGTCATCAAGTATTGCAAGATATAAAAGAATTCTTAAAAGTGATAAAATAGAAAAAATAGGAAACAATAGTAAAGAGAAATTAAAAAAGTTAAGAATAATAAAAAGTAAGGTGAAAAGATGCAGGTCATAACGAGTAAAGAAAATGAAATGGTAAAACAAATTCGTAAGTTAAAAGAAAAGAAATATCGAGACCAAGAAAACCAGTTCATTATTGAAGGTATTAAATTGGTAAAGGAAGCCATAGAAGAAAGAGCACAAATTAGCAAAATAGTGATATGCGAAGAATGTGTAGAAAATGGAACATTGGAACAAAAGCTATTATATGAAATAGCAAAATATGATTGTATTTATGTAACAGAAAAAGTATTTCGCTTGTTAACGGATGTTTCAAATCCACAGGGGATTCTAGCGGTTATTAACCGAGAAGAAAAGAAGCAAGAAATTAATTATAAAGAAGATATTATTGTTATTCTGGATGATATACAAGACCCAGGAAACTTAGGAACCATTTTAAGAACGGTAGATAGTATCGGGCTTTCTCAGATTATTGTTTCAAAAGGAACTGCAGATGTATATAACCCAAAAGTAGTTAGGTCTACTATGGGAGCTATTTTCCGTGTGCATATTCGAGAGACAGAAGATTTACAAAATACCATAAAGGAAATAAAGAAACATAAATTTAAAGTATTAGCAACGGATTTAAGAGCCAACAGTAGTATTTATGATATTACTTTTCAAAAGAAAGCAATTATTATTGGAAATGAAGCAAATGGGGTGGAAGAAAACTTATTAGAGTTAGCAGATGAAAAAGTAAAGATACCAATGTTAGGTAAAACAGAAAGTTTGAATGCTTCTGTTGCTACTGGAATTGTCCTATATGAATATGTAAGGCAAAAAATTGCTAGAGAAAAGTGAGAAGAATAAAGATAAAAAACAATAAAAATACAAAAAGAGAAGAAGTAAAAAGTAAGAAGTAAAATAAAAGTAAAAATAAATTAAAAAATAAAACAACAAAAAATAGCTACACAAATAGCTATTTTTTTGTAAGTAATTCAATAATTTTAGGATATAAATCTGTAGCACGTTCTTTCCAATTCTCTACAATATCTTTTGCTTGTTCTCTAGAACCTGCAAAAGTTTGTACTTCAAAAATAGTAGTATTATTTTCTACAATTTTGCATTTTACAACATAGTCTTTTTCATTGCGAGGGGTATATTCTGCAGTAACCGAAAGTTCATCTTCAATCGTATCTAGAGTATCTTTAAAATCTTTATCTACTTTTAATTTCAAAATACCAGGTACTAAATCCTCTGTCAAAGAAAGCGCTTGTTTTCCACTATCCGTGATTTCATAAACTTCTTCTTGTTCTTTTTCATAAGAAATAATATATTTTGTAGCTATCAAGTCTAGTAAAAACTGTTGAAAGTAAAAATAATTCATTTCCGTTAAAGACATAATTAACTTAAGTAATGCTTCACTAGAAAGTGGTTTATTTGCTTTATTTAATACATATAAAATTAATACTTTATTTTCTGCAATGGTTGCATTATTGGATGATAATTTCATAAAAAATCCAACACTCCTTAAGATAATCCAATTTTCTTTTGTTATTATATCACGTCTATATTAAGAAGTAAATAAAAGCTTGGTTAAATGTTGTTGTGTAAAAATTACTTTTATGATATAAATATAAAGATAAATCTAAAAGGGTAATATTGGCAACAGTAAGAGGAAAGCTAATATGAAATAATTAAGGAAGAATATAATGCTAAGGGAAAATCAAGAAATAAAACAATATTTGATAGATTTTGTTGAAAAAACATTAAATGAATGTGAATCATTTACTAAAGTCTATGGAAAAGATTTTGTTAGAAAAAGATTAGAGATAAATTTAGAAAAAGTATACACTGATATATCTAGTAGTAATGCTAATACTGGACTATATGATATGGAAAACTCTTGCATAACAATTTTTTCGAGTAATAATTCCACAAAACCTTTGACAATAGCTGATATTGAAAGTAATAAAAAATTACAACATATGATATTACATGAATCAATTCATGTAATTTTTAGGAGAATTAAAGAAGAATGTCTAGCCTTTGGAATTGAGGACGGAACAGGAATGTTAGAGTTCTACAATAACGGTCAAGAACTTGGTAGAGGTTTTAACGAAGGATTAACTGAATGGATATGTCAGAAAGCTGGATATGGAGAACAATCATATGAGTCTGAAAAAAACATTATTAAAATCTTAGAATTAGCCATTGGCGAAGATGCTGTTATGCAACTTGCAAAGGGAGATGTAAGAGGAAATGTCGCACAACTTCTCAAAATGAATAAAGTAGAATGCTTAAAGACAATAGCGCTTGTAGACGATATTCATCAAAATGAGAAAAGAGTTTCTACGATTGATCAAATGGATTTAGACAATGAAGACAGTCAACTAGATAAAAGTATTGCTCATTTAGAGGCTAACCTTTTTGAAAAATATTTTAAAGATGAGATTGAAGCAGCACAAAATACAGAAAATATATCAGAAGAAACTATTCAGCGCCTTTTTGATTTGAACTTTTGTATAAATGGAGGCAAAACACCAGAATCTAAAATATTTGATTCTAGATTACCACTAAAATTTAAAAATGAAATATATCCAGGATTACTGAAGAAACAACAAGAGACACTTATTGCACAAAGGCGAGAAGGTAGACTTGAACAAGAGAAAATAGACTTACCAGTAGTATATAAAAAAAGTTGGTTTAAAAGACTAAAGGAAACAATTAAGAAAAAATTTACAAAAGAATCAAATCAAGATGTTAAATATAATATTCTACCAAATCAAGAAAAAAAAGCTAATCAACAACAATTTAAAGAATATATTAGTGATATGTCAAACTATTCGGGAGAATCTGTAGAAAATATACATACAAAACAATTACAAGAACAAAGCAAGCTTAAAGATACAAATGAATTGGATTTATCATAAATCTATTCTGCTAAATTTGTTTATTAAATTTTAATAGTAATATATTAGGGGAGTTTATGGAAGACAAAGAGACAAATTAAACATAGCGCATAACCCATATCCTTTATTTTTTTCATTTTCATTCCTGCAACAATGAATTTTGTAGAAGATGATGCTCACAGTGCAATCGATAGTAGAAACTGGGGAGACTATTTTAATAGTACAGTGCTACTTGCAGGACAAGTGTTACATTATACTTATAACCCTAAACTAGACGTTTATTCTTTATGTTATTAATAATAGTAAAAGTTAATTAAAATGTAAATTAAAGTGGTAGAGCTTATTTTAAAGTTTTCAACATTGACAGATAATTTATAAGAAAACTATTGTATATTTTTTACAATTTAGTGTATACTCTAACTAAATTAGAAAGGAGAGTGTAAAATGGATAGAAAAGTAAAAGTAGTACAATATGGAACGGGAAAAATGGCAGTATATACCATGCGCTATGTTTTAGAAAAAGGTGCAGAAATTGTAGGAGCTGTTGATGTAAACCCTGCTGTTATTGGAAAAGATATTGGTGAAATCATGGGAACAGAAAAGATGGGAGTTGTTGTTACAGCTGCGGATAAGGCAGAAGAAATGATGCGTGACACTAAACCAGATATTGCTATTGTAGAAACTATGAGTTTATTAAATGATTTAAGAGAACCTCTTTTATTATGTGCAAAATTAGGAGTAAATGCAATTACTACCTGTGAAGAAGCTTTCTTTCCATGGAATTCAAACCCAACCTTAACAGAAGAAATTGATACTTTAGCTAAGAAAAATAACTGTACGATAACCGGAAGTGGATACCAAGATATTTATTGGGGACAATTAATTTCTTCTATAGCAGGTTCTACACAAAAAATTACAAAGATTAAAGGAAGTTCTAGCTATAATGTAGAAGATTATGGAATTGCTCTTGCAAAAGCACATGGTGCAGGATTAACCTTAGATGCTTTTGATAAAGAAGTAGCTTCTGTTGATAGAATTTCAGATGAAGAAAGACAAACTCTTATTAATAAAGGAGAATATCTTCCATCCTATATGTGGAATGTAAATGGATGGCTATGTTCAAAACTTGGACTACATGTTACTTCCCAAACCCAAAAAACAGTACCACAAACATATAAAGAAGATATATATTCAGAAACATTAGGAGTTACCGTAAAAGCAGGAGATGCAACAGGAATGAGTGCTGTTGTAACAACCCAAACAGAAGAAGGAGTTACGATTGAGAGTGAATGTATTGGAAAAGTATATTCCAAAGAAGACTATGACAAAAACGAATGGACAGTAGAAGGAGAACCAGAGACTACTTTAGTTATTGCAAGACCATCTACTGTAGAACTTACTTGTGCAAGTATTGTTAATAGAATTCCAGATGTATTAAATAGTAAGCCCGGATATGTAACAACAGAGAACTTTGGAGAATTAACCTTTAAAGTAAAGCCATTGAATGAATATGTAAGATAAAAATAGAGAAAAACAAAATAAAAAATCAAAATTAAAATAAGAAGTATAGCTTATAAATTTCGAAGCCTATACTTTCCCTTTTAAAATAAATATGATATAATAGTAAACATAAAGCAAATGCTTACGTAAGGAGGAACTAAAGATGTTTACAGGACGGATTGTTGGAATTATTGTAACAGTGACTAATGATGTTTTTTTAAATGGTAAGGTTATTTATCAGGATGATAAAGATCCACATAATGGTAAATTTTATGTGGATAAGGTGGACAAAAATGGAAGGATAGTCGATTTTGAAGAATTCAATCTGATGCCATACTTGCAAAGTGAGGAAAGAGATAAAATTGGAGCACCCATTCAACTTCCTACCGACTTATCTCCTGACGGAAAAAAGCACTTTATTTATTATGTACCAAAAGGAAGGACATTCATGTCAACAGACTACTTGAAGGTATCAAAACGTATGCCTCGAATGCACATACAAGTACGATATCCGGATAAAGTATTTTTAGCTCCGTATACAGGAGAAGAGTAGACACACAGTTGTGTCTGCTTTTTCTTTATTCAATATGTTCGTAATAAATAGAGAAAAATAAATAGAAAAAGGATAGAAAAAAACAAAAACATTCGATATAATGAATAAAAGTAATAAAATTAAAAATTTAACAAAACGTTAGGGAAGAAAGAAAATGCGAGCTTAAGGAGGGAGAAAGATGGACGAAATTGTATTTGTTACGCATAACAAAGGAAAAATAGCATCGGCGGAAAGGAGTTTAAAAGGAATAAGGTTTATTACATACGATTATGTATTAGAAGAACCAAGAAGTTATGATTTGAAGGAAATTGTAACAGCAAAAGTAAAACAGGCATATGAAATGGTGCAAAGACCATGTATTGCATTAGATAGTGGCTTCTTTATCGAAGAATTAAATGGCTTTCCAAGGGCTTTTGTAAACTTTGCATTAGAAACAATAGGAATAAAAGGAATTTTGAAATTGATGGAGGGAAAAATAAATAGAAAGTGCAGTTTTAAAGAGTGTTTAGCGTATCATGATGGTAAAAAAATAAGGTATTTTTGGGGAGAAAGCAAAGGGAATTTGACAGAAAAAATAATAGGAAAAGATAGGGAAGACAAATGGTCTGCGTTATGGTACATTTTTGTTCCAGAAGGTTATCAAAAAACTTTAGCACAAATGGCACCAGAGGAAAGACAAGCAAGGGAATATGGAACAGATTATACAGATTCGATGAAGGAATTTGCAAAATGGTATAAAGAAAATATGGAAGGAGAAAAAAGTAAATGAAAAAATATGTATTTATTGAGTACCCTAAATGTTCTACTTGCCAAAAGGCAAAGAAGTGGTTAGAAGAAAATAACATTGATTTTCAAGATAGACATATTGTGACAGAGTGTCCAACAGAGAAAGAATTAACAGAGTGGATAAACAGAAGTGGTTTAGATATCAAAAAGTTCTTTAATACAAGTGGTATGCTATATAGAGAAATGGGGTTAAGTGAAAAAATGCAATCCTTAAGTGAAGAAGAGAAAATAAGGCTACTAGCAAGTAATGGAATGCTAATAAAAAGGCCATTAGTAATTGGAAAAGATAAAATATTAGTTGGATTTAAAGTAAAAGAGTGGGAAGAAAAACTAAAATAAGGAAAATAAAAGTAGAAAATAGTAAAGAAAGGTGACATTTGATATTTGCCTACTTTTTGTATATACTAGTAAAAGAAAAATAAAAACACATTCTGGTTGGTAGTCCAGAAGCAATAACATGCATATTGTCAGTAACCTGCCCCTCCTGGGTTGTCCATTTTTTCGATAAATATAGAAGGAGGGTTAAAAGGATGGATGTAACATCAATAAAACTTACCATATATTTCGAAAATCCTTTTTGGGTTGGCATATTTGAAAGAAATATAAATGGAAAGTTATCTGCTTGCAGAGTAGTATTTGGACAAGAACCTAAAGATAATCAAGTCTTAGAGTTTGTTTTAAAAAATGATAGGCAATTACAATATAGTCCAGAAATTCTAAATGAAAATGTTGTTAAAGAAAAAGTAAATCCCAAAAGAATGCAAAGAGACTCAAAAAGACAAATTCAAAATTTAGGAATTGGAACTAAATCACAACAGGCATTGAAATTACAACAAGAGAAGAATAAGACCGTAAGAAAGGCAAAAAGAAAAGAGCAGAAAGAATTTAAAAGGGATAAAATGTATATTTTAAGACAACAGAAAAAAAGAGAAAAACATAAAGGTAGGTAATTCTATCTTTATGTTTTCTATCTTTTTTTTAAATAATCAAATTTCTTTCTTCTAACATTTTATTTTTATTATCTATTTTTTATCATAAATATTCTCTTTTTTTATCCAAACTGAAACACTACCACCATCACAGTAGAAAATACCATTTCCATCTTGGTCTACATATACAGGCTCTTTTATATTTCCCGTACAATCATATAAGGTATGATTAGCTAAGCGAGAGCCAACATTCATTTGTTTTCCACCACCTACATTATCTGATAAAATAACTGCCATACCAGAATCAGGATGTTCAAAATCACCTTCACGTGTCCAACCGATGATATTGGGGTCATCGAAATAATCTCGTTGCATACCATAAGCAAAATATTTTCTAGCTTTTAATAGGATTTCTAATTTTTCTTTCATTGGTGAAATAGAATCATGTTCAATTCCATAATAATCTCCGTAAAAAACACAAGGTAGGCCATCTTCTCTAAGGAGAATCATGCTATAGGCTAAGGGTTTAAACCATTCTTGAATCCAAGAAAATAAAGATTGACCGGGGCTGCGTATCATGATTATCAACAAAAGTAACTGCTTTTTCAGGATTTAATTTTACAAGAGTGTTGTCAAAAATAGTTCGCATATCAAAATTACCATTACTATTCGAAGCATTGAAGAAGTTATAATGAAGTGGTACATCAAAAAGATACATGGATTCTTTTACTTCAGTTAAATAGTTTTGCAAAGATTGAATTTCAGTAGACCAGTATTCACCAACTGTAAATAAGGATTTATCCGTCTGCCTTCTCATAGTTGCTAACCAATCTTCATAAAAACTAGCTCGAATATGTTTAACAGCATCTAGTCGAAAACCATCTACATTTGTTAGGTCTAAGTACCACTTCCCCCATTTTTTTAGCTCTTCTACTACATCTACATTATTTAAATCTACATCTGCCCCCATCAAATAATCAAAATTACCATGTTCTTTATCTACTTCATTATCCCAATGTTTTCCATAGAATTTATAAATAGCACTTTTTTTTGTCTTTTCATCCCAATCTACACCATGGAAATGAGTCCAATTCCATTTAAAATTGGAATAGGTATTTCCTCTTCCAGGAAAAGTATATTTGGTCCAAGCAGTAATAGGAAGAGCGGCTGAGATATCTTTATTTCGGTCATTACTATCATCTTGAATTGCAAGTACCTCTTCTGATTCGTCAGCACCCATACGATGATTTAATACAATGTCTGCTAGTACTTGTATATTATTTCCCTTCAAAACTTTGATGGCGTTTAAATATTCTTCTTTTGTACCATACTTGGTAGGAACCGTTCCTTTTTGGTCAAATTCTCCTAAATCATAAAGGTCATAAACAGCATAACCAGCATCTTCTGCTCCTCCAGCTGCTTTATATGCAGGAGGTAACCAAACAGTACTAATCCCAATTGAAGATAGGTAAGAAGCATCTTTAGCAGCTATATTCCATAATTTGCAATCTTTGCTAAGATACCATTCAAAATATTGCATCATGGTAAGGTTCATATATGTTTTCACTAACAAAGTCCTCCTTTTTTATCAATAAAATTTTTTCTTCTTTCATTTTGCTTTTCAATGAAAAATAATTTTTAACACGATTATTATACCATAATGAAAGAAAAGAAGAGAAAAACATTGGAAAAAAGAAACATTCTAAAAAAGAAAGCATAGGATAGAAAAGAATAAAAGAAGAAAAAAGATTCAAGAAAAGATGAAAAGAGGGGAAGAAAAACGGAGAAAACAGAGTATACAAAGACAGTAAATAAAGTATCTATATTATCTATTTTCTGGAATGTCGTTCTTTGCGTGTTTAAATTTATTGCAGGAATATTGGGGAAATCTGCAGCGATGGTATCCGATAGTATTCATTCTGCTTCAGATGTATTTACCACTGTTATTGTTATGATAGCTGTAAAAATAGCAAGTAAAAATGCGGATAAGGAACATCCTTATGGACATGAAAGAATTGAAAGTATGGCAACATTGTTATTAGCAATAATATTAGGTTTTGTAGGAATTGCAATGGCATGGGAAGCGACTCTAGATATCATACAGGACCATATAGTAGCTATAAATGATGCACCAATATATTTAGCATTAATTGCTGCTATTATTTCTATTGTTGTAAAAGAAGCAATGTATCAATATACTAAAAAGTATGCAAAACAAATCCATTCAGATGCTCTAATGGCAGATGCATGGCATCATAGAAGCGACAGCTTATCTTCCATTGGAAGCTTAATTGGAGTAGCAGGTATAATGGCAGGATACCCTATTTTAGATAAATTAGCATGTTTTGTAATTTGTATTTTTATTTTGAAAATAGCTTGGGATTTAGGAAAAGACGCAATATGGAAACTAATAGATCATGCATGCAGTGAAGAAATGGTGGAGAACATAAAGCAAAACATCCTAAAAAATGCAAAAGTATTAGGAATATTTTCAATGAAATCACGATTATTTGGAAATCGTGTTTATTTAGATGTGACAATTCTAGAAAACAAAGATATTACATTAGAAGAAAGTTATCAAGTTGCAAGAGAAGTACATGATATGGTAGAGGAAAATTTCCCTGAAGTAAAACATTGTAATGTATTGGTAAAGCCAGAATAAAGTAAAAATTTACGATATATAAATTGACATAGTAGAAAAAATACAGTATACTATTTATTAGTAGATAAGAAGAGAAAGAAAGGAAGTGTGTATTTTATGGAATGGCAATTAGCTGTGAAAACAGCTCCAATCAATGATAATTTAAAAGTTACATTGTGCGGAGCAAAATATAGAATACATACTTCATTAAAATAGAGAAAGTAGGGCAAAAGCATAGCTTTTATAGCTCTTGTTTTCGTGTAGTTGTATTTTATATTTTTCACTTAAGCTGGATGCAATGTAGCACCAGCCTTTTGAAAGAAAAAGAAAACACAAAAGGCGATTGTAAAAACATTCGTCTTTTTTTGTGGAATTAGGAGGAAGAAAAAATGGCATTATTAGAAGTAACAGGATTAACACATGCATTTGGAGATAAATTGTTATATAAGGATTCGGGATTTGAAATATATAAAGGAGAACATGTTGGAATTGTTGGACAAAACGGAGCTGGTAAAAGTACTTTAATTAAGATTCTATTAAAAGAAATTTTGCCAGATAAAGGAACGATAAAATGGCAAAATAATATTACAATTGGGCATCTAGACCAATATGCAATGGTAGAAGAAGAACAATCTATATTAGAGTATTTAAGAACTGCCTTTGAAAAGCTATATAAAATAGAGGAAAAACTAAATGTTTTATACATGAAAATGGCAGAGGATTATAGTGAGAGTTTATTAAATAAAGTTGCCAAATATCAAGAAGAATTAGAAGAAAAGAACTTTTATGGAATCGATAGTAACATACAAAAAGTAGCAAGTGGACTTGGAATAACAGTAATGGGAATGGATACAAAGCTAAAAAACTTAAGTGGAGGACAACGTGCAAAAGTAATTTTGGCGAAACTACTATTACAAGAACCAGAAGTATTAGTGCTAGATGAACCAACGAATTTTTTAGATAAAGAGCATGTAGAGTGGTTATCAGAATATCTACAAACATTTAAGGGAGCTTTTTTAATTGTTTCTCATGATTTTGATTTCTTAGAAAAAGTAACAACCTGTATTTGTGATATTGAATTTAATAAAATTAGAAAATATAAAGGAAAGTATTCTAGTTTTTTAAAGCAAAAAGGAATGCTAAGGGAAGAATATATTAGACAATATGAAGCGCAACAAAGAGAAATAAAAAAACTAGAAGACTATATTGCCAAAAATAAAGTAAGAGCATCTACAGCCCAAATGGCGAAATCAAGAGAAAAACGATTAGAAAAAATGGAGAAAATAGAAAAGCCTACTTTTACAAATAAACCGCATCTCCACTTTAATAGTATTCAGACAACAGCACAAGTTGTATTAGAGGTAAATGGATTAGAAGTTGGATATTATTATCCTCTTCTTCCGAAAATGAAATTTGAAGTGTGCAATGGAGAAAAGCTTGTTATTACAGGGTTTAATGGAATTGGAAAATCCACTTTATTAAAAACATTAATGGGAGAAATTCCCGCTCTATCTGGTTGTTTTCGATTTTCAGATGTGATTAAAAAAATAGGATATTATGAACAGGACTTAAAATGGGAGAATCCAGAAGCAACACCACTTGCAATTATGCAACAAGGTTTTTTGGACTTAAATCAAAAACAATTACGTAAGCATTTAGCTGATTGTGGAATTAGAAAAGAGCATGTGATGCAAGAAATAAGCACATTAAGTGGAGGAGAACAGGCAAAAGTAAAACTATGTAAGTTAGTTCTAACTCCTTGTAATATCTTAATTTTAGATGAACCAACTAATCATTTAGACGCAGATACAAAAGAAGAGCTAAGAAAAGCTTTAAGAGAATATGATGGAACTGTTATTTTGGTTTCTCATGAGGCCTCTTTTTACAAAGACTTAGCGACACGTGTTGTTAGTATTGAAAACTTATGTATAAAAAGAATATAGAGAAGAAATAATAACGAGAATTATCTAAAACGAGAAGTATGAGAGATTGTACTTCTCGTTTTAGATAATAAAAGAAAGATAGAGCATTTAGCATAAAATATAAAACAATGCTATTTGTCACTTTTTGTCGAACGATTCTCTCACAAACCTATTGACAATATTGAACTAAAATTCTAATATGTAGCTATAAACATAGGAGGAAAGCGAAAAGAAAGGATATGATAAGGTGAACAAAAGAAATTATATAAAACTATTTTCAGATGATGAAGTGAGAAGCATTTGGCTTGAAGAGGAAAAGGAATGGTATTATGCAATAGAAGATATTATAAAATTATATGGAGAAAGACCATATGATATTTACTATATAAACTTAAAGAAAAGGTTAAGAAAACAAGGCTACTATCTTGAAAAAAACTGTATTATACGAAAACTATTAAATACAGAAAAAAAATGGAAGAATACAAGATTAATAGATACACAAACGGCTTTTCGATTATTAGAAGAAATAGCATCTAAAAAATTAAAAAAATATAAAGATTGGATGGCGAAGATAGCAACAGAAAGACTAGAAGAAATAGGAGATCCAGAAAAAATTATACAAAGAGCTAAAAAATTATATGAAGAAAAAGGATACCCTAAAGAATGGGAAAAAGAAAAAATAAGAGAATTGAAAGAGATAATAACAGATAAGGAATTAAAATAAATAAAATAATTAAATAAACAAAAGAAATAGAAAGTAAAATTAATAGAATTCAAAAATTGACATATACTAATAGAAATGAGCGGAAGGAGGAAAAATATGATAGAAAGAATTCGTTTACCTTATACATTTGAAAGTTTAGAACCTTATTATGATAGAGAGATGCTAAGATTACATTATGAAATTTTATACAAAGGATATGTTGATAATACCAATAAAACAGAAGAAAAATTAGCAAAAGCAAGAGAGAAAAATGATTTTGAAGGAATAAAATGTTTAGAAAGAGATTTAGTTTTTTATGGTTCAGGAGCTATTCTACATCAACTATTTTTTGAAAATATGGCGCCAGAAAATCAAATACAGCCAGATGATAGAACGATGGAACAAATTATAAAAGACTTCGGAAGTTATGAAATGTTTAAAAGACAATTTACAGAAGCAGCGAAAGCAGTAGAGGCATCTGGATGGTGTATCCTAGCTTGGGTACCAAACTTTCAAAAATTAGAAGTTTTACAATGTGAAAAACATCAGAATTTAACACTATGGGGCTGTAAACCAATTCTAGTATTAGATATGTGGGAACACTCTTATTACTTACAATATAAAACACAAAGACCAACGTATATTGATGCATTTTGGAATATTACTAATTGGAAAGAAGTAAATAAACGTTTTGAAGAAATAAAAAGATAATAGAAAAATAGAAATAGAAACAAAAGTAAGGAGAAAAGGAAAAGAAATCTTTTTTCCTTATTTTTGCTTAAATTTAAGCAAATCTTCTTAAAAGAAGCGAAAATATCAAAAAAATTACAAGAAATCACGAAAAAGAATGTGGAAGAAAACGCAAGCATTAATAGGGAAAGAGTTACAAAAGGGGAAAAATGCGATATAATATAACTATACTAGTAAAATAAATAATACTAAGGAATAAAAGGAGTGTGATTATCAAAATCAACGAAAAGAAAAACACAAGAATAAATTATTAGAAAATGGAGAGTGTTAAAAATGAAAAGTGCCCCGAGTAGCTTAAAAATGGAAAAAGCAAGAAGAAGGGATGTAAAAGAAATTGTAGATTTAATCTACATTACAGAACCAGCGCCAGAAGAAGAATGGGGATATGGTTCAGAACAAGAAAGAAAAGAAACTTTAAAACGATTAATGAGAATGAAAAATAATCGTTTTTCACTAGACAATATTATCGTAGCAAGAAAAAATAAAAAATTAGTAGGAATGCTTCTCTATATAGAAGGAGACCAGATTGATAGACTAACCATAAATAGTGAAAAACAAGTTATTGCTACACAAAAAGGATGGATTAACAAATTAGGATTATTATATACTAGTATTAAAGACTTTTTCTTCTTTCGTGAATGTAAAGAAGATGAATTCTATATTTCAAATATTGCAATCAAACCAGAATATAGAGGAAAAGGATATGCTAATATTATGATAGAAAAAGCATATGAAATAGCAAGAAAAAAAGGATATCAAAAAGCCTCTTTAGTTGCTAAAAATAATAAACTAATTTCCTTCTATGAAAAACTAGGATTTAATCTAGAGAATAGAAAAATCCGAAGAATGGTAACGAATATTTAGTAAAATTAAAAATGAAAATAAAAACAAAGTATGTACTGTCAAGGCAACTAATTATAAAAATATAAAAACGCACAGAGAATAAATTCTAGTGCGTTTTTCCGTTATAAAACCATGCCTAATCCTAAAATATCAATATTATCACGATAAATTTGATTAAATTGAGAAATTGGTAATGGATTTTCTCCTCTTCCCACTTCAATTGTATAACCTGGTCTGTTATAAGTTTGAATAAACCAATCTTTATAACCTGCAAAACTAGAGCTATAAGGAGTATCTTCTAAAGTATAGCCACTAACTCTTGCAAATTCTTCTCCAATATATCGAGAATCTGGAGGGTTGTAGTCTAGGAATCTCCAATAAATAACTTCACCTTGAGAATGATAAGCTAGAATTAATCTGAAATTATGTGTAACCGTAAAGTTATAAACTGCAATGGATTCAGGGGCGGATAAAGGAGAAGGACCAACAAAATCTCGTGGAGCAGGAGAAGTAAAACCTTGTGCAAATTTTATTTCTCTGGCATTTTCCCAACCTGCTGGATATTGCAAATTTAAATCAATTCCTGTGATATTAGCTTTCCAACCATTTGGAAAAGGAATATTAGGATAACCGCTGGCTAATAGAAAGAGCCGTTTGATAACCAGTAGAGGAGGGAGTTAGATAACTAGTAACTAAATCTACCCCATCTGGATTTACCATAGGAACGACATATAACGTAGTGGTTTGATAAATATCATTTGCTAAATATCCAGAAATAGTATCATTTGTCGCAATAGCTCTTGCATAGTCCTCTACAAACTTCATTAAAACAACAGAAGTAATCCATTCATTTGCATGGAAAGACGCATTATAAAAAACTTCTTTTGGACCAGTACCAATCTTAAGACTAAGAATTGGTCTTCCAAGCACACTATTTCCAATATCCATTACTTCAATAAAAGGATAAAGATTTTGAAGAGAAAGGATATTCATATTCATTAACTCATAAGGATAACGAACATCTGTAGGAACAATATCTCCAAAAGGCACCTTTATTTTATTACCAATTAGCAAATTATAAATATCTAAGTTAGGATTGGAAAACAAAATACGATTGACATCACTACCATACTGTCTTGCAATAGAATAAATAGTATCATTTGGCCTTACAGTATGCATCGTAAAACCACGCATATAGGGATAAAGTCTTGACCAAGTGTTATCTCCTACTATTCCATCTGCAGTTAGTTTAAATTCTCTTTGAAAAGTTATTACTGCATTTTCGGTTCCTTCTCCAAAAATTCCATCAATAGGACCTTGATAAAAACCAAGTCGTTTTAATAAACTTTGTAAGTAATCTACAACGGGACCGTGTAGACCCTAGTTTTAAAGTTTCCATTGAACATCACCTACCAATAGTATATGAACTCTAAAAGGGTCCGGATACTAAATGGTTATAAAAAAAGAACAAGAGAAAAGAAAACATATAGAACAAGAAATACAAAAATGAGATATAATAAAAATACTTTAAGGATACTTTAAGTTTTTAAATTTAAGCTTATCTTCAAAAACACGTTAAAAAAGCGTTTCTTAATATTTTAAGAGAGAAAAAGGACTTACTATTCAAATAATAATAGTAAGCCCTTATTTTACTCAAATTTACTAAAAACATTGGTTTCTACATTGAGTTTAAAATTCCTATATCAAAATTATCGAATTCCTGTAAAAAAATATAAATCATCATTCCAATAATCTATTTGCTTCATCTGCTGGTCCAAGATTCTTGCCAGTTGCTTTGATAATTCTATTATCTACTAAAATCTCACGTACACCATCATATCCTTCATAGTATCAATATCCTCCAAATTGTGATTTGTAACCAGAAGACTATTATCTGCTCCTTATCTTAAATAGCTTTTGATAATTGATTTGTATACGTCAATCATTTCTAAGTAATTATCAATTTCTATATATTCATTTACCTGATGGGGAACACCCGTTACACCTGGACCAAAAACAGCCACATCAAAGGATTTTTTAGCTTTCGTAAATTCAGCTGCATCTGTTGTCGCAGGACCTCCCACAACAGGTAATGGTGTGTCAAATTGTTTTTGAATCGTTTTAATCAAAACGGAATCTTTATCTGCTTGTACTGGAATCTTATTATAATCAATCGTTAATTCCAATGGAAATGAACTTTTCTTGTTCAATTGTGAAATGATTTTTTCTAGTAGAGCAATCAATTTTTCATTTCCAAATTCAGGAATTGAGCGAATATTTCCTTGGATAAATGCCTTATTCGGAATGCTATTGACTTGTTCTCCCCCGTGAATGACCGTGATGTTATGAATCGTTCGTCCCAACTCTTCATTCACATAGGCCTCAGTGACCTCATCCATTTTTTTGTTGATAATCAGCATACATTCATTCAACTGACGAATGGCATTATAACCTTCCTGTGGCATAGAGCTGTGGGCTTCTTTTCCATGGGATATTACTGTATAGTTAATAGAACCCTTATGAGCATAATTTAACAGATAACCAGTGGGTTCCCCTATAATCAGTGCGTCTAAATCATCTACATAGCCTTTTTTTGTCAATTGTTCAGAACCTAGTTCGCCAACTTCTTCACCAACGGTTGCGAGCAACTTGATTGTCCCACTAAATGGATTGCCTTCTTCTTTCAATTCCAGCATGGCAATAACCAAAGCCATCAGCCCAGCCTTCATGTCGGTAGAACCACGTCCATAGAGACGATTGTTATCAATATGTGCTTCAAAAGGTGGATACTTCCACATGGCTTCATCTCCAGCAGATACCACATCCATATGTCCAGAAAGTCCTAAAACTTTCCCTTCTCCTTTGGAAAGAGAAGCCACCAAATTATCTCGCCCCTCGCAATAGGTAACATGTTGACTTTCAATTCCATATTCTTCAAGCAATTGTGAGAGATAGTCAGCTACTTCTGCTTCTTTCCCATTCACTGATGGAATACGAACAACATCTTGTAATACTTGGATTCTTTTTTGCTTTTCCATAAATCAAACCTCCATCTTCATTGTAATAAGATACTTTTATTTTATCATTTTTCCTCCAAATTTTAAAGATTATCTCTGAAAACGCCCTAAATTAAAGCGCTTCTTAATTAAGTATATAAACTAGGCAATATAATGTCTGTAAGGACAGGGAAAAACAAAAAACGGACTTGACTTAAAAGTTGAAAATAGATAAAATCATAATAGGATAAAAGAATAAAGATTACTAAAAACTAGAAAAGGAAAACTATAGTTCGAATCAACCAAACAGTAAAAAATTAAATAAAAAGTATAAAATATAGTTTTGTTTTTTTTACTACTATAGTATAATAAAAAAGACAAAGAAAAAATTAGAAATAGAAAAGATTAGAGATTAAATAGAGATTAAATAAAGACAAAATAGGATAAGAAACAAGAGAGGGAGGAAATATGCAAAATATAATTGATTTTGTTCATACGGTACAAGGAACACAGATAGAAACGATTATTAATATATTGTTAGCACTATTGATTGCTTTAACATTTAATATTTTTAGTTCTGTTTTAGCGTTTATTATTATAAAAATATTTAGAATAAAAGAAAAGAAAAAAGAAAAAATAAAAGAAAATCCCTTTTATAAGCCACTTAGTATCTTTTTTTCGATATTTGGAATTTATGCAGCGATGCTATTTTTAAATCTTTCAGCAGATATAATTGCGTTTGCAACAAAACTATTTAGAATTGCTATTATTTGTTTAACTGCATATGGTTTAGGAAATAGTTTAAACTCGAAATCCAATATCTTAAAAAAGATATATCGTAAAAGTGATAAGAACGAATCTATGCTAAATATTATAGCGAAGATTATTCGAGCTATTATCTATATAATAGCAGCATTCTTAGTGGCAACAGAGTTAAACTTTAACTTAAATGGATTAATTGCTGGATTAGGAATTAGTGGTGTTATCGTAACATTAGCCGCTCAAGATACAGCCAAAAATTTATTTGGGGGAATGGTAATCTTTTTAGATAAACCATTTAAAGTAGGAGACTGGATTGAAACTGAAAATTATGAAGGTGTAGTAGAAGATATTACCTTCCGAAGTACTCGTATTCGTAATTTCGAAAATTCACTTGTTAATATTCCAAACTCTATTCTAGCGAATGCTTCTATTGTGAATTGGAGTAAAATGGAATCTAGAAGATATAAAATGGAACTAAAATTAGCTTTAGATACACCATTAGATGTAGTAGAGAAAATTACAAACAAGTTATATTTTGCCTTAAAAAATCACCCTCATACTATTAATGATACCCTATATGTAAAAATGGATGAGATTAAAGAAGATGGGATTAGTATCTTAGTATACGTTTTCACAGATTCTATAGATTACAATAGTTATTTAGCAACAAAACAAAGTATCAATTTTGATGTATTACAAATATTAGAACATGAAGGAGTAAAACTTGCTTATCCAACCCAAATGGTATATGTAAAAGAAATGGAAGAGACAGAAGCTCCTATAAAAAAGGTGGCAAAGAAAACAGCAAAAAAGACAAGTTGAATAAATTAAAAAGAAAGATTTCTATCAAACTAGATAGGGATTTTTTTTCGTAGAAAACATATGTCGGAAAATGTCAAAAACCTTTTGACAAAAAAGATAGAAAAAGGAGAAAACCATAGTACAATCAAATAAAGGGGGCAAGAAAATGAAAAGGGGAAAGAAAATTTTAGTCACTATCCTAGCTATATATATTTTTACTACTGGGATTAGTAGAATAGGGAAATAGTGGGGGGTCTGGAGTTATTGGACTAGAAGTAATAGCAGCAGGAATAGGAGGATTTTTATACTTCAAGAAAAAGAAAAGAAGAAATAGTTAATAAATTAAAAATAAGAGAATATACATATAAAAGAAAGTAAAAATAGAAAGGTAGCAAAGTATATGTATATTCGTAAGTACAAAAGAATTGTAATTGTAGTGAGTATTGCTATTACAATTCTTTTTTCGATTGGAATAAGAAATAGTTCCAAGGCAAGGGAAAATGTAACATATAAAATATTAGTCGATGTGGAAAATTCTCAAATGTTCGTTTTTAAAAACGATGAATTGATAAAAGAATATAAATGTTCTGGAGGGAAAGCATCAACTCCATCTCCTATTGGTACTTGGACTATTATTTCTAAAGGAAAATGGGGAGAAGGATTTGGAGGAAACTGGATGGGATTTAATGTGCCATGGGGAAAGTTTGGAATACACGGGAATGAAGATGCTTCTTCAGTAGGATGGCCTAGCTCTCATGGTTGTATTCGTATGTATAATAAAGATGTTGCGGAATTATATAACATGATACCAGTTGGTACTAAGGTAACCATTGTAGATGGCGTGTACCGTGAGTTTGGAAAGGGATTTCGTTATTTAAAATCTGGAATGTATGGTTCAGATGTAAAAGCTATACAAGAGAGATTAAAAGAACTGGGTTTCTTCTTTGGAACAGCAAATGGAGTTTATGGGGCTGCAACTGAAGAGGCAGTAAAAGCATTTTGTAGAGAAAATAAATTACCAGTACAAAAAACAATTAGTCCAGAACTACAACAAAAAATGGGTTTTTCTTTAATAGATTAAGAAAAAAGAAAGATGAAATACACAAAAAACTCACAGGTGTTGAATTGAGTTTCTTCCTTTGTAATAATTGATTAGATGGAAAATGGCAATGAAGTCATAATAGAAAAAGTTTAAAATATTTTGAATAATTTCGTTAGTTGAAAAAGAGTAATACCATAGGTGTAAAATTTGTAATAA
>JBKXSZ010000008.1:0-53711 GCA_047017005.1 Clostridia bacterium | reverse complement strand
TTGTCCACCTCTACCATGCCATCTGATTTCAATTAAGTTATCCATATTCTAATTGATACCTCCTTTTTATATAGTTAATTAAAATAATGTATGTATATTAATGCCAAACTTACACCATCAGTATATGCTTTAAATTTACTAATGTCAAGAAATTTTCGTAGACCAAAAAGCCGACCATACGACAGAAATTTTACAAGAGTATTTAGAAGGAAAAGAATCTCATTTGTTCTTCCTATTTTTTAAAATTTGGGATAAAATAGTAAAAAAGAAGTAAACTAAAAAAGAGAAAATTTAAAGATAAAAGGAAAGGTAAATAAGTTGAAAGAGAAAATAAAATCGATAGAGGAAATTGCTAAAGAAATAGAAGAAAAAGATGGAAGGCTGTATTTAGTCGGAGGAGCTGTTCGCGATACACTTTTAGGAAGAGAAATAACGGATGAAGACTATTGTGTAACAGGTCTTACTCAAGAAGAATTTCAAAGCCTTTTTCCAGAAGCAAAGATAAGAGGAAAGGACTTTGCTGTTTTTGACATGGAAGGAAAGGAATTTGCACTTGCAAGAAAAGAAGTAAAAACAGGGAAAGGACATAAAGAATTTGAAATTCAAACTGATAAAAAAATAACAATAGAAGAGGACTTAGCAAGACGCGATATTACGGTAAATAGTATGGCACAACATGTATTAACAAAACAAATTATAGACCCATTTGGAGGGAAAAAGGATTTGAAAGAGTGTTGTATACGAGCAACAACAAATGCATTTAAAGAAGACCCACTTCGTGTTTATCGAGTAGCAAGGTTTGCAAGTCAATTGAAATTTGCGGTAGAAAATAATACTATTGCCATGATGAAGTCCTTAAAAGAGGAACTATACTTCTTATCTCCAGAAAGAGTTTTTACGGAATTTAAAAAAGCATTACTTAGTGAAAAACCATCTATTTTTTTTGAAGTATTAAGAAAAGCAGAAGTTTTAGATGTTCATTTTAAAGAAATTCAGGATTTAATTGGAAAAGTGCAACCAGAAAAATATCATCCAGAAGGAGATAGTTATGTGCATACTTTACAAGTATTAGATAATAGCGTAATTTTAACAAATAAAGTTAGCATACGATTTAGTGCTTTAGTGCATGACCTAGGAAAGGGGCAAACACCACTTGAAATGCTTCCACATCATTATGGGCATGAAGAAAGAGGAGTAAAATTAGTAGGAGATTTAGCGAATAGATTAAAATTACCCAATGAGTGGATAGCCTGTGGAAAAGTCTCTGCAAAAGAGCATATGAGAGGCGGTAAATTTGAAGATATGAAACCATCTACCAAAGTTAGTTTTATCGAACGAGTAGCAAAATCAAAAATAGGGTTAGATGGACTAGAAATTGTAGTCAAATGTGATAAAGCAAGACAAAGAGATGTAACCGAGATGACGGAAATTAATTTTGCAGAGATTGGAAAAGAATGTTTAAAACAAATAAACGGGAAATATATCAAAGAAAAATATGGTAATATACAAGGAATTGAATTAGGAAACAAATTACATGAAGAACGAATAGAATGGATGAAAGAAAAAACAAAGCCAAGTAGGAAAACGGGAAAATAGTAAAGAAATAGGAAAAAGATAAAAAAGAATAAAAAAGAATTGAAAAGAAAATATTAGTTAGAGTATAATAAAGAAAATAAAAGAGAAAAGAAAAATAAGAAAGTAGAAGAAAAACAAAGGAGAGTATAATAAGTAGAATGAAAATAAAAAGAGTAGAGAAAAAAGAAGAAAAAGGTTCTATTACATTATTTGTTTTAATTGCAATGCTATTTTTCGTTATATTAGGAGTTGCTATCTTTTATGCAATTTCAAATAAACAAGCTACCCAAATACAGGCAAATCAAAAAAATAAAGAAGAATATGGAAAAGACCTTAACCAAATAAATAGTATTTATGAAGAAACTTATGAAAAGACGCAAAATACCTTACCGGTTCCACCAGAGTTAGAAGGAAAAATTCCAGAAGGATTCTATTATGTAGGAGGAACAAAAGAGGAAGGTCTCGTAATTTCCGATATACAAGGTGATAATTTGGATAATGCCAAAGGTGGAAATCAATTTGTATGGATACCGGTAGATGGAACTAAGGTAAAGTATGAAAGACAAGATTTTGGAAAACAATCTGGAAGTTATTCTGATTATTCAGAGACATTAGATAATACGCTAAAAACAAGTGTAGAAACAAATAAAGGTTTCTATATCGGACGTTTTGAAGCAGGAAATAGCAGTAATACAGCAAGAACAAGTTCAGATAAAACTAATATAACAGATAAAGTCGTAAGTAAAAAGAATAATAGCGTATATAACTTTGTAACAAGAGACCAAGCAAAAGAATTAGCAGAAGGCATGTATCCAGGAAAAAGTAAATTAGTCAATAGTTATGCATGGGATGCGGTAATGAATTATGTAGAAGATGAGAACCATAATATAAGAACAGATAGTACAAGTTGGGGCAATTATTCGAATGTAGCAATAAAAGATGATGCAGGGAATGAAATAAAGCCAATTGATACAAGTAAGTTATTAAACGCTGGAGTAAGTAAACAAACGATGCAAAAAAATATTTATGACTTAGCGGGAAATACATGGGAGTGGACCACAGAAGAGAGAGATCTTGCGGACTATCCTTGCGTTGTACGCGGTGGTGTTTTTTACGACAATGGTAGTAACTACCCGGCATCGCGCCGTGCTGGCGGTAGTGCGTCCGGTAGCTTCAGTAGCTACGCTTTCCGTGTCGTACTTTATTTGTAAAGCTGTGCGCTGTTAGGAAAATCTAAAAATAGTAGAAAATAAGGAAAAAATTGAATAAAAGAGAGCACCATGTAGGCCTTTACCTATCATGGTGATACGACGGGCCAGACCCACCTACAAGGTAACCAAGAGAAAAGTAGCCTTTTGTATATTACGATAAAAATAGCTTACATTAAAAATGTATCAATATTTATTACAGGTTCTAACTCTCCAATTTTCTTAATATCTCTAATTTTTTATATTATTTATCTTCACTATCAAATTGTAATTTGAATTATACTTTGGTAGATTTCTCTGCATAAGCATCTGTCATTTTGCTCATAAGTTTTCCCATTTTTATAGGAAATAAGTAACAGCCCATTGTTTGAATTTTTTGCGATAAGTTATGGCAAATAATAAAAGATTTTTTATTTATATGTTTTGCTAAACCAATACCCACCTTTTCTGGATTAGCCATAAATTCTTTTGGTACTGGTAATGGTGCTGCTGATTTTGTATTAGTTAGTGGTGGATGGAATATATGAAAAGAAATATTATATTTTTTATACTCTATATTCATACATTTAGCTAGTGATTCGATTGCACCTTTACTAGAAGCATAAGGACTTATTTTAGTAAATCCCATAACTCCAACTCCTGAAGAAGTAAAAATTATTTTGCCACCAATTTTTTTCATATATTTTACAACATTTCTTGTAAGTCTTAATGCACCAAAGTAATTTATATCAAATACATTTTTATAAATTTCTTCTGGAGTTTCTTCCATTGATTGAAAAGTACATCCACACGCATTATGAATTGCAATATCTATACTTTTATATTTATCAAAAAATAATTTAATAGAAGTTTCTATTTCATTATCTTTTCGAGCATCACATTTTAGTGTTAAAAGTTGTTTAGGATATTTTTTTCTTAATTTCTCTAAATTATCAGTATTTATATCTAATATTCCTACATTATTGCCACTTTCTAATAAATGTTTTGCTAAATAAAATCCAATGCCTTCATTAGCACCTAAAATTACAATATTTTGCATCTGATTTCATCTCTCTTTCAAATTACTCAATTCAATTTCTAAATCTTTCATATATCTTTTTTGTTGTCTTTTTAAATACGATTTAGCAAATATTTTCATTATAAAACTGTTTACTTCAATTTCTTCTATAAAAGTAAGTTCTATATTTTCATTATCAAGTTCTACAAAAAGTCCTGTCCATTTCCCTTTTAAGTTAGTATTTTCTAAATCAAATTTATATTCTTTTAATTTTTCCTTCTTTGTAATAGTAAAATATGTTGGGAAATTATTTTTATCATATTCAATAAAATGTTTTTGATCTATAATATAAATTTTAGATAAATCACTTCTCCAAGAATGATTGTTATTGCTTGTAATAACTTCCCACAATTTATTTCTATCACAATTAAATTGTCTTTTTATTATCGACTTAATCATAGATACACCTAACTTTCAAATTACTATTATTCTCACAAACTACAAAATTATAATTTCTCGCACACTTTCTATATTTTTATCCAATATCTTAAATAATTATATCCGTCTTCATTATTTTTGTAAGTATTTTCAAAAATCCCCCCATTTTTTTCGATTACTTTTTTTGATGCTATGTTAAAATCTTTACAAGTAATTAGAATATTATTTATGTTTGTATTTCTAAATTTATTTAATGCTAATTTTAACATTTCATTTGCATATCCTTTTCCTCTTTGACTGGGTCTTATACTGTAACCTATTAATCCACCAAATGTCATTAGAATCGGAACTTGTTTCCACCTAATCCCAACAGCTCCTACTATTTCATTGCTTTTGTTTATTGCTAAGTATAATGTATGAGGAGAATAGAATTCTGGTAAATTTTCTTCATATTTATTATTTTCTAAATCTTCAAGCCATTCATTAAAACTTAACTTTTCTAATTTTTCAAAATCTCTTATTCCCTCAAATCTGTCTATTCCTGGTATTAAATCACTTGCAAGATATTCTTTATAAATTTCTAAAATTTTATTTTTATCTTTTTTTGTAACTTCTCTTAAATTCAAATTTTTCACCCCTCATATATTAACTTATCACTATTTTAAAAAATATTTTACAAAAAAATACTTTGTTAATTTTGGATTTGTTATATTATCCCTTATAAATTCAAGTTGAAATCCACATTTTTTATAAAACTCTGGGGCTTGAAAATGATACGTTGTTAAATTCTCCATCACCACTTACTGTATTTGGAACATATCCATAATTGATAGGATAAATAAAATCAAATTACTATTTTGGCTATACTTATATATTTTAATTTGTAATCTAAATAGTTAAAAAAATAATTTTAATCTTTCTTTCTAGTTAAGAGAATTCCAATTATTAATCCAATGAGAATAATTGGTGCTATTCTGATAAATAACCATTCAAAAGAATGAAAAGCAACTCCTAAAACAGCATTTTCAGGATTACTATAATCCCAATTTAAGTATGGACTATTTAATAAAATTAAAGATATGAAAATAATTATTATAATTATACATAATGAGATTAGCAACCAATGAGCTATTTTTCTTCTCTCATTCTTTCTTTGTGATAGTTGTAAGTTTATTATCTCTAATTTTTCAGAAATTGCTTTGATATCATCAACTTTAGATTCAGAAATGTTTTTTCCAAGTAAAGTGCTTACAGGTGTTTCAAGAACTTCTGATATTGTGATTAACATTTCTGCATCAGGAACAGATAAACCTTGTTCCCATTTAGAAATTGTTTGTCTAACCACATTTAACTTTATAGCAAGTTCTTCTTGCGAAAGTCCTCTTGATTTTCTTATTGCTTTAATGTTTTCTTTTAACATTTTACGACAACTCCTTTCTTTATTAAAACTATTATATAAAGAACAGTCCGTTGCTACAAGCAATGCTTATTAACATTTTAAATTTATCTCTGTAAATAAGCATTTTATTTTTACTTATATATTGTAAATTGCTAGTCAATGTGTTGCTGACACTCACTACAAAATCTATCGTGTAATGATATTATCCCATTACATTTTGAACAAGTCCATTTTTCTTTTTCTCTTTTTAAAAATTCTTCTATTGCATATTTTTTAGTTAGTAAATGTTTATAACATACAGTACAATTCATTCCACATATTGTGACCATATTATTATCCATTTTATTAAGCATTATCATACTACTTCATCTCACTTACAACTTACTATTTTGTTCCTACTTATATATTATAATTTATTTCTTCCATATTTTTGGTTTCATAGTACCATTGCTATATTTAACAAAAAAATTAAAAAGTTCATCTTTATCAAAAGTACCATTTTTTATTATAATTTCTTGTTCTATTTTTGATAACTCTATTAAATAACCTGTATCTATATATCCATTTTTTAAATAGAAATTTTTTCTTCTGATTCTATCATTAATATTCGTTGCTTCTACATCACATCTTTCAATAGATATAACAATTTTATTTTTTGGATATAATCTTTGCATTTCTTCTAAAATTTTGCTTCCATATCCTTTTGATCTAATATTTTTATCTACTGCAAAAAACATTATAAAAGTTATATTTTTTATTGTTGCTGAATAAACAAATCCACACAATGTATTTTTATCATAAAATGCCAAGAAGTCTGTATGAGTAATTTTAGTCAAGAATATCATAATAGAAAATGGCATTCGTTCTTCTTTGGAAAATGAATCAACATATACTCTTTTAACATCCTTATTTGATAACTTTACTTTTTTCACTTCTAAACTCATAATTACTCCTCTATTTCAACAAATTACTTTTATTTGATGCTTTCTAAATAAGAAATCTTTTTGCCTTTTGTTTTTGCATATTCAACTTCAGCTTTTGTACTTTCTCCAATATATCCTCCCAAATTAATTACATAAATTTCATCTGACATATCTATTTTTTGTTTATGCATTCCATCTAACATTTTTTTAGTATCTAAATCTATTTTATTTTTTATATTATTAAAAAAATTAGGAGTTAAAACAATATTCCCATCTAATGTAAGTTTTTCTTGAACTTTCATAAATTCAGTTTTAAATTTGATTGAACCACATAAAGTTATTATATTGTATTTATTCTTACTAATACCCATTTTTTATCTCCTTCTACTTTTGAAGTTTATTTTTATCGTAATATTTTCTTAATCTTTTTACCAAAATTTCTAAAGGCAGGAAAGAGATACAGAATGTATCTCGTAAACACATAGAAAAACAAGTTTTCTAGTTCTCTGCTTTTTATTATTCAGTGCCATTACATTAGTAGATTCTTTAAGTTCAGTATTAATATTTTCGCCTAATAGAATAAGGCTTGTCCCCTTTTTCCTCGTTTTTATTTTGAAATTATAATATCACGATTTCCTTTTTTATACAATGAAATTTGCAAATGTCTCAGTATAAGTTTTAATTCATAAAAGTATATAAAAATGAAAAACTCTAGTTTTAATTAACCCAAATTTTATTAGCTCTAAAAAAGTCAAGATTTTAGAAATAAGTTAAAATATATGCAAATTATTCTGAAACATTAGATACTACTATAAAGGCAAGTGTAGATAGATTTTATATTGTACGTTTCGAAGTAGGAAATAGTAGTAATGTAGAAAGAAATAGTTCTAGTGGAATAACGGATAAAGTGGTAAGTAAATAAGATAATATGGTATACAATTATGTCACAAGAGACCAAGCAATGTATCCTTCATATGATGGAATTATATTTTCGGGTAGTAATGTATTTGTAGTTGGGTAAGTTAATCAAATAAAGATGTTACAGATAGATAGTTAAGACCTGTAATATTTTTGTAATATTTTTAACATTTTTCTGACATATAAGGTTGACTTTTGCAGCATTTCCATATAAGATATATAGAAGTAAAAATAAGACTAAATAATTACCTCGTGCATAGTAGAAGGAGGAAAAAACATGGGAGAAGTTATCGTAATTACATCAGGAAAAGGTGGGGTAGGAAAAACCACAACAACAGCAAATTTAGGAGCAAGTCTTGCGCTATTAGGTAAAAAAGTTGCTTTAGTCGATACCGACATAGGACTTCGTAATTTAGATGTTGTTATGGGATTAGAAAATAGAATCGTATATGATATCGTAGATGTCGTAGAAGAAAAGTGTAAATTAAGACAAGCTTTAATAAAAGACAAGCGTTATCCAGAACTATTTTTACTACCTGCAGCACAAACAAGAGATAAAAGTGCAGTAAATGAAGAGCAAATGCGTGATTTAACAAATAAATTAAAAGAAGAGTTTGACTATATTTTGATTGACTGTCCAGCAGGAATTGAACAAGGTTTTAAAAACGCAATTGCAGGTGCAGATAGAGCTTTAGTTGTTACAACAGCAGAAATATCCGCTATTCGTGATGCAGATAGAATTATTGGATTATTAGAATCTTCTGATATAAAAAATCCAGAATTAGTAGTAAATAGACTAAGAACTAATATGGTAAAAAAAGGTGAAATGATGGATGTAGATGATATCGTAGACTTACTTTCCATTGATTTAATTGGTGTTGTTCCAGATGATGAATACATCATTACACAAACCAATAAAGGAGAACCTGTTATTCAAAACAAAAGAGCACCATCTGGCAAAGCATACTTAGAAATAGCTAGAAGAGTATTAGGAGAAAATATAGAAGTAACCATACCAGGTAGAGAGAAAGGATTTTTTGCTAAACTTAAACAGTTATTTAGAAAAAAATAAAAGATACAATATATTGGAGGTTAAAAGATGTTCGAAAGCATTATGAATTTTTTTAAGAGATTAGGAAAAGGGGAAAAGCAAAAGAATTCTTCAAAAGAGGCTGCAAAAGAAAGGTTACATTTAGTGTTAATGCAAGATAGAGCAAATGTATCAGCAGATTTCTTAGATATGATGAAACAAGAAATTATAGAAGTTATTAAGAAATATATTGAAGTAGATGAAAGTTCAATAGATGTACGATTAACCAATAAAACAAACGAAGATGGTACAACTGGGGCCCCTGCTTTATATGCGAATATTCCTATTATGAATATTAAAGAAAAAGCAAAAGAAGCTAGCAAAGAAGTAAAGGAAGCAAAAAAAGAAGAGAATAAAGAAGAAATAAAACAAGACGTTAAAGAAGAGAAAAAGGAAATAGAGAAAGAAGAAAAAACTCCAATAAAAACCGAAAAAGAAAAGAAAGAAACAGAAGAAAAAGTTGAAACCAAACAAGAAGAAAAACAAGAAAACGAAAACGAAAAAGATGAAAAGGAAAAGGACGATAAGAAAAAAAACGTTACTAGTAAAGAGAAAAAAATAGAAGAGAATAAAGAAGAAACAGAACAAGCCGTTAAAGAAGAGAAAAAGGAAAAAGAAAAAATAGAGGATAAAGAAAAAGATACTAATAAAGAAGAACAAAAAGAAGAAAACAAGGAAAAAGCAAAAAAACAAGACAAACTGGAAAAAGAAAACAAAGAAGCAAAACAAGAGAATAAACAAGAAGCAGCAACTAAATAAGACAACTAGAAATTACTAAGGAAAATTCCTTAGTGATTTCTGATTTCATAAAACGAAAAAATCCAAACAAAAGAGGTTAGAAAATGAGAAAGAAAATGTTTAAAAATATGGAATGGGCAGTACTAATTTGCAGTATTATCTTATGTATTATAGGATGTATTGCTTTATTTTCAGCAACAAATGAAAGTCAGTCAGGGGAGCTTACAAAACAAATTACTTGGTTTTTCATTAGTTTAGTAGTCATGGTTATTTTTGCATTAATTGATTATGAGACATTAGCCAAATTTTCACCTGTGTTTTACGGCATTTTCTTGATTTTATTAGTAGCAGTTCTATTCACAAAACCAATTAATGGAGCTTCCAGTTGGTTTGATATAAAAGTATTTTCTTTCCAACCAGGTGAGTTTGCTAAGATTTTTGTTGTTATCTTTTTAGCATATTTGATTTCTAAAATGCAACAAAGAGGAAGAGACGAAATTAATAAACCTCTAAAATTAATAGGAGTACTAACAGCAGTAGCAATTCCAGTTTTATTAATCATCAAACAACCAGACTATGGAACAGCACTTGCCTTTTTAGTAGCTACCGTTCTTATTTTATTTACCGCAGGAATTGATAAGAAATATATTATTGGAACAGTTTTAATCATTGCTATTTTACTTCCTATTATGTACTTCTTTATTCTTCCAGACCATGCAAAAACGAGAATTGATATATTCTTAAATCCAAACAAAGACCCAAGAGGTTCTGGATATAATGTAATACAATCAAAACTTGCAATAGGAGCTGGAAAGTTACTAGGAATGGGAATCTTGAAAGGTAATCAAACTCAGCTTGGATTCTTATATCCAAAAACAACAGACTTTATCTTCTCTGTTATTGGAGAAGAAATGGGATTCATTGTAGCCGGAAGTGTCATTATCTTGTATGTTGTATTAATTACCAAAACTATCTATATCGCCAAAACAGCAAAAGACGATTTAGGGTCATATATTGCAATGGGAATTGCAGGAATTTTTCTATTCCATATGTTAGAAAACATTGGAATGACAATGGGACTATTACCAATAACAGGTGTTCCGCTTCCATTTGTTAGTTACGGAGGAAGTTCCCTATTAATGAATTTCATCTGTATTGGAATCTTATTAAGTATTAGTGGAAGAAGACAAAAAGCAATTTTTGTTCAGTAAAAGGTGGAGATGTATGGATTTAAAACCATTAAAAATAGGAAATGTTACATTAGAAAATAATGTTATATTAGCACCAATGGCAGGGATAACAGACCTGCCATTTCGAAAGATTGTAAAAGAATATGGACCAGGTCTAGTAGTAACGGAAATGGCAAGTAGCAAAGCAATTTTTTACCAGGATGAAAAAACAAAAAAACTGTTAAATATACAAGGAGAAAAAAGACCAATCTCTGTTCAGCTCTTTGGTAGTGACGTAGAAGCTATGAAATATGCAAGTGGAGAAGTAAGTAAATTTGCAGATATCATAGATATTAATATGGGATGTCCTGCACCAAAAGTAGTAAAAAATGGAGATGGAAGTAAACTTCTTTTAAACTTAGAATTGGCAGAACAGATTGTAAAAGCAGTAGTAGAAAATGCAACTGTACCAGTTACGGTAAAAATACGAAAAGGTTGGGACGAAAGTCATATAGTAGCTGTAGAAGTAGCCAAGAAAATAGAAAGGGCAGGAGCTTCTGCAATTACGATACATGGAAGAACAAGGGATGACTTTTATTCTGGAAAAGCAGATTGGGATATCATCAAACAGGTAAAAGAGGCAGTCTCTATACCGGTTATCGGAAATGGAGATATCATCGATGGGCCATCTGCTAAGAAAATGATAAAAGACACTGGTGTAGATGGAATTATGATAGGAAGAGCAGCATTAGGAAATCCATGGATTTTTAAAGAAGTAATTTCGTATTTAAAAACAGGGAAAACAATGGGACCTATATCTAACGAAGAAAAATTACAAGTTATTTTAAAACATATAGAAGGGGAAATAGAAGAAAAAGGAGAAAAGGTAGCTATTAAGGAAATGCGAAAACATATTGCATGGTATAGCAAAAATCTAAAAGAAGCAACAAAATTAAGAGTTGCTATTAATAAGACAGAGACAAAGCAAGAAATGATAGATTGTCTTCTAGCATACTTTAAAGGAATATAACATACAAATAGAATAGAAAATTAAAAAGAATAGAGATATCTCTATTCTTTTTTTGAAGAAAGAAAAAGAAAGGTGATTCCATGAATACAAAAAAAATTCGAAAACAAACCATTCAAAATATAAAAAAGGAGAAAAAGGAAAAAAAGCCATTCTCCAAAAGAACAGTAATTATTGTAGTAGTAATTGTTTTGTTCATTCTTCTTATTCTATTTTTTGTAGGAAAAGCTAATAAAGGAAATATTTTTGGGAATACTACTATTAGCAAATCAGCAGAGGATTTGACAGCGAATATTTTAAATATGAGTTCATATGAAGCAACAATAGTAGTAGAAGTGCAAAATAATAAGAATCAAACTAAATATTTATTAAAACAACAATATGTAGCTCCTAATATAGGAAAACAACAAGTACTAGAACCAGAAAATATTAAGGATTTAAAAATGTCTTATGATGGTAGTACTTTAAAATTAGAAAATACGAGACTAAATTTAAATAGTGTTTTTGAGAATTATCAATATTTAGCGGAAAACAATCTATTTTTAAGTTCTTTTGTGGAAGACTATAAAGCAAATAGTAATTCACAATATAAAGAAAAAAACAATGAAATTATCATGCAAACCAATACAAAAGAAACAACAAATAAGTATGCTGTATATAAGAAACTACATATTGATAAAAATACAGGAAAACCAAGTAAATTAGAAATACAAGATGGGAACAAAAACACGCTAGTCTACATAAAATATAATGAGATAAAAATAAATAGTACTAGCAAAGAAGAAGTTTTTGCTTTTCGTATAGAACCTGTAAATATCGATATTTAATACTTTGCTTTACTATTATTCTTATCGAAAAATCATATAACCAATATTTAAAATATAAAAAGTAGCTTAATATAGACAAACTAATGGGAGTGATTAATGAATGATAGTAAAAAGAGGAGATATGTTTTATGCTGACCTAAGTCCTGTTGTTGGCTCAGAGCAAGGTGGCATTAGGCCGGTACTCATTATCCAAAATGATATGGGAAATAAATATAGCCCAACTGTAATTGCAGCAGCTATTACTTCACAGAAATCAAAATCAAAACTTCCAACACATATAGAAGTGAATTCAGAAGAGAGCGGATTAAAAGCCGATTCTATTGTTTTGGCAGAACAGATAAGAACAATTGATAAGAGTCGACTAAGAGAAAAAATTGGTCATATTGAAGATAATGAAGTAATGGAAAAGATAAATAGTGCATTAGGAGTAAGTTTTGGATTAGATGAATAAAGAAGGATAGCAGAAGCTATCCTTTTTGTATGTAATAATTTGTCGAAATAGAAAGATGGAATATACTGGAAAATTTGTAAACATAATTTGATTTAACAAAAGAAATGTGATATAATTAACTTGTATTAGTGAGTAATATCTCACTAGAAGTGTCTAAGAATAGGAGGTAATAACATGACAAAAAGAGAAATTAGACAGCAGACAGTAATACATCCGTATCACTTAGGAGAGAAAGGATATGCCACTTATCGGATTGAAAACGAGACACTGTGTTTATCCATATGTCCATTCTCGGAAGCAATTGAAGCATTAAATGAATGGATGCAGTTTGAAAATGCCCTTCAAGAGCTATTGGAGAATGAAACTCCATATGCAGAATTGACTGGAAATATGCTAACAGCAGTTCGGCAGGGAAAACGTGGTTGTACTAGAATTATCAAATATGGTGAGGAAATATTAGAAAAAATTCCAAGACTTGATGACGGTTCTAAAGTAGAGGAAAATGCAACAACCGCAGCTTTCTTAGTGAACTCTTTAGAAAGTAATTTAAATGCTAACACGATTTGGGATGAGTTCCAGAAATTGTCGTCCGAAAAGAGAGGAAAGTTTCGTAAACATGCAAAAAATGCAATAAGAATTGCAAAGAAAATAAACGATATTATCGAAAAGGCAGAACGAAATGACTACGATTGGAATGACAAGGATATGGAAGTAATCCAAGAAGTGGAGCAAATTAAATTACAGTGGAAGCTATTGGCGTTTCCGAATGCCATTGATGATTTGGCGGAAATTCAGGAAATGGAAAGACTGGTAACTGCCCTGTTTGAGAACTCAATTATGTATTCAGAATTGGGTTACCGAAGAAGAAGTGTCCTTTCGAAAAGAGAAAAGGACAATCAGAAAAGAAAGCAGATTTGCCAGAAAGTATTAAAGACTATTAACAAAGAATTAGACTTTAATCCATACATCTCTTATCTTCCAACTAAAGCATCTGTTATTTTGGCTGTTGTTAACAAAAAAACAGACGAGGCTTTAAAAGTATATTCATTATTAGATGAAAATGCTCAAAAGGAATTAGTGGAAGAGTTGCAAAAATGTATTTATCTTTGCGAACAGGAAAACCACTTGATTCAAAAAGTGAGAATTGGGCTATAAAAAAGAAGGCGAGTTCGCCTTCTTTTTTTATACTTTTAACTTCTTTATAATCTTAATTTCTTCATATAGTTTTTCTACATTTGCTTTTCGAATTTCATATGCTTTTTCGTATTCCTCTAATATTTGAGTATAATTTTCGATAGTTTCACCTTGCTCAAAGAGCATTTCCATTCCCTCTCGGTAGAAGTTTTGCTCCTTTTCTTTGGTAGCATTTTTTCTTTTTTCATCATATTCCTGAATTATTTTCAAACGTTTAGTTTCTTCGGATAAATATTTTACATAGCCATCCATACAACTAATTTCATATTCTGTATCATCAATAACAACTTTAAATAAAGCTTTAACGATTTTGGGATTAATTTTCCCGTATTTTACATTCTCGGCCATTTGTGTTAGAGCTTCTGCCTGACTAGGACCTATAGACGGATGAGAATTTTGAATTAATATTTTTAAAGTATCAGAAATTCCAATGTGAGATTTATATTGTCTTTTACTAACGATAGCATCATATTCATCTGCTACACGAATAATTTGTGCTTCATAAGGGATTTCATTTGCTTTTAATCCTTCTGGATAACCACTTCCATCCAAAGCTTCATGATGATATTTAGGACCATTTGCATATGGTCTAAGTTTGGGGTCATCCATACACATTTTATAACCGATAGTAGTATGTGTTTTCATAATCTCATATTCTTCTTCTGTTAATCTAGCTGGCTTCTGTAAAATTTCTTGAGGTATAAACATTTTACCAATATCATGTAAATAAGCACAAATCGTAGCATAGATAGTAAAGTCTTTACGGCAATGTAGATATTCGCATAAACGACAAGTAACATTAGCTACGTTTTCACAGTGTTTTCTTGTATAGACATCTAGCTTATCCAAAATATTTAATTGGTATCGCATGGCTTCATCTAGATTATATGATTTTAAACTTGTTTTACTATAAAAATCAATTCCTTTATCTGACATTTTTTTCTCCTAACTTTTCTTTTGATTCATCTATATTTATCATATCATGACTAGAAAAAACTTGCAATAAATTGTCAGGAAAAAGAAAAATATGGATATATATGTAAAAATATACAGATTATGTTATACTTATTTTAATTAATAAAAGGGAAAAGGAGGAGTGAGATGAAAAAGAAGAAAGTATGGATTTTAATTTGCATTTTCATATTTGTTATCATAATCTTTACGATGATATATATAGCAAAGATAAATGCAGATAAGAAAAGAAGCATGGAAAATAATCTTCTAGATGGAATAGAAGTAGAAAAGCCAAGAACAAAGCAAGAAGAGGAAGAGTATAGAAATACATTATTAAAAGAAAAAGAAGAATATGTAAATAGTGAACAAGCAAAAAAAGAAAGAGAAGAATCAAAGGGAAAAACATATAATACAAATTCAAGTGATATAGTTCCAATAGACGATAGCAGTACCGAAAACTTACAAAGAATTGTAAGTTCTGCTTACCCAGAAGAATTTGCTAGGCTATCTGCTAAAATGCAAGAAAATAGTGGTAAGATGTCTGCAGAAGAGCTATATAAGTTGCCAGACACCATAGAGTTTATTAAGCTTTTTATCAATACAGCCAAAACGAAGGACTTAACCCAAGAGGATAAGAATATTTTATTAAACTTTTTAAAAGAGCAATCTTACTATTTTAGAGATAATCCTGAAATAAAAAAACAAATAGAGGAGGTAGTAGGAAATACATAGTAAATAGCAAAAAGAAGAAAGAAGATAAGAAATAAGTAATATAGCAATAAAGAAAAAGATTCCTAAATCTAGGAATCTTTTTCTGGGCTGAAATAGGACAGAAGAAACGCTTTTGCATCCTTGGTAATTCGGATTTTATTGCCTTCTGGAACAAAGAGTTTAATTTCTTTAAACCAATCTTCAAATGTTTGAAAGTTTCGAACATTTGTCTTTGGAAGTAGACTTCCAATATGAGACTCAAAAGACGCAAGCCCATATAAGGCAATAGTCTTTTTGTTGGTATAAAGAATAGAAGTTAGTTTTACGAAATAAACCTTATCTTCCTTAATATCTTTTTCCGAATTAATGACTTCAAAATTTTCATCTAAAGCTTGAAGTAGCCGATTCCTTCTTGCCATCTTTTCACTCCTTTCTATCCTTTTCGTAATCCAAGGGAAAAATTAGTATAACATAGAGAGGCTATGTTTGTAAAATGAAATTTGTCGATTTAGAAAAATATTTTTTGCCTTTCTTGTTGATTTATGGCATGTTTTAGGATATGATAATACAGTATGAAGAAAAGTAAAGGTGGTTTAACATGTATTTGAAAAGACTAGAATTACAAGGATTTAAATCCTTTGCAGATAAAACAGTATTAGAATTTATGCCGGGAATTACAGCTGTTATTGGGCCAAATGGTTCTGGAAAGAGTAATATTTCGGATGCGATTCGTTGGGTATTAGGAGAGCAAAGTATGAAATCCCTAAGAGGTTCTAAATCGGAGGATATCATATTTGCAGGAACGCAGAGTAGAAAATCATTAGGATTTGCTGAGGTTTCTATTGTTATTGATAATACAGATAATAAACTACCGATTGAATATACGGAGGTAACAGTTACAAGAAGAATTTATCGTAGTGGAGAGACAGGATATTTTATCAATAAAGTACCATGTAGATTAAAAGATATTTTAGAGTTATTCATGGATACGGGAATTGGGAAAGATGGTTACTCGATTATTGGACAGGGAAAGATTGATGAGATTTTAAGTAATAAATCTGAAGATAGAAGACACATTTTTGAAGAAGCGGCAGGTATTGTAAAATATCGTGTTCGAAAAGCTGAGTCAGAAAAAAAGTTAGAACATGCTAAATTAAATTTACTTCGTATTAATGATATCTTAGCAGAGATTGAATCTGGATTAGAACCTTTGAAAATACAATCAGAAAAAGCGAAAAAGTTTTTAGACTTAAGGGAAGAACTTAAATCAATTGAAATTGGTTTATTCTTACATCAAATTGAAACCTATCAAGAAAAAATCAAGCGAATTGTAACCGATGCAGAAAGCATGAATAGTAGTTATGAAACGGCAGAGATTCAGTTACAAGAAAAGAATAGTAGAAAAGAAGAAATTAAACAGAAATTAGATGAGATTACAGCCAACATTGAAAGCATGCAGAATATTGGATTTGAAAGTTCAAAGATGAAAGAACAGGTATATTCTGAAATTCATGTTGCAAAAGAAAGAATTTCAAACAATAGAGAAAATGATAAACGTTTTGAAACAGAGATAGAAGAATTAGAAAACAAAATACAAGAACTAGAAACGGAAAAAACACAGAAAATAGAAAAGAAAACAAATCTGTTCGCAGATAAAGAAAAGTTTGCAAAAGAGTTAGCAGAAAAAGAAGGAAATCTAGCAAAATTAACAGAAAAGTTATCTGCTAAAGAGTTAGAAATGGAAGCAAAAAAGAAGAAAGTAGAACAGGATATTGACGAAAGATATGAGCTAAATGCAAGTCTTACAACGAAAGATGTTAACTATGAAAATATGCAAAAAAGACAGATGCAAATAAAAACAGAGATAGCTTCTACAATATCGGATTTAGATAAAACAAGATTAGAAAAAGAAGAAATTGCAAAAGGCTTTTATGCAATTGAGACAGAAAAAAATAAATATCAAGCAGCGTTAGAAAATAGCAATAAAGAAAGAGAAATAGCACAGAGGAAATTAAAACAGTATGTAGATGAAATTGATAAACTTTCTTATGAAACTAGAATGAAGGAATCCCGTTATCATTTCTTAAAAGAAACAGAAAGAGAAAAAGAAGGATATGTAAAAAGTGTTAAATCTCTTTTAGTTGATTGCGAAAAGGTAAAAGAATTGGGAAAAGGAATGCATGGTGTTTTAGCCAATATTATAGAAGTTCCTAAAGACTATGAAGTGGCAATTGAAATGGCATTAGGATATAACTTGCAAAATATTGTAACCGAAACAGAACAAGATGCTAAACGTTTAGTAGAACATTTAAGAACGAACAAATTAGGAAGAGCTTCTTTTTTACCAATTGCTACGGTAAAAGGAAATAGACTAGATAAAATAAAACAAAAAGGAATTGATGGTGTTATTGGTATTGCTGCAGATTTAGTTAAATTCCAGAAAAAATATGAGCAAATCCTATTTAATCTATTAGGAAGAACGGTTGTTGTAGATAATATGGATACAGCAATTGCACTTGCCAAACAAAATCAATATTCGTTCCGTATTGTAACTTTACAAGGAGATACCATTAATCCTTCAGGTAGTATAACCGGTGGTTCGGTTCAAACTAAAACAGTGAACATATTAGGAAGAAGTAGAGAGATTGAAAGCTTAGAAAAAGAAATTAAAAAGCTAAGACAAAAAATACAAGGAAAACAAGAAGAAAAGGATAGCTATGAAGAAAATATGGAATCTGTTTTAGAAGAGGCAAGCAGTATCGAAAGCAAGCTTCAGGAAATTGATATTCAATATGCAACAGAAAAACAGAAAATGTTAGCGATTGAAGAGAATATCAATAAACTAGAAGCAAGACGAGACCGTTTAAAAGTAGAACAAGAACAATTAGAGAAACAAAAACAAGAAAATAGACAAGAGAAAGAAAAAATTGAAAAACAGATTCAGGAGAAAACAGAAGAGATTGAAACCTTAAATAAAGTAATTGAAGAATTTGCAAACTTGAATAAAGATAATCAAAAGGTAATTGATGATTTGAATTTTGATATCACGAATTTAAAAATTTCAGTATCTTCTTTTGATGAGAGTGAGACTTCTATTAATGAAATGGTAGAAAGAATACAAAAGGATATGGAAACAAGTCAAATTAGTATTAAAAACAAGAAGAAGCAAAGAGAAGCTATTAAAACAGAAGTAGCAAAGCTAGAAGAAAATATCAACCTTTTAGAAGAGAAGATTATTACAATTGAAGAAGACGTGAAAAATAGTGGTACAAAAGTAGAAGAATATAAACAGGAAAGAACGGAGCAAAATAAAAAGTTAGATGCGATTGAAAAAGAAATTAGTGAGCAATATAAAACGATAGAATCGTTAAAAGAACAAGTGGTAAAGATTGATGTAAAAAAAGCAAAAGTAGAGCAAGATTTAGAACTTGTTATCAATAAGATGTGGGAAGAGTATGAAATAACACCAAACAATGCTCAAGAATATGAAAAACCAAAAGATGTTAGTGGTACGCTAAAAAGAGTAAATTTACTAAGAGGACAAATAAGAGATTTAGGTAGTATTAATATTGATGCGATTGAAGAATACAAACAAAGTAAACAGCGATATGATTTTATGTGTGAACAACGTTTAGACCTAGAAAATTCAAGTACGAAATTAAAGAAAGTAATCAGTGAAATGACAACTATTATGAAGGAACAATTTAAAGACCAATTCCAGATTATTAATCGCAACTTTAATGAAGTGTTCCAAGAACTATTTGGAGGAGGAAAAGCAGAACTTGTCCTAACAGATGAAGAAAATATCTTAGAGTGTGGAATTGATATTCAAGTACAACCTACTGGCAAAAAGCTACAAAACATGATGCTATTATCTGGTGGAGAAAAAGCACTAACAGCAATTGCTTTACTATTTGCTATTCTGAAAATTAATCCAGCACCCTTCTGTGTGTTAGATGAAATAGAAGCAGCATTAGATGATGTTAATGTATTCCGCTTTGCAGATTATCTAAAACACTTTACAAGTAATACGCAATTCTTAGTTATTACTCACCGTAAAGGAACTATGGAAGCGGCAGATACCGTATATGGTATTACCATGGAGGAAAATGGTATCTCAAAGCTATTATCTATGAAATTAAAATAAAGAGAACAAAGAAGAAAAAAGAATAGAAATAAAAGGATAAGTAGAAAGAAGGTATCCTATGTTAAAAGAAGAGTTAGAAAATTATCAACCATATAATAAACAAGAAGAAAAAGATAAAGGAACTATGCTTTTCTATTGTAATAGTTTTTCAGATGTATTGACAAGGAAAAATATATTTGGACATTTTACTTCTTCTACTATTATTGTGAATCCTACCAGAGATAAGGTACTCTTTATTTATCACAATATCTATAACTCATGGGCTTGGGTAGGTGGACATGCAGATGGGGAGGCAGATTTATTAGCGGTAGCTTGTCGTGAAGTAACAGAAGAAACCGGTGTAAAAAATCTAAAAGTACTAACAAACCAAATCTTCGCTATTGATATATTGCCTGTGTTTGGACATGTAAAAAGAGGAGAATATGTTTCGGCACATCAACATTTAAATGTAACGTATTTGCTAGAAGCTGAAGAAACCGAAGAATTATCTATAAAAGAAGATGAAAATAGTGGAGTAAAATGGATACCAATAAAAGAGATAAGGAATTATGCAACAGAGCCACAAATGTACCCTGTTTATGAAAAGATAATAGGGAAAATGAAAGAATTAGACATATAAAGAAGAAGGAAAAAGGCAATTATTTTTGCGTTTTTCCTTCTTTTTTCTTAGAACTTGTTGTATCATCACTTTCGTGCACTATTATCCGAAAAATGGGAAGCTCTGTAGTATGATATCCATCAAGGAATAGAGCGGCTGCATTTCCTAGAAAAAAAGTGCAAAGAATGATAAAAATCCAAATTTTAAAGTTCCAATCGGTTATGTTTATGCAAAAATTTACAAAAAGATAACAACCTACTAATACATTTATAACTAAAACAAATGCATCTACTATTGTTGACCGTACTTTCATGTTATCAACCTCCTGAAGTCAAAACCGGCTACAACAAAACTAATTAAAGTTTTCATTAATAGTATACCATAAATTAAAGGAAAAATCTACTGATACCAATGCAGAACAATAAGACGCCAGAAATCATATTCCAGATATACGAGGGAATACGACAAGAGGAGATAACAGTGGTCCCTAAAAATCTACCTAAAGATAGAAAGATAAGTTGGAATATGGCAACCATAAAAGGAAAAAGAAAAGAGTTTAATCCAAGAGCAGTACTTCCAATACCCACACATAAAGAATCAATAGACATGGCAATTCCTAAATAAATAGCCTCTTTTGCATCAATGTTTTGGGAATGGTCTAAGTCAGAACTGATAGGGTCTTTTATAATCTGAATCGTAATACCAAAAGATTTCAAAACAAATTGATGTACTTTTTTCTTTTTTTGCTCTAAAGTTAAAACTTTTTTAGAAGAATTTACTTCTTCACCTTTAGAATACTTTTCATGAAATGTTTGATATAAAATCCAGATCCCCATCAAACACAAAATAACAGCCCCTATTATTTTTGTAACAATAGCAGGTAAAAAAGAAACCAATATATTACCTAATAGGACAGCAATAGTGGTAATCGTTAGAGAAATAAAGAATAAAATTACCTTTGCAATCGAGGAAATTCTAGTGTTTCGAAGACCATATGTAATGCCAATTCCTAAAGAGTCAATACTAACAGAAGTGGCTAGCAATAAATAACTGATTAACATATTAATTTCACCTCTCGTTATATCATATGTAAGCAAAAGAAAGTGGTGCTACAAAAATAGTCGAAGAAAGTGACTTGATGCCTTTTTTCCTTTAAGATCAATTAATGAAAATATAATTAATAGAGATTGTAACAAAATAGCGAAAAAGTATAGATAGAAAAGCATATTTTACACTATTTTGAAAATAAGTTAATTCCTTTTCATAGTAGTAACTATTTACATGCATTATTTGTGAATTTTCTGTGAATTTGGGTTTAAAAGTAAAATGATATATGATACAATAAAACGCGAATGAATAACGATAAAATTGGAAAAAGAAAAATAAGAAAATAAAAAGAAAGAAGTTAAGATAAATTATGGCAACAAAATCACTATTTAAAAATTCCATTTATAAATCATTATTAAATTTAGCAAATATTATTGTTCCTATTTTTATGGGACCCTATATAGCAAGACTATTAGATGTTAACTTATATGGAATCTATAATAAAGTATATGCAGAGTTTCAAATCTTTTTAATTTTTGCAGGTTTTGGATTATATAACTATGGAATTAGAGAATTTAGTAAAGTAAGAGATGACCCGAAAAAAATTAGTAAACTATTTAGTAGTTTATTTGTTGTAGGAATTCTTTCGAATATTATTACTTTAATTGTTTATGTGATTTATAGTTTTGCAACTTCAGATGGGATTACTACCGTAGTTTATATGATTATGACCATTCAAATTGTAGGTAATATTTTTTATATTGAATTTGTTAATGAAGCGTTAGAAAACTATAAATTTATTACGATAAAAACTTTAATTATAAAGGTGTTTTATGTACTAGGACTTATTGTTTTTGTAAGAAAACCGGAAGATATTGTTCCTTATGCCGTTGTTATTAACTTAACGGTATTTGCTAATAATATCGTTAGCTTCATATATGCCAAAAAACGTATTAAGTTTGATTTTAAAGAAATTAAAATCGTTAAGTATATTAAACCACTTGTGTTGGTATTGTTAATTTCTAATGTAGAAATTTTATATAGTCAATTAGATAAAGTTATGCTTGGAAAATTCGTTGACGATGTAGCTGTTACCATGTACTATATTCCCTACTATATTATTGCAACTTTGGCCTCTTTCCCATTATCAATTATCAGTGTAGCAATACCAAGAGCCTCCTATATGCTCCATGAACATGGAAAAGAAGCTTATGAAAATACCTTAGAAAAAGCAGCATCAGCTAGTTTGTTTATTATGATACCAATGTGCTTAGGAGTATGTGTACTAGCACCAGAAATCATGCAGATTTATGGTGGAGCAAAATACGTAGTAGCAACTACCACCTTGATGTTTGCATGTATACATCGTTTAATTATAACAGCGGAATCCATTTTAACAAATTTAGTTATGTATACGAATAATAAAGAAAAGCAATTAGTTAGAATGATGTTTGGATTTGGTGTATTAAATATTATTTTAAATAGTTTATTAGTAGTATTTAAAGTATTTACTCCAATAACCGCGATGATAACAACTGCTATTGCAGAATTTTTATTAGTAACTACCCAAATGCTATACTCGATTAAGGTATTACATATAAAACCGAGAATATTCACAAAACAAAATTTATTATATTTAGCATTAGGAGTTTTATTTATTCCAATCTCATTAGGAGTACGATTCTTAAAATTAGGAATGATTATGAACATTCTAGTTATTATGTTACTTTGTGCAGGTTTATATGTTATTGTTTTACTAATAAAGAAAGACTACAATTTATTCTTGATTTTAGAAAAAGTAACTAATCGAATTCCTTTTATTCATATAACAGCAGGGCAAGATAAGGAAGATAAATAATTAAAAAATAAAACGAAAAAGGAGTTAGCTATATGAAAAAGGTAAGTATTGTAATTCCTATCTATAATTCAGAAAAATATTTACAAACATGCTTGGACTCTATTTTAGCTCAAACATTAAAAGAAATAGAAATTATTGCAGTAAATGATGGTTCAAAGGACCGAAGTAGGGAGATTATAGAAGAATATCAAAAAAGGTACCCTTCTACAATCCATGTCATTAACAAAGAAAATGGTGGAATGAGTGATGCTAGAAATAAAGGAGTAGAAAAAGCAACAGGAGAATATATTAGTTTTGTCGATAGCGATGACTATATTGAACCAACAATGCTAGAAAAAATGTATCAAAAAGCAAAAGAAGGAAACTTCGATATGGTAACTTGTGATACGAAGGTTCTATATCCTAAAGAAACTATTATTGTAAAAAGCGGAATCGAAGAGGACAAGAAAGAGCTTACAATAGAAGAAAAGAAAAAACTACTACATGATACATATGCTGTAGTATGGAACAAAATTTATCGAAGAGAAGGACTAGCAGAAAAAATGCATTTTAAAGAAAAGATATGGTATGAAGATGTCCTATATCTATATTCCATTATCCCACATCTTAATAGTGTAGGAGTAGTAAAAGAACCACTATATAATTATATACAAAATCAAAGTTCAATTACTTATACCTATAACCAAAAATTATATGATTTAATTACGGTATGTGATGAATTATTAGAAGTATACAAAAAAGAGGGAAATTATGAAACTTATCAAGATATTTTAGAATATATTTATGTCCGCTATTTATTTGCTACCTTCATAAAAAGACTAGCAAAAGCAAAAGATAAAGAAAAGTTTAATGAAGGAGTAAAAAAAGTACAAAGCAAGGTAAAAGAAACATTTCCCAATTACTCTAAAAATAAATATATACAACAGCTAAACCCTAAAAGTATATATTTACGCTTTTTTGGAAAGCCAATAGCCAACATTATTTACCAAAAAGAAAAAAACAAAATGAATTAAAATAGGAGAAAAATATGGTAAAAGTAAGTGTTATCATTCCCGTATATAATACGGAAAAGTATTTAGCGGAATGCTTAGATAGTATTTTAAAGCAAGGTATAAAAGAAGAAATAGAGCTCATTTTAATTAATGACGGTTCTTCTGATAAAAGCCTAGAAATTATAGAAGAATATGCCAAACAACATATGAATATTCGCTATCAAATAACTCCTAATAGAGGACAAGCATCGGCTAGAAATCTTGGTATTTCAATGGCAACAGGAGAGTATATTTCTTTTGTTGACAGTGATGATACGATAAGAGAAGACATGCTAGAAAAGACCTATCAAAAAGCAAAAGAAGAAAATTTGGATATTGTCGTGTTTGACTATATTGAGATGTATCCGGATAAACAACAAATATACTGTAGCGGAGTGCTGGGACAAGAAGATGCAACAAAAGGATATATTATTGGCATGCCAGGACCTTGCAATAAAATCTTTAAAAGGGAATTCTTACAAAAGCAAGAATTTAAATTTTGGGAAGGGCACATTTACGAAGATTTAGCAACAATTCCGGGATTAGCAGCACAAACAGAAAAAATCGGAAAAATAGAAGAAGGATTTTATTTTTATCGCATTTGTAGCAATTCTACTATTCAACGAAAAAAAGAAAGTAGTAAATTAGCAGACAGAATTACAGCAATTGAAAAAATGTATGAACAATTTGCAAAATTTGATAAAATAGGATATTATCATTCAGAAATTGAATATAATTATATTCAACATTTATTACATGCTGCTTCTTTAGAATTAATAAAAACAGAAAACGGAAAAGAATATCTAATTAAAATTCAAACTATTATAAAAAGTAAATTCCCAAACTGGAGAAAAAATCCATACTACCAAAAACAAAGCATGAAATATAAAATAATGTGTGAATTAATTGAAAGAAAGCAATATTGGCTTATCCGAAGTATTTTAGGAAAATAGATTAGGAGGAAGAAGGCTTGAAAAAACAGGTATTATTTGTTGTAGACGAGCAAATGTATGGTGGGGTAAGTGAAGTTTTAAAGAATATATTACGCTTATTAGACTATACCAAAATAGATGTAGATTTACTAATTTTACATAATCGAGGAGACGGACTAGAAAAAATACCCACAGAAGTAAATGTTTTAACCGGAACTCCCTTTTTTAGTGTAATTGATTTACCAATTAAGACAATTATAAAGTCAAAAAATATACGAGACATTGTTAACAAGATAAAATTAATTTTATCTATGAAAACAGGCTATATCAAAAAGAAGATAAGAAAAGAAAGAAATAAAATTTTAAGTAAGAAATATCAACTAGAAATCGCTTTTAAAGATGGATTTTGTCCTATCTTCACTGCATACGGAGATGCGGAAAAAAAAGTAAATTGGCTACATGTAGATTATGCTACAGTGGATTATACAGCACATTATCATAACTTGTTTTTGGATGTATATAATAAAATAGATACTATCATAGCCATAACAGAAGATGTAAAGAAAACTTTTTGCAGTATTTATCCGATAGAAGAAAAGGTACAAGTTATTGAAAATGCAATCGATGTAGACGGAATCAAAGAAAAAGCAAAAGCTTTTTCAGTAGATTATGACACAACAAAACTAAACTTAATAATGGTAGGAAGAATTGCCTATCAAAAGGCTTATCCTCGTTTGATAAGACAAATGGCTAAACTAAAAAAGGAAGAACGATTAAAAGAAAATGTAGTATTACATATCGTTGGAGATGGAGAGGAAATAGAAGAAGTAAAAAGGTTAATACAAGAAAATCATTTACAAAAAAATGTACAATTACATGGCTATCAAAAAAATCCATATCCCTATATTGCAAGTGCTGATATGTTGTTATTAACTTCCTACTACGAAGGCTTAGGACTTACCCTTTATGAAGCAATTCTATTAGGAGTGCCAACCTTCGCTACCAAATTTGCTAATGTTGAAAAAACCTTGGCAAATGGAAAATATGGTAAAATTGTAGAAAATACGGAAGAAGGCATCTATGAGGGATTAAAACAAATATTAGAAGATAAAGATAGAATAAAAGTGCTAAAAGAACAGACAAAAGGATTTATTTATACAAAAAACAAAGAAATAAAAGAGCAGATAAAACAATTAATAGAAGAAAACTAGGAGGAAAGAGAAATGTTAGAGAAAATTAAAGAAAAAGAAAAGCGAAAAAACCTAAGGGATTTAATAGCAAAATTATTAGTTGCTTTTCTTATTATCCAACCAATATTAGATATTTATATGGTCTTATGTGATGACAAAATTCAGTTAATGGGAATGTCACTTGCAACTATTCTACGTTTTGCATGGATAGGAATTATGACATTACTTACAATAATTCTTGCAAGGAAAAGGAAAAACACAAAATTCCTAATTGGCTATTTCGTTTTAGTAGGAATTTATGCTATATTCCATCACATAAACAGTTTAAAATTAGATATAAACATGTTAAATGATGAAGTAAACTACAGCTTTTTAGGAGAAATGTTTTATTTAGTTAGAATGCTTGTACCAATGTGTTTAATTTATATTGCCTATAACATTAAACCAAAATACAAAGAAATGAAGATTGTTGTTGTAACAGTTGTAATAATCATGTCCCTTTCTATGCTCATTACCAATTTATTAGGAATAGACCATATCTCCTATTCTCTAACACCAATCCATCCACATGGTAATATTTTAAGTTGGTTTTCAGGAGACCAAGCAGCAGAAGCATGGAGAAATTATTCAAGTAAAGGATTGTTTGATGCAGGAAATGAAATCAGTGCCATCTTTGTTATTTTACTTCCAATAGCTATTTATATAGCATTAAAAGAGAAAAAATTATGGTATTTTCTTGTACCAACCCTACAATTAATTGCGATGCTAATGTCTAGTACAAGAATATCCGTCCTAGGTGCAGTAGGAATCACAGTAGGAATGTTTGTACTATATGTTTTAATGTGCTTATGGAATAAGAAAAAAATACAAATTTCTAAAATTATTGCGATGTGCTTTATGCTAGTTATCTTTGCTATATTCTTTGTAAACTCACCATTTGAGTTAAGAAAGAAGGTAGAAGGAATTAATATTAGCTATAATAACATCCAAGATGATAAGAAAGAAGAAAAGAAAAAAGAAGTACCAATTAAAAAAGAATTTAAAAATGAAGAAGAAAAATATCAATATATTAAAGAAAATGCAGAAGCAGGTATTTTAAACGAAGCTTTTACAAATGAAATATATCCTTATCAAAAAGACCCAGATTTTTGGATTCATGTAGTAAATGAGGAAGAACCATGGAAATATGCAGAGAATAGAGGATTGAAAACTCTATTATTAGCAAGAGTTCAAGAAAGGAACCAAAATCCAATGGACAAATATTTAGGAATGTCTTTCATGAAAATAAGTAGCTTTTTATGGCCAGAAAGAGATTTCCAAGCACAATACTATTACTTAGGATATATTGGACTAATTCTGTTAATATTACCATATGTAGCCATTTTACTATATGCAGTTATACGTGTTTTACTAAACTTAAAAGAAAAATGTAATATGAAACATGCCGTATATATTGCAGCACTTCTATTTGGACTAGTTGCTGGATATTATTCCGGACATGTCTTAGATGAACTATTCCCAACAGTATATCTTGGAACAATTGCTGGAATTTGTTTAAATAACGCAAGAGAAGAAAAAGAATTAATGGAAGAACCAGAAGAAGAGGAAGGTACTTTAAAATTACAAGAAACCATTGCAAAATGGAAAGAAAAAGTACCAGTATATACAGGAAAAAAGAAAATAGAAAAGGAAAAATAAAGTAAAAAGAAAATAGAAAATAAAAGTAGAAATGAGATAGAGCAAAAATGGAACAGGAGTATAAAAAAGTCTTACAAGAAAAATTATTAGAAATGGCAAAGTATTTAGATAGTTTTTGTAAAGAAAATGGTATTGAGTACTATATTGCAGGAGGAAATTGTTTAGGAGCGTTAAGACATAAAGGATTTATTCCATGGGACGATGACTTCGATGTTATGATGACAATGGACAATTATACCAAGTTCTGCAAAGCCTGCGAAACAAAGTTAGATAAAAAGTATTCACATCAATCTATTGATAATGACCCAAATTATCATTTGAATTTTAGTAAGTTAAGAGATAATACCACTACTTTCGTAGAAGAAGCAAGTATGGATAGAAATCTTAATAATTATGGAATATATATTGATATCTTTCAAATAGCAGGTGTCCCAGAGGGAAAATGGCATAGAAAGATGCAAAATATTTATCGAACAGCAGCGATTTCTTGCTATATCAATATTTTTAATAACAAAATAGTAAAAAATGCTTTTGAACTAATTTGCAAAATAGTTGGAAAAAGAAGAGTACAAAAATTTTGTAGAAAAAAAGCAGAAAGATATAGCTGTGAAACATCCAAAGAATGGTATACGGTATATGATACTTTTCCCTATAATCGTTGTGTAGCACCAAAAGAATATTTTGGAAAACCAACTTATGTACCATATGAAGATACAATGTTACCAGTACCAGAAAAAGCAGACCTTTATTTAAGAATTATGTATGGTGACTATATGCAAATACCATCTCAAGAGGAAATAAAGAAATGCGAACATACTCCCTATATATTAGATGTAAATAGGCCATTTACAGACTATATGGAAAATAGTAAATTTATCAAATATAAGAAGAGAGAAAAAGAATAAAGAAAAACACTCATAATTTGAAGACAAGCTTAATATATATAAATAAAGCTTGTACAAAGGAGAGTGTTTTTTATGTGGCATACAATGGAGTTAGATAGTGTGAGACGAAAGTTAAACACGAATCTAAAAATGGGACTTACGAATGAGGAGGTAGAAAAGAGAGAAAAAGAATATGGTAAAAACCAATTAAAAGGAAAGAAAAAAGAACCATTATGGCTCAAGTTTTTAAAACAATTTAATGATTTTATGATTATTATCCTTATTTTAGCATCAATTGTATCAGCAATAGTAGCAAGAATAGATGGTAGTAATGATTATATGGATTCTATCATTATTATAGGAATTGTAGTATTTAATGCTATTATGGGGTTAGTACAAGAAGCAAAAGCAGAAAAATCGATAGAAGCATTAAAGAAAATGTCAGCACCAGAGGCAAAAGTAATCCGAGAGGGAAAGATACTGCAAATTAAAGGAGAAGATGTTGTCCCAGGAGATATTGTTCTATTAGAAGCAGGAAACTATGTACCAGCAGATTGCAGATTAATACAAAGTTTTAACTTAAAAATAGAGGAATCTAGTCTAACAGGAGAAAATGAACCTGTTGAGAAGGACGCAACTACTCTTCTTCCGGATAATGTATCTCTAGGAGATTGTAAAAACATGGCATTTGGAACAACTATAGTAGTAAATGGACATGGAGAAGGTATTGTAACAGAAATTGGAATGCAAACAAAGGTAGGAAAAATCGCAAATATGTTAGACCAAGGAGAAGCTCCGCAAACACCAATCCAAAAGAAATTAGGAGAGGTAGGAAAAGCATTAGGAATTGGATGTCTTATTATTTGTGGTATTATATTTTTAATTGGTTTACTAAAACAAATTGAACCAGTTGAAATGTTTATGACATCTGTAGGACTAGCAGTAGCTGCTATTCCAGAAGGATTACCAGCAATTGTTACAATAATGCTTTCTATTGGTGTTACGCAAATGGCTAAGAAGAACAGCATTATCCGAAAATTACCTGCAGTAGAAACATTAGGAAGTAGTAAAGTAATCTGCTCAGACAAAACAGGAACTTTAACTCAAAATAAAATGCAAGTAGTAGAGATGACAAATAGTAGGGGAAAAATAGAGAGCACAGAAGAAAAGAAAATACTATTACAACTTGGCTGTATGTGTACGGATTGTAATCTAGAAAGAGAAGATAAAAAATGGACAGCAAAAGGAGAACCAACAGAAGTTGCTATTGTTAATGCAGCTTTAAAAGAAGAGGAAAATAAAGATAATCTATATTCCCTTATGCCAAGAATCAATGAAATACCTTTTGATTCTGCAAGAAAGTTAATGACAACGATTCATAAAGTACGGAAATCAATATCGTATTATCACAAAAGGTGCTCCAGATGTTCTTTTAAAAAGATGTACGTGCTACTTGGAAAACGATAAAATAGTACCATTAGAAGAACGAAAAAGAGAAGAAATCTTGCAACAAAATATACAAATGGCGGGAAGAGCATTAAGAGTATTAGCTATTAGCTATATAGATGTCGATATTCTGCCAGTAACAATTGACTCTGAAACCATTGAAAATAATCTAGTTTTTGTTGGTTTGGTAGGAATGATGGACCCACCAAGAGAAGGTGTTATCCAGGCCGTTAGAACTTGTCGAAAAGCAGGGATTAAAACTGTTATGATTACAGGTGACCATTTAATCACAGCAAAGGCAATTGCAAAAGAATTAGGAATTTTAAGACCAAATGATTGGGCAATAACAGGAGAAGAATTAGATAGAATACCACAACAAGTCTTCATTAAAAATTGTATGAGATACTCCGTTTTTGCTAGAGTATCACCAGAACATAAAGTTAGAATCGTAAAAGCATTTCAAGCAGCAGGAGCTGTCGTTGCAATGACAGGAGACGGAGTAAATGATGCACCAGCTTTGAAAAATGCAGATATTGGAATTGCAATGGGAAGGAATGGAACAGATGTAGCAAAAAATGCATCGGATATGATTTTAACAGATGATAATTTTGTAACTATTGTAGAGGCGGTAAAAAGAGGAAGAAATATTTTTGATAATATTCGAAAAGCAGTTCACTTCTTAATTGCAACTAATATAGGGGAAATCGTAACGATATTTCTAGGCTTGTTATTAGGTTTAAAATCACCATTACTTGCCATTCAGCTATTATGGATTAATTTAATAACAGACTCACTGCCAGCAATTGCTTTAGGATTAGAAAGACCAGATAGTGACATCATGAATCGAAAGCCAAGAGACCCTAAAAAAGGAATATTTGCAGATGGATTATGGGGAAAGATATTTGTAGAAGGAACCATGATTGGAATGCTAACACTATTTGCTTTCAGTTTGGGTAACCACCAATATGGCTTAACAGTAGGAAGGACAATGGCTTTCTTAAGTTTAGGACTATTAGAATTAGTGCATAGCTTAAATATTAAGAGTGATAAATCTATTTTCAAAGTAGGGTTATTTGAAAATAAATATTTAATAGGAGCCTTTGTAATAGGAGCTATCTTACAAGTAGGAGTCGTATGTGTTCCGGTTTTGGCAAATATCTTTGAATTAGTACCATTAAATGGACAACAATGGCTATATACTATACTAATTTCAATTTCTCCACTTGTTATCATGGAGATACAAAAGAAAATAAATGAAGTAAAATTTGGAAAAGTATTGTATGAATATAAAGAGAAAATATATAATGAAAAATAAACAAATGAGTTTAGTTAAAAAACTTGACGTAAAAGTTAAAAATAGATAAAATAAAGGTAGAAAAATAATAAAGTAAGAAACAAAAGAAGAAAGAGGTAGAAGTAATGCTAGTACGTAAAAACATTGGTACTAGAGAGAGAGAGAGCTATCCTTTAAACCAACAAGAAAATAGAATAGGAATAATAGCAGAGCTAAAAAATAGTTTGGCTTATTTAGAATATAAGGAAAAGATAGGATTCAAATAAGAAGCCTGTCTTTTTGTTGTCTAAAAATAAATAATATCGGAACTTGAATAAAAATAGGAAGAAAGGGAGTAAAAATGAAAGAAAAAGACAAAATAAAATATAAGTTAAAGAAAAGCAAAGGTATTACTTTAATCGCATTGGTCATAACCATTATCGTGTTATTAATTTTAGCAGGAGTAAGTATCGCAACCTTAACAGGACAAAATGGAGTATTAACCAAAGCAACCAAAGCTAAAGATGAGACGAGAGGAGCAAGCGTGCAAGAAGCAATTGATTTGTGGAAAACGAATCAAGAAGTTGATAAATTAGCCGGTGGAGAAACGGCACAAACCAAGGCACAATTATTGGCAGATTTAAAAAAACAAAATTTAATTACAGCAGAGGAATATACCAAATTAAGTAATGGAGAAAGCATCATAATTGGAAGTAGAACAATAAGTTTAGTGAAAACATTAGTAGAGGCATTTAAGGATGGAGAAATCCAGATAGGAGACTATGTAAATTACACGCCAACAGTAGGAAAAACAACTAGTGTAGGAAAAGAAGAAACAGGATATGACGAGACACAGACTTACACAGTAGATAGTACAACAACATGGAGAGTATTAGGGTTAAGCGAAAATGGACAAAATTTATTGTTAACAAGTGGAAGCCCAATTAAAAAAGATGGAGAGAATCCATACTTAATCTTAAAAGGAGCAGAAGGTTATTATAATTGTGAAGAAATACTAGATAAAATATGTGGTATTTACCAAAATAGTTTAGCAATAGAAGTAAGAAGTATGAGAATTGAGGATATTAATAGAGTATTAGGATTAACGGTAGATAAAACAAATAACAAATTATATAAAACAGCAGATACAACGAAGACAGAGTTGCCATTTGCTGGATATTTTGGACAAAGTTATGAATATGAAGAAGGAGATGTAATACTAGAAAATTATTTAAAAGAAACTTATCCAGATAGTACAAAATACCAAGAATTAGCAAGCAAACAAATAGGTGATTCTGTAACAGATTCAGCATATGTCTATTTTTATACGGAGAGTAGTATAATAGAGCAAGGAGGAACCTTATATAACTTGCTATTTGCAGGAACAACAAACAGTGATAATAATGCTAAATCTTACTGGCTGGCTTCACCTGGAGCGATTATGTTGCCGGGAGAATCTTGCGTATTTCGGTCCGGGAGCTATCGATGACGGCTTGGCGAGCAGTGGTTGGTACTCGGTGTCTGGTATGTTCAGTTCGGGTGGCCGCTGGAATGCGGATGAGCTCGGTGTTCGCCCCGTGGTTTCTCTGCAATCTGGAGTCTCTGTATCCGATATCAGTATCATTGAGGGTTCAGAAGCAAATTGGAATACAAGCCCAAGAAGGCCAGTAGACTCTAATGCATCATAGAAGGAACAGCAGGACAAGTTCAGAGTAAGAAAGGTAAGTTTTCCTAAGAAAGCCTTTGGACTTCTTGGAAAACGCAATATAAAATTAATCTACTAAAAAGTAATATTTATTCTTGTGCTTTTTCACAGAATGCCATGTAGAGTAATCGTAAAAACTTAAATAGATATAAGTAATAAAAGAATTAAATCTATTAGAATAAGACAAGTTTTTAAAATATGTAAAAGTAAGATTTTTGCAGTTTTTTTTCAAAGGATATTAATAAAAATCAAAAAGCAATGTTATTTTAATTGTATTTTTTCCCTAAGTTGTCGACATTGCGCTAAGCGGGTGGTTATTATAGTAACTATCCGAAATTTAATGAATAAAATAGCCAGATAAAAATATTGATTTTTGAATAAGAATACTATACAATGATGAAAAGTAAAGGGGGAGAAAAGATGAAACGAAAAAGCTGGATAATAGCGAATATACTTTTATTTATTTTCATTATTAGTATTGGTATATGTCCTAATATTTCTAAGGCAGAAGGTAATTCTTTAAGTTTAAATTCCATTGATTATCAAGTAGTTTTAAATACTAATGGGAGTATGCGAATAACGGAAAATTGGGATATTAATAATAAAAGTTCTGGTACTTTGTTTAAAACATTTGACTCTGTTGCAGGAGGAATTACGGATGTATCTGTAAAAGATATATCAACGAATCTCAATGGTACAGAATATAATCAAATTAGTACTTATCAATATCATGTACCGGCAGGTTCTTTCCAAGCATTAGAAAATGAAGATGGAAAGTTTGAGATAGCGTGGGGAGTAAAATCAAAGGGAAATAGTAGAAAATATCAAATTCAATATACGGTAAAGAATGCAGTAAATGTATATAGTGATGTAGCAGAGCTATATTGGCAATTGATTGGAAAAGACAATAGTATGCCAATTGATAAAATGACTGCTACCATTATATTACCAGAGAAAGTAGAGAATAAAGAGAATTTAAGAGCGTGGGCCCATGGTCCTTTAAATGGAAATGTTGAAATTGTAGATAACAAAACCGTTAAAATAGAATGTGAATATGTAGACCCAGAAATATACATAGAGCCAAGAGTTGCAATTTTAGAACCCAATATGTTTTTAGAAGCAAATAAAAGAGAAGAAAATAAATTACAAACTATTTTAGCAGAAGAACAGGGGTATGCAGATGAAGCAAATAGAAAGAGAGAAACAGAAAGAGCAAAATTAGAAAGAGAAGCTTTTTTTCAGGAAAAAGTAATGCCTGTTCTTAAAGTGATGGCTGATATTGTAATTGGTATCGTAGGTGGAGGATTCCTAATTATTAATCTAGTAAAATACATAGGAGAATTACAGACAGTAAAAAAAGTAGCACCTAGTATGAAGCTAGACTATTATAGAGAAATCCCAAGAGAAGATGCAACACCAGCAGAAGCTGCTTTTCTACACTATAATGCTACGATTGGAAGTAATATGCCAAAAGTATTATCTGCAACAATGTTAGATTTGTGTTTAAAAGGATATTTACAATTTGAAATTATTGATGATAAAAACGTAAAAGTAACATTAGTAGCAGAAAAGACAGAAGAAGCTTTAAAACCATATGAACAAACCGTTTATGAGCTATTAAAAGAAGTAGCAAATAAACAAACAAATAGTTTTACGATGAAAGAATTTGAAAAGTATGCTAGAATACATGGAAATAGCTTTATGAGCAAAATGGATTCAGTGGAAATTCGTGTAAATAATGAAGAAATAAATATAGGAAACATGAGTGAGGAAGGAAAGAAGAAAAAGAGCACTTATATGGCATCTGGAATTGCATATATAACTATTACTATTGCTATTGCATTCTTTAGTTTCTTATTCTTTTTACCAATTATGCTATTCTTTATGCCAATCTTATTGCTTGTCAATAGCATTTTATGTTTTATCCTTTCTGGAAGGTATAGTATATTCTCACAAGCAGGTTTAGATGAAAAGGAAAAATGGGAAGCATTAAAACGATACATGGAAGACTTTTCTATGATAGATGAAAAATCAGTTCCAGAACTTGTATTATGGGAAAAATACTTAGTGTATGCAACTGCTTTTGGAATTGCAGATAAAGTATTAAAACAATTAAAGATAAAATATCCAGAATTTGCAGAAGGAAATTTAGGAATGAATGACTATATGTATCTATATCTATTATCAAATAGCTACATGAATATGACTTTTATTAGTACCTTTAATAGAGCGGTAAATAATGCTTACTTTTCTGGTGTAAGTGCACGTGCAGCTACTAATGGTTATTCTTATGGTAATAGTTCTTCAGGCGGAGGATTTGGAGGAGGATTCTCTGGCGGAGGCGGTTTCGGCGGCGGCGGTGGCCGGAATGGGTGGCAGATAATAAAGTTAATAGAAGAATATAATAAATAAATAAAAAGGAAGTGGAAATGATATATTTTTCTGCTTCTTTTTTCGTATGAAGTAGAAAATGGTATCATATAATAATAGAAGAATAGTAGAAAATAGAGAGAAAAGTAGCTTTAGGTAGCAGTGTGAAAGACAAAAAACAGAGCAAAATAGAGTAAAAATGAGAAAAACGAAGGGAAAAATGACCAAAAATGGAATAAGATAGGGAAAATTTGAAAAAAATAAAGAAAAAGGAAAAAAAAGAAGTATACATAATTTGAAAACGTACAAAATATATAGTATAATTAGTTTTAGTCGCGCTAAAAAAGAACCTATAAAAAGGAGTGTGTATCTATATTTTAAACAAGAAGATAAAATACTATACAAAAGAAATCTTCAAAGTGATAAATATAATGGCTATTTCAAGTGTTATCATAATCGCGATTATCCTGGTAAAATATAAACCAGTATATAAAGTAACGATTTCTGGTGAAGAAGTCGGATATGTAAAAAGTAAAGATGAATTTGAAAATAAAATAAATAAAGAAATCTATAACAAGGAAGAAGAAAATCTTGCCTATGTTACAATAGAAGAAAAGCCAGAATATAAATTGGAATTTGTATGTCAAACAACAAAAACCAATGAAGATGAAATACTACTTGCTTTAGAAGAGGCTTCTAGTCCAATGTATACAATGTACGCAGTTAAATTAGATGGAGAAGAGAAGACATATGTAAAAACAATGGAAGAAGCAGAAGAAATTATACAAGAGATTAAAGAAGAGTATCAAAAAGATTTGGATTTAGACCTACAAATCGAACCAATATATACCAATTCAATGGAAAATGTAGAAAATATCGAAGTGGCAAAAACAAGTTTAGACGAAGAGGTAAAGGAAAGCGACGTTGTACAAGAATTAGTAAAAGAAGAAACAAAACTTGCCTCTGTTAATGGAATTGCCATTCAAAATAAACCGGTTACTGGAACTATTACTTCACGTTTCGCAAGTGTTAGTAGTATAAGAAGCGGATCACATACGGGATTAGATATTGCAGCAAAGTCAGGTACACCAATTAAAGTATGTAGTGATGGTACTGTAAAATTTGCTGGATGGAAAGGTTCCTACGGTAATTTAATAATCGTATCACACGGAAATGGTGTGGAAACATGGTATGGACACTGCAGTAAATTATATGCAAAAGCGGGACAGTCAGTAAATGCCGGTGACACAATAGCAGCAGTAGGTTCAACAGGAAACTCGACAGGACCTCATTTACACTATGAGATAAGAATTAATAATAAACCTGTCAATCCACAAAAATATATATATAAATAAAGAAAAGCAGATACTATACAAATATAGTATCTCTTTTATTAATAATAGAAAATAAAACTTTCAAAATTTCCACAAATTACAAACAAATATGACATATTATTTTCCTAAAAATGAACATACTAACAGTAAGTAAATAAAAAGGAGGAAAAAATCATGTCAAACCCAAAAACACCACTTGTAAAAGATGCAAGAAAAGCTTTAACAGAGTTCAAACTAGAATGTGCTGAAGAACTTGGAAGAACTCAATTCTGTAAAGAAAATAATGACCACTATAAAGGAGACCTTTCTTCAAAACAAAATGGTTCTGAAGGAGGACCAATTGGTGGACTTATGGTTAAAAAAATGATTGCAGAAGCAGAAAGAAATATGATGAAATAAAGGAGAAAAGAGGCAAGCTTATAAAGCTGGTCTCTTCTTTTAAATTCTTTTTTTAGAAATATAAAACAGAATGCTCTGCTGGTCGGCAGGGTGTTTTTTCTATCGACTAACATAGTATAGAAGCCTATTTGTGAACAAAAATTCACAGGGCTTTTATTGACTTTGCTACTGGAAAAGAATATACTTGCAAGGAGAAAATGAAATAAAAAAATAAAAAACTTGTATAAATAAGAGAGAAAAGCATATACATACAAAAGGTACAAGTAAGAGGAGGAAATAACGTGAAAAAGAAAAATAAAGCGAAAAAATATATTATCATTTCGGTAATTACAATACTTATTGTAGCATTATTTATTTACATTAGTATTAATGCTAAAAAGGCAATGAAGGAAATTAGTAAATCTTATGTAGTGGAAAATACAGTAGAAAGAGGAAATATTGAAATAAAGGTAACAGGAAGTGGAAGCATAGAGCCAATTACAAGAGCGGTAGTTATGCCACAAATGGTAGGAGAGGTGAAGACATCTAACTATAAAGAAGGAGACAAGGTAAAAAAAGATGCTACTATATATAAAGTAGAGGGTGTTAGCATTAAAGCTCCAATTGCAGGAACACTAATTACGAAAAATTACAATAAAGGTGACTATGTAAGTACGCAAGCGGACACTACAGGTCAAGTAACACCTTTATTTGTAATAGCTGATGTTTCTAAAATGAAAGTAACATTAGAAGTAGATGAATTAGATGTTGCAAAAATGAAAAAGGGAATGAATGCAACAATTCATTGTGATGCAACTGGAAAAGATTATGAAGGAAAGGTAACTAAAATTGCAGCAGAGGGAAAAAGCCAAAATGGTGTTACTACTTATCCAGTAACAGTAGAAATTAACAAACCAGAAGATTTAAAAAGTGGAATGAATGTAGATGCTACCATCATAGTAGAAAAACAAGAAAACGTATTAAAGATACCAATGGAAGCGATTAATAGAGAAGGAGATAAATCCTATGTCTATGTAAAAGATGAGACATATAATCAAGAGAGAGATAAAGATTCCACTACTTCTTTTAAAGTACCAAGTAGTATGCAAGAAGTAAAAGGATATAAAAAACAAGAAGTAAAAACAGAATTAAGCAATAAAGATGAAATAGAAATTACAGAAGGATTAAATGAAAAGGATAAGGTATATTCTATCGGAAGTAGTAAATCTTTAACAGAATATATGATGAGTGGTTCTTCTGGAATGCATAGCATGATGGGAGAATAAGAAAACACGAGGTAGAAATATGATTAAATTAGATAACATCTATAAAATATATGAAATGGGAGAAGATAATAAAGTTTATGCTTTAAATGGTATTAATCTAGAGATAAGAGAAAAAGAATTCGTCTCTATTATTGGTCCATCTGGAAGTGGAAAATCAACTTTAATGAATATAATTGGGTGTTTAGACGTACCAAGCCAAGGAATTTATACAATTGATGGAACAAAAACTACGGATTTATCCGAAAATGAGCTTGCCGAAATACGTAATAAGAAGATCGGATTCATTTTCCAAAATTTTAATCTATTGCCCAAGCTAACAGCGATAGAAAATGTAGAACTTCCTTTAATATATATGGGAGTTCCAGCAGGAAAACGTAAAAAAATTGCAGAAGAAGCATTAAAACGTGTAGGATTAGAAAAAAGGATGTCCCATAAGCCAAAAGAATTATCAGGAGGACAACAACAAAGAGTTGCGATTGCAAGGGCAATTGCAAGTAAGCCACCAGTAATTTTAGCAGATGAGCCAACTGGAAACCTAGATTCAAAATCGGGAAAAGAAGTTATGGAAATGATGCAAGAGTTACACAAAGAAGGAAAAACTATTATCTTAATTACTCATGATAATAATGTTGCAGCAGAAGCGGAAAGAATTATACGTATTCAAGATGGAAAAATAACAGAAGACGTAGAAAACAAGAGCAAATAAAATAGAAAAAGGAATATAAAAAAAGTAAAACAGAAATTAAAAGTAAAGAAAGGAAAACAAATGGGAATAGTGCAAGCCATAAAAATGGCATTTGAAAGTATATGGTCTAATAAAATACGTTCCTTTTTAACAACATTAGGTATTATCATTGGTGTAGCAGCCGTTATTAGTCTAGTATCGGTAGTAGATAGTGTTACCAATATGATAACCAATACATTAAAAGATATGGGAACCAATTCAATTACAGTTATGATAACAGGACAAGGAACTACCAAACAACTAGATGTTGAAGATATGATGACATTTATTAAAGAAAATCCAGATCTATATGATGGAGTGGCGCCGAATGTAAGTGGAAAAGTAACTGTGAAAAATGGAACAGAAAATGTAAATACAACTCTTACAGGAACAACAGATACTTACCAAAAAGTAAATAATATAACAGTAAAAGAAGGAAGATTTTTAAACGAATTTGATACAGAAGGAAGACAAAAAGTAGCTTTTTTAGGAAGTTATGTAAAAAAAGAAATCTTTGGAGAAGAAGATGCTGTTGGAAAACAAGTAAAAATAAATGGAGAAGTATTTGACGTCATTGGTGTAGCAGAAGAAAAACAAGGTTCTGTACAAAGTGGCAGTGATGATGCTATCTTTATCCCATATACAACAGCTCAAAGATTGGTAAGAGATACCAAAGTAAGTACCTACACAATACAAGGTTCTTCTTCAGAGGGAATGAAACAAGGAAAAGAGAAATTAAGTACTTTCTTGAAGAAACAATTGGGGACACAAGATGCTTTTATTGCCATAAGTCAAGATGAAATTTTAGGACAGGTAAATACAATAACCGGAACTATGACAACTATGCTTGGCGGTATTGCTGCGATTTCTCTTATTGTAGGTGGTATTGGAATCATGAACATTATGCTAGTATCCGTAACAGAAAGAACAAGAGAGATTGGGATTCGTAAAGCAATTGGAGCAAAAAGAAGAAGCATTTTAATACAGTTTTTGATTGAATCTATTGTTCTTAGTCTTATTGGAGGAATCTTAGGAATTGGACTTGGTTGGGCAATTACAAAGGTAATTGGAGCAGTTATTAATGTTGAGACAACGATATCTATAGGCGTTATCCTATTTAGTATGGGATTCTCCATGGTGATTGGTATTTTCTTTGGAATTTATCCAGCCAATAAAGCTTCTAAACTAAATCCAATTGATGCTTTAAGGTATGAATAGAATAAATAAAAAGTGAAGTGGAAAAGAGTGCTTTACTTTTTTGTCGAAAATGATAGTATCAAAAAGATAAAAAGATTTGAAAATCTATTGACTTTCTATCTATTTTACCGATATAATAAACAAGGACAAAAGAATAATATTAAGGAGGATAAATTTATGGCAGAACAAAATGAACAAAAGGTAAAAGAGATGATAGACAACTTAGTTGAAAGAGCAAAGAAAGCTTCTGCAGAATATATGAAATTAAATCAAGACCAAGTAAATGAGATTGTAAAACATATGTCAATGGCCGGATTAGAACATCATATGGAACTTGCAAAAATGGCAGTAGAAGAAACAGGAAGAGGAATCTATGAAGACAAAATCACCAAGAATATGTTTGCAACAGAATATATTTATCATAGCATCAAATATGATAAAACAGTAGGAGTCATTGATGAAAATGACGAAGAGGACTATGTACAAATAGCAGAACCAATTGGAATCATTGCGGGAGTAACACCAGTAACAAACCCAACTTCAACGACAATGTTTAAATCCATTATTGCCGCGAAAACTAGAAATGTCATAATTTTTGGATTCCATCCATCTGCACAAAAATGTAGTAGTGAAGCTGCTAGAATTTTAAGGGATGCAGCGGTAGAAGCTGGAGCACCAAAAGATTGTATTTTATGGGTAGAAGAGCCGTCTGTTATGGCTACCAATCTTTTAATGCACCATCCAGATGTAAATTTAATACTAGCAACTGGTGGAACAGGAATGGTAAAAGCTGCCTATTCTTGTGGAAAACCAGCATTAGGAGTAGGACCTGGAAATGTTCCTTGCTATATCGATAAGACTGCAAAATTAAAAACCTCTGTAAATGATTTAGTCATGTCAAAATCTTTTGATAATGGAATGATTTGTGCATCCGAACAAGCTGTTTTAGTAGATAAAGATATTTATAAAGAATTTGAAAAACTAATGAGAGAAGCAGGATGTTATTTTGTATCTGAAGAAGAGAAGAAAAAATTAAAAGAATCCATGTTTAATAAAAATGAAGATGGAACCTATAAATTAAAATCACATGTACCAGGACAAAGTCCTTATACAATTGCCAAAGAAGCTGGATTTAGCATTCCAGAAGACACAAAAGTATTAGTAGTATATGAAGAAGGAATAGGAGAAGAATATCCATTTTCAAAAGAAAAATTAAGTCCAGTTCTTACCTACTATATTGTAAATAATAGTGAAGAAGGAATTGAAAAAGCAGAAAAACTATTAGAAAATGGAGGACTTGGACATTCTGCTGTTATTCATTCAGAAGATGAAGACACGATACTTAAATTCTCAGAAACCGTAAAAGCAGGAAGAATCATTGTAAACTCACCATCTACTCATGGCGCAATTGGTGATATCTATAACACTAATATGCCATCTTTAACACTTGGTTGTGGTACTTTTGGAGGAAACTCTACAACAGCAAATGTATCTAGTGTTAATTTAATTAATATAAAAAGAGTAGCGAAAAGGAGAGTTAATATGCAATGGTTTAAAGTTCCAGATAAAATATATTTTGAAGCCGGTTCTATCGGTTATTTAGAAAAAATGCCAGAGATTTCAAGAGCGTTCATTGTAACAGATGAATCTATGGTAAAACTAGGATATGTAGACAGGATTCTATATCACTTAAGAAAAAGACAACAATATGTACATTCTGAAATTTTTAGTGATGTAGAACCAGACCCATCTTTTGATACCATTAAAAGAGGAGTAAAGGCAATGGAAGCTTTCAAGCCAGATGTGATTATTGCGCTTGGAGGAGGAAGTTCTATCGACGCTGCAAAAGGAATGTGGTTATTCTATGAGCATCCAGATGCGGATGTAGAAGGATTAAAACTTAAATTTATGGATATTCGTAAGAGAACATATAAATTTCCGAAACTTGGAGAGAAATCCAAAATGGTAGCAATTCCAACCACTTCTGGAACAGGTTCAGAAGTAACATCTTTTGCTGTTATTTCGGATAAAGAAAAAAATAAAAAATACCCATTAGCTGATTATGAATTAACACCAGATGTAGCAATTGTTGACCCAGACTTAGTTATGACACTTCCAAAATCCATTACAGCAGATACTGGTATGGATGTATTAACACATGCATTGGAAGCATATGTATCCAATATGGCGTCTGACTACACGGATGGACTTTCTGAAAAAGCAATTGAACTTGTATTCAAATATTTAAGACAAGCCTATGAACATGGTGATAATAAAGAAGCAAGAGAAAAAATGCATAATGCAAGTACTATTGCAGGAATGGCATTTACGAATGCATTTTTAGGAATTAATCACTCACTAGCACACAAAATAGGGGCAGAATTTCATTTACCACATGGTAGAATTAATGCTATTTTACTACCTTATGTAACAAAATATAATGCAACCAAACCAACGAAGTTTGTATCTTTCCCTAAATATGAATATTTTATTGCGGATGAAAAATATGCACAAATTGCAAAACGTATGGGATTTGAATCAAAAACAACAGAAGAAGGAGTAAATTCTCTAATTGCTGAAATTCAAAAATTAAATAAAGATTTGAATATTCCAGCCTCTTTCCAAAAAGCAGGAATTGAAGAAAAAGAATTCTTAGCAAAGGTAGATGAACTTGCAGATAGAGCATTTGAAGATCAATGTACAACGGCAAACCCAAGAGTTCCATTAGTAACAGAATTAAAGCAAATTCTATTAGATAGTTATTATGGAAAAGAAGTAAAATAAAACTTTTGTTATTTTAAACAGATGTAAAGTTTTTATACAAAAATTTAAAATTATAAAAAAGCAGAATAGAAAAAATTTCTATTCTGCTTTTTGTTGCGGCAAAATGTCGATAAAAAGAGAATTTACAAGTTTTACTAAATTAATTTTTTAAAAAATTCACATAATAGAAATATAAAACAAAAAAAGGAGGATTTTTTCAATGAAAAAAACAATTAGTATTATTACCATGTTATTTCTACTTACCGTGTTTATTTTTACAGGAAATACTTATGCAGCATCTTTAGATGCGATTAATGTAGAAACTGATAAAACAACAGTAAGACCAGGAGAAGAAGTAAAAGTAACTATTACATTTGGAGAGAATTTAGGTGCTTATACTTTTGATGTTGCTTATGATAACAATATTTTGGATTATGTATCAGTAGATGGAGGAACTGCAAACAACACAGGAGATAAAGTAAGAGTAACTTACTATGATTCAACAGGTGGAAGTAATCCAAGAGCTAATATGAGTGTTACCTTTAAAGCAAAACAGGATATTACAACATCAAATCCAACGGAATTTATGATAACAGCAGAAGGATTAGCAAATGCAGATGCATCTGTTACCTATGATGATATCACAAGTCCAATTGTTAAAAATGTTACTGTAGAACCACAATACATTGACTATACTTTAAAATTAGAACACACTGGAGACATTATAAAAGGACAAGAAAAAGAAATGACACTTTCCTATTCATCACCAATGGGACACTATTATGAACATGCAAGATTAGTAGCAGAAGCTACAACACCAGCAGGAGCTGATGTAAGACTTATAGGAACTGACTCATCTAGTGTAGAACATGACATTATTGAAAGTGGTTGGGGAGATGCTCAAGGGTATAAAATAGGTGGAAAAGATTTTTCTCAAGTACTAAATGTAAAAGGTATTTTTAGTGAAGCTGGAAATTACACGATCACTTTAAAATTAATTGATAGAGATAACTCAGATAATGTTATTGCACAAGAAACTTTTAATTTTACAGTAGTAGACGAAAATGTAACACCAGAAGCACCAGAAACACCAGAAGCAATAGTTCCAAATAATCCAGAAACGGTAACTCCAGAAAAAGAAGAAGTAAAACAAGAAACACCAACTAAGTTACCAAAAACAGGTAGCAATATTTACCTTCCAATTAGTGTAGCACTTGTTACTTTAATAGGAATAACGGTATACTACAACCGAAAAATTAAAGATTAAATAGAAAAGTAAATAAGAAATAGGAATAATTCATTTCTTATTTACTTACATAGGAGTAAATAAATGAAAGGGATAAAGAAAACAAAGAGAAAATATAGTATGAATATCATTCTAATAGGAATGATATTAGGACTTATACTATGGGGAATATGGGAATATATAAAAGATAATAATATAAAAAAAGAAGTGAATTATCAACAAACGCAAAAGGTAAGTTCTCAAGGAAGCACAAATAGTACACAAGAGGAAGATAAAAATAGAGTAATAGAGAAAAATATAGAAAAGAAAGAGAAATCATATCCAAAAGAAGAAGTTATAAAAGAATATAAAGGATATGATGTGGCTGCAAAGCTAGAAATACCAGCCATTTCGTTAGATACTTATGTATTAGAGAATTATTCTATTTCAGCATTGAAAGTATCGGTTACAAAATTTTGGGGAGCAGGTCCGAATCAAACAGGAAATTTCTGTATTGCGGGACATAATTTTAAGAATACAAGAATGTTTCGAAATTTAAAGAAATTAAAGATAGGAGATAACATGTATGTTACGGATAATCATATTGGAAAGGTAGAATATGAAATTTATGATATTTATCGTGTGTTACCAGAAGATGTAAGTTGCTTAGGTCAAGAAACAAATGGAAGAAAAGAAGTAACTTTAATTACTTGCACAAGTGATTCAAAAGAAAGGATTATTGTAAAAGCGAAAGAAATAGAGTGAGGGTAAAAAAGTAAAAGAGAAAGGAAAAAAGAAAGTGAAAAGATTAGAAGGCAAAAAGAAACTTATATGGATAGGAGTTCTTCTTTTGGGAATGGTAATTAGTCTATTTTTTTATTTCCGAGTAGAAGCATCTACAAAGCTAAATGGAATTGAAAATTTTCCAACTAGTTATCAACCGTATTTAAAGGAAATAGCAAAAGCACATCCAAACTGGAAATTTACTGCATTATATACTGATTTAGACTGGAATCATGTAATTAATCAAGAAAATGTATTTGGTAAGAATTTAGTACCTAAAAATTATTCTGATAGTTGGAAAAATACAACGCCAGGACAATATAATGTAGAAATAGACGGTGGGTGGGTAGACTGTTCTAGACAGGCAGTTGAATATTGTATGGACCCAAGAAATTTTTTAAATGAAGTACGATTATTCCAATTTGAAGGTTTATCTTATGATGTAAATACCAATAATTTAGATGGGATCGAGAAAATCTTATATGGAACGGAATTCTATAATACGAAAGTATCGTATCTAGATAGTAATGGAAATACAATATCTATGAATGAAAAATATTCAGACCTAATTTTAAAAGGTGGACAAACTTCAGCAGTAAGTCCTTATCATCTAGCTTCTCGTATAAGGCAAGAAGTAGGACCATTCTTATCCCATGCTTCGATTAGTGGAAATGTAGAAGGCTATAAAGGCTTATATAATTTCTATAACATTGGGGCAACAAGTTCATCCGACCAAATGGGGGCGATTAAAAAGGGATTGCAATATGCAAAAGATGGAAATGGAGCAAGTCAAGCGGTTAAAGATAAATATTTAATTCCATGGAATACAAAGGAAAGAGCTATTACAGGTGGAGCAATATTTATCGGTTCTAGCTATATTAATGTAGGACAAAATACTATCTATTTACAAAAGTTTGATGTCAATGATGAAAGAGGAGATAATCTATTTTGGCATCAATATATGACAAATATATTAGCACCATATAGTGAATCCAGGTCCATCTATAATGGATATCAAAAATCAGGATTATTAGACACTCCGCTGAATTTTATTATTCCTGTATATAATAATATGCCAAGTATTCCAACGGATAATCCTAATATTAGCCCTAATGATTTCACACAAGATAATACAAAAGTATATTGTAATGCAAGTGGAAACGTAAATGTAAGAACAGGACCAAGTACGTCTTATGAAGTGATAACAACAGTATCAAATCAAGCAAAGATGACAAGGATACAAAAAGGAAAGCAACAAGGAGAAAGATGGGATAAAGTAGTATTAGAAAATGGAATCATAGGATATATCTATCAAACGTATGTATCCGAGGTTCCACCAGTAGAAATTGAAAAGATTGATGTTTCTATTGATAATACTACTCTTCAAAAGGGAGAAAGAAAACAATTAAAAGTAACTATTTCACCGCAAGAAGCAAGTAATCATAAAGTTATCTATACCTCTAGCAACCCAGGAGTTGCTACAGTAGACGAAGCAGGAAATATTCAAGCTATTCGCTCAGGCACAACTACAATTACAGTAAAAGCAGAAGAAAATGCAGTACAAGGGCAAATTGAAATTCAAGTATATAGTAAGGTAACAGGAATTGCACTAGACCAAAAAGAAATATATATGCAACTAGGAGATACGTTCCAAATTCATGCAACGATTGAACCAGAAGATGCAAATGACCAGACTATTCAGTATGAAAGTACTAATTCAGAAGTAGCAACTATTGATGAAAGCGGTGTAATTACAGCCAAAAAAGAAGGGGAAACAACACTTCGAGCCATTTCAAAAGAAAATCAAAAGATAACAGCAGAATGTAAATTATTGGTTGTCAGAAAAATGGAGGACTCTGAAATTCATTTTGATAGTTCGTTAAATGTGAATAGTTTAGAAATTAGTGGAATAGACTATAACAGTAATACAGCAGCGGATATCCGAAATTGTATTACAACAAGCTTAGATATTGAAATTGTTAATAATAAAAACGAAATATTAAAAGATACAGATATAGTAGGAACAGGAAGTAAAATAAAGGTAAAAGAAAATGGTAAAGTTTTAAGACAATATCAAATTATTGTATATGGAGATGCAAATGGAGATGGAAAAATTAATAGTATTGATTTATTAGTACTTCAAAGACACATTTTAGAGATAGAACCAATTGAAGAAATCTATCGAAAAGCAACGAATATTAATAAAAATGGAAAAAAACCAACATCTGTTGATTTACTTCTAATGCAAAGACATATATTAGGTCTGCAGATTATCGAGCAATAGCGAAGAAAGGAGGACGATGAAATGAAAAAAAACAAAATCATATATGTGATAAGTACACTACTATTTTCTCTATGTTTACTAATAAGCTACTTTTCTTTTCCAAGCTTTGCTTCTACAACAGGAACCGTTAGTTTAACAGAAAGTAAAGGACTATTAGAAACTGGAGAAGAAGTAGAAATTACTCTACAAATAAAAGATAGTAAAACAGCAGCTTTTACAGCTAATCTTTATTTTGATGATACGAAAGTCGATTTTGTATCAGGACCAGAAAATATAAATGTGATAGACAATCGTATTATTTTTGTTTGGTATGACACAACAGGAGGAAAATCACCAAAAGAAGGGAAACTTGCAACTTTTAAGTTTAAAGCAAAAGAAGATGGACTAGCTAATTTCACGGTAAACGGAGACTTCTATAGCCCAGCAGGGCAGTTAATTCAAACTGATTTTAAAGAAGACCAAGTTCAAATTGGAAGAGAAGAGAGTGAATTATTAAAACAAGTTGGAGGGGAGCAAGGAACAAGTGAGCAAAATAGTAATGCTAATTTGCAAGCATTAAGAATCAATCAAGAAGGATTAGTACCAAACTTTGAAAAAGATATTTATGAATATGACTTAACGATACCGAAGGAAATAAACGAAATAGAAATTGTTCCGATTACAGAAAATCCAAATGCTACTGCTACCGTAACAGGAAATACGAATTTAAAAGAAGGACTAAATACCATAACAATTGATATAACATCACAAGACCAAAGTAAAAAAAATACGTATACAATTCGCGTTACCAAAACAGCAGATTTAGAACAAGCAAACACAAACTTAGAAACCTTAGCTATTGAAAATACACTACTAAATCCGCCATTTGATAATAGTCAAACACATTATACAGCGGAAGTTTCAAATACGATTACAGACTTAAATATATTAGCTATTCCAGAAAATGAAAATGCAACTGCAAAAGTAAGTGGAAAAGAAAATTTAAAAGAAGGGGACAATACCGTTAGCATATTGGTAACCGCACCAAATGGATTTACAACAAGACAATATACGATAAAAGTATATAAAAGAAATGCAGAAGAAGAGAAAAGATATCAAGAAGAACAAAGCAAGCAACAAAACAAGTTAGAAGAAGCTTATAAAATAGAACAGACATTAGCAAAAGAGGATAAGACAAACCAAGGAGAAGATGCAAACAAAGAATCTAATAATATAGCGTGGATAATTACAATAATTATAATCATTTTAATACTTGCTCTTGGATTCTTTATTTATCAAAAAAGAAAAAATAACAAAAAGAAAGATAGCAAAGTGGATGAAAAAAATAAAAAGTAGAAAAAGAAAACAAAAAAGAAAGAACCATAGAAAAAAGGATTACGAATTCGTAATCCTTTTTTGGGTTAGGGAGTATGTGTAACAATTTAGAATTAATTCAACCTTAAACTTTATAAATCCAGCACATTAAGCGCATTCCTGCATCAGCATGAGCATTATACTTAATGGTGTAAGTTCCACTTGGACAGTTAGGAACTGTCTTGTATAAATCTGGCTTATTAGCACTTACTGTTTGTGTTTCAAAGACATATCCTCCAGAAGGATAACAAGGTGTAAAAGTTGCCCAAGAGCTATTACTAGAAGATTCTACTTTAAAAGTAAAACCTAAAGTACCGGAGTAAGGAGTACTTACAGTAAAACTTCCTCCTTTAGAACTTTCGAGCCAAACAGAGCTATATCCACTTCCCCGTGGCATAATCTCATTAGAATCTGGAATTTCTACTTCAACAACTGCAACATTTTTATCTTCATATAAAATAGTGGCATCTTTTCCATTAATTGAAATGCCATCTGATATTGAAGAAGCTTCTTTTGCACAAATAGGTGATATGGAAGCAATACTAAAGCAAACAGCGAATAATACAGCAAATACTTTCATGTTCTTTTCCTCCATTTTCTGTAAGATACACCCGAACCCAATAGAATACTAGAAGTATTAATCAATACATCTAGCGTATAAAAAGCAAACAAATTGTTTGCTTTTTATATTATATAAATAATAGAACAAAAGAGCAATAAGAAAAAGCCGACTAGATACTGCAATTTTCGACAAAGAATGTCGAAAAAAAGATTTTATTTTCTAGAAAAGTAGTTGCAAATACTATAGTAATAGATTAAAATTAAATTATGAACTATTGTTAAGGGGGGGTAAGCATGAAAAAGAAAATTGGAATTGGAATTTTAGTTTTCCTTGTATTAGCTATCCTAATTGGAATAGTCATAGGAGTATATAGATATAATGAAATGAAGAAATTTAGCAAAGAAATGGAAGTATCTGATTCTGGAATAATAGTATCTAATAAAACCTATGTAATCGCAACATATCAAGATTTAGGGCTCCAAGAAGTAACAGAGATTTATCTGATAGACGAGCAGGGAACTTGTGTAAGTTCTAGGAAACAAAAGAAAGATTTAGAGACAACGCCAAGGGATTTAGCAAAAGAAGAGTTTTATATGCTTCGAATAGAGGCAAAAGGAATAATGTTTACAAACGAGCAATATGAAGCAGGGGTTATAACATATAATAATAATGTATTTAACGGAAAAAGCAAGGAAGAGATATATAACTACTTAAAAAGTAAAGAAGGAATAAGTGATCTTAAAATAATAGAGATTTAAATATAGGTAGAAGTAAGATAGAAAACAAAAAATATGGTATAAGAGGAGGATGTGTATGAAAAAGAAAATTGGAATCGGAATTTTAGTTTTCCTTATCTTAGCTATTCTAATTGGTATGGGTATAGGAATATACAAATATAAAGAAATGGAAAAAGCAATAAAAGAGAATCAAATACCAGACTTTGGTATTACAGTATCTAATGATAGGTATTTAATTGTACAATATAATGGGATGTCAGAAGAAGGAGTAAAACAACAAGAAGTAACAGAAATTTATACCATAAACGAAGAGGATATTTGTATCAATTGTAGAAAAGTAAAGAAAAATTCAGAGACAGCAACAAAAAATTTAGCAAAAGAAGAATATGATATGATACAAGCACCACCAAGAGGTAGAATGTTTTTGAACGAAAAATATAAAGATGGTGTATTAACCTATAATAGTAATATGTTTAATGGAAAAACAAAGCAAGAGATATACGACTATATGAATAATGCAAAAGGGTTTAATGACCTTAAAATTACGGAGTTTTAAAAATAAAATTAGGCTACCACCTGAATTTTTTGTATAACTTAAAATTTGCATAAAATATATTAATAATATAGGTATATCCTAAATTGATTACCTTTTTTCACTAATTAGTGGAAGGGGAATTCCTCTACTTTTTAGTTTTTACATATAAACATGGACTTCAATAAAAGAACTAAGGAGGAAATTAAAATGGACAAAAAAGAACGGAATAGCATTAAAGTAAACGGAAATCCTATTTCAAGTGGAGAGCATAGTGTAACTTGGACAATATGCTAAGCATAACAGTTCAAAAAATGAATATTTAATTATTGAAACTTTCATAGGAAACAAGCAAACTTGCTTGTTTTTTTTGTGAAAAACGGGTATAATATACCGTATAAAATAATGCATTGATAAAAAGAGGAGATGAAAGCATGCAAGTAAGTAAAGAAGAGATTCTTCATATCGCAAAATTAGCAGATATTAAATTAAAAGAGGAAGAGATTGAAAAATCTATTACAAACTTAGAAGACATTTTGAATTTTGCAAATATTGTAAATAAAGCAGGAGCAGATAATTTAGAGGTAACAGTAGGAGCATCGGATAGATATAATGTATTTCGTAAAGACGAGATAAAAGAGTTTATCGATAAAGAGGCACTTTTAGAAAATGCACCAGAAAAGGAAAGAAATATGTTTAAAATACCAAAGGTAATAAACTAAGGGAGGAAGCCAAATGAATATTACAGAACTTACGGTACATGAATTACTAGAAAAATTAGAAAAAAAAGAAATTAATAGAATAGATATAACAAAAGCCTATATAGAACGTATGAAAGAAAAAGAACCAGAAGTACAAGCTTTTGTAACAGAACTTTCAGAAGATGCTATTAAAAAAGCACAGGAAATAGAACAAAATGTGGAAAACAATAACAAAAAATCTACTTTTGCTGGGATTCCAATTGGAATAAAAGATAATATGTGTACAAAAGGAATCAGAACAACTTGTAGTTCCAAAATGTTAGAAAATTTTGTAGCACCTTATGATGCTACCGTTATTAAAAAATTAAAAGAAGAGGATATGATTCTACTTGGTAAGTTAAACATGGATGAATTCGCCATGGGAGCTTCTACAGAATATTCTGCTTTTCAGAAAACAAAAAATCCATGGGACTTAAAGAAAGTACCAGGAGGTTCTTCTGGTGGTAGTGCAGCAGCAGTAGCTTCGGATATGGTACCATGGGCTTTAGGAAGTGATACAGGAGGAAGTATCCGTCAACCATCTTCTTTTTGTGGAGTAGTTGGATTAAAACCAACTTATGGATTGGTATCTCGTTATGGACTAGTAGCGTTTGCCTCTTCCTTAGACCAAATTGGACCTATCACCAAAGATGTAACAGATAGCGCAATGCTATTAAATATCATAGCAGGACATGACGAAAAAGATTCTACTTCGAGTGATCAAGAGAAAAAAGACTATGTAAAAGCTTTAAAAGGAGACGTAAAAGGATTAAAAATAGGTATCCCAAGACAATTCCTTAGAGAAGGAATTAATCCAGAAGTAAAAGAAGCTATTTTTGAAGTTGCAAAAACTTATGAAAAATTAGGAGCTACCATAGAAGAATTTGATTTAGATGTTACAGAATATTCATTAGCAACTTACTATATTATTGCTTGTGCAGAAGCAAGTTCAAACTTAGGAAGATTTGATGGAATTCGTTATGGCTATCGTGCGAAAGAAGCAGATAGCTTGCAAGATATTTTTGTTAACTCTAGAACAGAAGGTTTTGGAGATGAAGTAAAGAGAAGAATTATATTAGGAACGTATGTACTTTCTTCTGGATACTATGATGCCTACTATAAAAAGGCACAAAAAGTAAGAACATTAGTAATTAATAGATTTAAAGAAACCTTTGAAAAATATGATGTGATATTAACACCAACTTCACCAACAACAGCATTTGAAATTGGAACGAGATCAGACAACCCATTACAAATGTATCTAGCAGATATTTGTACCGTTTCTGTTAATGTAGCAGGGTTACCTGGAATATCGGTTCCTTGCAAATTAGATAAAGAAGGAATGCCAATTGGATTCCAATTAATTGGAGACCATTTTGCAGAAGAAACGATATTAAATGCAGCATATACCATGGAACAAGAACTTAAATTTAGAGAAAAATATAGACCAACATTTAAGAAATAAAAAGAAGGAAAATTTATGAGCTATCGAGAATATGAAGAACTTTTTCAAAAATGCCAAAAAACAGCTCCTTATCATATGTTTATATATGATGTAAAAGGAAGCAGACAAATTTCGAGTCAAAAAATGCGTAGTGACCTAATATTATTAACTTTTTCTGTGTTAAAAGAAATAAAAAAGAGAGAAAAGGAAACTAGAAAAACAATATGGCATTGTGGAAATGGTTTAATTTTACCTGAAATAGTAGAAAAGGAAAAAGAAGGCATAAGCTATTATGATATCCAATATCCAAGAAAGATAGAAAGGGCAGATAGTTTAGAACCATATATTGGGTCTGGAGATTTAATTGCATTTACAATCAAAAGAGATTCCATGCAAGCAAAAGAAGTTAATACCATTTTCGATAGCGAAAAAGAAAAACTTCAAATCCCATATGATTTCCATCGAGCAGATGGATATTATGAAACAGATTTTTACCAAGAAGGAGACAAGCAATATTTTAGGGGATATTGTTTGCAACGATTAGAAGAAGAAAGTAAGAAGAATAGAAAAG
>JBKXSZ010000007.1:2906-53965 GCA_047017005.1 Clostridia bacterium | reverse complement strand
AGATTATATTAATTTGTTTGAGACTACAAAGGATTTGGTTGAAGGGAATTCCATTGCTGTAGATTTAAATGGATATAAAGTTGGTGGATTAACGTTTAGTAAAAAATCTTTTATAGATTTCGGAAATATTACAAAGTATAAACAGACTTGGTATGCTTGGGTAAGGCGGTATAACTTTCATTTTTTTACTTATTTATAATTTTAATCAGATAGTTAAATTACTTAGAGGTACTAGTATTACTGATGGCTCTACTAAATCTGGCAATGATTTTAATAATAATGGGGGTGGTATGAAATGATAGTTCAATGGATGTGTACGCCTTTACTTGTTATTGTAAAAGGTTTTATTGGATTATTACCTGTATTTTCTTATCTTCCTAATTCAATTGTGAATGTTTTAGATTTACTTTTGAAAGCTATACAGTTTTTTCCTATTGATGTATGGATTGTAATTATTGGCAATATAGTTTTTTGGCTTACATCTCAATTATTATTCGCTATTTTGCATTTTGTTGCTGGTTTAATACCATGTTTAAATATTCGATTTGGGTAGGAGATGTTGAAGGTATGAAAAATTTTATATTTAATAAATATTATAGGCATTTAAGAAGTGATATTTTTAATAGTTTAGATATTTCAGATTTTGTTGAAGTTTATAGTAAATTTAGAAGACTAAGTCTTCAATATCGTTTATTACAAATATGTAATTTTATAGAGAAATTTAATATTCCAAATGTTCAAATTCCACTTTTTGGCTTTTTTATTAGATTATTAGATTTTCTTAGATGGAAGATATATGATTTATTATTGTTATTGATAAATGGTCGTAAGTTCAATCTTTTTGGGGTAACTATTTTTTGCGGTAGACAAGGCTCTGGAAAGACAATGTCTATGGTTGAATATTTAGAAAGAATTAAGCAGCAATTCCCAAATTGTCTAGTTGTGACGAATTTTAACTATATTAGACAAGATATGCCACTTGTCGATTGGAGGCAGCTGTTAGAAACTCGTAATGGCGAAGATGGTGTAATCTTTGCTATAGATGAAATACAGAACGAATATGATAATTCTAAGTGGAAAGATTTTCCCGAACGGTATTTTATCAGTAATTACCCAGCAACGTAAACAGAAGATAAAAATATTGTTGACTAGTCAAGTTTATACTAGAGTAGTTAAACAGATTAGAGAGCAGTGTTTTGATGTTGTAGAATGTAAAACTTTTCTTGGTCGTTGGACTAGAGAAAAAATATATGATGCAGATGAATATAACGCTATTATAGATAATCCACAACCAAAGAAAAAATTTAGAGCTCGAAAAGGAAAGTATAGTTATATTCAATCTAATTTTTTAAGAAATTTATATGATACGTATCAGGTTGTCGAAAATATGAAAAAATCAGAGTTTATAGAGAGAGGGGAAAGAGGTAATGGTTAATTTTACGTATATTATTATTCTTATTTTGATTAATTTTTCTATTACTCAATTTTTAGATAGATTTAGTTATAAAAAATGTAAAATGAAAGGTTGTAAAAATATTGTATGCAAGGAATATAAGCATTGTATTTGGTCAGAATATAATCGTTTAAAGACAAAGAAGGCTAACAAAGACTAGCTTGTTATTCGTGATAAAACGGCGAAACGTTTTAATGAATAAGCCTAAGTGGCGTTTGAACGTAAAAAGAAAATTTTTTCGTTTAAATTTCTATCTCGCCTCTTCTAACAAGGCGAGATAACTGTAATATATTACAAAAAAAATAAAAAATAGGGGGCTTTATATGTATGCTGATTATAATTTTATCACTAGTCCCGATAATATTGTTTATACTGTCGATATGCTTCGACTTAGAACTAATATGACGTATTCTGATTTTACGAAAATAGAGTTTAGATTGAAAACTTTATATAAACATCAGATAAAAAAAGAATATATGAGTTCTTCATTATCACAATTTAAATATAATTATAATATTGAGATAGTAGAGGGACAAAGCTATTGGTTTGGTTTTATGCATAATAGTGAACTTACGAATAATTCTAAGTCTATGCAAAATGAAAAGACGGAATATAATTTTACTGTTGAGTTTAACCCTAATAAGTTGCCCTTATCAGGTCTTTTAAAATATATTTTGAATATGACCTCTAATTGGATTATAAAGCAATTAGATATTGCTATGGATATTCGAGTGAATATATTAGACTTATGTCGGTATAGATAAACGGTCGTAAAAAAGATTTTAGGATTGTTATGAAAGGATATGATGATAGAACTTATTATATGGGGCGTAGTGATAATCGAATAAAAATCTATAATAAGAAAATAGAAAGTAATCTTGAATATAATCTTACAAGGGTCGAGATTACGTCTAAAATTAATTTGAAAGTAAAAGATATAAAATATTATGATTATGATATAAAGTTGCCAGAACTGTTTTTAAATAATTATTTATATAGTTTTAAGGATTATGAAGATAGAACCTTGCTTGCTGTTTTATATGCGGTTCAATCTCGGTTTTAATATTAATGATTTAAGTAGACGATATAAAGATAAAGTAAAAAAATTGTTGCAAGGGGACTATAAAATTAACTTAGAAAATAAATATTGTACATATGCTATTATTCAATGTGTATCTAAAATTTTTAATATAAATTAAAAGAGTAGGGGATTCCTACTCTTTTTTAATTATCATATGTTATTTGGATATTATCATATTTATATTTACTTTCATATGTTGCTATTGTAAATTTCCAAGTTTGCCCAGGAAGTAATTCTTCCATTCTTGTACTATTTTTCCTTAGTTTATTTCCTTCTTTATCATAGAAAGTAGTTGCTAATTCTATATTTTTTATTGTCTGATTGGTATTATTTTTTAGAATTCCATCAATTCCAAATGCTCGAGCTTCTTTTTTTACTATATATACGGTTTTAGGTTCTTCTGAGACGTCAAATATTGTATTTTTTACTATATTGTTTTTGGTGATATTACTGCTAGTATTAATATTTTTCTTAGTATTAATTTTAATGAGTAATATTATTCCCAACACTATAATAAGTATTATTAGAGTAATTATTATTTTTTTGTTTTTCAATTTTTATTCCCCCTTTTAGTAAAAGTATATTATATATTTTTTTATTTATTTGTCGAAACGTGTCGATAGAATTAAATTATATGATGTTGCTTGTTTACATAATTTATGATACAATTTAAAATATAAGGAAAGAGAGAGGGGGTATTATTATAATCGAATATGCTATAAAAATTATTTGTAATGGAGGATGTCCATATATTTTAAAGACATATGATAATTTTGAATCTGCTTTTATAGATTTACAAGAAATGGTTGATTTAGAAAACAAAAGAAATCGAATGTATTATGTGGATAATGATTTTTATAAAAATAAATATAAATTTATAGGATATAATCGTTGCAAATATTTTCAAATTATACAAAGGAAAATAGAAGAGTGGAATATATATTCAGAATATCAAACAAATACTAAAATAATAAATATAGATTGCGCAAAATCAAAAAAAATATTGACAAAATAATTTTGTTATGATATTAAATAGACATTAAGTGTAGGGTAGGTTTGAATTACCTACTAAAAATTTATGAAATACAACATTGCACAAAATCAAAGTTTTGTGCAATTAGGCATAGGGGTAAAATAAAAGACACCATAATTATGATGCCCTTCAGAATAGTTTATATTACAAGCATTTAGCCGCTATATTCTTTAAATTATTTAATTTTATTCAATTTCCATATAATTATTTATTATTCGGTTATACATTCCTCAATAATTAATTGTTTGTTCGATTATAATATAATTTTCTTGTTATGTTTATATTTTTATTTTGGACTGTTATCCTTTTATAAAAAATGTCTTAAAATTGATTTTAGCCGTTTATTCCAAAATAGCTCTATTTTTAGGACAAAACTATATGTTTTAAAAATAAAAACGGCTTAAAATCGATTCTCGCGCGTCGCTTTTTTAGCACTTTTTCTGTGAGACTACACTTATTACAATACTTTCCAATACTTTCATAATTCTTGCTATTTTAATAAATTATTTGTTATTTTGTAATTTATATGCTTATATTAAACTAATTTATTTTTGAATATCTTAAAATTTATCCTATGGCAATTAAATTTGATTATATATTTGTTCATATATAAGTAAAGTTTATATAGTTTATAAGTAAAATTTGCTTAAAAACGATTTTCAGGTTAATAATATAATAATTATTTAATAAATATCTATTTAATATTTATTAAAATTTTGTATTTTTAAATTTTTCATCAAATAACAAATGCTCGTTAAATAAGAGGAAAAGTATAGATTTTAGATAAAATGTAAAATTATACATCTCCAAAAGTATCCTTTAAAGAATTAGTAATATTGATTATAGGAAACATATCTTTATTGAAAGGTTCTTCACCTATACCAGTATCTGCCTTTATAGCAGACTGGTATAAAAACAGAATATATAATTTTATTTTTCAAATCCTTGCTCTAATTCTTGTTTTTCTAATACTTGATTTACACAACTTATAAATTCTTTGGTTTCTCACTATGAATACCATGTCCACAGTTAAAATATTCTATTTTCATTTTTCCACCTCATTTCTTTAATATATCATCTGCTAAATCTTCTATTATCTTCTTTATCACATAAAACAATAATAGAATCTCCTGAATTGATGTTAAACATTTTTCTTGCCTCTACTGGTATTACAATTTGTCCTTTTTCGCCAACTTTACAAATACCTACATATTTACCTTTTTCCATATCAATTTCACTCCTTTGTATCTCTCGTTATACTTTTCATACTTATGATACTTCATAACAATAAAAAAAGCAATAGATTTTATAAAATCTACCACTTTAATCTGAATAATAAAATACTATTTTGCTACAATAGCATATATTTGAATACCTTCATATTGATAATCTTCATGTCTCGTCCTAGCAATTATAATTTTGGGATATGCATCTCTTATTTGAAGTAGTGGAGTAGTTTCTCTTTTTAAAGTTATATCATCACTAATATTATCAGATACTTGGATATAAAGATTTTCATTTCGTTTTTTCCAAATTCTAATCTATTCTATTTCTTTTTATTCAGTTATCTTTCATTTTGTTTCTTTTTTTCTTTTTTTCTTTCTCGATTAACGTCAAAGTATTTTACTGTTCCGTTTGTTAAATTTACTAAAGAAGCCCTTCTATATGTATCAAAAATTGATTTTCCAACCCCACAATCAATATCAATATATCCATTTTTATATTCTATCATATTTTTATCAGTTGGTGTATGTCCAATTACAGTAAATGTACCAGGTTTAGCACTTTCTGGATGTGAGCTCCCATCAGTTCCTCTTTCCCAAACAGCATCACTCATTAGTTCTTCTTTTCCTTCTGCAAGCATCTCTCTTACTGTTTTATTGCTATTATCATTTTTATCTTGAATAGATTTAGCATGTACCAAATGAACATTTTGTGAATCTACATTAATATTTTTATATACATATGAATCCAAAAGTAACTCTCTAATTTGGCTTTGTTCAGTAGAATTTAATTTTTCAAATGACTTTAATGTTATATTTCCACCATTTCTTTCTGAAGTCCAAATTTGCTTTTCTTTTTCATCTCCTAAAAATAACGATTGTATCATCATTAACTCATGATTGCCAATCAAAAATTCAACCTGTCCTTGTTCTTTTCTTTTCATTACATCTTGTAGGATTTTAATTCCATCTTCTCCTCTATCTATTACGTCTCCTAAAACATACAATTTGTCATTTTCTTTTAGCTGATTTATAATTGCTTTATAAGTTGGATACTCTCCATGTAAATCACTACAAGCATAAGTATATGGCTCATTGCTTTTATTGGTTAATCTTTTTTCTATATGTAATCCTTTTTTAGTTGCTATTTCTAATAATTTATCTGCTTTTGTTTTGTCATATAATGGTATAGTATTATCACTATATATATTAATCAAATTACTGTATGTTTCGGTATCAGCATTTATTCCTTTTTCATTAATTATTTGTTCATATACTTTTGTGGCTTTTCTTTTATTTTGGAATACTACATCTTCGTCTGAAGCATTCTTTAAACCTTTATAATATATATCGCCCAATAATTTTAAACTTTTGGGATTTATCTTTTCACCATTATTTATTTTTGTTTCAAAAGCTCGTATCTTACCCTTAAATTTACTTTCGTCAGAAACATCTATTTGTCTTGAAAGAAGTTCTTTATAAATTGCTAGATTAAGATATTCTGTATTACATGGCATATATTTTCCATGTTGTAATTCATTTATAAAAGAGGGTTCTGTTTTTAATCGTTCTATTCCTTTAAGTTCATCTATTTTATATTTTTCTTTAAGAAATTCGAAATATCTGTAACATGTGTCTTCTTTATCGGAATTGAAGTCTTCATGAATTTCTTTAATAAAACCAGATTCAAGATTCCATCCTTTTTCTATTTCTTCTAATTCTTTTAAAATCTGTTTATCTCCTTCAACAAATCCTATATAACCGTTTTTTATATGATTATTTAAATTTTGTTGAGCTTTATTCTTTCTTTCACTAAATCTTTGTATATTATTATAAGTTAAATATAAATAATATGATGCGGCATTTGGATTAGCTTGAATTATATTTCTACTCCCATCAGTTGATTTTACTCCATCTCTATAACTTTCATACATATACTTCAGAGTTTGAGGATAAGTAAATTGGTAATTGTAAATATATAATTCTCCATTAAGCTTATCTGATTGTAATTTTACTATTTCTTTATTTAATCTTTCTTGGATTTCTGAATTGTCATTATCTTTTAAGTAGCAAATCAATTTATTTATAACTAATAAATTAATTCCCTTAGCATGTGTATCTTTAGTATCATATTCTTCTGCCTTTTTTAATGATTTTATTAGTTCTTTTCTTGAAATTTTAGGATTTTTAGAAACAGTTTTAGGTGTTACCCCTGTTTGAGTATTTTCTTCTTTTTTCTCTGTTTTATTTTCTTCATTATTTGAAGGTTCTGTTTTAATCGGTGTTGGAATTACTTGTGGTGTTTCTGATTTGTCTGCTTTTTTTGTTGTTTCTTTCTTAGATTTTGTTGTTCTCTTCCTTCTTAGATTTTTCTGTTGTTGTACAATATTTTCTATTACTTCTTCGCCTTTTTGTTTTAAATCTTCTATTTTCTCTTCACTTTTTTGTTTTATTGTACCTATTGTTGCACCTATTACTCCTCCTATCTCTAAAGCTCCTAAAGCTCCTAAAGCTACATCAGTTGCCTTTTGTCTTATTTTTGATGTAGATGGTTCAACTTTAATTTCTTCAGGTTTTATTTCACTTGCTGTTTCTATTTTTTTCAACTCTTCTTCTAGTTTTTGTTGTATTTCATTCAATTCACTCTCATCATTAGCACTCTCTATATTTTGAGGTTGTCGTTCAACCTCTTCAGTTGGTAATTTTACTTTAAAAGTATCATAAAGCTTATCTAAAGTTTTATCAGTTACTGTATTAGGATATTTCTTTTTAATATTTTCTATTTTTGCATTTAATTCATTGATTTCATCTTTTGTTAATTCTTTTTCTTCATATTCTTTAAAAATACTTTTTAATTCTGTTCTTGCTTTTATTTTTTGTTTAGTTAATGTATTATCTTTATCTAACTTTTTTTCAAAATTTGTAAAGGCTTCCTTTTTTCTTTCTGGAATTTTTTTAATTACGATTTTTTGTTTTGCTGTAGATACTACTGGTGTTGTTGTTTGTGTAATGATAGTTGTAACTCTATTATTTGTATTAGTATTATTTACACTACTTATAACATTATTGTATCTTCTTTCTGAAATATAATTGTTACTTATATATTCATTTTGAATTATTGGAATTCTTTTTAAAGTAGTTGTATTAGCAATATATTCGTTTGATTTCTCAAATTTATCTTTTTCTACAGCCGAATTCAACTCGCTTGGAAGGATTTCCCCTCTTTTCTTGGCAGAAATAATTGACTTTACAAGTTCCATTTTTCTGTCAATTTCTGAATCAATATCTTTACTTGCTTTTATACTTTCTTTTACTTTATTAATGTATTGTTCATGATTATTTATATTATTTTCTATTTCTTTAAGTTTTTCTATTTCTTCAGGAGTACTATAACCTAATGATACCAATTCTTCTTCACTTTTTAGACTAATTTTGCCACTTTCGTTTTCTACAAAAGCATCACTAAACAATTCATAATCACTTTTAATTTTGTCTAGAGCCTCTTTTATTGCTTCTTCTTCATTTATTTCTTGCTCAACTAACAAACTATCTGAAATAAAATCCAATAGTTCTTCTTCAAGTTCTTCTTCCATACTGTCTATTCTAGCATTATATCCTTCTTCGGTTTCTCCTTCTTTTTGTTGCCAGTCATCATCTTGTATAATGTCTAGTTTGTTAATAATTTCATTTATTTGTTTTATTTCATCTTCTATATTCATAATAGGCTCCTTATACTTTCTTTTCCATTATACCACTTTTTTCCTATTTATGTCAATTTTATTCGAAAATAGTTATTGCCTTTTAGTAAAGTAGATACAATTTTTTTCTTTATTGTTTGCTTATTTTCAACTTAGAAAATTCTTTTTTTACTTAATATAAACTGGATATTTTGTAATTTTAATTTATCATAATAAAATTTGAAAAAATATTATCTAGCTTTTTAAATGAATTAGTAGAAAAATTCGCTAATATACGATACAATAGAAAAAGAAAAATGGAGCGTGAAAAATATGATAGATAGTGATAAAAATCCAGAATTTCTAAATGCATTTTTAGATTATACTATTACAATATTAAATAAATCCCCTAATACGGTAAAAGAATATAATTATGATTTAAATACTTTTCTTAAGTTTATAAAGGTACATTTTAGAATGACAAATGAAAGAGATTTAAAACAAGTTATGATACGTGATATGACAATTGATGATTTAAAAAAGATTAAATTAGATGATATTCATGCTTTTTTAGGATATTTAACAAGGACATATCATAGTAAGGCTGCTACTAGAGCAAGAAAAGTTTCAAGTATTCGTACTTTCTTTAATTATTTAACACAAAAAACAAATTTATTAGAAATAAATCCTGCTCAAAATCTAGAAACTCCAAAGCTAGATAAGCGTATGCCTAAATATCTTTCCTTAGAAGATAGCAAGAGATTATTAAATGTTGTGCAAAGTGAAACTAGGAATAAAGAAAGAGATTATGCTATTATTACTTTATTCTTAAATTGTGGAATGCGTCTTTCTGAGTTAGTAGGAATTAATATAAATGATATTGATTTTAGTGAAGAAAAATTAAATGTTATAGGAAAAGGTAACAAAGAAAGAACAATATATTTGAATAAAGCTTGTATGGTAGCAATAAAGTCATATATTGAGGTAAGACCAAGAGATGGCATAAAAGCCGATTCTAAGAATGCTCTTTTTTTAAGTGAGAGACGTGAGAGAATTAGTAATCGAACTGTACAAAATGTTGTAAAAGAAGAATTAAAAAAAGCTGGATTAGATACCAGGAAATACTCTGTCCATAAATTAAGACATACTGCAGCTACTTTAATGTATAAGTATGGAAAAGTTGATATTCGAGCTTTGCAAGAACTATTGGGACATGAAAGTATTTCTACTACAGAGATTTATACTCATGTTGATAATGAGCAAATTCGAAATGCAGTTGAAAATAATCCTTTATCAAATTTATAGAAATCTAATACTTTAGTATTAGAATAGATAAGAAGATTAATACTAGTTTTATTTCTAGTATTAATCTTCTTTTTCTATTTTAGGTATTTCAAGTTTTTGTCCTTCTGATAAAGAACTTGTTTTTAAATGATTTATATTTTTTAAATCATTTAATATATATCGTATATCTTTCCCTTCATAATATTTGTTATTTTTTTGCTCTTCTTTAGCAATCTTCCATAAAGTATCTCCAGCTGATACATAAGATATTTCATATGCTAATTCTCCATGTGATAAAGTAGAATTACTAAAAAGAATAAATATGCTTAGTATTGTAATTAGTAAGATAAAAACAGATATAATAAATTTTTGTATATTGATAATTCTTATTTTTTTCATATAAATGTCCCCTTTTTTTATCTTGTTTAAGTACATAAACAAATACTTGTTTGCTTATCTGCTTTAGATTATAAACGAACATAAGTTCTTTTGTCAAGACATTTTTCAAAAGAATGTTTGCTGTTCTAAAATATTTCAGAGAAAAAACTTAACAAATTCTTTCTTTTATGCTATAGTAAAATTAATTTACAAAGGAGGAATTTAAAATGGAAATTTATATGAAGAAATATGGAAAGAATTCACTTATTATTTCAATTCTATTATTGCTACTATCTTTATTTCTAATTTTTAAACCAGCTGAATCTATCAATTTTATTATGATTTTAATAGGTTGTGTAATAGTTTTAAATGGTTTAGTGCACACAGTGTCTTTCTTTACAAGTCCAAATGAATTTAGAGCTTTTAGCTTTGAATTAGTACAAGGAATTATCTGTATTGTTCTAGGAATTTTATTTATTATGAATCCAACTCTTATTAGTGGATTTTTACCATTTATCATTGGAGCTTGGATGATTATTGAAAGTATTATTAAATTTCAATTAGCTTTTAATGTGAAAGAAATTGAGAATAGTCATTGGGTTATTATGTTAGCACTTTCTATTATTACTTTTGTTTTAGGCATTTTTATTATTATCTATTCTGTACAAACGGCTCAAGTTTTAACGATGTTATGTGGTATTATTTTATTTGTATCTGAAATTATGAATATCTTTGAGTCTGCATTTATGATGCGTTTATAAAGAATTAAAATAATATATCTGAAAAGACTAATACAAAAAAGAAAAAAGATAGAAATATGTTATAACAATATTTCTATCTTTTAATTAATATTAAGGTTAAACCACGGGCTATGCCCGTGGTAACGGAAAACTTATAGTTTTGAGTAAAGTAACAAAAATACCCACTCTAAACATGATATAATATTAAAAGTTTGACGGCTTAAAATATTAAATATGAGAGGAGTGGGACGTATGAAAAGTCCATACACAGATAGTTTAGCACACACAACATGGGAATGCAAGTACCATATAGTGTTTGCACCGAAATTTAGAAGAAAAGAAATATACGGGAAATTAAAACAAGAGATAGGAATGATATTGAGAGAATTATGTAGAAGAAAAGAGGTAGAAATAATAAATGCAGAAGCATGTCCAGACCATATACATATGTATGTAAGTATACCACCCAAATTATGTATTTCATCATTCATGGGATATTTAAAGGGAAAAAGTACATTAATGATATTTGAAAGACATGCAAATTTAAAATATAAATATGGAAATAGAGTATTTTGGTGTACGGGATATTATGTAAGTACGGTAGGAAATAACAAGACAGCAGTATATAGATATGTAGAAAATCAATTAAAAGAAGATATGATGTCAGACCAACTGACAATAAAAGAATATAAAGACCCTTTTAAGGGTGGTAAGTAAAAAGAACGCGAAAGTCATGGCGTAAAGCCGTCGAACGAAACCGCTTAAGCGGTAGCTTGTAACAAGGCCTTATAGGCCTATATGAAAATCCACGGGTTCTACCCGTGGATTGTTATTTTATATAAAATGTTTTATCTTTTATTTCTTTACAATAATAGCATTTGGTAAATATCTCTCTCCTATTGGTGTAGATGGTTTATTTACTAATTTTCCATTATAATACATAGTAGAAGATGAGCCACCATCAAGATTAGCAGCATTGTGAGCTCCATACTTATTAAAGACGTTTTGTAAATCCATTAAAGTAGCTCCTAAACTATATCCTGGTTTTCTTCCATCAATACATACCATAATAATGGTTCCATCTTTCTTTTGACCAATTGCTGTTCTTGGTTGTATTCCTCCAGAGTTTGAGTTTTTTATTTGGTTTTTTCCATTTACAATAAGATAAGGCCCAAATTCCACTGCAGAATTAATTCCAGCTCGCATTGCTTCTTGGTAAGTATATTTTCCTAGTATTAACTTTCCTTCTTTACTCATACCAATGAATTGATATCTAGTGGATTTATTACCATTATATAAAGTTTTATCAATTATCATAGACTTAGCAAGAACATTTCCTTTTCCATGTCCTCCCTCATCTTTAAAACCTCCAGCATTAATTCCAGCGACAGCATTATTACTTTTTACAATTTCTCCTAACTTTGTTCCCGTTGTTTTTTTACGAGTATCTATAATTTCTACTTTAGAAGGGTCTTTAACTAAAATAACGTGCCCTTTATATCCTTTACCCGATATTTCTTCGTAGGTAACGTTTTCGCCAAAGTGAAATGGAGAAATATGAATATCACTTGAATTTGAATTTTCATTATTTTGTACTTCTAAGTTTCCCATAATCTCATCAATTTCTTCTTGAGATAAAAACATCGTAGCAAGCCATTGATGATTCATAGTAGACATTGCTGTTTGTACCCATAGCTCTTTATATTTTTGAAATAAAGAAGTCTTGAAAAACAGGAATAAGAAAATAATTCCTAAGATAGCACAAATAAAGATAAATCGAAAAAAGCGAAATAAGAAGCTATGTTTTTTCTTTTTACCATTTCTTTTTTGTTTCTTATTATTTTTGTTAGCTTTTCTGCTTCTTCCCTTTTCTTTCTTTTTTTCGTGTTGCTTTTCTGGTGTTTGATATTCGGAGTCATTTGCATAAAAATCTGTCTCATCTTCATTTCGATTTCTATTATTAGCTGCATTTGTATAAGACATGTCTTTATATGAATTAGATTGGTTTGCTTTTCTTGGTGTATTTTTTAATTCATGACTTAATGCAATAAGTTCGCTATTACTAAATGTATTTTTTTCTTTATTCATTTTTTTCTCCTATATATTTTTTTCAAATAAATATTCTAACACATTTATATGAACTTTTCATGAATTTAAATAAATATTAAGAAAAAGAAAGAAACTGCATTATACAGTTTCTCCAAGATAAATAACATTCTCTAAAACGACAGCTGGCAATTCTGAAATATTATGTTCAAGAGCAAATTGATAGCAAATTCTACCATTTAGCATAACATAGTTTTTGTCTACGATAATAGGATTTGGAAAATGTCCATATTTTTCTATGAACTCCTCAATGAAATGATATCTTTCAATCTTATCTTCTATATCATTATCAACTGTCTTAGCAGCTTTTCCTGTAATATGCTTAATAGAAAATAGAGTTATCCATTCTTGTGGCATATCAAATCCTTTTGTATATTTTAATTTTTCCTTTTCAAGTTCTTTTCGTTTCCGAAACTTTCTAGTTTCTTTTTTCTCACCATTTTTTTCTATTTCTAGATATTTCATATATTCCATTTCCGTTAAATCTCCTTTATGTGTATTGCAATCATTACACGAAATTCTAAGATTTTCTGGAATAGAAATACCACCTGTTGAGACAGGATAAAGATGGTCTAAAGTAACATCTTCTTCGTTTAACATATTATTACAATAGTAACATTTACGAGTAGGATATAATGCTAAAGTGATAGCATACATTAATGCCCGGAAAGAGTTTAACTTTTCAATATACAAAATGCCATCTTGAACATATTCATAAACTTCATTTGTTTGTATAGAACCTTTTCCTTTTTCAGATTCTATAGTGGCTGGCTTACTTTTATAGAAGTATTCTTCTGGCAATTCTATAATCATAGCTATTTGCCTCCTTCAGCATATCTGCTATTATTATCTTATCATATAATGTAAAAAAAAGAAAAGATAGTTTTTTAAATTTATCCTTTCTTTTTTATATGCCCATATGCTATATTATTTTACTAATCTTAATGTTTCTTTTGCAATCATTAATTCTTCATTCGTTGGAACAATCCATACTTGTATTTTAGAAGCATCAGAAGAGATTTTCTTTTCTTCTCCTCTTATATTGTTTCTTTCATCATCTATTTCAACACCCAAAAACTTTAAATAATCGCATATACTTTTTCTAACCTTTATTTGATTTTCACCAACTCCAGCAGTGAAAGAAATAATATCGATTCCTCCCATCGTAACAGCATATTTGGCAATATATTGTGCTACTAAATAACTATAGTTTTTAAGTGCTAATGCTGCTCTTTTATTTCCTTTGTCTTTTTCAGCTTCAATATCTCGGAAATCTTGAGAAACACCAGAAAGTCCGTAAACACCAGATTTTTTATTTAATATATTATTTACTTCTTGTGTTGATAAATTTTCTTGTTCCATTAAATAAGTAACAATAGATGGATCGATATCACCACAACGTGAACCCATTGGAATTCCAGCAAGAGGTGTAAGTCCCATACTAGTATCTAAGGATTTTCCACCTTTTACAGCACAAAGACTTGCTCCTTGGCCCAAATGGCAGACTACTATTTTTAAATCTTCAACAGGTTTTCCTACAAGTTCTGCTGTTCTGTGAGATACAAATTGATGAGAGGTTCCATGAAATCCATATTTTCTTATACCATATTTCTCATAATACTCATAAGGAATTGGATAGATATAGTTTTCTTCAGGCATTGTTTGATGAAAAGCAGTATCAAATACTCCTACCATTGGTACTCCTGGTATTACTTTTTGACATGCTTCAATTCCAATAATTCCAGCAGGATTATGAAGTGGTGCTAATTTTGTATATTCTTTCAATACATTTAAAACTTCTTCATTAATTATAACAGACTGATTTATTTTTTCACCGCCATGAACTAAACGATGACCGATTGCCTCAATTTCTTTTAAGTCTTGAATAACTCCATAGTTTTTATCTGTAAATTGCTCTAAAACGAATGTGATGGCTTCTGAGTGGTCTTCTACAGGATGCTCTAGATGATATTTTCCTTCTCCTACTTTATGTGTTAAAAATGAATTGTTTTGTCCAATTCTTTCATAAGTTCCTTTTGCAAGAACTTCTTCTGTTTCCATATTGATTAATTGATATTTAAGTGATGAACTACCACAATTTAACACTAATATTTTCATTTTTACCTCCCTATTTTTCTATATAAATCTTTGTTATTATATAGTTCTTCTAACAAAAGTGCAAGGTTAAATACTAAGTTTCTGTAATTCTTATAAAACTTAAATAAAGAAAAAGGACAGAAAATAATATTCTATCCCTTTTCTTTTGTTATTTTACTAAATTCATCGTATCTCTTGCAATCATTAATTCTTCGTCTGTTGGAACTATCCAAACTTTTACTTTTGAATCTTTGCTTGAGATTTCTTTTTCTTCCGCTTTTACTTTATTTGCTTCTTCATCTAATTTTACTCCTAAGAACTCTAATTGTTTGCAAATAGCAGCTCTTTCATCAGGTCCTCTTTCTCCTACTCCACCTGTGAAAGTAATGACATCTACACCATTTAGTGTAACAGCATATTTGGCTATATATTGTGCGATAATATAGCTGTAAATTTCCATTGCTAAAGCAGCTCTTTCATTTCCTTCTTCAACAGCAGCTAAAATATCTCTATTATCTGCTGAAATTCCAGAGATTCCTAATAGTCCTGATTTTTTATTTAAGATAGAGTTAATCTCTTCTGCTGATAAGTTTTCTTTTTCCATTAAGAAAGTAACGATAGAAGGGTCTAAATCACCAGAGCGTGTTCCCATTGCAATACCTGCTAAAGGTGTAAATCCCATACTAGTATCTTGGCATTTTCCATCTTTAATTGCGCAAATACTTGCTCCTTGACCAATATGACAGTTAATTACTTTTAACCCTTCTGCTGGTCTTCCTAATAGCTCTGTAATTCTATTAGAAACATAGCGATGAGAAGTTCCATGGAATCCATATTTTCTTACTCCATATTTTTCATAATATTCATATGGAATTGGATAAATATAATGAGCTTTCGGCATTGTTTGATGAAAGGCAGTATCAAATACTGCTACCATTGGTACTCCTGGCATTTCTTTCTGGCAAGCTTCAATTCCTAATAGTCCAGCAGGATTATGAAGTGGTGCTAAACTAGCACAGTCTTTAATTACTTGAATTACTTCATCATCAATAATTACAGATTTATTAATTTTTTCTCCACCGTGTACTACTCTATGTCCTACTGCATCAATTTCTTTTAAACTTTTAATAACTCCATATTGGTTATTTGTTAGTTGGTCAATTACTACTTTAATAGCTTCTTCATGATTTGGAGTTACATGTTCTACTTTGTGTTTTTCTCCATTTACTTTATGTGTTACAAAAGAACCATCCATTCCGATTCTTTCATAAGTTCCTTTTGCAATTACTTCTTCATTTTCCATATCCATTAATTGATATTTTAAAGAAGAACTTCCGCAGTTTAATACTAATATTTTCATTCTTTTTCTCCTTTTATTTTAATAATTTATATATTTTAAATAGATTACATCATTTGTGCTTGTACAGCGGTAATAGCAACTACTCCAGCTATATCTTGACTAGAACATCCTCTTGATAAATCATTTACAGGTTTTGCAATACCTTGGCAAAGAGGTCCATAAGCTTCTGCTTTTGCTAATCTTTGTACTAATTTGTATCCAATGTTTCCAGCATTTAAGTCTGGGAATATCAATGTATTGGCTTTTCCAGCAACTTCACTTCCAGGTGCTTTTGATTTTCCAACTTCAGGGATAATAGCAGCATCTAATTGTAATTCTCCATCTACTGCTAAACTTGGCATTTTTTCGTGAACTAGATGGGTCGCTTCAATTACTTTTTCCGTTAGTTCTGATTTTGCACTTCCATAAGTAGAATATGAAAGCATAGCTACTTCTGGAGTTGCTCCTACTAATTGTTCAAAGCTTTTTGCAGAAGAAATCGCAATTTCAGATAAAGCATCACTATCTGGGTTTTCATTTAATCCTGCATCAGAGAAAATGAAAGTTCCCTTTTCGCCATATTCACAGTTTGGAACTACCATTAAAAAAAATGCAGATACTAGTTTGGTTCCGGGAGCTGTTTTTAAAATTTGAAGTGCTGGTCTTAATGTATCTGAAGTAGAGTGAATAGCACCAGATACTAATCCATCTGCATCATTACTTTTTACCATCATCATTCCATAATATACGGGGTCTAACATTAATTCTTTTGCTTTTTCTATTGTCATTCCTTTTTTCTTTCTTAATTCAAAAAAGGTTTCTACATATTGGGTATATTTTTCTGATTTAGCAGGTTCTACAATAGTTGCCTTTGCAATATCAAAATTATGTTCACTTGCTAATTTTTGAATATTTTCTTTATTTCCTACTAAAATAATATTTGCAAAACCAGCTTTCAAAACACTTGCCGTTGCTTCGATTGTACGAATATCACTTGCTTCTGGTAATACAATTGTTTTGATATCTGACTTTGCTCGTTGCTTCATATCTTCGATAAATGACATGTTTTTCTTTCCTCCCTTAATCTTACAATATCTTGTATATTATATATGGAAAATAGGAAAAGTACAAGATTTTTGAGGAAAAAAGCATTAGATTTTGTATAACGGAAAAAAGGGATTATTCTTGTATTTCTCCTTTCAAAGATTGTTCTAAGATTTTTGTTGCTCAGTTATTGTATGATTACTAGCAAAATATATTTCGAACATAATACATTTCCATACTTTTGTTTTGTTTTTTTTGTTTACTTATGATAAATAGCAATTAATTTCTTAATTTTTATTCCCTCTTCTGTATACATTTTTTCATGTTCCGTTTCAATGTTTTCCGTGTCTTTTTCGGCATGTAAATCATAACTTTGATATACAATTTCAAAACCACTATTTTTAAAATATCCAACACTTTCATTAAATAACGTATTATCATCTGTTTTAAAATGTATTTGTGCCTTATCTTTTAAAAATTCTTTATATTTTTCCAATTGCCTTGTGTGAGTTAATCTCTTCTTATGATGTTTTCCTCTTGGCCAAGGATTACAGAAGTTAATATAAATACGTTCGATTTTGTCCCTTCCTTCTAACATTAAAAAAATTCTTTCAATATCAAAACGGGTAATATATATATTTGAGGTTTGTATTTGTTTGGCTGCATAAGTTTGTTCAATATTTCTTTTTGCTAGTCCTAACATGGCATCTACCATGTCTATTGCAAGATAGTTTGTTTCTAAATGACTACTTGCAAGTTCTGCAATAAAGCTTCCTTTGCCACATCCAAGTTCTATATGAATCGGTTGTTTTTTTTCGAAAACTTCTTGCCATTTTCCTTTATATTGTGTTGGGTCGTCTATATAGAATGGACAAGCTTCTAATTCGGCCCTAGCCCATGGTTTATATCGTATTCTCATCTATGTGCTCCTTCTCATTTTTTCTGCTTTTTATTGTATCATAGAAATCGCTAAAAATCTACTCTTCTTAATATAAGTTAATAGCAAGTAAATTAGAAAATTTGAAATAACTTTTTTATTAAATTCTTATTCAATTCTACTTATTTACATATTAAAGAAAAGACAGTGAACTTAAATCTAAATTCACTGTCTTTTAAGTTTAAGAGCATAATGCTCTATAAATAAATTGTCATAGAATAACCCTTTAACGTAAAGTTTACATCTTGAAATATTTCGATTGCATCTGAATCACATTCTGGAATCATTGTATAGCAATGATATTTTTTGAAGTTCCTTTTTTGCCTCAGAAAAGCCAAAATACTATTTAATACCACTTTTCGAGTGTCTTGAGAGAGCTCTTCATTTTCATAATAGCTACGAATAAAGATATTCTTTAATTCTTCATCTACATGAAAATAGATAGCAGCGATACATTCCTTTTTTAATTTATCTGTTTTGTAGGCTTCTATCATTAGTTTGTTTTTATTGCCACTAGGTAATAAATAATCAAATGAAGAATAGATAAGAGGTGTCAACCTAGATTTTTCCAAAATCTCTGTAGATGCTACCTTCTTTTCCAAAGCTACATCTGGGAAATTTCTAGATCCATTCTTTGCGAGCTTCTTAAAAACATATTGTAATTCTTCGAATCCAAATATCTCCAGAGTATTGATTAAACTATTAGAATTCTTGTTTTTCGGAAAAAAGATTTCGAGTTTTCCTTGTTCACAATACTCTGTAATTTGAAATAGAATATCTTCTAGCACTTCTTCTGCAGCAACCTTGAAAAATGGAATGTAGTGGTAAGTTTTATTTTTATCTGAACACTCAAATAAGAAAACATATCCTTGTAATTCCATAATATCCATATCCTCTGCAATAAAGAGTTTCTTAATATGTGGTCGATTTAATCCTGCTACATATACATAAAAGTTATCCGCTTCTATGAACTCTTTTAATGCTATTTCGATTGAATTCTTATTGTTGCAAACTTCATATGCTTCTTTTAATGAAATTGTCCGTACTCGTGTTGTCATGTTATTCCTCCTTTTACTCTGTACAACCATGAGTATGTAATTATTGTACCACATTTTACATAATATTTCAAATTTCACTACGTGTGTTCTATTTTATTTCTATATGTTATCTTTCCGCTTCTTCTTGCATAGATATCTCTTCCTCTTTTCTGCTTCTCTGTTTTCGTTCTCTTTGCATTTTTAAAAACTGTTTTGCAAACTGGAATTCATTTTTGTTATTAATTGTTAAATCTGTAAAAATAACTTTTTTATCTTGTAAAACATATTCCATATCATAAGTAGAAAAAGGTAAGTCCTTAATATATCCTACTACCTTTAAGAAATCACGATAATCTTTTTTGTCTAGTTTTTCGATGCTAAGTTCATGAACATCTAATTTCTCTCCTGCAAAAGGTATTACCATTCGGTTCTCAATCTTTTCTGCTTTTCTTGCATCAAAATCCGTATAGGTCTCTAGAATTAACTTACTAGCATTCTCCCATTTTAATTTGGAAATAGAGCCAATCTTTTCTGGTCTTACACTTTCGTGGATGATGATATTGTATTTATTTTCATAGGTAGAGATAAAGTCACGTATCTTTTCTAAATCAGTACAATAATGAATAGAAGGCAAATAGACATTTTCCTCTTTATCTGATTTAGGTGAAAGACGAACGCTCATTCCGCTTCTGTATATCATATTCTCCACTTAATAGCTTCTCCTTTTTTAATCGTTCTACAGTTGGTATTTCAAATAATTCTAATAAACAAATTCCATCTTCTTTATTTAATTTCATGCTATCCCTTCTCCCATATGATATATTGCCTCCATAAAAGAATGTTTTATTGTATCTTCTGTTTCCAAATCAATTGGTACTTCTGTATCTCTTCTTGATAAGCATGGTTTTAATTTCATATCTGAAGTAATACGAATATACATATAGTTTGCACAACTACTACATAATTTGTTATCACATAAACTATGCATAATCGTAAGATACCAATCTCCAAAAAAGAAATATTCTACTGATTTACAATCCGAAAGAATCACCTTATCTGCTGTATTTCTTAATTCTTTTATATATTCCTCGAATTTCTCTTTTGTATAGGTAATAGGAAAACCTTCTACCTTTGATGGCTCTACAAATCGTAATCCTAATTGATATGATTTACAAAAATCCAAAATAGCGTCATAATCTTCTTTTCTGTATTTAGTATCAAACACAATACAATTTACTCGCAACTTTCCTTTAAACTTTTCTAGTACTCGTTTTAGATTTTCTATTATTAAGTCATAATTCATAAAGTTACTTAAATAAACAAACTTGTCTCTATCTAAAGTATTCAAACTTAGTGTTAAAGCATTTACTTGATATTGATTTAATAGTTCTATGTTTTCTTCATTTAGCATAGATATATTGGTTGTAAGATCTATATATGGAAAACCTAATTCACGAATATATGCTAAAAGTTCTTCCATATTTGGATAAAGAAGTGGCTCTCCCCCTGTTAATTTAATACTTGTTATTCCAAATTCCTTTGCTACTTTTAATACTTTTTTTAACTCATCTATTTTTAACACGCGATGGCATTTATCCTCTTCTCCTTCTGCAAAACAATATTTACATTGGTAATTACAATCCGTAGTAAGAACAATACGAAGAGTACCAGATGCCAAATTCTTCTTTGGAAAAAAGACACCATTTTTAATAATGCCATTCGATAATACGGTATTATCTGTTTTCATCTACTTCACCCTCCTTTGTAAATAATGCATTACATGAGTAGGATGGTCAAAAATAGGGTTTGCAAATAATTCTTCAAGTGGAGTTTCTAACATATTTCCTACTTTTACAGAATCTTCTTCATAAAATCCTTGTGAAATAACATCAGCAAGAGGTGTTAAGAGTACACAGGAGTGTAAATATTCGTTATAGTCATAAAGACGAATATTTCTCCCTTCTGTTTCTTTACAAGTTAATATTTCTTCTTTTATCTTTTCTACTTCTTCTTCTGGAATAATTTCTTCAAGATGTTCTTTTCCCCTTCCTTGCGGAGTGAAAATAATAAATAGATGAGAGAAAAGTTCAAGTTCTTTTGAAAGATTAATTAAATATGGCACATATTGTTTGTTTGAATTAAAAATAAAGCTGTTTAGACGGATTTTACATCCTTCTCCTTTTAGTTTCTTTATATTATCAATTGTTTTATCATATACGTCGGCTTGTCTTTGTTCATTATGAATTTCTTTAGGTCCATCAATACTAATTTGAATTAAATCTGCTGCTTTTAACGCTTCTATATTTTTATCATTTAATAGAGTGGTATTGGTTGTTACAATTGTATTTATGTTATTTGCTTTAGAGAAAGTAATTAATTCTTTTAAGTCTTTACGTAATAAAGGTTCTCCACCAGTGAAATCTAGACGGTTAACTCCTAATTTTCCTAATTTTTCAATGACAGAAATTGCGTCTTTTGTAGATAATCCATAACAACCATTACTTCCTGAACTAGATAAACAGTATTTGCAGTTTAAATTGCATGAGGTTGTAATTTGCCAACAAACAGAAAGTGGAGATTCTAATTTAATATCATAGATATCTTTGTCTGTATCGTATAAAATAGTAGCATTTGTTGTTTTTATCATTTTTCTTCCTCCCATCCATATGAAATATATATACTATCTTTATTTAACATATCTGGTATGTAAGATAATATATTTTCTGGTAATTCTGTTAAAGAAAACCATCTTAAATCATCTGCTTTATTTTTTTCTTGAATACTGGGATTACCTTCCCATTTTTCTGTTTGAAGAATAAAGTCTAGGTATTCTCCTTTTTGGCATTTCCTATTTAAGATATGTTTTAAAACTAAGTCTTCTTTGGCTAGTATTACTCCCACCTCTTCTTTAGTCTCTCGTAACATTGCCTGCATGATTTCCTCCCCTGCATCAACATGTCCTCCTGGTAAGCAATACTTTCCATCTTCATACCCTGTTTGGTATCTTCTTAAGAGTAAAATCTGGTTGTCCTTTTTTAAAATAAGTTGAACTGTTATTGGAATTTTGTTTCTTTTTTCCATCTTTCTTCCTCCTTTTTATCTTTTTATCTCTTCTTTTAATTCATTTGTATGCGGTTCTTTTTTGATTATGCTTATTTTTTAATACTTGTTTCTTGTCCTTTAGTTTAACTATACCTATAAGTATAGTGGGTGGACAGAAAGAAGTCAATACTTTTTATAACTTATTTGTAAAAATTAACTAATATTGCCTGACAGAAAACTTTTTAGGAGAAATCTTCATTTTGCTTTTCTTTTGATGTATAATGGAAAACATATTAAAACAGAAATTTAAAGGAAGAAAAAATGGAACTAGAATATATTATAAAAAAAGAAGATGAATATACGGAAATAAAACAAGTGTTATTTCAAGAATTTAATATCTCCGCAAGATTGTATACTACGATAAAAAAGAAAAATCTACTATTTCTTAATCAAGCTCCTGCTAAGCCATATGATAGAGTTCATGTAGGAGATTATATTTTAGTAGATTTAAATCATTCAGAGGAAAGTAATATTATTCCAACTTTAATGAAATTAGATATTTTAGAAGAGACACCAGGATATTTAGTCCTTCATAAACCAGCAGGAATAGCTATTCATCCTTCCTGCAGACATTTTGATTCAAGTTTATCCAATGGCGTTCAGTTTTATTTTAATAAAATTGGGTTACAAAAAAAGATTAGGCCTGTTAATCGATTAGATAAAGATACTTCTGGAGTCGTTATTTTTGCTAAAAATGAATTTATTCAAGAATGTTTAATAAAGCAAATGAAAGCTGGTGTTTTTAAGAAAAAATATATCGCTATTTTAGATGGCATTTTATCGGAAGAAAAAGGTACTATCTGTAAAGCAATAGCGCGAAAAGAAGGAAGTATTATAGAAAGAGAAATTAATGCGGATGGAGATATGGCAATTACGCATTATTTGGTTCTAAGAACCAAAATTAATCTCTCCTTAGTAGAATTTGTCATTGAAACGGGGAAAACGCATCAAATTCGAATTCACAGCCAATATTTAGGTGCTCCTATATTAGGGGATACATTGTATGGAAATTCTTCTTCTCTTATTTCAAGACAAGCTTTGCATAGTTATGAAATTCAGTTTCAAGACCCTATTACAAAAGAATTGAAGACATATACTGCTCCTATTCCTCAAGATATGGAAAAGATTATAGAAACTATGTAAAAGAATATAAAAAAAGTTTTTTTTGTCCTTTTATAGAGATTGGGTTATATATACATATTTTGTATTGATATTCCAATCACATGTTTATTTATAAATATAGTTTCTGCTTTTTGCTAAAAGAAAAAAGATAGGTTTTCCTATCTTTTTCCATGTTAAAAAAATATATGAGAGTAAATCGATAAGCCGGGTTCTGTCTTGGATGGTCATTTATCTACTCTATCTATTACTAGATAGCTCAAAGCCACGCATATAGAAGATGACGAGCAGTCTTAGCCTTCTTTTACGGTGTTGCTCCGGATGGGGTTTACACAGTCCCAATATGTCACCATACTGGCGGTGAGCTCTTACCTCCCCTTTTCACCCTTACTATGAAATTCATAGCGGTTCTTTTCTGTTGCACTTTCCTTAAGGTTACCCTCACTGGACGTTATCCAGCATCCTTGCTCTGTGGAGCCCGGACTTTCCTCGTACGCTACCTTTCGGTATTGCTATACGCGACCATCTAATTTACTCTTCTTTATTGTACCTTGATTTTTAAAAAAAGTCAATCATAAGTTGGTTAATCCAGTAAAAAAGAGTAAATTTTATTTCGTATATAGCTTTTTCAATATTTGATGGTAATTATTGGCAATTTATGAATTCATCCACATTTTGATGATTTTTGAGGGTATGTTATCCACAGGCATGAATTACTTTTATTAAAAGTTCAAAATTTTATTTTTTTTTTGAGCTTTTCTATTTATCTTTTTATTTAATTGTTATATAATTCAATCAAACCTTAACTGTATTTTGCTATGTACCGTTAAGTTTATGATTGTTGAGATAAGCTGTTCTTTGAGTTTTTGGCTTATCTCTTTTAATTTTAGCTTTAACTCTTTTATATCTGTTACACCTTTTTCTAATAACTGTCTAAGTATATGGGCTATTTGTATCATTAAATAATGTACTTTGATTGCTACTTGATTTTTACTATATAAATGCCCTATATCAAATGTTCCATTTTTTTGTATATTAAATCCTTCGTTTTCAATTTTCCATCTTCTTCTTCCTATATTTATTGTTGCTTTGATATTTTTGTTTGTTATGGGTAAATCTGTTATATATACAAATTCTGTCCCTTTTTTATTGTCTGTGTATTTTATTATATTTACCTTTTCCTCTTGATAATCTAGTCCTGTTACATACTCATAATCTTTTATTGTACTTTCATTTGTACTTTCATTTGCTTTTGCAACTACTGTTTCAAATTCATTATACAAACTTGGTATTGCACCTTCTTTAAATCTTATCATATATTTCCATCCGTTTTCTTTACATATCTCTAATACTGGTTTATTTGCATACAACGCATCCCCTGATATTATTATTTTTAACTTTGGATATTCCTTTTTTATTTTTTCTGCTAATCTCTTAAATGCTTTAGTCTCACAATCTTGTTTTGTTTCATCCTCATTTACGTTTTCTACAAATTCACTTCCTATGCTAAATACCATTTCTCCTACTACCAATTTTCCTTCTAGTACATATGTGCTATATTCCTGATATTCTTTTCCATTTTTATCTGTTTTATTTTTTACTAAACAGTTTTCATTATACTTTTTTCTACTTGTTGCTAATCCTGTACCATCTACAATTATATGATAATATTTATCTCTGATTTTATATTTCTGTATCATTTTTCCTCTTATTATCTTTGTTATCATGTATTTTCTTATTCTTTCTATCTCTTCAACTTTTACTTTTTCAAATACATCATTTATTGTATCGCAATGTGGTATTTCTTCTAGTTCTAATCCGCATATCTCTGCTATATTTTCTATGGCTTCTTCTGTATTTAATTCTCTTGTCATTCCTTGCATACTTTTCATTTCACACATCAATCCCATTAATCTTACTATGAATATTACTTTCATTTGGTATTTTACATAAGATTGATTTCTCAAATCTGTTAACCCATTAAATTTGCTTATTAATTCTGGAAAATATTCATTTAATACTGTTATTAAGTCATTTAGTATATTTAATTCTTTTTTTCTTTCTCTTTTTTCTTTTCTATTCAAAAAACACCGCTCCTTTGAGATAAAATTTATTCTATTTTATCAAATTTACGATGTTTTTTGTTGATATATCTATATTTTTTATTGCGAAAAATTTTTACTCTTTTTTACTGTGGTTAATCGATAATAGCTGTTATCTCTTCCATGATATTTTTATATTTGATATAGAAAATATCGGTATCTTGTTTTTGTGCAGCACTTTCTACCTCTTTTAATAACACATATATCTTATTAATATTATAAGGATTAAATACTTCTTGCTTTCCTTCTAATATCTTAGAGATATCTTCTTCTGCTTTTGAAATTCTATTTTGCACTTCTGTCCAGTTTTGAGATTCTATATAAGCATAAGCATGTAAGATATGAGATTTTGCATAATATAGATGAATACTATCTTGATCTGTTTGGTTAATTCCAGCTAAATAATTTGGAATACTATCATATAAATTAGCAAGTGCGTCTAAGGATTCTTTTTTCTTTTCATCTTTTATTTGATTGGTAGCAACATCTAATTTCTCACTAAAATTTAAAATCTCTTGATTATCTAATTTTAAAGAATATAAATCTAGTAAAATAGTAGACCATGAATGATACATATTTTCCATATTTGTCTTAATTGTTGTCCAGTCAATCTCTTCCTTTCTTGTTAATATATTATCTGCTTCAATATCAGATGTCTTGTTAGAAGATTTTTGTTCTTTACTGGTAGAAGTGTCCGAATTATCTGTGGATTTTTCTTGAGAATCATTACCCTCCGAAGTGGATTTTTTTTCTTCGCTTTCTTTACTGGTGGAATCCTCAATTTGTTTCGAAACTACGATATAGTTTTCAGTATGAATATCATTTAAGCTATTCATTATACTTATTATTTGTGAATCTAAATAACGTAATTCTTCTTTTACTTTTTCTTTTAGTTTACTTTCATCAGATTCGGAATTACTACATCCTGTTAGAAAAAAACACATGATTAGAAAGAATATTAAAATAATTCCTCTTTTAAAAATTAAATTTACTTTTATCTTTTTCTTCATTTTGAATTACACTCCATTTTTATTTTCTATTTTCTATTTACTATTGTTTCCTATAAAATTACCTTTTATTCTCTTGTATAGTTATTTCTATCTTTTCGAATACTATTTATATAAAGGAGTAAATTTTATGGGTGCATTAGTAAAGTTATATAGTAATAAAAATGGAGAAATTTCGTCATTTTTAAATCGTTTTTTAAAAACGTCTATTTATTTAGAAAATCCGCTGGAATGGATTAAAGAATATAAAAATCCTATTGAAATGGCAGATATTATTGCTGCATTTATTGATAATAACGAGGATTATGAAATTGGAATGTGGATTAGCTTAGATGAAGGTTTCTTTTTACATGTAGATGATGATAATGTGGATGATATTATTCGCTATTTATATGAAAGATATCCTTATTAAAGACATTTGTTTCTTTAATAAGGATATGGTATTAGTTTTTTTACTTTTCTAATAAAATGGTTACTGGTCCATCATTAACAAGGCTTACTTGCATATTGGCTCCAAATATACCATGTTCTACTTTGATTCTTTCTTTTTTGCACTGCTGCATAAAGTATTCGTATAGCTCATTTGCAAGTTCAGGTTTTGATGCATTAATAAAACTTGGACGATTTCCCTTTTGACAGTCTGCATATAAAGTAAATTGCGATACGATAAGAAGTTCACCTTGAATATCACGAATGGATAAGTTCATTTTATCATTGTTATCCGTAAATACTCTTAAATTGCAAATCTTTTTTACAAGATAATCTGCTGTTTCTTTTGTATCTTCTGGACCTGCTCCTAATAATACTAAAAGTCCTTGTTTAATTTGTCCTGTTATTTCGTTATCTACTGTTACTTTTGCTTCTTTTACTCGTTGTACAACTAGTTTCATTTTTTATCCCTTCTTATTCCTTTTATTCTTTCTTATCTTGCTTTTCTTCTTTAATTTCTATCTCTTCTTCTTTTTGTTCTTGGGTATCTTCTTTTACTTCTACTTCTTTTATTTGGACAGTTTCTTCGTCTTGTTTTTTACCACAGTTTGGACAATAGTGATAGTCTAAATCAATTTCATAAGAACAATTTGGGCATTGTTTTTTATCTTTTAAAGAAAGGATTTCTTTTCTTGCTATTTCGATTTCATCTGCTAGTACATCAATTCGAGAACAATCTTCTTGTATAAGTTCAGAAATATCAACATCGTCATCTCTTACGTGTTTTTCATATACCTTTCTTCCAATTTCTTCATAGATATCTTCTATTTTAGATTTATTATCATTCATTGCTATTTTTAGTTTTGTTTCTTTTGCAAATTTATTTGTTTTTTCTGTTGCCTCCTTATATGTTTTACTGGCTTTTTTTCCTAATTTATCAAAGAATTCCATTTTGATTCCTCCTACTATTTTTCCTATCTTATATATACTATTGTTGTTCCCTGGATTTTATTATTTTATTCGGCTTTCTTTTTTCTCGTCATTAATTTATTAACCGCTTCTTTTGGGTCTAAATTATGGTATAGTACTTTATAAACAGCTTCTACAATTGGCATTTCAATTTGTTCTTTTTTGGATAAGGCATAAGCAACTTCAATATTATCAATACTTTCGATGACCATTCCTACTTCTTTTTTTACTTCTTCTAATGGCTTTCCTTGTCCAATTAAAATTCCAGCTTTTCGATTTCTACTGTGTTCACTTAAACAGGTAACGATTAAATCTCCTAATCCTGTTAATCCATAAAAAGTATCTTGTTTCCCTCCTAATCTTACTCCCAATCTAGAGATTTCTACAAGACCTCTTGTAATTAAAGCTGCAAATGTATTATCTCCCATTCCAATACTAGATGCAATACCAGCACAAAAAGCGATAATATTTTTTAATGCAGCACCTAATTCTACTCCTTTTACATCATTAGAAGTATATACTCTCATATTTTCACTCATAAATGTATCTTGAACTAACTTTGCAGTTTGCTCATCTTCTGATGCAACAACTAAAGCTGTTGGAACTCCAATGGATACTTCTTCTGCATGACTTGGTCCAGATAATACTCCTATTTTATTGTTTGGAAGTTCTTCTGCTAATACTTCATTTAGAGTATATAGTGTTTCTTTTTCGAAACCCTTTGAACACATGATTACTGGTTGGTTTGGATAAACATAATCTTTATATTGTTTTACGGTTTTTCTTACAAATTTAGAAGGTGTAACATTTAAAATAAAAGTAGCGTCTTTAATTACTTCCTCAAAATCGAGACTACAAGTAATAGAGTCTGGAATTGAAAGGTTCGGCAAGAACTTGCATTTTCTTTCGTTATTAATAAGATCTGCTTCCTCTTTCATAAAAGACCATATATATACCTCATTTCCAACTTTAGCTAAGTGAACAGCAAGAGCTACTCCCCAACTTCCGCTTCCGATAATTGCGATTTTTTTCATAATTTATTCCTCCAATTAAGAATAGGAATAAATTATGTATCTATTCCTATTTTGTTTCTATTTTTTTATTTATATGCTTGTTTTTTGTTTCTTTCTAAAATTGTTATTTAGATTTTATTTCTTGCTGTTTTCTCCTTAATTTTAATTTTTATCTTTATTTTTTGAAGCTTAATCTGTTTTCTGTTCCATTTAATAATCTTTTTACATTAGAGCGATGATTAAAGATAACAAGGATTGCAATAATAATACTATAGATAAAATATCCACTACCAGCTACAATATAGTGTTCATGAATAAAGAATGTAAGTACTGGGAATAGAATAGCAGCAGCTACAGAGCCAAGAGAAACGATTCTGGTAAGTACCATTAAAACAAGGGCGAATACTAAGCAAATTAATCCAATCTGCCAATTTGTTATTAATAAAACACCCAGTGCAGTTGCAATTCCTTTTCCTCCTTTAAATTCAAAGAAGATTGGGAAAGTATGTCCTAAAATAACTGCGATTCCTGCTATTTGTATTAATAGTGCTTGGTTTTCTTTTACGATAGCGCCTGTTATAATCGCAACTAAAATTGCAACAACTCCTTTTAATACATCGCATAATAAAGTTAAAGCAGCAGCTTTTTTTCCAACAGTTCTTAGTACATTGGTACTTCCTGCATTTCCACTTCCTTTGTCTCTTATATCAAATCCTGCCATCTTTTTTCCAATGATAACAGAGAAACTAATACTTCCTAATAAATAGGCAATTAATGCTACAATAATGCATTCTGTCATAATAAATCAACTCCTTCATTTTTTCTTTTGTCTTTTTTATTTTCTATTTTTTATTTTATTTATTAACTACAAATCTTTTTCTCCTTTTTCCCTTACAATGACACGTATTGGCGTACCTGTTAATCCAAATTCTTTTCGAATTTGATTTACTAAATATCGTTCATATGAGAAATGAAATAATTCTTTGCTATTAACGAATATAACAAATGTTGGTGGTTTAATACTTGCTTGTGTCATATATAGTACTTTTAAACGTTTTCCTTTGTCTGTCGGAGGTTGTACTAATGCAATAGCTTCATTTAGAACCTGATTTAGCATACCAGTTGAGATTCGCATTTCATTTTGTCTTGCTACTTCATTTATCATTTCAAATAATTTATTGACACGTTGCCCAGTTTTGGCTGAAATAAATAGTATTGGTGCATATGTCATATAGGATAGCTTTTCATATACTTCTTTTTTATATTTTTCTAATGTTCCTGTGTTTTTTTCGTATGCGTCCCATTTGTTAACAACAATAACAATACCCTTTCCAGCTTCATGTGCTTCTCCTGCAATTTTGGTATCTTGTTCTGTAACTCCTTCATTGGCATCTATCATCATTAAACAGACATCTGCCCTTTCGATAGCAAGTAAAGTACGCATAACACTATATTTTTCAATTTTTTCATTCACTTTGCTTTTCCTTCTTAATCCTGCTGTATCAATAAAATTATATTTCCCATGTTCATTTTCAAAATAGGAGTCGGTGGCATCTCTTGTTGTTCCTGCGATATCACTGACAATTACTCTTTCTTCTCCTAATATTTTATTAACTAATGATGATTTTCCTACATTTGGTTTTCCAATAATAGCAACATTAATAATACCGTCTTGCCCATCTCCTTTTTCTTCTTTCGGAAAATATTCATAAATAGCATCTAAAACATCACCAATTCCAAGAGCATTAGTAGCTGAAACGGGATATGGTTCTCCTAATCCTAGGTTATAAAATTCATAAATTTCATTAGGAGCTTCTCCAAAATTATCTGCCTTGTTACATACAAGTACAATTGGTTTTCCTGATTTTTTTAGCATTAAGGCAATGTCTTTATCCGCAGCAGTAACACCTTGTTTAATGTCTGTTAAAAAAATAATAACATCTGCTAGACTAATTGCTATATTTGCTTGTTGCCTCATTTGAGAAAGGATAATATCATCTGATTCTGGTTCAATTCCTCCTGTATCAATTAATGTAAAATCTCTTCCTCTCCAGTTAGACTCTGCATATATTCTATCCCTTGTTACACCCGGGGTATCTTCTACTATTGAAATTCTTTTTCCAACAATATAGTTGAAAAAAGTCGATTTTCCTACATTTGGTTTGCCGACAATTGCGACTGTTGGTTTTGCCAATTTTTTCTACCTTCTTTCTTTTACTTATCTATTTTATCTTATTTACTAGGTTAACGTCAATGTTTTCTACTAATATTCATCAGAAAATTAAAACACCCTCCAACTAGAAGGGCGTTTTGCAGTTATTGGTTTACCAATACTTTTCAATTAAATCTTGTATTGTTTGAGGAACATCTTCTTTTCTGATAACATGTCATATAAATAGGAAAACTATCGTCTGCTCCATTTTTGCTTTCAAGAAGATATAGAATAAATAGAACATCTTTACAAGCTTTCAATTCTACATCCGTATTTTGACAAAATTCTAGAGAAAGTACATATTTGTATTGAAAACGTCTATGTTTCATAGTATTTTTATCGTTTTTCGCTTTGCTTTTCTTTTTTATTCTTAGAATAGATAGTATAGATAAAGATAATAGCAGAAACGAAAGATAGGATATAGGCTAGTTTCATCCATATTGTTCCAGAATATCGTACTGTTATTTTGGAATTCGTACATTGTGGTAATGTTATTTCTACAAATCCATTATCTGATTCATAGGTTGTAAGTTTTTGTTTATCTCCATTTTCTGATATTAAAGTTACTTCATATCCTAAATAATAAATATATGGTAATTCTAATTTACTATTTGCTTTCGCTTGCTGGATTGTTATTTCCATTTTAGTCCCTTGTTTATATTCTTCTATAATAGAAGCTTCCCCTTCTAAGACATAAACAATGTCTTTTCTATCCGAAATATAATCTCGATTGACAAATGCTCTATGTGGTAAATATTCAAAGCTAGCACATCCCGCATGAATTCTACCTGTGTTCTTTTCTATTCTTGGACCATCTATAATGGTAGTTTCATCAAAGGAATTATAGGTTAGATGTGTATTAAGAGTATACGTATAAGCCAAAATAATAAGAACTAAAACCAATACATCTCTATAGCTAAATCGTTTTATTAAAAAGTCTAAATTAATTGCACATACGACACTTAGGAAAAACACAGAGAATTCAAGAAATCGCCATGGAAATTGGAACATTCCAAATATCTCTGGCATTTTCTCGTAAGGAAATATTTTTAAACTAAGTAAAACACAAACGAACCCAAAACATAAAAAAGTAATTAATAGGTTTCTTTTTTCCCTTGTTAGTTCCTTTATTGTAAGTGGTGTTAAGGCAAGTAAAATTAAGGTTGGAATTCCTATTACAAATACTAACAAATCTGATTTTTCTGCAACAAATAACTGTTTTAGTTTTATACTTTGCTCACTTGCACTTTTTAAACTTCCCATTCTATCTGGTATAAAGACATCATAGGTAGCTGCATTTTTATGTTCTAATAGCGGAATTGTAAAGAAACTGGTAATAAGTAATATAAATGTCAAATTCACAATAAGAGATTTTATTACTTGTTTGTTTTTTAATTTCTTTATATGAAGAAGGACATAAATAAAACAGAAAATTGCGGTTATTACAGTAGCAATATTATGTGTTAATATTAGCCCAATTGTCCCAATAGCTAGGTAATAGCCCTTTTTAGGTTCTTCATGAAAAATAGAGTACATTCCCAAAAATACAAGCGGCAAAAACACAAAAGAAGTAAGTTCCGCAATTGCAATGCGAAGGTATAAATCTGTTAAATGGTACGGAGCATACATATATAAAACCGCTCCGATAATAGCAGCTTTTCCGTTCCCTGTTGTTTTTCTAATGAATTGGTACATGAAAAGACCTGATAAAAACATAGTAGTTAGCATAAATAGTTTGAGCATAACTACATAGCTAGATGTTACAAGGCGAAATACTAATGGTAAAAAAGCCGTAAGTGGACTATAGAAAATACTCCAAGAATATCCAAAGTTATTTGCTAATTTAGGCATAATCATTGGTATTTGTTGTCCATCTTTTAACGAATCCATCGTTCCGATTAAACGATAAATATGCTGAATTCCATCATCTTTTGTAATATTGTAATTTTTAAAAAATAATGGAATACAAACAATAATGGCAAGGATCAATAATATAACTATATTCTTTGTACTTTCTTTTCGAAAAAATTGTTTTACTTTCGCTATCATTTCTTTCTCCTATCATTTGTATTCTTAACCTAATGTTTTGCAACCAGGAAACTTTTTTTAACTCTAGGAATTACTTTTTTAGCAAAGGCAAACTTTTCCTGGTGCAATTACAATTTCCCTTCGCAACTTTCTTTTTTTGCATTATATCATTTCAAGCCATAAAAAAACAACACCTATCTTGGTATTGTCCTTTTCTTTATTTCTATTTTTTTGCATCTTGTTTTGCAACTACTTCTTTTCCATCATAGTATCCGCAGTTTGAGCAAACTCTATGTTGCATTACTGGTTCATGACAATGTGGGCATGATACGTAGTTTGGTTTTTCTAATTTCCAAGTTGATCTTTTTAAGTGTGTTCTTGCTTTTGACCATCTTCTTTTTGGTTGTGCCATCTTAAATTCCCCCCTCGTGTACTAAGATAATGTATGTTATCTAATTAATAGTTTTTTACTTCTTTGTTTCTTTTAATTAAGTCACTATAAAATTATACAAGTAAAAAGTTGCTTTGTCAATAGCTAAAAAAGATTTTTTACTAGAGAAGAAAAAAGAAAAGAGAGCATATTGCTCTCTCTTTTTTTATAGGAATTTTGTGTTTAATACTTTTATGAGTCCATATTGTCCTATCCGATAATAATGCTGTCTATCAAGTATAGCGACATGATGAGAAGGATTTATTTCTTCTTTGACTATTTTCGAGAATTCAAACTTTTCATCGTGCTCACCATGATTTATTAAAACTGTTTGAATGTTATCGAATTGTTTTAATAGTTCTATTAATTCATCAGCTTTGGCATGTCCAGAAAATTCGTTTGTATCCTTTACTTCTGCTTCCTTTAATACGGTTATTCCCGAAAGGCTTAATGCATTACCATACTCAGTTTCCTTTAAAACTCTTCCTAAAGTTCCCTCTGCACAATATCCAGTTAAATGAATTAGTACATTACTTCTTTCAATAAACTCTGGCAAATAATATTGAATAGGCCCATGTGATACCATACCACCAGTTGTAACAATAATCTTTTGTTGATCTGTTTCTACGATGTCCTCTCTATCTTGTTTTTGTACATAACGTAGATTTACTGGTAGAAATTCTCGCATAGATTCATGTAACCATTCTGGATGGTCTAAATATATCTTGGTGTATGAATGTGCTAATGGACCATCGAAATAAATTGGAATACTTGCAGGAAGTTTTCCTTCTCGTTGTAGGCATCTTAAAATATACAAAATCTCCTGGCATCTTCCAAGAGAGAAGACTGGTAAAATAACGTCCTTATTCGCTTGTATTGCTTCTAGAATATTATCTTCAAAGCAATATTCAATTTCATCTGTTGTCATAATGCCATAGGTAGATTCTGTGATAATTGTTAAAGGAAGTTTTTTTACCCATTCTGGTAATGGGTCCACATCAAAGAAAACATTGCTTGGTTTGTAATCTCCTGTGAAAAGGATGAACATGTCTTGTTCATCTGGATATTTGATACGTACTAAAATCATTGATGCTCCAAGGAGATGACCATTCTTCAAAAATTTAATTTCGATATTCTCATCAATAACAATCTTTTCTCCATATTTGCAACCTTCTAAATTGGATAATGCTCTATCTACATCCACTTCTGTATAAATTTGCTTCTTATGAGCTCTTTTATATGCTTCTTTCAAAACTTTGTAATTATCTATCATGGATAGAGGCATTAGGCTCCGTGTTGGAATTGTACAGTATACTTTCCCAGAATAACCTTGATGATAAAGCATAGGAACTCTTCCTGTGTGGTCTGTGTGATTGTGTGTAACACATACAAAATCCAATTCATCTGCATTAAACGTAAAATTGCTATTAAGTTCCTCGTATTGCGGTTCTTGGAACAAACCACAATCTACTAAGAATTTAATAGTTCTACCGTTTGGTAGTTTCACAACTACCAAATGACATGAACCTGTTACTTCTTCATGTAAATCCATAATGTCTGCATAAAATCGCCGGTTAACTATTCCCATAATTTTACCCTCCTTTGTAATTTTACAACTTGGGAATTCTGCTTTTTTAAAGCACTTTTATTATACTCGATTTTTTCTCATTTTTCAATGTTTTTGAGCAATTATTGTCAAAAAATAAAAGAATAGATTTTTCTATTCTTTTATTTCATTTTTTCTTTAATGCGAACTAGCGTATTTAAAGCATCTATTGGCGTTAATTCGTTTAAATCAATTTTGTCTACTTCATGAGCAATTTCAGCTAATTTGTAGTTGTATAAATCTAATTGCCCTTCTTGTGCCTTTTTGCTTTGCTTTTCTGCTACTTTATTTCCTAGAATATTTTTTCTTTCAAGAGAACGCAAAATTTCGTTAGAACGTTTTACTACTACTTGTGGCACTCCTGCAAGCTTAGCTACATGTACACCATAACTTTCATCGGTTCCGCCTTCTACTATTTTTCTTAAGAAGATAATGTCATCTCCCTTTTCTTTTACGGCTATAGAATAATTTTTTACTCCTTCTATCTTATTTTCTATGTCTGTTAATTCATGATAGTGGGTCGCAAATAACGTCTTAGCTCCACACTTTTCTTTGTTTGCAATATATTCTGCTACTGCCCAAGCAATGGATAAGCCATCATAGGTTGAGGTTCCTCTTCCAATTTCATCTAATATCACTAAGCTATTGGATGTAGCTTCTTTTAATATAGTTGATACTTCCATCATCTCTACCATAAAGGTACTTTGTCCCATACTTAAATCATCCGAAGCCCCTACTCTGGTAAATATTTTATCTACTACCCCTATCTTTGCATAAGAAGCCGGTACAAAGCTCCCGATTTGAGCCATTAAAGTAATGAGTGCTACTTGTCTCATATAGGTAGATTTACCTGCCATATTAGGACCTGTTATAATAGAAAGTCTATTATCTCTTTTGTCTAGATAAGTATCATTTTCTACAAAACTTCCTGCAGGTAACATTTTTTCAATAACAGGATGTCTTCCATCTCTAATATTTATTTCTCCGCTATTATCTACAATTGGTTCTACATAATTCATATCTTCTGCAACTGTAGCAAAAGAGCATAAAACATCTAAAGTAGAAACAATAGTTGCAGCTTTTTGAATACGCTGGATTTGGGTTGCTAAAGTATTACGGATTTGAGTAAATAGTTCATATTCTAAAGAAATTGCTTTTTCTTCTGCTCCTAATATTTTATTTTCTAGCTCTTTTAATTCTTCTGTAATATATCTTTCTCCGTTAGTAAGAGTTTGCTTTCGGATATATCGTTCTGGAACTTGCGAAATATTGGATTTTGTAACTTCAATATAGTAACCAAATACTCGGTTAAACCCTACTTTTAAGCCCTTTATTCCTGTTTTTTCTTTTTCTTCTGCTTCTAGATTAACAAGCCAGTTTTTTCCCTCTGTTGTTGCTTTTTTTAAGGTATCAATTTCTTTGTTGTATCCCATTTTGATAACTCCACCTTCTTTTAGAGTAAGGGGTGGATCATCGATGATAGATTTTTCTATCAAATCTGCCATATCGTTTAGTTCATCTAGATTTTGATATAGTTCTTGAAGAAGAGATGCTTGGGTCTTAGCCAATATTTGTTTTAATCCTGGCAATTGTTTTAAAGAATTTTTAAGTGAAATCATATCTCTTGGCATACAATTTCCATAAGAGATTTTTCCTATTAATCTTTCAATATCATATACTTTCTTTAGACCTTCAATACAATCTCCTCTTAGAATAACATCCATTTTCAGTTCTTTTACAGCTTCTAATCTTTGATTAATTTCAAATACATCAATTAATGGGTCATTAATCCATCTTCTTAAATGTCTTCCCCCCATAGAAGTGGAAGTTTTATCTAATACCCATAAAAGAGTTCCTTTTTTCGCTTTATCACGCATTTTCTCAGTTAATTCTAGGTTTCTTCTTGCATTCATATCTAAAGACATATATTTAGTTGTTACATATACTTGTATTTTATTAATGTGATTTAACTTTATTTTTTGTGTTTCTGAAAAATAGCTAAGTAATCCATTAATTGCACTTACTGCAAAAAGTTTTTCTTGTATATTTTCTATTTTTTGTTCGTGTTCGTCTGTAACAGTATATTCTTCTTGAATTTGTTCTAAGCTTTCCCCAAAAGTTCCTTCTGGACGATAGGATATAAAAGAATGAAATCTTTCTTTTATTTTTTCAATTTCTTCTGGTGTTTTTTCTAACACTTCATTTACAATAATTTCAGCTGGTGTATATCTAGCAATTTCATCTAGTACAAGAGGAAAATTGTTCGTTTCTCTTATCTCCGTTGCATAAAAATCCCCTGTTGAAACATCACATACAGCTAATCCAAAATAGATTCCTTTCTTAAAGATAGACATAATATAGTTGTTTTTCTTCTCATCTAATAAATTGGACTCGATTACAGTTCCTGGTGTTACCACACGAATAACATCACGCTTTACCATTCCTTTTGCTTTTTTGGGGTCTTCTAATTGCTCGCAAATAGCTACTTTATATCCTTTATTAATTAATCTGGAAATATATACTTCTGCAGCATGATAAGGAACACCACACATTGGAGCTCTTTCTTCTTGTCCACAATCACGGCCCGTAAGTGTAATTTCTAGTTCTCTCGATGCTGTAATGGCATCATCAAAAAACATCTCATAGAAATCTCCTAATCGATAAAATATTAAACAATCTTTATATTGTTGTTTTATTTCTAAATAGTGTTGCATCATAGGTGAAAATTCTGCCATCTTTTTGCTTCCTTTCTTTTTTCTTTCACATTATCTTCTTTTATTTGTTTGTTTTGTTCTTTCTATTTTTCAAGCTTTCCTATTAGATACCAGGATTTTGTTACTGTACTACGGACTGGTACTATTGTATGAATAATAGAAATATCTCCTTCTAAGACGACGACTTTATTTTCTTCTGTTCGACCGCTTAAAAGTTTATCATTGTTTTTACTAGGTCCTTCTACCAATACATTTACTACTTTATTTAAATATTTTTGGTTGTTTTTCTCTGCTTGTATTTCCATTAATTCCTTTAGACGGTTGAATCGAGCATGCTTTATTTCTTCTGGTATTTGGTCTTTTCTTTTGTCTGCTGGTGTACCAATTCTCCTAGAATAAATAAACATATAGATTTGTTCAAATTCTACTTTTCTTACAACATCTAAAGTATCTTCAAATTCTTCTTCCGTTTCTCCTGGAAATCCTACCATGATGTCTGTAGAAAATACTACATTTGGTATTCTTTCTTTCATTTTCCCTACTAAATTCAAGAATTTTTCTTTGGTATAGTTTCGGTTCATTTCTTTTAAAACTTTGTTATTACCAGCTTGAAGTGGTAAATGAATTAATTTACATACTTTGTCACAATCTCGAATTGCTTCTATCACATCATCTGAAAAATCTTTTGGATGGGGAGAAATGAAACGTATCCTTTGAATTCCATCAATTTCATTTACTTTTCTTAATAAATCAGAAAAGTGATATATTCCATCTTCTCCATTTCCTTTATATGAATTTACATTTTGCCCAAGTAAGGTAACTTCTAGATAGCCTTCTTTTGCTAATTCTCTTATTTCATTTAAAATATCTTTAGGTGAACGACTTCTTTCTCTTCCTCGTACATAAGGTACAATACAATATGTACAAAAATTATTACAGCCATTCATGATAGTAACAGATGCCCTTACTTTGTCATTTCTCTTTATAGGAAGTCCTTCATAAATTTCTCCATCTATATCAATAACATCATTTATCTGCTTATTTTGCGTAAGTACTTCATAAACATCCTGTGGGAATCTATGCAATGTATGAGTTCCGAATACTACATCTGTATAGCGGTAACTTTTCTTTATTTTATCTAATACATGCTGTTCTTGCATCATGCAACCACCAATTCCAATAAGAGTTCCTCGTGTCTGCTTTAATTTTTTTACTTCTCCTAATTTTCCAAATAGTTTTTCTTCTGCATTTTCTCTTACACAACAAGTATTAAATAAAACAAAATCAGCATCTTCTATCTTCTTTGTTTCACTGTATCCCATCTCAGTTAACATTCCTGCTAGCTTTTCGGAATCATTTTCATTTAGTTGACATCCCATTGTCATTAGAAAATATTTTGGATTTTTTCCTTCATTTATTTTCTTAATTTTATCAATATATTCTTTCTGTTTTTTTACTTCTGTTTGGTTCACGTTCTTTTCCTCCAATATGTTTCTTATTGTATTATATTTCGCCTTATTTTTCAAGCATATGAAAAATTGTTTTTTAATTCAAAAAGTAAAAATAAAAAGAGATGCATTTTTCCATCTCTTTTTATTGTATTTTCTCTTATTGAATTCCATATTTTTTCTTAAATTTATCAGCTCTACCACCAGTTGTGTTTTGTTTTAAGTTACCTGTCCAAAATGGATGACATTTTGAGCATACGTCAACTTTAATATCAGATTTTGTTGAGCTTGTTTTAAAAACATTACCACATGCACATGTGATAGTTGTTTCTTTATATTCTGGATGTATTCCTTCTTTCATTCGGTTTCACCTCTTCCTTCTTCTCATAAAACTACCGTTTTTTATCATAACATATATTTTTTTCTATTTCAATAGTTATTTCGCAATTTCGTTATTTTCTCCTGTTCCATTCGTCATATTTTCTGACTTTTGCTCTGTATACACATATTCTGCCGTTTCCTGTAATTCATGTTTTAACGATGTTTTGCTAACTAATTTTGATACAATATTAAATAAACAAGCTAAAATTAAAATAGCTAGTCCAACCTTTTTCCAGACTCTTGCTAGCATCTCTATATCTCCTTTAATTTTCTCTCTTTTTCTCAAAAACTTACTACATATTTATTATACTATATTTTTCGTTTTTGTCAATAATATTGCGTTTTTTGGTAATACTATTCTTTAAGAAATTATTCAAAAAGGAGCTTTATTATGGAAAAGAGACATCTTATCTTAGGAGCTATCTTACTTCTTTTACCCTTTTGCTTAACTGGTTGTCAAAATAAGGAAAAGCAAGAAAATTCAAATACTGAAAATACAAATGCTATTAACCGTACAAATGCAGAACAAAATATAGTAACTGAAAATATAATTAATGAAACACCTCAGAATATTACCTTTTCTCCTCCACCTGAGGAAAAAAGAAAGGAGAAATTAGAAGAAAAAAAAGAGGAAAAAAAAGAAGAAATAAAAAAAGCCCAACCATTAGAAGAAGAAATTGCTTCTGCTTCTACTAAAATCTATACAAAAAAAGAAGAAAGGCAAAATAACGTGTCGATTACGGTATCAAAACTAGATGGAACAACAGTAGAACCAGGAGATACCTTTTCTTTTACTGATACCATTGGGAAAGCAACAAAAGCAAAAGGATATGAAGAAGCCGATATCTTTGATAAAGATGGGAATAAAACACAAGGATTAGGTGGGGGAAACTGTCAAGTTAGTACAACTCTTTATCAAGCTGTAAAAAAAATAGATGGATTAAAAGTAACCGAAAGACATGAACATAGCAACGATGTTCCTTATGCCAAAAAAGGAAATGATGCAGCTGTTGCCTATGGTAGTATTGACTTTAAATTTCAAAATAATACAGGCCATACAATAAGAATAAAAGCAGAAAACACCAAGAATACTATTACAGTTACTTTGCTTCAAGTAAATTCGTAAGTTTGATTTAAAATTTATTAGGAGGATAATTAATATATTTTATCCTCTTTTTCTCTTTCCCCCATTCTTTATTCTAAAATTCTATTTTTCCGAATATATTATGTTAGAACATAATAGGAGGTTTAATTTATCATGAAGTATATTTACCAAAATAAAATTATAAAAATTGTTATCCCTTATCTTTTAGCTTTTCTTCTTTGTCTTTCTTATCCAATATATGCTGCAGAAGCGGCTTATGTATGGTCTTCTGATGTGAATCGTTTGGAAATCAATAATAATAGTGGCAATGTAACAACTTCTTCGAATTCGATTAATACAACTGCAACACAAGTAAATGAGGATATTCGTAATAATACTTCTACAGAAACGAATAATACAATCACTACAAATGCAGAAGAACAGAACATTGATTCTTCTTCCCCTTCTTCTGAAAATTCTTTGAATTTAGAATCTGAAGGAGCGATTTTAATAGAGCAAAATTCTGGTAAAGTTTTATATGAACACAATAGTCATGAAAAACTAAAACCAGCAAGTGTTACTAAAATCATGTCTATTTTGCTTATCATGGAAGCCTTAGATAACGGTAAAATTTCATTAGATACTAAAATACCATGTACAGAGGATGCAGCTGCTATGGGTGGATCTCAAATATGGTTAGACCCACGAGAAGAATTAAGTGTTGATGAAATGCTAAAAGCAATTTGTGTGGTATCTGCTAATGATTGTACAGTTGCTATGGCTGATTATTTAGCAGGTTCTCAAGAAGCTTTTGTAGTGCAAATGAATGAAAAAGCAAAAGAATTAGGAATGAATGACACCACTTTTAAAAATTGTCATGGAATTGATGAAGATGGTCATGAAACATCGCCTTATGATATTGCATTAATGTCTCGTGAGCTACTTACTAAACACCCTTCCATCACAAATTACACGACGATTTGGATGGACAGTTTAAGAGATGGAAAATCGCAATTAGTCAATACTAATAAACTAATCCGAAATTATCAAGGAGCTACTGGATTAAAAACAGGCTCTACATCAGTCGCTTTATACAATCTATCTGCCTCTGCTACCCGAGATGGTTTATCTCTAATTGCTGTTATTCAAAAAGCACCTACTACTAAAATCCGTTTTGCAGAAGCTCAAAAATTATTAGATTATGGATTTACAAACTATACTTATAAAGAATTTGCAAAAGCTGGAGATGTTGTAAAGCAAATAGAAGTAAAAAAAGGAGTATCCACTAATATAAATGCTGTCTTTGATAAAGATGCTGGAACTCTTGTAAAAAAAGGAGAAGATAAAAATATTGTACAAGATATACAACTAGCCGATTCTATAGAGGCACCTATCACAAAAGGGCAAGAATTAGGAAAAGTAACATATTCTATCAATGGAGAGACCTTAGATACTGTATCAATCATTGCTGAGAATGATGTTGCTAAAATTACGCCTTTTAGTATGATTTCTCATATCTTCACAAAATGGTTCTGCATGTTACGAGATAATTCATAATATCATACAACATTCTAATTCTAATAAATTTTGAAATAAAATAAAATTACTAAGAAAAAAGAACACTAATTTAGTGCTCTTTTTTTCTTCTAACCATTGATATTTCTCTGTCTAGCATGCCTTCCTTATCTTGCCCCTATGTTTTTGCTGACCTTTTCTAAGTCGGCTATGTAAGAGATTAACTTAGTTTTCCTCCAATATCAAAAATATATCTTAAGCTTTTATTAACTTTTTCATACATATCAGGGAATAGTTCTCCTACTTTTATTAAGTCCCTTGCCGAACTATCAAATAAAACTGATACTGTTCTAAATTCATCTAATAGAATTATCTGTCTTGTTTCAGACAATTCATTTCTTCCGAAGTTTCGATTAATATCATCGGTAAAAATAGACAAATATTCGCTATACCCCCTTTTACTCTTTATATTAGAAGTAGTAATTGGAGAAATAATAGCTTTCTTTTTATTAGCATTATATGCCAATACTATAGTTGGTCTATGCTTAGAGGTTTCATGTCCAATTGAATCTTGTCCCCAGTCATACCAAGCAATATCACATTTTTGAACCCAACTATGTAAGATATTACACTGACATGTATTCATCTTAAATAAATTAGTTAGTCTACTTTCTATTCCATAATAATTTGCTCTTCCAATTATTCTCTCTACTCTATCAAGAATAACTGTTCTGACTGATTCACAACAAATAAAATAATTCTGTAGTTGTTTTTTCATGTATGTAGAATTTTCTTTCCATTCTTCTATGCTTAATTTTATTTTTGATACAGTATTCGTTTTTCGGAACTTGCCTTGAATAATAGGTAGTATAGTTACCTTATTAATATTTGTTTTGTTGTTTGATATTATGATACCAAATGTAGAATTTAAATCCTGAAATTCTTGTGGAATAAAGTCCTTTTTTAGTTCAATTATATCTCCTTTCCGATACAAAATATCATTATTAGTTTTTTCTGTCATGTTTTCTCCTCCTTTGGCAAGATACTATACTCTTGCTTATCTAACAATATGTATTTTTATACATATTTATATTATACCATATCTTACATAATGTCTCAATAGCTTGCTCCATTATTAATAAGCCTTGTATGTGTCAAGTAAATGTAGGCAATTTTTTTATCTTCTTGTATAATCCTTAAATCTCAATTGCTTCAACACTTTAAAATATTTTTGGTTTATTTAATAAACGTAGTTTTTATTAGCTACATCTCATTTCATTAAAACTCCTTAATTTCATTATTTCTTTCATAAATTTAGATTTTATTAATACATTATGACTTACCGTATTCTCTTCTGTCAACATTTTATCTGCCCTATGCATTTTTTTATTTGCTTTTATATTTTCTTCTATTTCTTTTATCCATTCTTCTACACTTGTATCTATTGGTATTGGTGTTTCTATATCTTCTAATCTAAATTTTTCATTTAATACACATACTTTTGCTAATGCATTTGCTCCATGTTCTCCAAATGCTTTCCTTCCACTACAAAATCTTTTTTCTAATTTACTAAATATCTGACTTTCTTGTGTCCCCATGTTCCTATATTCTATTCCTTCTGGTGCTTCTGGAACTTCTATTATATCTTGATATCTTGCTAAATCATTACTTAAATAACTTCGTAATTTATTTAATTTCTTTACTGCGTTATATTCTCCTCCTAATTCGTATTTCAATTCTTCTATTGCTGATGGTATCTTATTATATTGCTTTGTATTAACCAATCCTTTGATAATATTTCTATATCCTTTGGGTACATCTCTTACTATTTCTTGCATGATATGAAATTGATCTTTTTGATAAAATCCTCCTTTTGCTGTTATTCCTTTTGTCCATTTTGCTCCATCTCCATTTGTTACTCTTACTTTTATTTTATTTACATCATATTGGCTAAATACTCTTGCATCTCTTAATTCTTTTATTTCCTTTGGCTTCATTATTCCTGCTATATATTGTTTGTTGACTAATGAATGCCTCTTGTCATCTTTTTTCCACCCTTCATACATTACGTGTAATTTTAATTCTGTTTTTACCTTCATCTTGGGATTAAATTCTTTATTCTCTTTTTTGCATTTTTCTTTTTGTTTATCTAATCTCTTTTGTCTATCTTTTCCTTGTAAATTTATCCATATTCCGTCTGCTTCTTCAAACAATGCTGTTATTTGCTTTAATCCTTCTATTAATTGCCCTTTCTTTAAAAATTTCCTTTCTTCTTTTTCTTTTCTTGTTATTTTATCTCCAATTTTCATTATTATTGTTCGTATTGCTTCGAAACTTAATGTTGCATTTGTCGTTTCTTTTATTACTGTTTCTGCTTTTCTGTATGAATCTGTTATCGGTACTGTTTCTATTATCTTTTCAATTAAATTCTCTGAAACTTTCCCTTCTTCGTTTATATGCATCTTTTCGTCTAACAAATATACTGTTTTCTTTATCCCATTTTCTTCCGTTTCATACATTACTCTTCGATATTCTACTTCACCCATTATTGTTTTTATTGTGTTACCCCTTAGGCCTTTATGTCTATACTTTCTACTATCTCTAGCATTCATCAATTTCCTGTCATAACTTTCTAGTATTAATTTTAAAATCAAACAGCCAAAACCACATACAAATTTAAATATTTTCTTTTCTAAATTATTGAATTTTATTTCATTTTCTGGTATTATTTCCTCAAACATAGATATCATCCTTTCTTTGTGTGTTTAGCAATTCACATTGTATTGGATTATCTATGTTTTTTCAATATTTTACGAAAAAATTAATGTAGACAAGTTTTTTATTTTGCCTACATTAATTTTACACTAACATAAGCCTTTTATAAAATAAAGAAAACCTATTAAGTATTTTTACTTAATAGGTTTTCTTTTAATCATCGTAATCTTCATATCCTACAAATTCATTTGAAAACTCTTCTTTAAAGTCTGGTGGTGTTTCATCATATTCAAATTCATATGACGTGTCCATTTCTGGCTGTTCTTTTCTATCTGGTCTATTTCTTTTTTGCTTTGGTCTTGCTACATTATTTGGTTTATTGTTATTTATAGGTGTTCCATATTTTTCTGCATTTTGTATTATTTTTTCATTTAATTTATGTTCTTCCTTCTTTTCTTCTTTTTTATTTTGCATCTGTTTATTGATTACAGAATTTGCTTTTTCTACTAAATCTGGAACATAGTCTAATAACTTATCCATTGCAGAAGAATGATTTACTGGTAATAATTTTACATTATTATTTTGTACTACTAGGAATGCAACTGGATTAATAGAAGCACCAGCTCCACTTCCTCCTCCAAAAGGAAGTCTATATTGAATTTCTTCCTCTTTTTCTCTTTTCGTATATTCATCTACAGTTTCTCCCTTGAATTCACTACCACCTGCTGCAAATCCAAAAGAAACTTTTGATATTGGTATGATTACAATATTATTGGATGTTTCAATTGGTTCTCCTATAATAGTGTTTACGTCAATCATATCTTGAATACTATTCATAGCTGTAACCATAAGCCCTTCTATTGGATGTTCTGCCATTTTTTTCCACTCTCCTTTTTTTCATTAAGATATATATTATATTTATAATATGTACCATTTTTATTTTAATTATGCAGTTAAAATTGATTTTATATAAATTGTGGTTCATGTAAAGAGGTGTAATTTTGTATTGGTGTTTCTTGTCTGTATATCCGCTTAATTGTTTTTGCAAATAGGATAGACAAAATGCTTCCTAATAGATATACGATTCCGGAAGTAAGGATTGCATTTTCTGTGCCTATATTCATTTGTAATATAAATTCTTCCAACTCTAAATTTATTCTCTTTACTTGTTTGAGCATTTCTTTTTTCGATGGTAACTTTTCTGCTAATGCCTTTCTATCTACTTTGGTCAATTTCTCTTTTAAATGCCATTTTCGTACTTTTTCTTCGTTTATTATTAGTTTCCCTATATTCCATTTATGAAATAGACTAAATTTAATCTCAATATGATATTGCTTTATTGGTTTTGCAAAAATCCCTTTTTCGTCATAATTTTGAAAAGTGAATTGTTTTACTTCTATTACAATGCTTGAGAAAAGAACTATGAGGGAAAATAAAATGCAAAGGCCAATAAAACCAGATAAAATTAAAACTAATAGCATAAAATCCTCCTTACTTAAAAGATTTTCTACTATTAGTTTTTCCATTTTCTCTATCTTTAATCTATTTTATCTATTTTTTAGAATATTTTATTTTCTTTTAAAATTTTATCCTCTATTTGATTTTTAGCTGTCTCTGCTTTTTGTACAACAATATCGCCAAATATTTCTTCTTGCATAGTTGTTACTTTGCTCTTTCTGGTAAGTTCTAATAATCCCGTAAAAGCCGTTACAACTTCCATTTTATTGCATTTATTAAGAGCAAATAGCTTATTAAATACAAATCTCGGTTTCTTCATTAGTTCTTTAAAAATTTGCTTTACTTTACTTGCAACAGAATAGGTTTCTGTTATGGCTATTTTTTCAATATTTTTTGCATTCTGATTTATTTTTTGGTTGTTTTTTTCTACTAATGTGGCATAAAGTTCAGGAATAACTGTATTGTCATACTTTTTCTCTAATTTTTGTTTTGGTAATTCAATATTTTCTGCAAATTTCACATAACGATTTGAATAGATATTAAAGTTTTCTCGTAATGCTTTTGTTATTTCTTTATATTTTTTGTAATCGATAATTCTTTGAATTAATTCTTCTTCTGATAGTTCTTCTTCATCCTCTACTTCTTTAGGTAATAGACTTTTGGATTTCATGTATAAAAGAGTAGAAGCCATGATGATAAATTCACTAGCAATATCTAGATTTAATCGTTCCATTTGATTTAAATATTCAATATATTGATCTGCTATTTCGCTTATTTTGATATCATATATATTCATTTTATTTTTATCAATTAAATGACATAATAAATCTAGTGGACCCTCAAAATTGTTAATTTTAATAGCATATTTATTGGTTTCTAATGTTAATAGATTTTGCATCTTTTTCCCTCTATTCTGTTTTTTCTAATTCTTCCATTGCTTCTTTTACGTTTTCTTCTTGATATCCTTTTTTTATTAAAAATGTTCGAATTTCATCAGCCTGCATCTGGTATTCTTTTCGAATTACAATTTCCTTTGCAGATTCTAATTCATAATCTTCTAGTTCTTCTTGATGATTTGTTATGTATTCCTCAATTAAATCTTTGCTTATCCCTTTATTCATCAATTTATATTTTATTTCTCTTATGCACATCTTTTTTAATGCTATAAACTCATTTACTGCTCTTTCGATATATTGAGTATCATTAATATATCCAGCTTCTATTAAATAAGCAATAATATCATCCAACATATCTTCGTTTATAATTTTGGAAAATTTCATTCTGATTTCATATTCAGAACGTTTTTTATATAGAATGTACTTCAATACTTTTGTCTTTTGAATATCAAATTCTTCTTTCGAATACATACTTGTCTTCCTTTTTTTAATTTCTTATTTTTCTGTTTTTCATTTTACTATATTTCTTGTAAAATCGCAATGTTCTGCTCTTATTTATTTTTTATTTTTCTTTTTACCCGTTTAAAAATATTAATTCTTAAAAAAAGACAAATACAAAATATTTGTCTTTTTATTTACTTATGCTCCTTTTTGCATTCTTTTATAGATATCTAACAAAACAGGATAAATATCTGGATATGCTGTTTCTTTTGGAAGTTCTTTTTCCTGTACTAATGCTATTTTTTCCATTTCAAAATCTTCTGGCAAAGTCTCTAATCTTCCAACTTCTGCAGAGAAAACTCTTCCATATTTTCCATCATATTCATAATCAAAAATTGGATGTATTTCTTTGGAAATAGCTCCTGTTTCTTCATATAATTCTCTTTTAGCAGCTTCTATTGGATTTTCACCAAGTTCTATGTGTCCACCGGGGTACTCCCATACATCTTTTGTTTTTTGTTTTGCTATAATATATTTATTTTCATATTTTGCGAAAATAACAACAAAGGTAAGGTCTTTTTCCTGTTTTGTTTCATTTCCCATATATATCTTTGTTTGTTTTATCATGATTCTCTCTCTCCTGTCTTTTCTTCTTGTTCTTCTTCATTGTCTCCTAGGCTCTTTTCAAAAGCAGCTTCGAAGTTTTCTCTTACTCGCTTTTCGATATCTGCTAACATTTCTGGGTTTTGTTCAAGATATTTTTTAACATTCTCTCTTCCTTGTCCAATACGTTCTCCATTATAGCTAAACCAAGAACCACTCTTTTCTACGATGTCTAAGTTTACACCCATATCTAATATGTTTCCAACTTTTGAAATACCTTTTCCATAAACAATGTCAAATTCTGCTTCTCTAAATGGTGGAGCAACTTTATTTTTTACAACTTTTACTCTTGCTCTACTTCCAATTACTTCTCCATCTTGTTTAATGTTTTCAATTTTACGAATATCCATACGAACAGAAGCATAAAACTTTAGAGCTCTACCACCTGTTGTTGTTTCTGGGTTTCCAAACATTACTCCAATTTTTTCTCTTAATTGGTTAATGAAGATTAAAACCGTTTTTGATTTATTGATTGCACCAGCAAGTTTTCTTAATGCTTGTGACATTAATCTTGCTTGTAGTCCCATATGGGAATCTCCCATATCACCATCAATTTCTGCTTTTGGAACCAATGCTGCAACAGAGTCTACTACAATGACATCTAATGCTCCACTTCGAATTAAAGCTTCTGTAATCTCTAATGCTTGTTCTCCTGTGTCTGGTTGCGATACAATTAGGTTATCAATATCTACGCCTAAATGTTTTGCATAAACAGGGTCTAATGCATGTTCTGCATCGATAAACGCTGCTTCTCCATTCATTTTTTGAGCTTCTGCAATAACATGAAGTGCAAGTGTTGTTTTACCAGAAGATTCTGGCCCATATATTTCAATAATTCTTCCTCTCGGAACTCCTCCAATTCCTAATGCGATATCTAATCCTAATGCTCCTGTTGGAATTGCTTCTATATTCATCGCTTGAAATTCTCCTAATTTCATAACAGAACCTTTTCCGAATTGTTTTTCTATTTGTCCCATTGCTACTTCTAAAGCTTTTCTCTTTTCGCTATTTTCACCACTCATGATAATTCCTCCTATTTATTTCTCATTAAAACGTTTGTTTGCTTTATCATTATATCGAATATTATTTTTTTGTCAATACTTATTTTAGATTTATTTTTTATTTTCTATTTTTATCTATCTTTATTGTCGATACCAAGTTTCAATATGATAGAAATAGTTGTACCAGTTTGGAGAAATATCTCCAATTAAATTGCTACTATATGCTGTTGTAACTTTATTAAAATATAGACTAATATATGGTATATCTGTTTTATATATATCTGCAAGTCTTGCATATTTTTCTTTTAAGGTTGCTTCATCTTTAATATTTCCAATATCATTCATAATACTTGTTACTTCATCATTATGATAGTTTGCTAGATTTTCTTCACCAAAATACGTTGATAAATCTGGACTCGGGCTTACATTCGTTCCAGTTAAAATTAAATCATAATTTTTATTGTCCAAATAATTTTGATATTGTTTGTCATTTGCTTGAATTAAGTTAATTTTAATTCCTTGATTTTCTAATTGTTCTTCAATAATCTTAGCTACTTCCACTCTTTTTGCATTACTACTATTAACAACGAAATTAAATTCTAGTCGTCTCGTTTTATAGTCCTCTCTCTTTTGCCATATCTTGTTTTTGTAGCTCCACCCATTATCTTCTAAAATTTGTTTCACTTGGTCCGGATTATATCCGCTGCTACCATCTTGACTTGTATATAGATAATTTCCGTAATCTAGTGGAAAATTCGCTACTGTATATTTATTGTTATATACAGCTGAAACAATGTTAGCCTTATCAATTGCATAAGAAATAGCTTTTCTTACTTCTTCCTTTTCTAATAGTTCATTTTTAAAATTAATAGCAATAAAGTCATGTTCTCTACCAGCATATTCTTTTGAGGTATATCCAATTTTGCCAATAAATTCTTCTACATTAGAAGAATTTGTATTTACTACGTCAATATTCCCTGTTTTAAAAGCATTGTATACTTCTCCCATTGAAGAATATAATTTTATAGTGACCTTTTCTAAAACAGCATTTTTATTCTCTGCGTTCCACCAATTTGTATTTTTCTTTAATGATATTACGTTTTCCTTTACTTCTGAAATTTGAAACATTCCAGTACCAACTGGATGTGCATTCTTCTCAGAATTTGCAAAATCTTCGTTTGCATAATAGCTATTTGACATAATCGGGAATGTTAAATTATATTCAAAGAAAGGAATTGACCTGTCCAAATTAATTCGAATTGTATAATCATCAATTACTTCTACACTAATAACATAT
>JBKXSZ010000007.1:0-2896 GCA_047017005.1 Clostridia bacterium | reverse complement strand
ACGTTATAAGTATAAATCGAAGGTGTGTCCTTTAATCTATCAATAGTAAATTGTACATCTTTTGCTGTAAAATCCGTTCCATTTTGCCATTTTACATTCTTCTTTAATTTCAGAATATAAGAAGTATCTCCTGTTCTAGAGCACTCTTCCGCTAAACAATTTTCTAAATGATAATCTTGTGTAACATTAAATAATGGCTCATATATAATCTTAGAAATATCTTGTACTTTTTTATTATTACTTAGAATCGGATTTAAGGTATCAAAGTCTGTAATTCCTAATCGAAGTTCTTTGATTTGTGTTGTTTCTGTCTGTTTCTCCGGTGTTTTATTTTCACCTTTTCTATTTTCATCTTTATAAATAGTATAGACTGCAAAAATAATTAATCCAATAACTACGATAATAAAGATATATTTTACTATATTATTCTTAAAATTATTCTTCATATCCGTTCCTCTTTTTCTTTCTTTTTATTCTTTTTAGCACTTTTCTATCATATCTTATATTTAAAAAACATGCAAGAAGTTTTCTTCTAAATTTCCATACAAAAAGGAGGTAGATTGAAATTTCTTCATCTGCCCCCATATTTATTTTTCTTTCTAACTTTTTATTTTCTAGATTCCACTATCAATTTAATACCAGTTCTATCTTCTCCCTCTACTTGTACTTCTGCAAATGCAGGAATACATACTAAATCTACTCCAGCTGGTGCTACAAAGCCTCTTGCTATTGCTACTGCTTTTACTGCTTGATTTAATGCTCCAGCTCCAATCGCTTGCATCTCTGCCTTGCTAGATTCCTTTACTAGTCCAGCGATTGCTCCTGCTACCGAATTTGGATTTGATTTTGATGAGATTTTTAAAATTTCCATTTTTTTGCCTCCTAAAATTTATTTTATTGTTTCAACAATTACAGTTATATTTATATTATATTTGGAGGTAAAAGTCTAGTAATATTTGGAAATAATAGGAAGTTTTCGTCGTCTCAAATTTATCTATTTCGCCATTTTCTATCGCGTTATTCTACGAATCTTTTCCGTTCGACAAGTATCGTTATTTATTTCAAAAATGCAACCATTTAAAATAGCTTTTCCTTCCACCGGTTTATATCTTTCTGGAAGTGCTGTAACAAAACGTTTAATAGATGCATCTATATCCATTCCAATAACCGAATGAATAGGACCTGTCATTCCTAAATCTGTAATATATCCAGTACCATTTGTTAAAACAGTTTCATCTGCTGTTGCTACATGTGTGTGTGTACCAAAAATCCCAGATACTTTTCCATCTAAATAATATCCTAAAGCAATTTTTTCTGCTGTTGCTTCTGCATGAAAATCTATCATAATAATATTTACATTTTCCTCTTGTTTTAATTTTTTTACCGTTTCTTCTAATAGAATAAAAGGATTCTCTGTTAATATATTAATATCCACTCTTCCCATTGCATTTATAACGGCTATTTTCTTTCCTGCTTTTTCTTTTATCATATATCCTTTCCCAACTACTCCTTTCGGATAATTAATGGGTCTTATTAAGCTAGGATGGTCAATGAAATTAAAAATATCTTTCTTTCCCCATGTATGATTTCCCATTGTCACAACATCAGCTCCAGCAGCTAGCATTTCTTTAAATAGCTTTTCTGTAATTCCCATTCCAGAAGCTGCATTTTCTCCATTTACAATGGTAAAATCTATTTTTTCCTCTTCTATTATTTTCGGTAATTCTTCTTTTAATTTCTTTACACCACATTCCCCTACAATATCTCCCACTGCTAAAATCTTCATCTATTTCCCTTCTCTCCTTCTTATTTCTTTTTTCCTTTGTTTGGAATATATTTTATCATACTATATTTTATATTATTACGCAAGGTACGATTTTTGCTATTTGACGAATTTGCTATTTTCTGCTATCCTTAATATTGATTATTTTTATTGCTAAGATATTTAGCAAACATGCTACTAGCAACATGTATAACATCAAAGGAGGCATGGTAAAATGTCAAAAGCGTTATACACTTTTGAAGATTTTCGAAACACTTGGATAGATTCTCTTTCTCCAGAAGAAAAGAAAAAAATTACAAGTATAGATTCTTTCTCTTCCCTTACCATTGTTAATAAGCCTTGTTTAGTAGATTCCTGCCTAGTTTATGTAAAAGTTGATATGGTAATTTCCAATTTAGAAGATGCTACCTATATCTTCTCTTTATTAAATTACAGGCAAATTCATCTACTTGCGGAATTTATGCAAAGAATTGTGAATGGATTCTATGACAAATTTCTATTAGAAGATAATCTAGATTCTTATGCTGTATTTATTGTTTGGGAGGAAAGAAGTAATCGTTTGCAATTTTCTATCTTGAAACAATCTATCCTCAAATCTCAAGTAGCCATCTAAGGCTACTTTTTCTTTTCCTCTTTTTGTGGTATATTAGTATAGTATTATAAAAAGTTGATAGATAACTAGAACAAATTTGTTCTAAACATTAGGAGGTAATTCACAATGAAATCAGTCTATCGGTCTTTTAAAAAATTCGCTGAAGCTTATGGATTGACAAATATAGATTCTGATTATTTAGAAAGATTAGATTTTTTCTACTATAATCATATTGGCCCTATGTATATTATGGTGGATGAAGATTTTAAAGAATTTTTACTAGAAAATAGTTATGATGTTTTATTAGCGGCTTGGCTTTATAACTTACTTTTTAAGTTACAAGAAGCTATTGTAAAGCAAAAAGAAATTCATACAACTTTTTGCTTTACTACTATACAACCTATTTCTTATCCAGAAATCTATGCAGGTCAATTTTTAGATGAATACAATTCTGCTTTTTTAAAAGAATCGAGTAGAGAATAAATAATTATTTTATTTATTCCCTCTCACACCACCACATC
>JBKXSZ010000006.1:0-56326 GCA_047017005.1 Clostridia bacterium | reverse complement strand
TTAGGGCTTATGTTAAAAAAAATTTGGGACATTTTCAAAAATCATTGACATTCTAACTTAAAAATGTTTTGATATAAAATTAACCTTTATATGTTACTATAGCCCTTTTTCGAATTTTTATATAAATTTAAAAAATATTCAGGTTACTATTGCAAAGAAATAAGATAAAATATTTTTCTTTTTATATTTTATCTTATCTATTTTTTCTATATATTTTTACTTTTATATTATGCTATTTTTCTTTTGAATTAGTAAAAGCCTAGCAACTATGCTAGACTTTTAGATGATAAGACCATATAAGTTTCATTTGGTCTTTAGTGAGGTAATTTCTTCTGCTTCTGGATCACGTCCTTCTTTAGCAGCTTTTTCTCTTTCTTCTGCACTTACTTTAGAAGAAAGCATTGGACATGCAGCCACGCCAACAAGAAAAAATAAACCAAGAAGAATTAGTACCATTATAGACATTATGTTTTCCATGTATATTACCTCCTTGCATTGCCTATCTATTTTTATTATATTCCTTTTTAGCAAACTATTCAATACATAACAATACCAATTCTTTTCTTCCTAGCCACTTTTTATTTTTATGCTATTGTAACAAGTATTACTCCTAATATAACTAAAATAGCTGCTATTATTTTCTTTCCAATATTATTTCTTTCTTTCATAAAAATATAGCTTGCTATTACATTCAAAATAACTGCAACTGCTCCTAATGGCGCTACTGTTGTTACAGGTGCTGAATTATAGGTCCTTAACATAAAGAAAATATACAAGCCCCATACCATTCCTGTTGCTATTATCGCTTTTTTGTTCCCTTGTTTGTATTCTTCTATCATATCTCTTGGTTTTATTCTTTCTACTAGAGAAATCAAAATAGCAGAACCGAATAAATCCATAAAAGCATAAAAAGCTAAATTAAAGTTTCCAGATATTCCTGCATCTAGAGATACTGCTATGGATAATGCTATACTAGAAAGAAAACTTAGTATCGTATATCTATTAAAAACAAATTTTCCTTTCTTATAAAACAAGAATACGTTTGCTATAACAATTAAAATAGCACCTATTGCCTTTTGTAACATGAATGTTTCTTTAAAGAAAAGTATTCCCCATATAAATACAAATACATTAGATAATTGCATTAGAATTGATACTACCGATACTTCTAAATTTTTTCTTACTGTTGTTTGTAATCTGTCATTTAATGCATAAAAAATTATAGCAATTCCAAATAGTACATATATCCATATATTTGTTGGAAACTTAAAATTGAAAAATAAAGATACTACCAGAATACTACCAGCACCAATTAATTCTAAAAGAGTCGTAATTGCCCCATCTTTTTTTACTTTCTTTGTTGCTATCTTATATAGCTGTAGCCATGCTACATTTAACAATAAATAGAAAATTAAATTTATCCACCAAATATTCATTTTTTTCTTCCTTTTTTCTTTTTTGCTTTGCTATTATATCCTATTTTAGAAAAAGAAAAAAGCGTTCTTTTAAAATTATTTAAAAGAACGTTTTTATAATTAGTTAAATCCAAAAACAAAAAATTGGTTCTCTAGGATGCATCTTAACTGCCTTTTCATTTTTATTTTTAATTTCTATTGTCCCAATAAAAATAGTTTCTGTACAAAGCTGCTCTATTTTGTGGCATTCTTTTGCTAAGAGTTTTATTTTCAATCCTTTTTCTAGTTCTTCTATTAATCTTTCATTAGGAGTTGGAAATTCTATTTCTTTTAAAACATTCCTTATCTTATTTACAAATTTAGGATGCGTCTCTACCAAAATATAAAATATTTCGTTCTGAAACAGAGTTTTATCTACTAAGTTTCTATTGACTGCTTCTTTTTGTATTCTTCTATACATTGTTAGACAATACTTTCTTTTGAGATTGGAATCTTCTAAAACTACTCTTAATCCATTTATCTCTGCTCTATCAATATAGATAATTGCTTTAGATGATAAATCCGATAAAAGAAATTCATTTTTCAAAGCCTTTTCTAATTCTGTATTTATTTGAACCCATTTTCTGTCATTTATCATAATCTGATGTTTGATTTCCATGTTGTCTATTCCTCCTTGTCAATTGACGCTGCTTTTTTCAAACGTAGTTCTTTTCTATTGTATCTCTTTTCTTTGTTTATGTCAACTTTGCTATATTATATTATTGCTGCTAGTCTCTTACTTTATATTCAATATTCTCCATAAAAGGAAATATCTCTTCTACTCTTTTGTGAGTAATCATCAACATTCTTGGTTGTGGATTTTTGCTATGCACTGATATTAATTTTTGTGTATAACAATTCTCCGTTGTTTTAAATAATAAATAACGATTCCCTACATAATCAAAATAAATTTGGTAACCATTATCTAATTCGTTTTCTAATCTTTCAAATGTATAGCTTCCGTCCATTTTTTCTCCTTTTTATTGGTTTCCCAACATTTTTTCAAACTCTTCTTCATTTAGAATAGTAATGCCTAATTGTTGTGCTTTTGTTAACTTACTTCCAGCATCTTCTCCTGCTAATACATAGGTTGTTTTTTTCGAAACCGAAGTTGAAGTTTTCCCTCCATGTTTTTCAATAAGTTCTTGCGCCTCTTTTCTACCATACTTATCTAATGTTCCTGTCAATACAAATGTCATTCCATAAAAAGTATCGTCTATTTCTTCTTCCAATGATTTCATATTAACATGAGCTTGTTTTAACCTTTTTATCAAATCCTGTGTTTGTTCTTGTGTAAAAAATTCTACAATACTCTTTGCCGTTATCTTTCCAATATCTTCTACATAGCTTAATTCTCCATAACTTGCTTTCATTAATTTATCTAAACTTCCATATCTCTTTGCTAATGTTTTAGCAGATTTAGAACCTACATGTCGAATTCCAAAAGCAGTAAGTAATTTGTATAAATCATTATTCTTACTTGCTTCAATAGCTTGAATTAAATTTTGTGCAAATTTCTTTCCATTTTTCTTTAGTGAAGCAACATCCTCTTCTTTTAAGTAATAAATATCTGCTATATTTTGAATTAAGTTTCTTTCCATTAATTGTTCAATAATGGCATATCCTAATCCGTCAATATCCATTCCTTCTTTTGACACAAAATGAACCATATTACGAAGTAATTTAGCAGGACATTCAATTCCAATGCAACGCGTTACAGCTTCTCCTTCTTCTCGTACTGCTGGTGCCCCACATACCGGACAAAATTCTGGCATCTCAAATTCTCTTTCTTCTCCCGTCCTTTTATCTTTTAGCACTTCCACTACTTCTGGTATTACATCTCCTGCTTTTTGAATAACTACAGTATCACCTATTTTCAAACCTTTTTCTCGAATAAAATCTTCATTATGAAGAGTTGTTTTGGATATCGTAGAGCCAGCTACTTTTACAGGTTCTAATATTGCCATTGGAGTAATAGCTCCTGTTCTTCCTACTTGGCAAGTAATATCTTTTAATATAGTTTCCTTCTTTTCTGGTGGATATTTATATGCAATTGCCCATCTTGGTGTTTTTGCTGTACTTCCTAATTCTTCTCGGAATTTTAAGTTATCTACTTTTATAACCGCTCCATCAATTCCAAAACTTAGCTTTTCTCTTTTATCCCCTATTTTCTCTACTGCTTTTATTGCTTCTTCAATATTATTGCAATATATTTTTTCAGGTACTACATGAAATCCTAGTTTTTCTAAATAGCATAATTCTTCATAATGAGAATTAAATTCTTTTCCCTTTATTTTCTGTACATTAAAAATATAGATGTCTAAAGGTCTTTTCGCTGTTATTTTAGAGTTCAATTGTCTTAAAGAACCTGCTGCTGCATTTCTTGCATTGGCAAATAGTGGTTGTCCTAGGATCTCTCTTTCTTCATTCATTTTTTCAAATTCATTCTTTCCGATAAAGACTTCACCACGTACAATAATATCAATTGGTTCTTTTAAAGTTTTGGGAATACTTTTTACTGTTTTCAAATTATCTGTTACATCTTCTCCAATTAAACCATTTCCTCTTGTTGCCCCTCTTACGAATTTTCCCTCTTTATATTCTAATGCAGCAGATAAACCATCTATTTTGGTTTCTACTACATATTTAAACTCTTCTTGAAATTCTTCTGCTTGTTTGCGAATCCTTGTATCAAATTGTCTTAATTCTTGTATAGAAAAAACATCTTGTAAACTTTGAAGTGGTACTTCATGAACCACTTGTTCAAATTCCTCTTTTACGGTTCCCCCTACCTTTTGTGTTGGAGAATCCTTTGTGATTAATTCTGGATATTCATTTTCTAAAGCTTTTAGTTCATTCATTAACATATCATATTCATAATCCGTAATTTCTGGACTATCTTCATCATAATATTTCTTTGAATGATAATTAAGAATTTTTCTTAACTCTCTTACTCTCTTTTTCACTTCTTCATAATCCATCTTAATACCTTCCTTCAACTATATCTTTCTGTATTTTGTTATTATATACAATACACACAAAAAAATAAATAGAAAAAGAAGTTTTTATAAAGAAAAAGTTTTCCTACTAGACAAAAAAGAGAAAAATCCCTTTTCCTTCTACCTTCTATTTTTCTTTTAAAATACTTTTTAAAAAACTTTTGATAATTTTCTCTGGTGTAATAATTAGACCAATTGCTTCGACTATATTAAATTTAAAATAAAAGGAAGTTTATTATTTCTAATAACCTTCCCTATACTTTCTTTTTAATCTTTTAATAAATCTTTTCCACCTTTAATATAATCCCATCCAGAGAAAACACAAGCTATTACTGAAATAAGCATTAGAATAGTTCCTATTAAATTATATCCAAAAGCAAAACCTGTCAAATTTCCTGAAAAACATGCTGCAAAAGCATTTTGGTCTGCAAATGCTAATATAATTGCTAACATCTGTGTAACGGTTTTTAATTTTCCCCAAAAAGATGCTGCAATTACTTTTCCACCTTTTTCTACTGCTACTAAACGATAACCAGAAACTAAAAATTCTCTTGCTAGAACAACAATTGGAATCCAAGCTGGAAGCCTTAACATTCCAACTAACATAACCATTGCCGTTAAAACTAATATTTTATCTGCCAATGGGTCTAAAAATTTTCCAAATGTAGTTACTTGATTTTTACTTCTTGCTATATACCCATCTAATTTATCGGTAATGGATGCAACAATAAAGATTAAGTTCATTATCCATAACGTAATTGGTATTCCAAGCCATGTTCCCTCAATTCCAAAGAAAGGAACAATAACCATGATTGGTACTAAAATAATACGAAATATTGTTAATTTGTTTGCTAAATTCATTTCTTACCTCCGTTTATTGCTATTCTATGCATCTATTATTTTTCTATATTCCATTTTAGTTCTTTTTTCCTTTCTCATTATACACAACAAAAAGGAAAAAAGGAATAGCTATTCCCCTTTTTCTTAAGATTTTATAAATATTTTATTCTAATGCAAATAAAAAAAGTAACAATTATTATAATTGCTACTTATAATGAAAAGCTAAATAGACGCTTTAGGAATTAAGTTCTTTCTCAATTTTAGAATCTGACGATTCAAGATTTCTCTATCCCGTTTTTCCTTTCTTCTGTCTTTTAGTTTTTCTATTCTGCGTGGCATTATTATGCCTCCTTTCGTTCTTTTTTATGTTAACATATTTCTCGTAATTTTACAAGTGTATAGATACAAGTTTTTATCCTTTCTTTTCACCGTCTAACATTTTATCTAATTTAACTTTTATCTTAAATTTTTTTGTACAATTTCTACAATATCTGATATATATTCTCCTATAATAGGTATATTTAGTTTTACGATTTTCTGTAATAGAATAACAATAATAGCTGTAATAATCGTGACACCGATACCAATTCCAATTCCACGCCAAATTCCTGCTAAAATGTTACGGATGAAAATTTCTTTTCGATTCCCTAATACATATAACAATTCATGAATATTCATTTTCGTTAATGTATCATTTAATTTATCAATACTTTCTTTTAAAAGCTCTCCTTTTTTTCTTTTTATAAACATGAAAAACCACCCTTTATTATAGGGTGGTTTCTTTTTGGCTTTTCTATACCTTTTGGTTTCTTTTTATTCTCTTTTTAACATTTTACCATTTTTATTGTAATACATTTATTGTATTGGTTAAACCATTATCGCTATTCATTAATTCATTCACAGCATTTTCATTTACTGTATTATTAATTCCTTTTTTCTTATTTTCCTTTTCTTGTTCTGTCTTTACTTCTTCTAATTTAGTAATTAGCTCTTGAAGTTTCTTCATATCTTTTCCTATCATTTCCCAATCATTTGTTGTATTGGATGTTGTTAGGTTATTATTTGCTTTAATAATAGCATTTATAAGGTCTTCTATATTGTCTGTATTTTCCACTTCAATATCTACTGCAGCTTGTGAAACTAACTTCTTTAGTGCTTCTTGGATATCATCTCCAATTGCTACCTTATTTCCTGATGCTACAATTATCTTTTTCAGGATTGGTACATTGCTTTCATTTAGCATCGTTTGATAAATTGGTTCTACATAAAGTAATTTATCTCCAATTGGAACAATTATCATATTTCTTGTTACTTTTGTTCCTGTTACATTTAAGCTTTCAATCTCTGATGCAATTTGTTCATTTTCTTCAATTTGTTTATCTAATTGCATTGGTCCTACCATATTGCTATCTTGTGGGAATCGATATACGGTTAGTTTACTATTTCCATTTTCATCATAAGTTCCTACTAGATAAGAAATAATATTTTGTTTATCATATGGTGTATATGGAATGACTAATCCTAAAGTAGCTTTATCACTATCTGTTGTTTTTACCATAGTATAGTATGGTTGCATCTCTGCTCCAGTTCCTTTTAATGTTTTGCTTGATGTATGTGCTACCTTTTCCCATACATCGTCACTTCTATATAATACATCTGGTTTTACATTATGATATCTTGTTAGTATATCCGATTGGATATTATATAAATATTCTGGATAAACTAAATGTTTTGCAATATCTTGTGGAATAGAACTATCAATATCTTCAAATAGTTCTGGATAGCTGTTTCTATATGCCATTACAATTGGGTCTGTTCTATCTGTAATATAGAATTTAATTGTTCCATCATAGCTATCAATTAATACTTTGACTGAATTTCGGATATAGTTGATTTGCGTTTTTTCTCCTTCTGTTGTTAATATGTTTTCGTGTTGTGAATATGGATAATTATTTGAAATAGTATAAGCATCTAGTACCCATATTAGTTTTCCTTCACTATTTTTTACTAAATATGGATTTTCATCATACATTAAATATGGCATGATAGTTTTTGCTCTTTCTATTACATTTCTATTTGTTAAAATTTTACTTTCTTCTGTCATTCCATCTGCAAAAGCTAATTTTAAATTTCCAGTTTTGATTCCTAATGCTACCCTATCAAAGAATCCTAAATTTAATCCTGCTTGTCCATTATAGTTATTTTCTGCATTTACTTTAGCATCTTTAGTTGGATAGTCAAATTCTTTTTTGTCTTTACTGTTTACAACAATACTATCATTGGTTTCGGTTCCAAAATAGATTCTTGGTTGTGTTATTTGCATTTTGTTATCCGAACCATCAAAACTTTTTTGAATGTATTCAATTCTTCCGTTTTCATCTGTTTTAGATGCAGAAGAAATAACAGCTCCCATACCATGTGTATATTCATATGTTTTATCATTATATGTTCTAGTATCTCCACTTAATATTTCTCTTGGTGATACATATACAATTTCTTTTGTTCCATTAATTTGATACATTGCTAGTGTAGTGTTTGGGAATGAATAGTATCCTAAATTCTTTTGCTCTTCTTCTAATGTTTTTAGTGTAGCGTCTTTACTTACTACTGGTATGTTTTGAATGACATCTTGATTGTTTGCAACATCTTCATATGTTATGTTTCCACCATTTTCTAAGTTAATTTCATCTATATTAATTCCATAAGCATTTTTTGTATTTTCTATGTTATATGCAATGTATTGTTTTTCTTTATCTAATTCATTTGAATTTACAAATAGCATTTGGAAAGCAATCATGACAATTACCATTCCTACTAAATAGATAGGAACTGTTAAGATAGATATAATAACTTTCTTAATGTTGTTATTTTTAAATGCACGAATTGCTAAATAAACAGAAACGACAATAACAACTGCTAAAATACGATATCCCCATAATTTAATGGTAGCTGATGTTAGTCCTGCTCCATAAATTTGTGTTAAATCTTTATCATTTAATTTTAGCATTCCTTGTAATACGATATCTTGTGTTTTTACAAATACAAGTGCTGCTATTCCAATTGCTATTAGCATAATACTTCTTGTTAATTGTTTTATCAGTTTGCTTTGTTTTAAAGTTTTTCTATCGACTCCATCAAAATACACATTAAATGCGATGATATAGTAAGCAACTGAATAGATAGTAGTAGCAAGTACAATTCCTAAGAAATAAAAAATAGCAAGTTCTATCATTGGTTTTTGGAAAACATAGTAGCCTATATCCATTCCAAAAATCGGATCATCAATTCCAAAAAAAGCACTATTAATTGCTAAGACAATTGTTTTGGTAAGAATATTAGAAAGTACTAAACTTCCTATAACAGAAATGACTAATGCAATTGATTTATTAGGAAGTTTTGGCATTTCTTTTTTTTCTACTTCAAAAAAGCTTTTTAGTCCTTTCTTTATACTTCTATTCGTTACATAAAAAGCAATAAATAGAATTAGAAAATTAACAAACATGATGGCATATTTGTATATAACATCCTTCCAAAATACACTTGTAAAATTTTCTCCTATTTCTAATGTTTCTAAATAACTTCCTCGTAAAGATATAAAAGTTCCAATAGCAAAAATAGCAATAAAAATTAACACTGCTATCATTCTAAATTTTGACTTTTTCTTTACTCTTGTTTCTGGCTTTCCTATCTTTTTTTCTGCTGTTTCTTCTGTTTTTATTTTCGTATCTTTTGCTTTATTTTCTTTGTCTGCTGGCATAAGATTTACCCTCCCTTTTTATATCATCGCTTCTACAAATTCTGTTGCATTAAATATTTCCATATCATCTATTTTTTCTCCTACACCGATGAATTTTACTGGTATTTTGTTTTCCGCTACAATTCCTAATATAACTCCACCTTTAGCAGTTCCATCTAATTTTGTTAATACTAATCCTGTGATATCTACTGTTTCTTTAAAAGCTTTTACTTGAGAAATTGCATTTTGTCCTGTTGTTGCATCTATTACAAGCAAGATTTCTTTTGCAGCATTGGGTAGTTCTCTATCTATTACTTTCTTTATTTTAGATAGCTCATCCATCAAGTATTGTTTATTATGTAATCTTCCTGCTGTATCTACAATTAAGATATCGCTATTCGTTTCTTTTGTTGTTTGAATTGCATCAAATACAACAGATGCTGGGTCTGCTCCTTCTTCTTTTTTTACGATAGGACATCCTGAGCGATTTGCCCATATTTCTAATTGCTCTACTGCAGCAGCTCTAAAAGTGTCAGCTGCAGCTAATACTACTTTTTTTCCCTTTTGATGTAAACGATTTGCTATTTTTCCAATAGATGTTGTTTTTCCTACACCATTTACACCTACCACTAGTATAACAGATGGAGTTGTTGTTAATTCTAAGGAATTGTCAACTTCTGTTAATATTTTTTCCATCTCTTCTCTTAATACTTTTCTTACTTCTTCTTCCTCTTTGATCTTTTCCCTTTTGATTCTTTCACGTAAGCGAGAGATAATTTCTAAAGAAGTATCCATTCCGATGTCCGACATAATAAGAGCTTCCTCTAATTCTTCTAGAAGCTCTTCGTCTACTTTTCGGAATGTGCTAAATGCGCTGTTTAGCTTATCATTTAGTGAATCTTTCGTTTTACTTAATCCACTTTTTAATTTATCAAAAAAGCCCATTGCTTTCATCCTTTCATTTTTTGGAGCTCTTAGGCAGATTTGAACTGCCGACCTACTGATTACGAATCAGTTGCTCTACCAACTGAGCTATAAGAGCAAGTACTACTTTATTATTATATATGGTATTTACTAATATTTCAATAGCTATTACTGGGTTTTTCTAAAAAATACTTGCTTTCTTTTTTACTTGAGAGTATACTTATTATATAGCCTTTTGTTTTGGATTCCTCGGCTATAACTATAAAGGAGGAAAATAGTGTGAAAAATAAAGAGTTAAAAAAGAACATGATTAATAACAGTAGCGATTAAAATTTTTAAAAAATAGACTACTGTTTTAACAACAATATAAAATTAGATATTTTAATGAGGTTTAAATTGCATAAATAACATCATCTTTAGTGATTGTAAATCCTTGTTTTTGTAATAAGAAAATCGCATTGTCGATATATTTTTGTTTGTGATTTTCTAAAACTTCTTCTGGTATATCAGAGTAATTAAAATCACAAGGATTGAAATCTTCATCTTTTAGAAGCATATGATAAACACAAGTAAGCATCATACGAGCAATAGCTACAATAGCACGTTTATGCCCACGACGTTTTTTAATTTTGTCATATTTAACTTTGAAATATGTGTTGTTCTTGTCTCTAATTGCATTGTTAGCACATTCAACAAGAAGTGGTTTAATGTAAACACCAGCTCTACTAATATGTACGGATTTCTTTTTACCAGCACTTTCATTGTTTTGAGGAGTAAGACCAGCCCAAGAACAAAGGTGCTTAGCTGATTTAAAAACAGTCATATCAACACCAATTTCAGCAATAGTGTAAATTGCAGAATTTCTTTGAAAACCAGGACATGTGCAAATGTGGTTAATTTGTTTTTCATAAGGTTTAGCTAATTCATACATTTTATCTTGAATTGACTGAATATGCTTATCTAAGTTATCTTGATGTTTTTTGCATACATCAATTTTAGTATATTGTTCGCCAGAAATAGAATATCCAACAATAGACTTAATTACATCATCAGCTTTCTTTTTAGCAGATTTTTGTAATAAAGATTTACAATGTTCTGGGTCAAAAGTTTCACAAGTTGTGATATAATTAATAATAGATGTGGCAGACTTACCTGTCATATCTGTAAGAACAGAAGCTAGTTGGATATTGGAAACAGTTAAGCAATTTTGCAAACGGTTTCTTTCAGAACTACGATTGTTTACTAACTTGAAGCGATAGCGAAACAATTCACGTAGCATTCTAATTGGTTTAGGTGGAATGTAGCTTCCAGGAACTAAATCATGTTTGAATAAGTCAGCAATCCAAATAGAGTCTTTCTTATCAGTTTTTTTGCCACGGATGGCCTTGACGTATTTAGGATTGGCGACAGTAACTTTAACATAATCTTCTAAAATGTTGTAAACAGGGATGTAATACTTGCCAGTAGATTCCATACAAACATCTTTACAGTTATGTTCAAGTAACCAATCTTTAAATGCGGCAAGGTCTTCTGTGTATGTATCAAATCTTTTGGTAAGATAAGAAGTAATATTTTCATCATTTGTAGTTGCAATGGTAGCAATAATAAACCTCTTGTGGACATCGATACCACAACAAATAGGATATACAATTTTTAACATTGGTATAAACCTCCTAAATAAAATTTAAGAATATATAAACATTGACTGAATATCTAGCCACTAAACAGAGAATTTGTTTAACAATGATTAGTGTGCAGGCTCAGACGCGCCACTTATTTGTGCTTGTAAAGATATTCGACACCTGTTATAATGCGGATTTTTATCCAAATGAGGTTGAGATAATATTCTACTCACCTCCCCGTGTTCTGTAGTGTATTTATATATTCTAGGAAGTATTATACCATATTATGGAAACTAAATAAAGAAACAAAAAGCGTCGACATTTTTCGTGGCACTTTGTGCCGAGCGAAGCGACGGAATGGAGGTTATAATGAAAAAATGTACCTATTGTAACGGAACTGGTAAGCGGATGTGCTCCCATTGTAATGGAAGAGGCTACACGGAACAACCTAATTTTGGTTTATCCGCCTTGAATCCAGCACTGCCTTATGCTTGCCCTATTCGTACCACTTGTTCTTATTGTAATGGAACGGGAAAAGAAAAATGTCCTCATTGTGATGGAACGGGTAAGACTGCTTAAGGTTACAAAAAAATCACTATACAGATACTAAATCTGTATAGTGATTTTTTTAAGCTATTTACTATTTGCTATTTTCCTTTTAAAAATGTTTACCTTTTCCCTTTTTGTTTGGCTTTTCATCCTCTTCATCGGGTATATTAAATAAATCATCTACTGTTGTTTTCTTTTCCGTATTTTCTTTTACATATCCTAGTTTTGGTTCTTTCATTTCTTCTTTATCTAAAAAGTTTTCTTCAAATATTCTTGGTTCTTCTTTTTGTTTTTGACCATGCCTATATTCAATTATTGCAAATGTAATACCTGCAATTGCAACTAACGCTGTACATACATCAAATATAATCATGTACATAAAATTCTTTTGTGCATCTTCATTATTTGTTGTACTTACAACTGGTTGCATGTTTTTCATTACTTTTATTTGATAGGTTGTTGTTTGTTTTCCATCTTCTGATGTTAATAAAATAGTTACTATGTTTTCTCCATCTACGAAGTTTTCATTTCCCAACACTTCTACTTTAGTGCCTTCGTCTACTGGTAAGGCTTCAATTGGAAGGGATAATACATCAGCTCCTACTTCTACCGTATATTCATATATATCTGGACTAAATGCTGGCGTTAAGTTAACATTTTGTATGGTAAGATTAGATAATAAAGAAGTAGTTTCTTCTTGTCCTTCTGGCCCTTCTGTTGTTTCTGTCGCTTCCTCTCCTGCAGCTAAACGGTTTACTTCAACTGTATATGTTTTCTTTGTTTTTCCATCCTTTGCTGTAACTACAATACTTACTGTATTCTTTCCCTCTTTTAAATCTTTATCTCCTGAAATAGCTACTTTAGCTCCTGATACTTGAGGTGTTGCTTTTACAGATACTTCTGTTACATCATTCTCAACCGTTACACTATATCCTGAATATTTCGTAGGTTTAAATCCTGAAAAGTCTACTGGTGATACTTTTATCATTTTTAACAAGGCATTACTATTTGTCGATGTATCATTTGAATTATTATTGTTATTACTAGAAGAATTTCCTCCTGAAGTACTTCCAGATCCACTGTTACTAGTAGATCCGCCTCCTGAAGTACTTCCTCCATTATTGGAAGAACCGCCTGATGAACCTCCACTAGATTTCTCTTTTACTGTTACACTTGCAGTTTTACTTCCTGTCACTGAAGTTCCATCTTCTGTTTCAACATTTTTCGCTGTTATTGTTACTCTTGTTGTACCTGGATTGCTTGTTTTTACTGTAATTGTTTTTTCTGCTGCTCCTCTTTCTACCCATACTTTACTAATATTAGCTGTACCATTTTCTACACTTATACCAAAACTTCCTGTTAATCCACCTGCTCCTATGCTTACTGTAAAGCTATCACCTGCCGTTACACTAGATTTTGAGGTGCTTACCGAAAAGCTTGCTGCACAAGTAATAATTGGTATTATTAAACCTAGTATTAATAATATTCCTGCTAATAACGTTCTCTGATTTTCTTTGGTTTTTAACATATTTTTCTCCTCTCACATTATATTGTGATTTTTCCATCTTCCATAATATAATCTTTTATAACAAGATAATCATTTGGTGACATCTTGCCGTCTCTATTTGCATCTGCACCTTTTTTCTCAAGTTCACTTAATTCTTTATCTCCCATGATGCAGTCTTTTATATTTAAGTAATCATTTGGAGAAATCTTACCATCACAGTTTACATCTCCTACTTTGATAACTGTATAAGTTCCATTAACAGTAGCTCCTGTTGGTACTAGTTTTTTGTCTTCTAATTGATTTCCATTTTTATCTTTTATCATAGCACCTGGTATTTCTTGTAATATCTTAGCTACATTTGCTTCTGGGCTTGCATAAATTGTTTTTCCATCAATTTTAATTTGGCCAGTTGGTGAAGCTGTTCCACTTACTTTATCTAATAAGTCTGTTGAAATAAATCCCATTTTTCCATTATATTCTACTCTGTCCCAAACTCTTCCATCTACTTCAAACTCTCCCGCTTTTAATCTTGTCACTTCTGTTCCTGTATTTACTTTTTCCACAACTGTTGAGTAAGTCGTTCCTGGTCCATTTCGCATTACTAAATTACAATTTGCTTTCATTGTTTCGTCGCCATAACTTTTACTATTATCTGGAACCAAATAGTTTGTTGCTACATATCCATAAGTACCTTTCTTATCTCCTTCTGTAATTACTATCTTGTCCCAAACATATCCACTCATTTCTGCTACTCCTTTTTCTACTCTTAAAAGAGGAGTACCAGTTGGATATCCTCCAATTACTTCACTACCTGTTCCTGGTGCTACTCTAATTTGTAGATTTCCATTTGCTTGTATTTTAACATCTTCTGTTACAATCTCATTTTCCACTGGGTCATAACTTGAACCTGGCATATGTTCAAATACTGGTATTACAAAGTTTAATGGTGTATTAAAAATCCCCATGGATTTATATGCCTTTGAAGTTGTCCAAGATTCATTATTGGCTGCTTGAATATTCGTTTGATATTGGTGTCTATAGGTATTATTATCTGTTACATTAAATTTTTGCAAATATGTTGTATCTTGTCCTTTATTAATATATCCATTTGCAATCCATTTAGCTCCTCCAATAATAGAAGCTTCCGGACTATCCCAGCCTTTTGATTTTGCATAAGCAAGTGCTCTTTCGATAGTTCCCGAGCCGCTTCCTGCACCAATGTTATAGAAGTTATAATATCCATTTGTATTTTTTACAGAACCACTGGTTCCTCCACTAGTCTCCAATCGAATTCTAGAAGCTAAATAATATGGACTTGCTCCAGATTGTTCTGCTGCTTCCATAATAACTTGTGAATAGGTTTTGGTTGTATAAGAACCACTATATTCATCACATATTCTCTTATCATGCATAATGGTTCCTTCTAATATTTTTTCAACTCCTGCTTGATTATGTATTTTACTGTTATAAGATAATGTTTCAAATTGAAAAATAGAATCCGTATCAATAAATCCTCTTGGGTCCATATAATGTGCAATTCCATATTTAGAAGCACATCTCCAATCTCTTCCTTCATAAATAGTATCTAATCCACATATTGGACAAACATATTCTCCCGTTTTTTGCGTTAAGTTGTTTCCATGAGGAAGATATTCCCCCTCTATTGCTTTATCCCATTCTAATCCCGTATATAAAATCGTAAAGGTCCATCCATACGTATTTTGTAACTGCTTCAATTTCTCTTTATATCCAGGATATTTATTCTCATCTAATTTATCTACTGCATTTGCTGAATCATCTCTCCATGCAGCTGCTTTTACTTCATTTCTCATACCGTCAAACCCAATGAATGTGGTTGTTAACACAGTAACCGCAAGCATACTAGATGCTACTTTTTTCAAAAAGCTTCTTTGTTTTGACATCTTTTTTTCTTTCACAACAATTCCCTCCTCTTTAGTGTAAAATTCTCCATTTTTTGCTTTCTAAAGTATATCATTTCTACAAAATAATAGTCAACAAAAATAATAAAATAAATAATTTTCTTGAAAAACTTTTGCCATATTTTCTTGAAAAATTATATACTACATTGCATAAAGAGGAGAGATATCATTTTGATATATCTCCTCTTTATCTGTATTTCTTTGCTAAGTATTAGCAACATCTTCCGCATCTACATCCACAGTTTGTGAATAATAGTAGGAATATAATGATGAAGAATAGTATTGAGCAATCATCACCACATCCGCATCCACATCCTCCGAAAAGTCCTCCTAAAGGCCCGTTGTCGCATCCACATCCACAGTTTCTTGCTTCTTCCATGTTTTTACCTCCTTGTTTAAGTTATCTATGATATAGTATGCGAAGTTTTATTTTTGTGTTACAATATATTTATAGCCCTCTATAGAAAACAACTTGATGTAAACTATTTATATTTATATATTCTAAAGAATAAAGAAAGGAACAAGGAATGAAAAAACAAATCGAACTACTTTCACCTGTTGGTGATTTTGAATGTTTAAAAGCTGCTGTTCAAAATGGTGCAGATAGTGTTTATTTTGGAGCAGAACAATTTAGTGCAAGGGCTTCTGCTTCTAATTTTGATTTTGAAAATTTGGAAAAGGCAATAAATTATGCTAAAGTACGTAATGTAAAAACTCATCTTACTTTAAATACTTTAATTAAAGATGAAGAATTAGAAGATGCTATTTTACTTGCTAAAAAAGCATATGAATTTGGAATCGATGCTATCATCGTTCAAGATATTGGACTTAGCCATATTTTGTTAAAAGAATTTCCTGATCTTCCCCTTCATGCTAGTACCCAAATGACCATTCATAATTTAGAAGGAGTTAAAAAACTAGAAGAAGCTGGATTCAAAAGAGCCGTTCTTTCACGAGAACTTTCTCTTTCTGATATTCAATATATCTGTGATCGAACGAATATGGAAATCGAAGTTTTTATTCATGGAGCTCTTTGTATTTCCTATTCTGGACAATGTCTTTTCTCTAGTATGATTGGTGGTCGTTCTGGGAACCGTGGAAAATGTGCACAGCCTTGCAGACTTCCTTACAAGCTATATGAAGAAGATAACAAAAATTCTACGCAAAAAATAGATCAAGGATACTTATTAAGTACTCGTGATTTATGTGGTTTGCCCTATATTCCTGACTTGATCAAAATGGGAGTATCCTGTTTTAAAATTGAAGGTCGTATGAAAAATCCAGAATATGTTGCTACCGTAACCCGTATTTATCGTAAATATATTGATATGGCTTTAGCCCCAAAACAAGAATACAAAATCGAGGAAAAAGATAAAAAAGAGCTTATGCTTTGTTTTAATCGTGGTGGTTTTTCCGATGGGCATTTAACTGATAAGCCAAACAAACAATTAGTTTATCCCGAAAAGCCAAATAATATGGGATTACCTCTCGGGACGATTTCCAATTATAACCCTAATAAGGGACTTATCACCCTTACTTTATCAGAAGAAATTGCTATTGGAGATACCATTATGGTACAACACGAGAATACAAAATATATGGTATCGGAATTAATGCAGAAACATCGAAATCTAATAAATGGTATTCCAAACCAAACTGTACAAATAGGAAGAGTCAAAGGAAATATAAAAATTGGAGATTCTGTATATAAATTAGCAAGTAAAGAACTTTCCAAAGAAGTAAAAGCTACTATGCAAAAAGAGAATAAAAAAATCCCGCTTAATTGTGAAGTAACCATTCAAAAGAATATGCCAATTTCTATTACTATCTATCCAACTAAAAGTAGACCCGAATTATATAAAAATCTAGAAGTACATATAGATTCTAATGTTACTCCTGTAGATAGTATTAAACACCCTATTACAAAAGAAAGAATCTTACAACAGCTTTCGAAAACAACAGATACTCCTTACACTTTCGAAACTATTCAAGTAAATTTAGGAGACAATTTATATATTCCAACTATTCGTACCTTGAATGAATTAAGAAGAGATGGACTAGCTGAAGTAGAAAAAATTATTCAGAATCGTATCAAACGAATTTCTAAGTTAGATACTAAAACCATACAGCAAAATATTAAGCCAACTACCCATCATAAATCTATTGCTCACCAAAATAATTTAAACATATCTCTACTGTTTGAAATACTAAAACCGGGACAAGATTATTCTAAATTAGAAGGAATAAACCGAATTTATATTCCTCTAAAATATTTTGCAAGTTCAAAATATAATTCTGCTATTGAAGCTCTTTCGAATAAATTTGATTTATATATTTATATGCCAACCATTATTCTTGCCAACTATATTAATTTATTTATTAATTGTATTGATAACGCTCTATCCAGATACAATATAAAAGGATTTGTCCTTTCCAATCTAGCTGGAAATAAAGTTATGCAAATGTATCAAGGAAAAGGCTACCATTTTATTGGAAACTATACCTTAAATGTATATAACAAAATAACTGCAGAAACGTTAAAAAACTTAGGTTTAGATGAAATCACAATTTCACCAGAGTTAAGTAAAGAACATATTCAGTCAATATTAGAAGATATTCCATACTCCGAATTAATGGTATATGGAAAAATTCCTATCATGTCTACAAACTATTGTTATTTAGGAAAAACAAATCATTGTTATCCGACTTGCCAGGTCAAATGCCAAAATGATAAAAAATACTATTTGATAGACCGTCTTGGAATGAAGTTTCGTATTTTACCTGACAACGTACAGACTATTACTAAAATCTTTAATAGTAAAATTACTTCCATCCCCTTTGATGATTTAAATCCTTCTTCTGTTCGAATTGATTCTTTAGATGAAACGATAGAAGAACTAAACTATATTATTCAAATCATCAAGTCTAAAAAACGTTTAGAAGGCTCAGATTATACAAATGGAAATTTTAGAAGAGAAGTATAAAATAAAAAATAGATATGTGATTGTTACATATCTATTTTTTATTTTCTTCTATTTTATTAATATTCTTGCTTCAATTGCTTTATCTACTAATTTTGCAAACTCTTCTGCATCTTCTTTTCCTCCAATAATAGAACCATAATGTGTTGGTACCACTACTTTCGGTTTGATTTCATTTACGAGTTCTGCTGCTTGTTTGTAATTCATGGTATACATACCTCCAACTGGCAAGAAAGCAACATCACATTGTATATTTTCTAATTCCCTTAAATGGTCGGTATCTCCTGCTACATAGTAACAAATCCCATCTAGTTTTAATTTATACCCAACCCATTTGTTTTTCTTTGTATGAAATAGTTTTTTTTCGTTATATGCTGGTACTGTTTCAAATGAAAAATCAGATAAGGTGTATTCTTCATATGGTTCTACTGTAATTATCTTTTTCTCATCCGGTTGTAATTTCAAAGCCTCACTTTTTGTTTTTGGTACTGTTATAATGACAGTATCTGGTTTCATTACTTTTTCTATATCCTCTGGTGAAAAATGGTCATAATGTTCATGAGTGCAAAAGATATAATCTGCATCATGATACTCTTCTTCTATTTGAAAAGGGTCAAAATAAATAACTTTATCCTTCCTTTCTATTTTAATTGCACTATGGCATAGCACCTGTACTCCTTCTAAATAATCCATCTTTAAAACCTCCTATACATTTTAATTTCGGTCTAAATCTGTTTGGTACTAAGTTTAATAATTAAATCCATATTATCATCTTTTGCAGCTTTGTTTTTTCGTATTTGACCACACTTTTTACATTTAAAAATAATAACATAACCTTTTTTTGAATCCATTTCTAATGCCACTGGTTCCAAATCTCCATGACATGTTTCTTTTCTGTCTCCTGGATAAATGTCCACATGTTTCGAATGTAAACAATATGGGCAATGATTTCGACAAGAATATCCTAACTTTGGTACTTTTTTACCACAATTTTCGCATATAAATTCTTCATCAATCTCTGTAAATTTACTACTTTTCATTTTTCTATCCTATTCTATTTTACTTTTATTATCTTTTATATAATTTTACGCTTTTATCTTCTTTCCTTAATATTTAAAATTTCCACCACCAATAAATTCACGAAGCAAGGAATTTTTTGGAACTTCATCTGGATCTATTGGTTCAAAATATTTTAAAAACTCGTAAATTCTTTTGGCTTCTGAATACTCTGGATGAGTTGTATCTATTTCTTCTAGTAAAGGACGGGCATCGTTTTTTAACACAGCTAATTCATAAATAAGTGAAGTATTAAACATACTATCTACCCCCTCTTGGTATGGAAAAATATATTGATTTTCTCCTCTATTTACAGAATCCCAAGTTTGTAGAGTATGTAGTGCGGAATACCCCCTAAATTGATGATCTCTTACAATTCTTCTTACTAATCTTGTGTCTGTTGTAGAGATTCTGTTGTAGTAGTCGATATTTAGAACAGTAAGAGCACTGACATAGATTTTATACTTATTCTCCTTATTAATTGACTCTGTTAATTTATCATTTAAGCAATGAATTCCTTCTATTACTAAGATTTCATCCTTTCTCAATTTTAAATAGTTTCCATTATATCTCTTTGTTCCAGTTTCAAAATCAAAGGTTGGCATTTCAATTTCTTCACCAGCAAGCAATTTAGTTAGATGCTCGTTAAATAATTTTAAATCAATTGCCTCTAGTCTTTCAAAATCGTATTTACCATTTTCATCTTTTGGAGTGTCTGCCCTTTCCACAAAATAGTTATCCACCGATATCGTTACTGGTTTTAAACCATTTAAACGTAATTGTAAACCTAATCTTTGTGCAAAAGTAGTTTTTCCAGAAGAAGAAGGACCAGCTATTAATACTACTTTTACTTCTTTTCTACTTGCTATTTTATCTGCAATAGCTGCCAGTTTCTTCTCATGTAATGCTTCATCTAGCATAATAATATCTTTGACTTTACCTTCTTTTATTGCTTTATTTAATTTATATACCGTATTTACATTTAAAATGCGATGAATATCTTCATAATCTTCTAATGTTGCTAATAGTTTCTTGCTCTCTTTAAATAATGGTAATTGTTTTGTATCCTGTCTACTTGGATAACGTACTAAAAATCCTTCTTGATATTTTCGAATTCCATATATTTTTGTATAACCTGTAGAAGGTGGCATTATTCCATAAAAATAGTTATAGTAGTCTTCGCAAAAATATAAACAAACATTTTGTTTCATATCTAATTGTAATTTTCCCTTTAATGTCTTTTCTTTTTCATAGAATGCTTCTGCTTCTTCTTTTGTCATATTTACTTTAATAATAGGAATATTATTTTGAATAATTTCCTTCATTTTTTTATCTACTTTTTGTATCATTTCTTCTGTCACTGTTTTGTTTTCTACTTTACAATACATCGCATTAGATAATTGATAATTAACGGTTAGTAAAGCATCTGGATAAACTTCACTAAATGCTTTTCCCATAATATATAATAAACTTCTTGTATATATTCGCATTCCATCTTTTGAACTAATATCAATTAAATCAATTTTACAATCTTCTTTAATTATGTAGTTCAATGGCCTTGTTCTATTATTTATTTTGCAAGCTATAACTAGATTATCACTTTTTTCAATTTCTTCTTTTGCGATTTCTGCAACTTCTTTACCTTTTGATAATTCTATTGTCTTATCTTTTATTGTTACTTTCATAAATTCCTCCGTTTGTGTTATATATTTTTTCTTGCTTGTTTATTTTATATCTTATGCTTGGATAAGTCAACTTATTACGCTACAAAAAGGAGAAGATATATCTTTTTTAAGAGAGAGCAAAAAATCTCTTATTATTGTTTTTTAAGACTCTTGATATATTCATCTCCTAAAACTTTTGGCATATTCTTCTATTTCTTGGATATACTGATAGTACAAGCTATTTTAATAGGAGGAGAAAAATTATGAATTTACACAGAGCAGTTGAAATTTTAGACCATAAAGAAAAGGTCGATGTTTTTTATAATGAAAGACCTGTATGGATACAAGAAATCCATGATAATATTGCTAAGGTTGGTTTTGTTGATAAACCAGAAGAAAAAGAGGTTTATTTAGAAGATTTATATGAAGAAAATCTATATGACTAAATTTCTTATTTAATTTATTTATTATTGTATCTCTATTAACCCAAAGTAAACGAAGTAGCCTTTCTATATGGCTACTTCGTTTTTAACATTCATATCGCCTATTTAAATTTTTTACTAGTTGTATAAGTTTTCCTCTTTTAGGAATTTCTACAATAGTTTTATCTTTCATTTGTTTTGCTAGACTTTCAATTTCTATTAATTCTTCTAACGGTTCTAATAATTCTTTATTAATCTTTTCTCCTTTTTCTTCATAGATGGTCAATACTTTTTCAAATTGTTCTTCTTCCGGAAAGAAATACAAATGAATATATGCCAAATCCCATTCTTTCATTGCATACCTAGCTTCTTCTGCACCGGTAATTCCTGTTATCCTTCCATTATCTTCCCATATGTTTTCGGCCCTTATGTTATTCCAAACTAATACTGGCTTTTCTTTACTACCTTCTGTTTGGATTTTTTCTATTGCGCCTTTAGCAATATTATATACTTTTGAAAACTCTGTAATAGATAGTTCATTGAATAATGGTGTATACATTCGATTTAATAACTCTTCTAAGAATTCTTCTAATGTTGTTACTTTATTAAAATCATCTTTTAAAACCCATCCATATCTTCCTTCTACTGGAAGTTGATGTATCTTTACTAGTTGCTCTATAAGCTCTGGTAGAATTTTTTCGACTAAAATATTGTCTAGTTTTTGCTTTACTATCCTTTTTCCCTTTATATAGGGAGTAACAAGATAGGAATAATATCCCATTTTTCCAACTTTTTCACAGGTTGGCACTAAAATCTCAGGATTCTCTTTGTTAATTAAATTATAAACAGAAGAAACATAATAAGCTTTTCTTACATTTTTCTCGTATACCACTAGCATTTTTTCTTCTTTATCTATTACTTTATAAATCTCTTTGTTAATACTTTCCTCTAATTTTTCTACTGGGACCTCCTCTCCAATAGCTTCTTTTATTAAATCTTGTTTGTTCATCCTGTATGCGCCTCCTACTACATCCATTTTTTACCTATTTTCTTTTGTTTCTTTTATTATAACGCGTTCTTTTTTAAAAAGGTGTCGAAATTTGTCGCATACGTTAATTTTTTGATTCATTTTTACATCCCAGTAAAAAAGACATAATCCTATAGTTTTGTATCCATTGTGTCTCAAGGCTTACATATATAGTATCTTTCCTATTATTTTTTTAAAATTTTTGTCTGTTGTTCTTTTGTTTAAGTATTTTTCCTTATTTTCGACATTTTTCTTCCAAATATTAAAAAAGAAGTGATTTTATAACTCACTTCTTTTTATTTATCTTATTTTTTAGTTTCTTGGATTTTTAATTGCAGCTTGTGCAGCAGCAAGTCTAGCGATTGGAACTCTAAATGGTGAACAAGATACATATGTTAATCCTGTATTATGGAAGAATTCTACTGAAGATGGATCTCCTCCGTGTTCCCCACATACTCCAAGTTTAATATCTGGTCTTGTTTGTCTTCCTAGTTTAACTGCCATATCTACTAGTTTTCCAACACCTTTTTGGTCTACTCTTGCAAATGGGTCGGATTCATAAATCTTTTTCGAATAGTACTCTCCTAAGAATTTACCAGCATCATCACGGCTAAATCCGAATGTCATTTGTGTTAAGTCATTAGTTCCAAATGAGAAGAATTCAGCTTCTTTTGCAATTTCATCTGCTGTTAGAGCAGCTCTTGGGATTTCAATCATAGTACCAACATGGTATTTTAATTCTACTCCAGCTTCTTTGATTACTTCATCTGCTGTTTTTGTTATAATGTCTTTTACATATTTTAATTCTTTAATTTCTCCTACTAATGGAATCATGATTTCTGGAACGATGTTCATTCCTTCCGATTTATTTACATTAATAGCAGCTTGAATAATAGCTTTTGTTTGCATTGCTCCAATTTCTGGATAAGTAACATCTAGACGGCATCCACGATGTCCCATCATTGGGTTAAATTCTTTTAATCCTTCTACTACGTTCTTTAATTCTTCAAAAGTCATTCCCATTTCTTTTGCTAGGCTTGCAATGTCTTCATCAGAATGTGGAACGAATTCATGTAGAGGTGGGTCTAATAAACGGATAGTTACTGGGTATCCCTTCATTTCTTTATATAGTCCTTCGAAATCTTCTCTTTGCATTGGAAGAATTTTATCTAATGCTTTTGCTCTTTGTTCTGGTGTTTTAGAAACAATCATTTCACGGATTGCAGAAATTCTTTCTGGTGCAAAGAACATATGCTCTGTTCTACATAAGCCAATACCTTGTGCTCCAAAGTTATATGCAACTTTAGCATCTCTTGGAGTATCTGCATTTGTTCTAACTTCCATCTGTCTGTATTGGTCTGCCCATCCCATTAATTTAGCAAAGTTTCCTGTTACAGAAGCATCTACTGTATCTATTTTTTCTCCATATACATTACCTGTAGAACCATCTAGAGAAATATATTCTCCTTCTTTTACTTTTCTACCATCTGGTAATTCAAAATATTTTTCTTCTTCATTTACTACAATATCTCCACATCCAGCAACACAGCATGTTCCCATACCACGAGCAACAACAGCTGCGTGTGATGTCATACCACCTCTAACAGTTAATACTCCATGGCATACGTTCATTCCGTCGATATCTTCTGGAGATGTTTCAAGTCTTACTAAGATAAGGTCTCCTTCTCCAGCTTCATGCATTTTTACAGCATCCTCTGCTGTGAATACTACTCTACCTGTTGCAGCTCCCGGAGATGCAGCTAAACCTTTAGCAACTACTTTTGCAGCTTTTAATTTAGCTTGGTCAAAGTTTGGATGTAATAGTTGGTCTAGTTGTTTTGGTTCTACTCTTAAAACAGCTTCTTTTTCTGTAATCATTCCTTCATTTACTAAATCAACAGCAACTTGAAGTGCAGCATTTGCTGTTCTCTTTCCATTTCTTGTTTGTAAGAAATATAGTTTTCCACCTTCAATAGTGAATTCCATATCTTGCATATCTTTAAAGTGCTTTTCTAGTTTATTTGCATATTTTACAAATTCTTCATATGCAGTTGGGTTTACTTCTTTTAATGTTTCGATTGGTTGTGGTGTTCTAATTCCTGCAACAACGTCTTCACCTTGTGCATTCATTAAGTATTCACCGAATATTTTATTTTCTCCAGTTGCTGGGTTTCTTGTGAAAGCAACACCTGTACCACAATCGTCTCCCATGTTTCCGAAAACCATTTGTTGTACGTTAACAGCTGTTCCCCAATCTCCTGGTATATCATTTAATCTTCTATAAGTAATAGCTCTTGGGTTGTTCCAAGATCTAAATACAGCTTTAATTGCTTCATTTAATTGTACTTTAGCATCTTGTGGGAAGTCTTCTCCTTTTTGCTCTTTGTAGATTCCTTTAAATTTTTCTACAAGTTCTTTTAAATCAGCAGCGGTAAGTTCTGTGTCTAGTTTTACTCCTCTTGCTGCTTTCATTTTATCGATTTCAGCTTCAAATAAAGGTTTTGGTATTTCCATTACAACATCACTGAACATTTGAATAAATCTTCTGTAACTGTCGTAAGCAAATCTTTCATTTTTAGCAGCAATTGTTTTTACTACTTCTTCATTTAAACCTAAGTTTAATACCGTATCCATCATACCTGGCATAGATGCTCTAGCACCCGAACGAACAGATACTAATAATGGGTTTTCTTTGTCTCCTAATTTTTTTCCTGCTATTTCTTCTAATTTTCCTAATGCATCAAATATTTGGTCTTCTATTTCTTGAGAAATCATCTCTCCATCATCGTAATATTTGATACAAGCTTCTGTTGTAACAGTGAATCCTTGTGGAATTGGTAATCCTAAGCTTGTCATTTCAGCTAGGTTTGCTCCCTTTCCTCCTAATAGTTCACGCATGTCCTTATTTCCTTCTTTGAAAAGGTACACATACTTATGACTCATAAAAAAACCTCCTTATATTTATGCTTTAATGTAACAATTAAAACCATAATTTTGTCACTTCTAATGCTTTTTCGCTATTATTAGCAACGAATACATTATATATCACCCGTTTAAAAATTGTAAAGTCTTTTCTTGGATTTTCTGTAAAATTTTACTTACAACAAAAAGCCTATTCGTAAGTAACGGATAGGCAAAACAGTAAAAAAATTACTTTTACCATTTTTTCTTAGAGCTTACCACACAAATAGCTGTTTTGGATAGCTATTCATAGAATACCTTTTCGCAATGCGATTAACTGGTTTTAAAAAAATCGGTTTTTCTTTGGATATTTCTATTGCTGTCTCCACACTTTTTATCTGTGAATTTTGGAATTTTGCTTCTTGCATTCCATCTTCTGTATAGCTAAGCATCAACCCATTCTCTTGATCGATTCTTGCTAAAATATATACCGTTTTTTCATTGTGGTATTCTTTGGGCTTTTCCTTTGGTTTTACAGTTGTTTTAAAATATTCATATGCTGTTTCTTTCCAAGGTTCCTCCCGCTTCACTTCTGTGCTAGAATAAATGATTTTATTCCCTTTAATAAGTTCTAATTGCACTTTTTGTTCTTTCATGTTCGTTGTCTTCTCCTTTCTTTTGCTGTCTTTTCCTAATCTCATGAAATTTTCGTTCTGCGTCAGCCCTCGCTTTTTTTCGCGAACTTTTTTAGTTTAGCACAAAAACTCTTTCGTTTCAATACTTTCGTACTATTTATTTACATTTTTCGACATTTATCGCAAGAAAAAAAGAGCTATTCCCTCTCTTTTCTTCTCTTCCAGAAAAATATGCAATTTCTGCGTTTTTTTCTTTCTGCTTGGTAAGCCTCATCTTCAGCCTGGAGCCTTTCTCTTTTCCATGCTTTAATTCCCATGGGAACCGATTTTCTCTCCATTGTTTTGCGAAGCTTCCTTTCTGTTCTCTTGTTATACGCTTCCATGCAATTCCTCCTATAGATAATCCCTTAGGATTCTTTTTTATTATATCACATTTTTGCATTCATTTCCACTTTTTTACTCCTATATATCCTATAAACAAGAAAGAAAGAGCTAATCGTAGCTCTTTCTTTTCGGTCTTTTATATGAAATCAATTAATTTAATACATTCACTTTTATGTTTTCTAATAAACTTTCAACCTCTTTTGCAGTTAACATTCCTTTTTTCATCAAGGCCTTAGCAAGTATATCTAATTCTGCCTTATTTTCCTCTATCACTACCTCAGCCTTTTTTCTTGCTTCTTCCAGAATCTTCTTGGTTTTTTCATGAATAAATACCTTTTCATCATTGCTCATCAATTCATACATGAAATCTTTCTTTTTTATATCATATAGAGAAAGATTTTCATATTCATCTTCAAGTCCATAATACAATATCATTTCTCTAGCCATTTCGCTTGCTTCTTGTAAATCGCTAGATGCTCCTGAAGAATTCGTAGACGTATATCTCTTCTGCGCTATTCTTCCCGCTAATTTTAATGCTATTAAACATAAAAAACATTCTCTGTCTTCTTCTACTTCATCCAATTCTCTTTTTTGAAGAATGTTAGCCCCTCTATAGTTCTTAGTAGGAATAATTGAAATAGCAATCATATCATATATATGTCTTGCCAAACTATGTTTATAGACAATATAATGACCAGCCTCATGATAAGCAGTTGCCCATTTTTTCTTTTCGCTCATATGGTTAAATACTTCTACATTTTCTTGATAAACTTTTAAAACATCCTCTTTGCAAAGTTCACTCTTCCCTTCTAACTCTGCTAGTGCCATTGCATCATCTAATAAAGTTAATGTTCTATCTGGATTCGGTGTATAATAGTCATAACAACTTGCTTGTAATTGAATAAATTCGAATACATCCTTGGAAATAGAAACATTATGACATCTTTCTGATTCCTTTATCTGCTCTTTTAGCATGGTATATATTTTGTCATATTGAGGTTCTTGAACTTCCAATAGCTCAAATCTTCGTTTTAACGCTTTATCCACGGAAATGTATTTTTCGTATTCTTCTGTTGTAGTAGCTCCTATTACCATTGTCTTTCCTCTTGATAAAACAGGTTTTAATGCATTTGATACATCAATACTTCCTTCACTTTTTCCAGCACCTACCATAAGATGAATTTCATCAATAAATAGTATGACATCAGGATTATCTTCTAAAAAATTTATCAGAAGTTGTATTTTTTCTTCCATGTCTCCTCGATACTTAGTCCCAGCAACAAGTGAATTAATATTAAGAGAAATAACTTCCTTGTTTTTAAATTTTCCAGGACACATTCCCTTTTTTATGCACTCTGCTATGCCTTCTGCAATCGCTGTTTTCCCAGTTCCTGCTTTTCCTATCAAAATAACATTTCTCTTTCTCTGTCTCGAAAGAATAGTCCATATTCTTTTTATTTCCCTATCTCTTTCTCTTATTTTTCGTTCGCCATAAAAAAGGAATTCATCATTTAAACTTCTACAACAATCTTTCAATTCATTTGGAATTACAATTTGTGTAGTAGCTGTATTATCTGTTTCTTCACTTATTATTTCGGCAAGTGTTAAAATCTGAAATGCATTGCATTGTGTGGTTAACATCATTTTGACTAAGCTGTCTAATGTTACTTTTCTGGTTGGCATTTGATATAGGATTGCCATAAAATCTTCAGAAAAATCCATTTCTTTTTTTCCTATAGTATAGGTTACTTCATAATGGTTGTCCATATCCTCTTTTTCTATACTATACATAATCTGCCGTAGTTTACATTGTTTTTCACTAGGTAATACTTTTACTAAATACTCATACAAAGCCGTCTTCTCTTCTAAAAGTGCCATTAATACATGTTCTGTTCCAAGATAATCTTCAAATTCCTCTGCATAAGAATAAGCTTCTTGGATTATCCGATTCGTTTCTTCGTCAAATGTATATTTCATATTTTCGTCCTCCTTCTACATTGGGTTGTGTAAACTAAATTTTATATTTAATTATCACAAACCTTGTTTTTTCAGGGTTTATATCATTTTTTTTGCACTAAAAAATGATACCCCCTCTTTTTATGATATAATTGTTAATACCAATAACCAATTATTCTCATAAAGGAGTGGATATCATGTATACAATTATACCTTTATTACTAGCTCAAATTCAAGAGCTTAATAAAACTATTTTATTTTTATTTAATTTTATTGTTAAAAATATACCTTTAAAGATGAAAGAAAAAGATGACTCTTTATTTTCTCCTAAATACAATAAATTAAAAGTTGATAAGTTGCCTATTATTCATGTTCCTGAAAAGAAAGATTACAAACAACTCTTAGTACAATATCTTAAAGAACATGATAAACCTTTAAAGCCTATTAAATCTCGTGGTAAAAATCCTGTTCCTAACGATGTTCATTGTCCTTGCTGTAATGCTCCTCATACATATATCTACGACAATACTGGTGGTCGTGGTCAATTTTGGTGTAAAATCTGTGATACTCACTTTAATCGCCAAAATTATTTAGATAATCCTATTGAACTTCATTGCCCTCATTGTGGTGGTGCTTTAACATTAGAGAAAAATCGTAAACTTTTTAATATACACAAATGTAGAAACATCAACTGCTCTTACTACCAAAATTCTCTAAACTCACTATCTAAAGAAGATTTAGAAGGATACAAGTCTAATCCTGAAAAATTTAAACTCCACTATATTTATCGCGAATTTAAAATTGACTTTTTTAAAATTGATTTATATTCTTTACCTAAAAATGCTTCTAGCCTTCAGTTTCGTAAGTTTTCTCCTAATGTTATGGGCTTATGTCTTACTTATCTTGTTAATTGCGGACTTTCTACTCGCAAAACTAGAGATGTTATGCGTGAAGTTCATGGTATTAAGATTTCTCATACTCAAATTGCTAATTATGCTACCACTGCTGCATATTGTGTTAAACCTTTTGTTGATTCTTATGACTACAAACCTACTAACTATTTAGCTGCTGATGAAACTTACACTAAAGTTAAAAGCTCTAAACGTTATGTTTGGTTTATTATGGATGCTATCAAAAAATCTATTTTAGGCTACAGAAGTTCCGACTCTCGTGATACTGTTCCTTGTATTCTTGCTATACGTATGGCTTTTGATAAATTTAAAAAATTTCCTGGTAAAGCTCTCAAATTTGTTGCTGATGGTTATACTGCCTACAAATTAGCCGAACAACAATTTAAGCTTCATGATAAAGAAAAATTTAAGGACTTTTCCGTTACTCAAGTTATTGGTTTAACTAATGATGACCCTATTTCTAAGGAATATCGCTGGCTTAAACAAATTATTGAAAGACTTAATCGTACTTTTAAGTTTTCTTACAAAGTTACAAATCGGTTATGGCTCTGATGATGGTGCTAATACTCATTTGTGCTTATTTGTAGCTTATTACAATTTTTTAAGACCTCATTCTTATACTTACTGGAAACCATTAAATGAAGTACCTGAACTAGAAAAAGCTGAACTTATGCCTGCCAAATGGCAAATATTAATTGAAATTTCTCAGCAGTTAATCATCAATCAACAGAAGACTTGATTTACTGTAACTTCATACTTTACCTTACTTCGGCTTAACTAATTTAAAACGTATTGGTAAATGCTTTGTCAAATGCATTTACTACCTTGCAAGTGACCACTTGACAAAGCATTTATCAATATCGTTAAAATGATTAGCCTGAAGTATTCTTTACTATGCTTTTTTTCGTATATTTTTAACTTTTCAATGTGCTTTTTTCAAAATTTTAGATAATATTTTCACATCCTATTTTTTCATAGGTTACTTTACACTATCCTACATTGAACATATATAATTATACTTTGTTTTCTGTTTTATGTCAATTCTCTTGGTTTATAAAAAAAGCAGGTATTATCCTGCTTTCTTGTGAGTCTTTATTTTATGAAATAATTCTGTTTTACTTAATCAGTTCATAATCCGGTTGTGGAAGTTCTTCCAACTTTACTTTGTTATGAAATAATAAATCTGCTTCTTGGCCTGTAAGAATTCCTCTTACAAGCAATGTTTGTGCAATCCTCTCTAAGGCATTCCTATTCTTGGTAAGAATTTCTTCTGTCTTTTCCATAGCTTCTTTGATAATTTGATTCACTTGACGATTCACTTCTATCTTTTCTTCATTACTTAAGAACTCATAGTCTAAATCATCATTATAGTTCATAAAAGAACTATTAGGACCAATCATATCAGAAGATGGACAAAGTCCAAATTCCAGTACCATTCTTCTTGCAAACATATTTGCTTGTTTTAAATCTTCACGAGCACCAGTTGTTTTTATCCCACAAGTTAATTTCTCTGCAGCTCTTCCAGCCAAATTGGTAGCTATTGTAATAAGACACTGTTCGTAGGTAGTTTCTACAAACTTTTTTCTGTCTTCTTCTATCACATTAACTCCTATATAGTCGTCTTCGGATGGAATAATGCTAATTGCTGTAACTTTGCCCCATAAGTTCCTTTGGTAGACTTTATGAATAATATAATGCCCTGCTTCATGATAGGCAGTTGATTCTTTTACCTTTTTGTCCATTTTTTTGAATGTCTTAACATTTTCTTTATGAACTTTTAAAATAGAAGGTAAGTCTAGTTCTTTTTTTCTGCTTCTTTTAGCAACTACCATTGCGTTATCTAATAAATCTAAAGAACGGTCGGGCTCTGCTTTTTCATAGTGATAACAAGCAGCTTGTTGCATAACATATGCAAACATTTCTTTTGATACCTTAACTTGATGAAATTGCTCCAGTTTCTTGATTTTTCCTTCGACCATTGCATACAATTTTTTAGATTCAACTTCCTTCACTTTTATCGTTTCAAAACGTCTTTTTAAAGCTTTATCTCTTTTAAAATACTTTTTGTATTCCTCTTGAGTTGTCGTTCCTATTACTCTTGTCTCTCCTCTAGCTAAAATCGGTTTCAAAGCATTTGCAAAGTCAAGGTCACTCTTTGAACTACTACCCGCTCCAAGAATAGTATGAATTTCATCGATTACTAAAATCACATTTGGATTTTCTTTTAAAAAGCTAATAATCCAACCAAATCTCTCTTCTGCCATGCCAACATACATACATCCTGCGATTAATGCATTTACATCTAGCAATACCACCTGAGCATCTTTTAATTGTCTTGGACATTTTCCTTTCACAATTCTTTCTGCTACTCCTTCTGCAATAGCTGTTTTTCCTACTCCTGCCTCTCCTACTAGAATAACATTTCTTTTATTTTGTTTCAGGAGTATATTCCAAACTTGTTCAATTTCTCCTTCCCTTTGCAAAATAGTATTAGGTTCCTCTTTTTTATATTTTTCATTTAAAAGAGTACACATTTTATCTAACCGCACCGGAATGGAGAATGTTGTTTTTTTGTCTTCTATTGCATTTCTTATTGCTCCATATACTTGTGATTTTTTCGAAAAGAAAGCTTCCATACTAAAGGATTTCATCAGCTCATCCATTTCTATCTCAGCTTCTTCTAGTAAACGATATGATGCATATTCTGTGTTATTGAGTAATGCTACTTCCATATGTTCGATACAGATAAACTGTGCTTTTGCTTTTTTTGCAATTTCAATAGCCTCTTTAATAGCTTGGATAGCAAAACTAGAAAACGCTACATTTTCTTTGTTGTATGGTTCATTCAGCTGAATATTTTTTAAAATTTCATTCTTAAAGTTCTGTTCTTCCTTAGTTTGTTCTGCAGTAAATTCAAAGCTTGTGTTCATCGCTCTTTCATCTTCTACAATCCCATAACAGTTTAACATGCTTGCTAAACTATCTACACCGAAATTTTCTACCTTTTCTAGATATTGGGATAGTTTAGATTCCTCTTGTAATAGCGTAAACAATAAATGCTCCGTTCCTACTTGGACACTTCCAAAATCAAGAGATTGATAGATAGCTTCCTCTATAATCCGTTTTACTTCTCCTGTTAACCAAACGGCTTTCATAAACATTCCTCCTTTATGTTAAGTACTATTATTATATACTCTTTTTGGCAATAGTCAAGTTTTTTTCGTCTATTCCAGTAAAAAAGAGTAAATTTTATTTCGTATATAGCTTTTTCAATATTTGATGGTAATTATTGGCAATTTATGAATTCATCCACATTTTGATGATTTTTGAGGGTATGTTATCCACAGGCATGAATTACTTTTATTAAAAGTTCAAAATTTTATTTTTTTTTTGAGCTTTTCTATTTATCTTTTTATTTAATTGTTATATAATTCAATCAAACCTTAACTGTATTTTGCTATGTACCGTTAAGTTTATGATTGTTGAGATAAGCTGTTCTTTGAGTTTTTGGCTTATCTCTTTTAATTTTAGCTTTAACTCTTTTATATCTGTTACACCTTTTTCTAATAACTGTCTAAGTATATGGGCTATTTGTATCATTAAATAATGTACTTTGATTGCTACTTGATTTTTACTATATAAATGCCCTATATCAAATGTTCCATTTTTTTGTATATTAAATCCTTCGTTTTCAATTTTCCATCTTCTTCTTCCTATATTTATTGTTGCTTTGATATTTTTGTTTGTTATGGGTAAATCTGTTATATATACAAATTCTGTCCCTTTTTTATTGTCTGTGTATTTTATTATATTTACCTTTTCCTCTTGATAATCTAGTCCTGTTACATACTCATAATCTTTTATTGTACTTTCATTTGTACTTTCATTTGCTTTTGCAACTACTGTTTCAAATTCATTATACAAACTTGGTATTGCACCTTCTTTAAATCTTATCATATATTTCCATCCGTTTTCTTTACATATCTCTAATACTGGTTTATTTGCATACAACGCATCCCCTGATATTATTATTTTTAACTTTGGATATTCCTTTTTTATTTTTTCTGCTAATCTCTTAAATGCTTTAGTCTCACAATCTTGTTTTGTTTCATCCTCATTTACGTTTTCTACAAATTCACTTCCTATGCTAAATACCATTTCTCCTACTACCAATTTTCCTTCTAGTACATATGTGCTATATTCCTGATATTCTTTTCCATTTTTATCTGTTTTATTTTTTACTAAACAGTTTTCATTATACTTTTTTCTACTTGTTGCTAATCCTGTACCATCTACAATTATATGATAATATTTATCTCTGATTTTATATTTCTGTATCATTTTTCCTCTTATTATCTTTGTTATCATGTATTTTCTTATTCTTTCTATCTCTTCAACTTTTACTTTTTCAAATACATCATTTATTGTATCGCAATGTGGTATTTCTTCTAGTTCTAATCCGCATATCTCTGCTATATTTTCTATGGCTTCTTCTGTATTTAATTCTCTTGTCATTCCTTGCATACTTTTCATTTCACACATCAATCCCATTAATCTTACTATGAATATTACTTTCATTTGGTATTTTACATAAGATTGATTTCTCAAATCTGTTAACCCATTAAATTTGCTTATTAATTCTGGAAAATATTCATTTAATACTGTTATTAAGTCATTTAGTATATTTAATTCTTTTTTTCTTTCTCTTTTTTCTTTTCTATTCAAAAAACACCGCTCCTTTGAGATAAAATTTATTCTATTTTATCAAATTTACGATGTTTTTTGTTGATATATCTATATTTTTTATTGCGAAAAATTTTTACTCTTTTTTACTGCGTCTATTCTTCTTATTTTTATACAAAAAAGGAAATCATTTTTACATGATTTCCTTTTTGCATCTATTAGAATGCTAATTTCTCATCTAGCCATTTTTCTAGTTCGTCAATTTTAATACGAACTTGTTCCATTGTGTCTCTATCACGAATGGTTACAGATTCATCCTCTAGTGTATCAAAATCTATTGTAACACAATATGGTGTTCCTGCTTCATCTTCTCTTCTATATCTCTTTCCAATGCTTCCAGCTTCATCATAATCACACATATATTTTTTAGAAAGTTTTGTATATACTTCTTCGGCCTTTTCAGTTAATTTTTTCGAAAGCGGAAGTACTGCTACTTTGTATGGTGCCAATGCTGGATGTAGGTGAAGAACGGTTCTTACATCACCTTGTCCTATCTCTTCTTCTTCATAAGCATTGCATAAGAAAGCAAGAGCCACACGATCACATCCTAAAGATGGTTCAATACAATATGGCACATATCTTTCTCCTGTCTCTGGGTCTAGGTAAGTAAAATCTTCTTTACTATGTTCCATATGTTGTTTTAAATCATAATCTGTTCTATCTGCAATTCCCCATAATTCTCCCCATCCAAATGGGAAAGCAAATTCAATATCTGTTGTTCCTTTACTATAAAAGCAAAGTTCTTCTGGACTATGGTCTCTTAAACGAATATTTTCTTCTTTGATTCCTAAGTTCAATAACCAATCTTTACAGAAACTTCTCCAATATTCAAACCATTCCATATCGGTTCCTGGTTTACAGAAGAATTCTAATTCCATTTGTTCAAATTCACGAATTCGAAAGATAAAGTTTCCTGGGGTAATTTCATTTCGGAAAGATTTACCGATTTGTCCAATTCCCATTGGCAATTTTCTTCTTGTTGTACGCATTACATTTTTAAAGTTAACAAAGATACCTTGAGCTGTTTCTGGTCTTAAATAAATTTCTGATTTACTATCTTCTGTGACTCCTTGGAAAGTTTTAAACATTAAATTAAACTTTCTTATAGAAGTGAAATTACATTTACCACAAGAAGGACATACAATATGATGTTCATTTATAAAATCAATCATTCTTTGGTCTTCCCAGCCATCGACTACCTCTTCTTGTCCATGTTCTTGCATCCAATCTTCAATTAATTTATCTGCTCTATGTCTGGTTTTACATTCTTTACAATCAATTAATGGGTCTGAGAAACCTCCGATATGTCCTGAAGCTACCCATGTTTCTGGATTCATTAAAATAGCGGCATCTAATCCTACATTATGTTTATTTTCTTGTATGAATTTTTTCATCCATGCTTTTTTAATATTATTTTTAAATTCTACTCCTAAAGGACCATAATCCCAACTATTAGACAATCCTCCATAAATTTCTGAACCAGGATATACATATCCTCTGTTTTTGCAAAGTGCTACTATCTTCTCCATTGTTTTTTCTGCCATAAAAATTCCCTCCTCATCTTATTATATTGCTAAAAACAAAAAACTTTCATCTCTAGCAATTATCTTGCTAGGGACGAAAGTTATCTTCCGCGGTTCCACCCTATTTGATAGAAATTATTCCTTTTTTCTATCCACTTTATTGTAATTTGCTCCAAAGCTCCCCATATATCCTTTATCACTAATTTTCACCAACCATTAGCTCTCTTTGCATAAAAAGTATATTTTTTCTTTTTCATCGCAATTATTTAACTGCTACTAGTTTAATACGTTTTCTAAAAAAAGTCAATGTTTCTTTTCTTTAATTTTACCATTTATATTTAATTTTTCTTTTTCCATTTTATCTTCCTGCAGCAATAAATGGATATAGGCTTCCCGCTAGCTTCTCTATTGGCATCGATTGAAGCCATATGGTACCTGGCCCTTTTAGGGTGGTTAAGAATAACCCTTCTCCTCCAAATACAATGTTTTTTACGCCTTTAACTGTCTCGATACTTAAATCAACATCTTTTGTCATTGCTGCTACATAGCCGTTATCTACTTTTAACACTTCTCCAGCTGCTAATTCTTTTCTTGTTACATTTCCATCAATTTCTAAGAAAGCTTTTCCCGGGCCTGTTAATTTTTGCATGATAAAGCCTTCTCCTCCAAAGAATCCAGCTCCTAGTTTTTTTCTAAAATGCATGGATACATCTACTGAACTTTCTGCACATAAAAACGCTTTTTTCTGTGCAATGATAGTTTCTCCATTACTCAAATCAAACTCTAAAATATTTCCTGGAAAACAAGAAGCAAATGAAATTTCTGCTCCATCTTGTTCTGCAGTATAGGTGTTCATAAAAATGGATTCTCCAGCTAACGCTCTTCCTAATCCTTTCATAATTCCACCCTTGGTATTTGTTTGCATGTTAATTCCGCTTGTCATCCAACTCATACCACCTGTTTCGGTAAAAACAGAGTCACCTTTATTTAATTTGCATGTTAATACTGGTAAAAATTCTCCTTTTATTTCTGTTTGCATATTTTCTTCCCCCCGTTTTCTTTTTTCTATCTTATCATGTCTTTATCCTATTTTGCAATCTTTGATTTTCTTTTTTTCTTGTATTTTGTTTACTTTTGTCTAAATTTGCTTTTTTTATGACAATTTCATTTTGTTTATTACAAAATTGTATGCATTCTATTACAGTGTCATTACAATTTTATTGTATTTCCTGTTTTATGTAACTTGTCTTGCCGCTTCGCAGTTAACAAAAAATTTATTCCACAAGGGTGTGGATAATGTGGATAACTCTGTGAATAACTTTAATATGTACTTTTGTCCTCCTCAAGTTTTGCACAGTCATTATTCGTTATTTTCTTATGTAACCATGATAACAGTTATTTCCATCTTTTATGTATATGGTATATTTGTTTGCTTTTTACTCTCTTTTGTACATTTTATTTCTTTTATTTCTCTATTTTTAGTTCCTTTGTTTAAAAAAAGAAACACTAAAAGTGTTTCTCTTTTTTATTTTACTATTTAAAAAACTAAATGAAAATGGATAATAACATAGATAAGAGCTATTGTCTCTAATATTAAAATAACTGGAAACCCGATATAAAATCTTGGTTTCTTGGTCTTATGTCTAAATTTATACATTCCAGCTATTCCTCCAATTCCTCCTCCTAGTAAGACAATTCCTATTAAAGTTGCTTCACTAATTCTCCATTTTCCTTTTTTAGCTTTTTTCTTATCTAAATACATAGCAAGAAAAGCAATTAGATTGATAATAGCTAAATAAATTAATATATGAGATATCGAGAATATTTCATATATTTTAGTATACTGTTCCATTTCTTGTGTCTCCTATTTTCTTTTTTATATCTGGGTTCTATTATACTATTCCGTCTTTTTTCTGTAAAGATAATTTGAGAAATATAAAAGGAGAGCTGTACTATACCTTCTCCTAAGAAGTTTAAAATACTCTTCTTTTTCTACTTTTCTGTTTTACTATTGTTGAATAGTTGCCATAATATTCGGAATTAGTTGTTTCTTTCTCGAAACGACACCTGGTAAAATAGCACTATCATGTCCTGCTATTACATCAAATGCTTCTTCTATTAGTTTCTTAGCACCATTTCCATAAACCAATAGTTCTGTGGCTTCTGTTAAAATATTCGTTAGCATAAAGAATATCATATCAATTCCTTGTTTCTTATGTACTTGTTCCATATATGGTATTACCTGTTCTTTTAATGAAGCAAGTTCATCTTCGTTCATCGAACTAATTTGTCCTACTCCAAAATTAATATCTCCTTCACTGAAACGCTTATAGTCTTGATAGAATATCTCTTGTGTTGTTTTTCCTTTTAAATTACTTCCTGCTGTAAACATTGATTTTGCATGTTCCTCCATATTTATTCCCGCTATTTTAGCCATTTCTGTAGCTGCTAATTTATCAAAAAGGGTACAGGTTGGTGAACGGAACATTAAGGTATCGGATAAAATAGCAGATGTTAAGAGTCCTGCTATTGTTTTATCCATTTTTATTCCTTCTTCATGGTACATTTGATAAATAATGGTTGCGGTACAACCTACCGGTTGATTTCTAAAATATACTGGACTAAAGGTTTTAATGCTTCCAATATTATGATGATCTAATATTTCTAATATTTCACTATCAGAAATTCCATTTACTGCTTGTTTTTCTTCGTTGTGGTCTACTAATATTAATTTTTTACGTTTAAAATTCATTAAATCTCGACGTGATATCATTCCCTCATATTTACCGTCATCATCATTGATAACAGGAAATGCATGAAATCTCATTTTTCCCATTGTTTCTTTTATCTCATCTAAGAAGTCATTGTTTGTAAATTTTACTAATCCTTCTGTTGTCATAAAATATCTCGCTGGCATACTATGATTAATTAATCTTGCAGCTGTATAAGTTCCATGTGGTGAAGTAATAATCGCACATTCAGATTTTTTTGCTAATTCTTTTACTTTTTCAGATATTTTTGCATCATTACATACGATAATAATGCTAGCACCTCTTTCAATCGCACAAATTTGAGACTCTTCACGGTCTCCTAGAATTGCCATATCACCCTTTTCGATATATCCACACATTACTTCTATATTTGCTGCACCAATTAATACTTTTCCTTCTGAGAAAATATTTTTCCCATTTTCTAATATGACTTTTCCATCTAATGTATCTACAATATTTTGATATGGTGTCTTGGCTTTTGCAATAATCTCATCATCGTATACATCCATTCCTGAATTTGCAATATCTCCTACTGTAATTACTCCTGCTATTTTTTTACCATGCATAATAGGAAGGGTATTCATTTTTTCGGTTCGCATTCTTTGCCATGCTTGTTTTAAAGATATATTTTCATTTGCTCCAGGTATTTTATTAAGTTGAATATCTTTTACTTGTGTTCTCACATCTTCTAAATATTCAGGAGCATCTACTTTAAAATAGTTTAAGACGTACTCTGTTTCTGCATTTACATTTCCTGCTCTTTTCGGAATATATATAACATTCTCATCTTTGTTTACCTTATTTTTTAAATTCGCATATCCAATTGCAGAACAAATGGAATCAGTGTCTGGATTTTTGTGACCAATTACAAAAATTTCTTGTTTTTCTTTTTGCTTCATTTTTTGTTCCATCTCCTTTTTCTTCTTGTTTTTTTGTCACGGATTTTATTATTATACTACAAAAAGCATGATTTTGTAAAGAATTTTTAGTTTTTATGTTAATATGCATTTTTCTACCAGGTTATGCTTGTTCTTGTATTTTGCAAACATTTTCTTGGCTTAAAAATAGAATAGTAGGTTTTATTCTAACTGTTAATTATTTTTATCTTTGCTTTTTCTATTTTTTATACTTTCACATCATACTCATCAAATATTTTTCCAACTAGTTTTTCTACGATATCTTCTATTGTAACAATACCTAAAGCTCTCTTTTGGCTATCTACAACTACTGCCATTACTTGATTATCTTTTTGTAGCTTTTTAAATGCACTAAATATTTTTTCATCTTCATGAATTAGTTTTACTTTTCGTATGTATTTCGTAAGGTCCGTTTCTACTTTTTTATTATTAGCATATTGGATTGCAATATCTTTTACATTAAATACTCCTACTACATTTTCTGGACTATTATCATAAATTGGCATTCTTGTATAGCGATTTGCTCCTATATTTTTCAATACTTCTTCAAAATCTGAACGAATATCAATAAAATCTACTTTTTCTTTTGGTACCATCAATTGTTTTACTGTAATATCATTCACTTTCATTGCATTTAATATTATCTTTCTTTCAATATTTGCAACTACACCTTCGTCTCTTGCTTCTTTGATAATCATTTTTAATTGTTTTTCCGTTAGTTTTTCTTCTTTATTTTCTTTTATATGGAATATTTTTGTAAAGAAACGATTGGATACATCAATTAAAGATTCAAAAGGTCGATTAATAGTAGCTACTACCCATAAAATATTCACTAGTTTATAGGCTACTTTTTTGGGATTATTTCTAGCTATTTTCTTTGGTAATACTCCTCCAAATACTAATAGTACATAAGATAATATAAAAGTAATGATAAGGGCAGCTAAAAACATGGCCATATTTTTTGAGATTGGTAATTTCTCAAATATATAGGCTAAAGAGTTCACGACTGTCATGGAAGCAACTGCACTAGAAATTAGCTCTGACATATTAATACCTACTTCAATAATTCCAAAGAATTTATTGGTGTCATCCATTAATATCTTTATTTTTCTTGCTTTTTTATCCTTTTTGCTTAATTGTGCAATTTCAGCTTTATTCATATAGGTAAATGCTGTATCAGCTGCTGAAAAGATTCCTTTTATTGCTACAATGATAAGAATAATTAAAATTTGAACTATCATGATTTTTCTCCTATTTTTCTACTTTTTCTAACTATTTGTATTAGAAATAAACGCCCCAAGTAGATAGGCTTATCTCTTGGGGACTTTTTTAGCCAAACAAACTCATTTGATTACTCTGACTCATTCCTTCTAGACATCCTGCATTTTTTAACATTTCAATTACAGATTTACCAGCTTTAGAACGAATCATTAAGTCATCAATAGACATGAATCTACCATCTTTTCTTGCTGCTTGAATACTTTCTGCTGCTACAGTTCCTAATCCTGGAATACTGTTTAATGGTGGTCTAATTCCATCTGGTTCCATTAAAAAGTTTTTGGCATCTGATAAGTATAGATCAATTGGTAAGAATTTATATCCTCTTTCATACATCTCTAATACCAATTCTAATACAGAGTACATATTTTTATCTTTTGTTGTTGCTGCATTTCCTTGTAAGTCAATTTCTTTCATTTTGTTTTTTACTCTTTCTTTTCCATGACACATAATTTCACTATCAAAATCATCTGCTCCTCTGATGGAGAAGTATGCTGTATAGTAAGCTTCTGGAATATGTACTTTAAACCATGCAATACGAAATGCCATGGTAACATATGCTGCAGCATGGGCTTTTGGGAACATGTATTTAATCTTTTTACAAGAATCGATATACCATTCTGGTACATCATGTTCTCTCATTAATTTTTCATATTCCGCCCATTTTGCTGGGTCTTTTAATGCTTTTCCTTTACGAACACATTCCATGATTTTGAAAGCTGGGTTTGGAGGCAACCCTTTTTTTATTAAATAAATCATAATATCATCTCTAGTACATATTGCTTCAGAAAGAGGTATTACTCCTTCATTAATTAAAGTCTGGGCATTGTTTAGCCATACGTCTGTACCGTGAGATAGACCAGAAATACGTAATAATTCTTCAAAAGTGGTTGGTTTTGTATCAACAAGCATTCCCCTTACAAATTTGGTACCAAACTCTGGTATTCCAAAGCTTCCTACTTCTGAATGGATTTGTTCTTTGGTTACCCCTAATGCTTCTGTTGAACTAAAAATTGACATTGTTTCTTTATCATCTAATGGAATATCATGAGGGTCAATTCCTGTAATATCTTGCAACATCCTAATAACGGTCGGATCGTCGTGTCCCAGTATGTCCAGTTTTAATAGGTTTTTATCAATAGAGTGATAATCAAAGTGAGTGGTAACAATATCTGAATTTGGATCATCTGCTGGATGTTGTACTGGACAAAATTCGTAAATTTCTCTTCCCTTTGGTACAACAATAATTCCTCCTGGATGTTGCCCCGTTGTTCTTTTTATTCCTGTACATCCTTTGGATAGTCTTGCTACTTCTGCGTTATTTACAGGAATGTTTCGTTCTTCATAATATTTTTTCACATAACCAAATGCTGTTTTATCTGCTACTGTACCAACGGTTCCTGCTTTAAAAGTAGTTCCCTTTCCAAAGATAACTTCTGTATATCTATGCGCTTTTGCTTGATATTCTCCAGAAAAATTTAAGTCGATATCTGGTTCTTTGTCTCCATTAAATCCAAGGAAAGTTTCGAATGGAATATCCATTCCGTCTTTATCTAAGCGATGTCCACATTTTGGACAATTTTTATCTGGTAGATCAAATCCATTCTTGTATCCATAGTCTGTGAAATCAGAATACTTACAATTTGGACATCGATAGTGTGGCGGAAGAGAGTTTACTTCTGTAATACCTGTCATATTTGCTACAAAAGAAGAACCCACAGAACCTCTAGAACCTACTAAATATCCATCTTCATTCGACTTCCATACTAATTTTTGTGCAATAATATACATAACAGAGAAGCCATTTTTTATAATAGAGTCTAATTCTTTTTTTAATCTTTGTTCTACAATTTCAGGAAGTTCCTCTCCATATAGTTCATGTGCTTTTGAATATGCAATTTCTTTAATGGTTTCTTCACATCCTGGGATGTGTGGTGGACATTTTTCTGGTGAAATCGGACTAATTGGTTCACACATATCGGAGATTTTATTTGTATTCGTTACGACTACTTCATATGCCTTTTCATCCCCTAAATAGCTAAATTCCTCTAGCATTTCTTCTGTTGTTCTTAAATATAGTGGTGCTTGTTCATCAGCATCATCATATCCTTGTCCTGCCATTAGTATTCTTCTATACACTTCATCTTGTGGGTCCAAGAAGTGAACATCACAAGTGGCAACTACTAATTTATTTAGTTTTTGTCCTAATTTTACAATTTTACGGTTAATATCTTTTAAAGCTTCTTCATCTGGTACTGTTCCATTTCGTATCATAAATTTATTATTTCCAATTGGTTGTATTTCTAAATAGTCATAATCCCTTGCAATTGCCTCTACTTCTTCATCCGATTTTCCTGCAACAATAGAGCGGTATAGTTCTCCTGCTTCACAGGCACTTCCCAATATTAAACCTTCTGAATATTGCTTATAGATAGATTTTAATATTTTTGGTTTTTTATAGAAATAGTCTAAGTGTGAAATTGATACTAGTTTATATAAATTCTTTAGTCCAATATAGTTTTTGGCTAAAATAATAGCATGATAACTTGGTAATTTTTTAAAGTCCGCTTTAAATTCTTCTACCTTATCAATATCTTCTACTGTTTTTACTCTATGTTGTCTTAACATATCTAACATAACATTAAATACTTTTACTAAAGTATCTACATCGTCTAGCGCTCGGTGAGCTACTTCTACTTTAATATTTAATTTATCTGCTATAATACCTAACTTAAAGCGTTTAAAGTCAGGAAATAAATCTTTTGCTAAACGAAGAGTGTCAATATATGTATTATCTAATTTTAATCCTAATAGTTCACAATTATATTTTAAGAATCCAACATCAAAGTCTGCATTATGTGCTACAATGACATCTTCTCCTATAAATTCCAATATTTTTGGCATTACTATATCAATCGTTTCAGCATCTTTTACCATATCATCTGTAATGTGGGTAATTTCCACTACTTCATCTGGAATTGGTTTTTCTGGGTTAACGAAACATTCGAATTCATCGATTACTTGTCCATTTTTCACTTTCATAATTCCAATTTCCGTTATTTTCTCTGTACGGAAAGAAATACCTGTTGTTTCCAAATCTAGTACACAGTATTCGGTATCGATGGATTGTCCCTTTGGATTGGATACAGCTGGTGTTTTATCTGGTACTAGATAAGCCTCTACTCCATAAATTACTTTTAGATCTGGATTGGTTGGTCCTAATAGTTTATATGCATCAGGGAAAGCTTGTACAACTCCATGGTCTGTAATTGCAATGGATTTCATTCCCCATTTCATTGCTCTTTTTAATAAGTCTTTACAAGAAGACACCGCATCCATTTGACTCATCTGGGTATGCATATGTAGTTCTACTCTTTTGGTTTCTGAATAATCCATTCGAATTTTTCTTTTTCTTCCTGCTGTCTCGATAATGACATTTGCAATAACTCCGAGTTCCTTACTAAATGGGTCAAACTGTGCAGTTCCTGCAATTTTTATACCTTTTGCTGCTTGTATTCTTCCTAATACATTTTTCGCCTTTTCCGCTTCTACAAAAGATTTACAAGTAATCGTACTTGTCCCATCATATAGGTCAAACATAATTAGAAATTTTCCGCTCTTTAATTCTCTAGAGTCTGTATTGATAATCTCTCCTTCTAGTGCTACTTTGCCAGTATCGACTGAAATATCTACTACTTTTACTAGTTCTTCTTTAATATTTGCACTTCTACCTAAAATTAACGGAGATTTATCCTCTTCTTCTGACATAGGAGGTTCTGGCGATAGTGGTATATTATTATCTTGCATTTCTTTTTTCTTTTGTTCTTTTTGTTTTTTCTTTTCTTCTTGTTTTCTTTCTTCTTCAATAGCTTCTTGTACTTGTTGCTGTGCAGTTCGAATTGCAATCTTTTCTACTTCTTTGGAACGTTTTTGATAAGCTTTTTGCACTTCTTCGGATATTTCTTCTACATAGCTTACTTGATACGTTTTTCCTAATAGGTGGTCAATTGCTCTTGCTAAAGCTTTATCTAATCCTCTTGCCGTTAAAAAATCTGCTCCTTTTACAGGCAAGATTACTTTCATCTTACTATTTTCTATTTGTACAATACTTCTTTTTAGTAAAGCTTTAGTAAGCGGATATTTTCTTGCCATATATTCTAAAATATCATTCCATTTATCTTCTACAGAAGGTACTTTCATTTCTTCTGGATATTGCATTTTTAAATACACTCTATCTATTAAAAACTTATTTTTTAAAAAGGTTTCAAATTTTGCAATTTCTTTTATTGGAATATATTGTTCAGAAGAAATATCGAGTTCAAGTGTATTTGTTCTTTTGAATAAATTAATATTGATTAAGCAGGCTTCTAATAAAGAGCTTTCTTCTTGATAATCCCTAAAAACAGTTTTTATTTTATTCGTTTTTGTGCTTACTTCTTCCTGCATTTTTGTATTTTCCCCCCCCTACTGTTACCTTTCCAGAAAGGAAAGCAGAATGTTTTATCTTCTGCTTTTCTTTTGTTTCTATTTATTGTTTTCCTTTGTATTGAGATTGTTAGAATATTTTCTTCTATCAGTTTATTGTGGTTTGTATCCTGTAATTTTTAATATTTCTTTATATTTCTTTTCTCCATTTTTTAAGGATGGTAATACAATTTCTCTGGGCAAATCACTTGGTACTGCTACATATATTACTATATTGCTAAGATGAAATGCTTTTTGTAAAAGGCTTTCTTTTCTTCTTATTCCTGTAATATATGAATATTCGAATTTTTTGCTTTTTTCTATTTTGTTATCTTGTACCCACTCAAATTCTTGTTGATAAAAAGTAAATTCTTGCTTGTCACTTCTTTTTTTACTAATCTTTAATCCGAAAAAAGCCAATATGTTATATGCTACTAATAAGATTAAATATAGTCCTATCTTATCTAACATTATAACAGGATATAGTAAAATAATAAAAAGTATAATCGTTTCCTTCGAAAGGGATAAATATTCATATAGTGGTATAAATTGTTTTTTTATCGTAAGTATTCCTTTTCTTTTTTCCTTGTTTTTTTCTACTTTTATTTCTTTTTTAGGCTGTTTTTCATTCTCCATTTTCTTTTCCTCTTTTTATCTTATTTTCTATCTTCTTATTCTTTTAAAAAATTCTCAAGATATCGTTATATGTGATATAGATGGATAGTAGGATTAAAGCTCCAAATCCAATCATTTGAATAGTTAGTTCTGTATTTTCTTTTAATGGTTTTCTTCGAATCGCTTCTATTAGCAGAAGGACTACTTTTCCTCCATCTAATGGTGGGAATGGTAATAGATTTGTTACTCCAAGTGATAAGGAGATAAGAGCAAGAACAGCAATAAATTCTTTTATTCCATTCGTACTTGCAACATACTCGGAAATTCCTACCGGCCCCATTAACTGATCTACGGATATTCCTCCTTGGAATAATTGTTTTAAATTATCAATAATAGATACGGAAAAGTTTATCGTGTCAAAATATCCGTAATAAAGTCTCTCTCCTAGGTTTGGATTTTCCACTGGTGCTAAACTTATTCCTAACTTATATGTTACCGTCTCGTCTGGAAGAAGGTTAAATTCTCTTTCTTCTCCTCCACGTTTTACTTTTATTTTTATAGCTTGCCCTTCTTGTGTACTTTGTATCATTTCTAACACTTTTTGTGGGTCTGTTCCTATTTCTTGGTCATTTATTGCAATAATAACATCTTTTACTTCTAATCCTTGCTTTTCTGCTGTACTTCCTTTTGTTACTTGTAATATTTCAGGTGCTTTTCCTTCTTTTGCACTAATAGCAATTCCTGTAGAGCGCATTGGTATCTGGACTGGTTTAATAGAAAGTTCTTGTTTTTGTCCGTTTCTTTCTACGGTAATGACCATGTCTTCTCCGTTTGCTTTTGTTAATTCTTTATTTAAATCATTATGGATTCGTATCTTCTTTCCATTAATAGCAAGTATTTTATCTCCTACTTGTAAGGTGTCTTTTGATTCTGGATTCGTCATCGGAACTTCTTCTACTACATTTGAGATATATTTTCCTTCTTCTGTTGTATTTCCTGTTGGATAAGCTAGGAAAGATACTAATACAAAATATACAAGAAGTCCAAAAATGATATTTACAATCCCACCAGCTAAAACAATAGCAATTCTTCTTGGGATACTTGCTTTACTAAAAGAACCTTCTGCATCAGAACGTTCTTCTTCTCCTTCCATACTAACAAAGCCGCCTAATGGAATAAGGCGAAGTGCATATTTTGTTTCTTTTCCTTGCCTTTTCCATATCGTAGGACCAAATCCAATAGCAAATTCATTTACTTTTACTTTGCATAATTTAGCTATTAGAAAATGTCCTCCCTCATGGATAAAGATAAGAAAGCCTAATAAAAATATAATTTTCAGTGCACTTATTAAAAAACTAATCAAGAAAAATTGCCTCCTAGTTTGAATTTATTTATTTTTGTTCTATTCCTATTCTTGTTTTATTTTGTTATTTTATACTTTTCTTCTTTATTTTAAAGTAAACTTAATAACATATATGCGAAAGGAGCAATAAAGATAACACTATCAATTCTATCTAACATTCCTCCGTGTCCTGGAATTAAGTTACTAAAATCTTTTATTTCATTATATCGTTTTATACTAGATGCTGCTAAATCTCCAATTTGCCCAATTACGCTTAATATAATGGAAATGATGAGCATATATAGATAATTTATTTGTAAATGGAATACTTGATTACAAATTGCTGTATAGGCTAGCATTAGAATAACAGCTCCTATGGTTCCTCCCATACAACCTTCTATTGTTTTATTTGGACTTATCTCTGTAAATTTATGTTTTCCTATCGCCTTACCCGTTAAATAAGCAAAGATATCAGTTCCCCATGCTGCTATAATTGGGAACCAAATATAGATTTTTCCATTTTCCATTCCATTGATTAATGGAATAAACATAAGGAATAGTCCGATATAGCAGATACCAAAAAAGGTAATGGCTATGTCTTTTATGTCCGTCTTTTTATTGTTTATAATACTTTGAACAAATAATACTAAAATAGAAATTGGGGTAATAGATGCGATGATATATAGTAAATGTTCTTTTGGAATTACATGAATGAATGCTATTAAAGTAGCTAATATATATCCAATCCATTTTACAGGATGTGCCTTTTCTTTAAAACTATCAAAATATTCATGTAAACTCATGATGGCGATAATGGCAAATGCAATATCTACAATATATACATTACCAAATATTAATACAGCGGCTACTAATGGAAATCCTAATAGTGCAGTGGTAAATCTTTTTATATCCATTTCTTGGTTCTCCTTTTGGTTTTTCTTTTTGTTATTTTTTATTTTGCCCCAAATTTGCGGTTTCGTCTTTGATATTCTTCAATTGCTTCATCTAAATCTTTTTCTGTGAAGTCTGGCCATAGTTTGTCGAAAAAGATAAATTCCGTATATACTAATTGCCATGGTAAGAAGTTACTTGTTCTTAGCTCTCCACTTGTTCGAATTAATAAATCTGGGTCTGGCATTCCTTTGGTATATAGATGTTCTTCTATTGTTTTTTCGTTAATTTCTTCTGGCTTTAATTTTCCTTCTCCTACCTGCTTTGCAATTTCTTTTGTAGCTTTAACAAGCTCCGTTCTACCTCCATAATTAAAAGCAATATTAAAAACAACGCCGGTATTATTTTTAGTTCTTTCAATTGCATTTTGAATTGATTTTTGCATTCCTTTTGAAAGTTCAGAAATATCTCCCAGTACTCGAATTACAATATTTTCTGTATCTGCTCTCTTGCTAAAATCGTCTAAATAGTTTTGTAATAGCATCATAAGAGCTCCCACTTCTTCTTCTGTACGCTTCCAATTTTCTGTTGAAAAAGCATAGACAGTAATATATGATAATCCTATTTTATTTGCATAACGTACTATGTTTTCTAATACTTTTGCACCTTCTTTGTGTCCTAACTTAACAGGTAATCCCTTTTTCCTAGCCCATCTTCGATTTCCATCCATAATAATAGCAATATGTTTTGGGAAATTAATTTCTGACTCCATTTTTTTCTCCTTATTTTGTTTTCTTCTCTTTCTATCTTATTCCATTAAATTGACATTAATTCTTTTTCTTTTGTTTGATATCTTTTTTCTATTTCTTCTACTTTTTTATCCGTAATTTTTTGTACATTATCTTCCGCTGTTTTTAATTCGTCTTCTGTAATTTCACTATTTTTTTGCATTGCTTTAAAGTTATCAATAGCTTCTCTTCTGATAGCACGAATTGCTACTTTTGCTTCTTCAGACATTTTTTTTATTTCTTTTACTAATTCTTTTCTTCTTTCTTCATTTAATTCTGGGAAAGCTAAACGAATTACTTTTCCATCATTATTTGGATTAATTCCAATATCGGCTTTTAAAATCTCTTTTTCAATTTCTTTTAATAAACTTAAATCCCATGGTTGAATCACTATCAATCTTGCTTCTGGTACTGATATGCCAGCAACTTGATTGATTGGCGTTGGTTGTCCATAATAGTTTACTTTAATTTTGTTTAAAATAGCTGGATTTGCTCTTCCCGCTCTAATTTCTGCTAGTTTTTCTTCAAATACACTAATTGACTTATTCATTTTTTCTTCCATTACACTATAGTCTAACATAATAAATTCCTCCTAATTTCTATTATCGTTTTGTTTTAATTTTGTTTTAATTTTTATTTTTTAATCTTACTTTTTCTTTTTGTATTTTCATTCTATCTAACAATCGTTCCTATTTTCTCACCTTTTATAATACGAACCATATTTTCTGGTTTGTCAATTCCAAATACAATAAGTGGAATTTGATTGTCTTTACATAGAGATGTTGCTGTTGAATCCATTACTTTTAAATCTTTATTTAGAATATCTAAATAGCTAATTTCCTCATATTTAACAGCATTAGAATCTACTTTTGGGTCTGCTGAATATACCCCATCAATTGTTTTAGCAAGTAATATTACTTCTGCATCCATTTCTGCTGCTCTTAAAGCCGCACCTGTATCTGTTGAAAAGAATGGGTTACCAGTTCCACAAGAGAAAATAACAACTCTTCCTTTTTCTAAATGTTTCATTGCTTTCCTTTTGATATATGGTTCTGCAATTTGTCGCATTTCAATTGCCGTTTGAAGTCTGGTATGAATTCCTCTTGCTTCAATCGCATCTTGAAGTGCTAAGCCATTAATAGTAGTTGCAAGCATTCCCATATAGTCTGAAGTAGTTCTTTCCATTTGGTGTCCATATTTACCTCTCCAAAAGTTTCCTCCTCCTACAACAATTGCAACTTCTACACCTAAGTCTACTACTTCTTTAATCTGGTCACAGATTTTACCAAGTACATCTGCATCAATTCCTGTTTTTTTCTCTCCTGCTAATGCCTCTCCGCTTAATTTTAACAAGATTCTGTTATATGCAAGCTCTGCCATATACACACTCTCCTTATTCTATTTTTTATTTCTATTTACTAGAAATTTCACTTTAAAATTTAACTTTTTTTATTCTATCATATCTAGTCTTAAAATTGCTACCTGTTTTTTATATTTTCTTAAGAATTTCTTGTTTTCTGTATCTTACCTTTTACAAAAGAAAAAAGCATCCCAATCTTGGTATGCTTTTTCTAGGAATTTTGCAGATACTGAATCTTCCTTCTGGTATTTCGCAGACAAAATTAATAATTTCAACTTTATTTTTAAAGGTTCTTATTTAAAACCTATCTTTTTTTCTATTTTTTAAATATACGCATACTGTTTAGCACTGTTAAGAAAGTTACTCCTGTATCGGCTAAAATAGCAGACCAAATTGGTGCAATTCCTAATGTACCTAAAATTAATACGATTGCTTTAATAATAAGTGAAAAAGTAATATTGAACTTTATAATTTTCATACTAAATTTTGCAGTCTGTATTATATTTGGAATCATACCAATATTATTTGAAAGTAAAATACCATCACTACTTGTCCCTGCAATTTCTGTACCTTCTCCCATTGCAATACCAAAGTTAGCTGTTGCTAAAACTGGACTATCATTGATTCCATCCCCCACAAAAACAACCTGTTTACCGCTTTCTTTTACTTTTTTTATTTTCTCTAGCTTATCCTGTGGTAGCAAACTACTATATACTTCATCTACACCTATTTGATTAGCAATTTTTTCCGCCTGCTTTTTATTATCTCCTGTTAGCATAATTACTTTAGAAACACCAATCTTTTTAAATTTCTCTACTAAGCCTTGTGTTTCTTCTCTTACTTTTTCCATTACTGTCATATATCCTACTACTTTTCCATCCATTGCTAGATATATAGCATCTTCTTCTACTTCTTTTGGTAGCAATACATCCTGTTTTTGTAGTATTTTTTGATTTCCTAATAGACACTCTTTCCCCTCTATTTTTCCTTTAATCCCATGTCCTGCTATTTCTTCATAATCTGTCACTGGAATATTGTCTATCTTTTCTTTCTTTGCCACTTCTGCAATGGCTGTCGCAATCGGATGCGTAGAATTTCTTTCTAAGTTATATATCCATTTTATTATATCTTCTCTGTTTGTATCTCCTACTGCTTGTATTTTATCGACTACCATCTTTCCTGTTGTTAAAGTTCCTGTTTTATCAAAAGCAATTATTTGGGCATTTGCTAAACTTTCTACATGTTTTGTTCCCTTAATAATAAGGCCTTTTTTTGAAATAGCTCCTACACAAGAGAAGAAAGCTAATGGTACTGATATTACTAAACTACAAGGGCAAGATGCTACTAAAAATACAAGTGCTCTTTCTATCCAAGTTTTAAAGTCTAAAATTCCAAATAGAGGTGGAACAATTGCTAATATAACGGCAATTGCAATAACCGTTGGTGTATATATTTTAGAAAATTTGGTTATAAACTTTTCCGTATTTCCTTTGTTATTTTGTGCTTCATATACCAAATCAATAATTTGAGAAGCTGTAGAATCTTTAAATTCTTTTGTTACTTTACAAGTAAGACTGCCATTTAGATTGATTGTTCCAGATAATATTTCCATATCTTTTGTTACCTCTAATGGCTTACTCTCCCCTGTAATACTTGAAGTATCTAAGTTTGATTTTCCTTCTAATATTTTGCAATCAACTGGTACCTTTTCTCCTGGTTTAATAAGAATGATATCTCCTATTCTTAAAGTTTCTACTTCTACTATTTCTGTTGTTTCTTCGTCCTTTATAAGGTTTGCTGTATTGGCTTTAATTTGTGCAATCTGACTAATATTTTCATTTGATTTATTAATTGCTCTATCCTCTAAAAATTCTCCCAGTTTAAATAGTAAAACAACCATACAAGCCTCTGGAAAATCTCCTAATACAAAAGCTGCAATAACTGCAATTGTCATTAAAGTATCTTCCTCAAAATTTAACTGAAAAACATTCTTTATTCCTTCTAATATTAAGTCATAGCCAGCAAAAGCGACTGATAGGAAATAAATAACCACTCTTAAATTTTGAAATACTGGTAAGAATCCCATCAAGAATAGTGCAACAGAAAGAGTATATAGTACCATCTTTCTTTTTTGTTTTGCTTGCTTTTCTATTTTATCTGCTTTTTCTTCTTCATTATTGCAATGCCCTTCACAATTCTTACAAGCCATTATTTTCCCTCCTTTTCTAATATATGTTCTAATGCCATTTTAATAATTTTTTCAACATGCTCGTCTTGTAGAGAATAAAAAACTTGTTTTCCTTCTCTTCTGTTTTTTACTAATTTGCTATTTCGTAATATTTGTAATTGATGAGATACTGTAGATTGGTTTAAATCTAATAGCTCACATAAATCACATACACATAATTCTTCATTTAGTATTTCACAAATAATACGAAGTCTTGTATCATCTGCAAAAATTTTGAACATATCTGATAGGTTTAAGATTTCTTCTCTGGAAGGTTCTACTTTTTTTACCTGCTCTATTTTGTTATAGTGGGGACAATTTTCTCCACATACTAAGTTTAGTTCCTCATCTTTCATCTCTTACTATTCTCCTTTCATATGCATAGTTATTCATATGTTTATCTATTCATAGGTTACTATACTTTATGCTCTTTGTCAATAGATAGTTATAGTTTTTTCTTGGAATCATAGAAGGGTGAATTGTAAAAGTAAAGTCTACTTTGAATATATAATAATGTATTTAAGTCTTACACTACTATAATTGTAAGAGTAACGTCCATTTGTTATAATTAAATCAGCAAGTGTTTCTGAAGAAATGGAGTTATATATGAATAAAAAATACACAACACATCTTTCTTTAGAAGATAGAAAAAATATTGAATTAGGAATCATTGAAGGATTATCTAAAACACAAATAGCAAGAAAAATTAATCGTCATCCTTCAACTATTGCAAAAGAAATTGAAAAACACAGAAAAATAAAACTAAGAAATACTTTTAATCGTGATAGCATTTGTATATATTTAAAGAATTGTGGTAAATGTTACAAAAAATGTGATAGATACAAAGAACCATATTGTTCTCGAAGAGATAGAAATATCGGCGCCTGTAATTCTTGTCCTAATATTAACAAATGCAAGTTAGACAAATATTTTTACTATGCGAATAAGGCTAACGAATCTTATTTATATACTTTAGTGGATTCAAGAATTGGAGTCAATCTTGATTATTCAGAATTAAAGCAAATTGCAACTATTATTAAACCTCTTTTAAATCAAGGTCAAACTATTTATCAAATTTTAGAAAATCACAAAGAAATTACTCAATGTTCTAAAACTTTATATACATATATTGAAATGGGACTTTTTAAAGAATTTGGTATTGATAATTTTTCTCTAAAGAAAAAAGTTAGTAGAAGAATCAAATCAAAAAAACTTAAGAAAAGAAGGCAACCTGTTAACTATGAAGGACGAGAATACAAAGATTATTTAGAATATGCAAAAACTCATCCATTTGAACACACAACTGAAATGGATACTGTTTACAATAGTCAATCAGGTCCATATATTCAAACTTTCATATTTGAAAATACAGGACTAATGATAGGATTTCTGCATAAAGAAAAAACTTCTGTATCAATGGCAAGTACTTTAGATAAGCTTCAAAAAATATTAGAAGATGATTATTATACTCATTTTTCATTATTACTTACAGATAGAGGTTCAGAATTTGAAAAATATGACTTATTTGAAAACAACTATCAAACAGCTGAAGCAAGAGGACATATATTTTATTGTGATCCTCAAAGACCTAATCAAAAACCTCATGTTGAAAATAATCATAATCTTGTTAGAAATATTTTACCGAGCAAAAGAAATCTAGATAAATTAACTCAAGAAGATTTAAATTTAATGTTTTCTCACATAAACTCTGTACCTAGAGCTATTTTAGGTGGTAGAACACCTTATGAAGTATTTACATACTTTTATGGGGATTATGTACTAAAGAAATTGAATATACAAAAGATTGAAAAAGATACGGTCACACTACAACCATATCTTTTAAAAATTAAATAAAACTCAGTTAAATATTTAAAATCAGAAACACTTGCATTAACTCCATAGGTTCTGTTGAACTATAATCAAGCAAAGTAGATGTTAGTCTTACACTAAAAAATTCTAAATCGATTTTGCTTGTTTGTTATGCAAATTTTTTCTAAAATCTATTTAAATTTTACATTAAAATAAGCAAAATTTCAATATTTATTATTAAAATTTTGCTTATTTTTTGCTCTTAATCTTACACTTGACGTTACTTTTTCAAACTATATTTTACTTTTACAATTCACCGGAATCATAGAAGGTTATAATTTTATGACTTATATTCAAGTTTAAACTTATCTACCCTTTTCTATTCCTTTGTTTGACTTTTTTCTAGCAACCTTATATACTTATTTTAAGATTTCACCTGGGAGGTAAAAATGAAGAAATATAAAACAGTCATTTTGGATTTAGATAATACTATTGTTTTACACGATTATTCTAATGAGATAGCAGATTTAGCCAATAAATTTCATATTCCTTGTTCAAAAGATTTTAAAAAACAATGCGTAAGTCTTTTAAATGACTATACCAAATTTTGTTATGGCAAACCTGTTACATTAGATTTAATGCTATCAATCATTAAAAATCTTGTCCCTATTTTATCTAATTATTCTATCACTCCAGAAATTTTCCTAGAAACTTGGAGAAATAATGATAATAGTATCTATTCTAGTGCGAGTATGGAAGCTTTAAAATATTTAAAAAAACAAAAATATAACATTGTCGCATTTACAGATTGGTTTACTGAAGACCAATCTAACACCTTAAAAAAACTAGGTTATCTTTCCTATTTTAATACCATTTATGGTTGGGATAATAACTATTGCAAACCTGATATTAGAGGTCTGTCTAATATAGTAAAAGGAAATCCAAAATCAGAATACATTTTAATTGGAGATTCTCTAGAAAAAGATATTCAATGTGCTAATTCTTTTGGCATAGATTCTATTTGGTTTAATCCAGATAGCCAAAAAAACTCTTCCTCTATTGCTCCTACTTATACTATTTCTTCTATAACGGATATAAAAAATTATTTATAAAGTGTAAATAAATAAACTAAAATGAAAAATACTGAATGTAATACTAAATGCTAAAATTAAATAGAAATAATAAAATAAAGTAAAACAAAAAGGTTTAGAACTTCTTCTAAACCTTTTTTGTTTTACCCTTTTATTTGTTTTGCAACTTCTTCAGCAAAGTTTTCTTCTCTTTTTTCTAATCCTTCACCTTTTTCAAATCTTTCGAATCTTACAACTTCTGCACCTTTTGATTCTAATAGTTTTGAAACTTTCATATCAGGGTCTTTAACGAATGGTTGGTCTACTAAACAAATCTCTGCATAGAATTTTCCAACTCTTCCTTTTACTATTTTTTCAGCAATTTCAGCTGGTTTTCCTTCATTTATTGCTTGCGCTTTTAGGATTTCCATTTCTTTTTCAAGACGTTCTGTTGGAACAGCTGCTTCATTTAAGTATTCAGGTCTTGCAGCAGCAATTTGCATACAAATATCTTTTGCAAGTTCATGGTCTGGTTTTGTAATTTCTACTAATACTGCAATTTTTCCTTCTCCATGGATATATTTCTCTACTAATCCATTTTCACTTTCATATCTTGCAATTCTTCTAATGTTCATATTTTCACCGATAGTAGCAATTTTTCCTGTTAATACTTCTTGTACTGTCTTTCCAGCTTCTGTAATAGATTCTTGTGCTAATAATTCTTCTACTGTTTTAGGTGCTTTTAAAGCAACTTGTTTTGCAACATCTCCTACAAAATCTTTAAATTCTTGATTTTTAGCAACAAAGTCTGTTTCTGCATTAACTTCTACAACAGCTCCTACTTTTCCATCTTCTGATACATAAGCTTCTACTAATCCCTCTGCTGCAATTCTATCTGATTTTTTAGCTGCTTTGGCAATTCCTCTTTCTCTTAATAGTTCCATGGCTTTTTCCATATCCCCGTTTGTTTCTGTTAAAACTTTTTTACAGTCCATCATTCCTGCACCTGTTTTTTCTCTT
>JBKXSZ010000005.1:0-74259 GCA_047017005.1 Clostridia bacterium | reverse complement strand
GAAAAAATTAATGTAGACAAGTTTTTTATTTTGCCTACATTAATTTTACACTAACCATTTTAGCTTAGCTTTTTCATTGTTATAGATAAGAATTTATACAAGCTTTTTTGACTGAAACTCCCAATACATTGCTCTTGCGATTAGAACAACAAAATGGTTCTTTTGATGATTAACTACTCTGACTTCAACATAATTAGGTATTCCCGATGAAGTATACACTATTTCGAGTTTAATTGTTCTAGGAATATGTTCCCAGTTTTCTCTTATTTTCTCTTGTATCTTTTCTTTTACTTCTGTTGTCTTCATAGCACAAGTTGATAATTTAAGAGAATCATTATCTACCCTAAGTTCAAAAGTAGTTCCATCACATTCGAAAGGAATAGTATTCTCAAAATTCTTATCTGTTGTCTTTTGTGATTGTTCTGTATACATGTACATACAAAACCCTTTCCGATAGATAATTTATATCCTATCTTTTAGCTACATGTCTTTACATGTTCCTTCTTATTATATAACATTTTATCTAAGCTGTCAATTTATGTAAATTTAATTTTGTTGTTAAAAAAGGAGCAATATGACTATTGTTCCTTTTCTATTCTTATGCTTCTGGTTCTAGCAATCCATAATTTTTATTATCTTTTAAACGATAGATAACGTTTACTTTTCCTGTTTCAATATTAATAAAAGTAAAGAATTGGTTCGCTGGTTTTTCTTGTAATTTAAGCTTAGCATCTTCTGGCCCCATTGGTTTAATGTCATAATAAATTGTTTTTACAATTTCATCTTCTATTACTGTTTCTGGAGTATCTATCATCATTTTTTGCTTTATCGATGCTTCTTTATTTTGCCTATCTTTTTTAGTCTTCATTTTTCGGATTTGTCCTTCTAATATATCTACATCTTTATCAATAGATGCATATAAATCTCTAGACGCTGTTACTGCTCGATACATATCCCCTTTTACATTTACTTGTATTTCTGCAATTTGTTCTCCTCTTTCCATTTTCATGGTTGCAAGAGCATCTACCTCATCATCAAAGTATTTCTCTATTCTTTCCATTTTTTTCTCTACATAGTCTTTAATTGCCTCTGTCGCTTTTACATCTTTTCCTGTAATTTTTATGTTCATAAAAATCTCTCCTCTCTCTTTAGTCATTCTTTAGTATATTTTGTATATATTTATATTATATCTTGTTCCTTTGTTTTTTTCAAATCCTTTTTGTAAATTCTTGCTAAAACTTGTCTATTTTTCCTTTTTTATCTCTACTATATTATTCGACAATACTACAAGAAATACCTTTTCCTATCTCATTATATTTTGAAATAAGAAAAGGTATTTAAAACAATTCCTCTAATTTATATTCTTTCTCCAGTTTTTCATTTGTATATAGTTTTGCTATAATACTTAATTCTTTTATGCTATTTTCCGGTATTTGAAAAGAATATAATTTCTTGGCAGGTGCCATAACAATATAGCGAATTGCATCTGCTGTTGCTGGCAATATTTCTATTGCACTTTTATCTTGTCTTCCACATAAATTACACATCAAGCTACTTTCTCTCATACTAAAATATGCCATTTGTTCTTCTTTGGCTGTTTTTTTGCAGTTACCACATATCATTACATTTGGTACAAATCCTAGCAAACACATTAATCGTAATTTAAAAACAGCTGTTATCCATTCTAAATTTTGGTCAGTTTCTGAAATCATATATAGAGTATTTAAAAATAGCTGTATTATTTTATAGCAGTTCTGATTCTCATCTGTTACATCTGCAATAATTTTCGTAATATGAGAAGCATATTTTAATTTATCTAAGTCAGTTCGAATATGATAAAAAACTTCTATTGTTTCACAGGAATTGATATGATATGTTTGTGTTCCTTGATATAGAACATAATCTGCAAAGCAAAGGAATTGCGATCCCGCCATAATTTGGCTCTTTGTTCTTCTGGCACCTTTTGCTACACAACTTATCTTTCCCATTCCTGGAGTTAATAGAGTAACCATTTTATCATAGTCTCCCATATTATGCTCTGCTAAAATAATCCCTTTCGTTTTGATTGTTCCCATCTATATTTTCTCCTATATTTATTTGCTGCATATCTTGTTCTTTCTTTTCATGTAATTGTTTTTCTATATTCTTTACTTCTTGTAATTCTAAAAAAGTGTCAATATTTCCTGTATTCTTAAAGGTATTCCAAGCAATTTGTTTTATCATATTTGCCATCATCTCCTACTTATTTTTAAAGTGTTACCTTTAATTTTATCTTTTGTTTTTTTAATTGGTTTTATACTAATTTTTTAATTAAATTTGAATTTTTTCACAATGCTATCTTTATCTTGCCAATCTTCTTTTACTTTTACCCAAACCTTTAGGTTTACTTTGGTTCCTAGCATTTTTTCTAAGTCTTGTCTAGCATACGTAGCAATTCTTTTTAGCATACTACCATTTTTACCAATAATAATGCCTTTATGAGAGTTTCTTAAGCAATATATCGTTGCTTCAATATCATAAATTTCTTCTCCTTTTTTATTTTCACGAAGTTGCATTTTTTCTGTTTCGATATAGATACCATGTGGTACTTCTTGATCTAACAAACGTAATGCTTTTTCGCGAATCGTCTCTTCTGCTAATTGTCTTATTGTTTGGTCAGTATACTCTTCTATATCATAATATGCTGGTCCTTCTGAAATGTGATTTTCTATCTCGTCTAATATTACTTCTGTATCTCCCTTATTGGCACTAATTGGAATAACAGCTTCGAAAGAATATTCTTTCTGATAGAGATCAATTAATTTTAATAAACTTTCTTTTTTTACCAAATCAATTTTATTAATAACTAATATGGTTTTCTTTTTAGCCTCTTTTATCTTTTCTAATAGGATTCTATCTCCTCTTCCAATTTCTTTGCTATTCGCTTCTATCATAAATAAGATCATATCCACATCAGCTAAAGAACCAAATGCTGTTTCTATCATAGTTTCTCCCAGCTTATTTTTGGGTTTATGAATTCCCGGTGTATCAATAAAAATAATCTGAGAATTCGGTCTATTTACAATTGCTCGAATTGCGGTTCTCGTTGTTTGTGTTTTATTCGCAATTGCTGCTACTTTTTCCTTTACTAAAGCATTCAATAGCGTTGATTTTCCCACATTAGTTCTTCCTACAATTGCTACAAATCCACTTTTAAATATTTCTTTTTTTGGTTCTTTTTCCTGATTTCTATTTTTCTCTTCTTCCATTCTTTCATCCTTCTTTTTATCTTTCTTCATTTTAAATCAATTCGATTATACTTTTTGTCATATTTAGTAAATAACTTCTTACTTTTTTCTTACTTTTTTTACTTGACAAATATATTTTAACATATTTTGTATAAATAAAAAAGTAAAAAGCATTAGAAATCTTCTACTAGCATATTAGTAAAAAACATTTCTGCAATCTCCTCTAATCTCATATAAAAAAAATAAAACTCCTGCATAATTCTGCAGGAACATTAAATATTTTAATTTTTACATTTTAGGAAAATTTTTCTATTACCTAAAAACACACATTCAAATATATTTTTTGAATGTGTGTTTTTTCTTTTATTCAAATGTTATTTTACTATCGATTGGACAAATCTGAACAAAAGTATTTCCATCATTCACTTTAATTTCATTTCCATTCAAGTCTTTATATACCGTTTGTTCTGTTCTATCCTTTTTCTCACAAGTAATCTTGATTGCCTTTCCATTAGTAATATAGTATCCATCACGTGTACCTATATTCTTTAGTCCTTGTCTATCTTTGTTTTCTCCATCACTTAGTTCATAGTTTTCTGCAAACGTGATAATAATATTTTTAGTTGTTATCATCTCTTTTGTTTCCCAATCGGTTTGTTTCTTTCCTCTTGCATATCTTTCATAACGCATAGTTTCTGCATTATATTTGTATTCTACTGTTTGTAAAGTTGAATATGGAATGGTAATATCTGTTGCATTAATTCCATCTTCTAAAGTAACAGCATCTGGTGTGTAACTCAATACACTTTCTTTATTTGATTTTGTATTATATTTGTGATTATTAGCAGAAGCTAATATTTTTTTGGTACTGGTTACTGCATTATGTGGTGCAGCCTTGTCCTTTACCCTCCAGAAAGTACTTTCACTTTCTGTTAATCCATTGATATTATTTACTTTATATTTTGAAATATCCGATTGTGCTTCTGGACTCCATCCATAATGTACATAAATGGCATCGTTTTCCATTGCATAGTCTAGGAAATAGTGTCTAGAACTTCTTACTGGTCCTATTTTATCTAGGTCTTGACCTTTAAATAGTGCCATTAATCTAGTTTCTCCACCTTCTACAATAATTTCATAAACCATATATGCTTTATTTAATCCTGCTTGTGGCCATGCTCCGCTATGATTATCTATCATAACAGCAATCGGTCTATCATTGCCTTGAAAAATATTAATTTTACTTTCTTCTTTTCTTGCTGTGTCTGTTCCTAAAGAAACAACCCCATTATCAGTATCAATACTACTTTTTCCAAAGAATTTAAGTGCTAACAATACACCTGCTGCGATAATTAATATAATTAATATCGTAATAAGAATAACTTTGGTTTTAGAACCCTTCTTTGCTCTTCTACTCACAAATAATTCCTCCTTCATTTTCCTTTTGTATATATTTTTACTAATTTGTCAATCCATTTAATGTAATCCAATTAGAAAACTAATTTTAGCCCATATGTTTATAAAAAGTAACCCATACAAGCTCATAAACCGCTTCATTAACTTCTTGTAATATCTAGTATCTGCAAAATAGCTTCTTCTTTTGGTCTCATTTTTTTCTTGTCCCCTTCTTGAATATGGTCATAGCCCATCAAGTGATAAAATCCATGTACTAGCATGTACGAAAATTCTCTTTGAAAACTATGTCCATATTCATTTGCTTGCTTTTCTACTTGTGGAATGGAAATAACAATGTCTCCTAGTACATCTTCTATTTCTGATTTTCCTTGTTTTTTTAGCTGTTCTATTTCTTCTTTCTCAAACATAGGAAAAGAAAGTACATCGGTTGCTTTATCTATGTTTCGATAGTGTTTATTAATTTGTTGAATATAGCTTTCTTCTGTTAAGGTAATACTAACAGCTAAGTTTAGCTCTTCTAATCTTTCTTCTTTGAAACATGCTCCTAACACTTTTTCAATCTGCTCTTCATATTCCTTCTTTTCTGGTATCCCTACATATTCTATTTCTGCTATTTGTTTCATTTTTGTCTATGCCTCTTTTACTTCTATCTTTTCTTCTACTTTTTCTTTCTTTTTTGTGTAATTTCCCTCTGATTTTGCTTTATCTTTAAATTGTCTCATTACACCATAATTTACTAGCTTCGTTTTATATATTTTAATAATTCGAGAATAATCACTCTTTCTATTAAACAATAACTTTAAATCGTTTTGAATGAATAAAATTTCTTTTTCTTTCATGTATTCTACAAAATCTGTTTCTTTTTTCTTTTCGATTTGTTTATATTGCTCCCAGAATTTTTTATATTTTTCTCTTTCTTGTGGTTTATCCCAATAAATTTTAGTAGATAATAGTTTTACATTATAGTCATCAATTAAATGGATTAATAAATTATAGGCTTGTTCTCTTTTCTTTGCCATTTTTGTATCTGCAACTAACATTCTAGCATCTTTTAATAGCTTAATATAGCATTGTTCTGCTACTACTAGTGGTAAACTATGAGTAAATAGCTGTCTACTAATTCCTAGTAATATCATATTTTTCTCAATTTTATCTCTAGTGTCTAATTTACCAACTGTGAATCTTTCATATTTTTCATATTCTTCTGTAATTGATTGATACATCTTACTGTCATCTTCTATTTTCATTTTAATTGGTAAAATATCACGAATATATTCTTCAAGAGTAATAAATATTTTTTCATAAATTTCATTTCGTCTTTGATAATCATTATTTAACTTATCTGCAATTAAAATAGAGAAATGTTTTAGTAGTGCCTTATATAGTGAATCCATTTTAGAAACATAAAAAGCTTCATATCTTTCTATTAATTTCTCTTTATTTTGTTCTTTCACAGTCTCATAGTCTAAATCTAATAAGAATTTTTGTTTTTTATATTTATATTCAATATATTCAGTTTCTTTTAAATGCACTACTTCATAATATCCGGATAAACTATTTCTTTCAAAAGCAGTTGCTGTATTGTTTTTTACTTTTTTATAAATAGAGTCCATAATATATTTATCTACTGATTCTAAATATAGGGCATATGTGTCTTCATATTTTCTAGAAATCTGTTCTTTTTTTTCTGGGTTTTCTTCATTCTTACTTGCTATGTATAATTCATAATTTTTTAATACATTATTTCTTTTTACTGCAATAAGCATTCCATTAATTCCTACCCTAGTAGGTATCAGCAGTTTACTGATAGTATTTGTTAATTTTGAGAAGAATGTTTTATCTGTTTCTAATACTCTAAGTCCTTTTTGTTCCATTTTGGCACCAACCCTTTCAAAATACTATTTTTTCATTTGTTCCTATTTTCTCTAGCACTTCATATATCACTTCAACTTCTACGGCTCCATCACTTTCGTAGAAATTCACTTGTTTTCCTACAATATTTTCCACCTCACCTATTGTTTGTTCTAAATCTGCGCTAAGTTTTTGCTCCGTAAGTTCTTTAGCTTCTTCTAGTGTATATTCTTTGGGTTCTATTTTTACTTCTTGGTTCGTTATTTTTACTAATTCAATCGGTAAATATAGGTTAGAAAATAGTTTTAATTTTTTATTCTCATTTATTGTATCATAGTTTTCAAATTTTGAAAGAGTTTTAAACAAATTTATTGTAAAATTATTTATTTTTATTGCATATTTATTTTCTTCTGCTCCAGTTTTGGTACGAATATCTTGATGTAAATAAATTTTTTCTTTTTTACTATACCATACTTTTGCCTCAACCTCTCCTTTAGCATGTACATACCTTGTACCCGTATACTTTCCTTCAATCCATCCTCCTATCAAAATCGTTCCCTTTTGGACAACATCTCCGTGCTTGGACAAGATTTGTTCCATTTTGACCACTAATTTTAGTAATTACGCCTTCTTTGTCCGCCACAATATTACAATATTCACTGTCATCTATAATTTCTGGCTTTTTATCTGCCTCTACAATTTCTACTTTTGCATTTGTGCCTTTCAGAGTAATTCCCATCCAAGCAATATCATTTCTTTCTAATCTTATATCATTAATAATTTTTCGAACATCCACCTTTCCTTTCCATGTTCCAATTTCTAGTCCATTTCTCTTTAAACTCTCCACGATTTCTTCCTTTGGTATATTTTCGGTATCTCCTACAATTTCAATATTCCATACAAAATTAGACGTAACTAAAATTGCAAATAAAATCAAAACTAAAAGGAGAAAAAATATCTTTCTTTTTTTATATTGATGAAACAAAAAGGGAAGTCCTTTTTTGTTAGTTAATCGAACTCGGCATTTTGTTTTTTTTGCAATATCTCGCAATTCTTTAAACTCTTTTATTCCTACATTTGCCTGCATCATACTGCTATTTTTTCGTTTTACATTCCATAAAAATATTTTTTGCTTCATACAGATATTAATAAATCTTTCAATATAGTAGCCTTCTACTTCTATTCGAACAAATCCTAAGATATAATTCCATATAATTTTTAGAAACACTTTTCTTCTCCTTTCTACTCTTCTTTATCTTCCTCACTACTACTTTCTAAATCAACACTTTCAATATTACCTGTTATCATAATGTCATCACCTGTCATTTGATTTAACTTCAAATTAAATCCGTTAATATTTAAAATTCCAATGTATGTATTGATACGAATATAGAAATCTTCATACTCTAATATCCCTTTATAATTCTCAATTAGCATTTCTTCGAAACCTACCATAGTTATCTTAGGTTCATTTGTCGTAATTTCTTTGGGAAGTTCTAATATGTTATCTAATCTACTAGCTCTTCTATCCGTTCGTCTTTTTCTTTTCATCGTATCTTCTCTCCTTTGCCTCTTGTTTTCCACATTGATACATATATATGTGGATAGTTTGTTGTTTAGTATTAAAATTAGGATTAAAAAAGAATAGTTTTTCTATAATTGTTGAAGAAGAAAATACAGAAAAAGCAATTTTCTTTTAAAACTTTTTCTGTATTTTCTTCTTTTTTATCCTTTATCTTTCAAATTGATCTAATGTACTGAACTCATACCCCATTTTCTGAATTTCTTTAATACATTCATCTAACACGTCTGTATTATTTTTTGAATTTCCATGTAACAAAATAACAGCACCTGGATGAATATTATCTAATATCTTTGATTTAGCATATTGCTCTCCTTTTTGATGATTTTCATCCCAATCATCATATGCTAGTGACCACATTACCGTTTTGTATCCTAATGCATTGCTAGCAGCTAATGTCCTTTCACTAAATTCTCCCTTAGGTGGTCTAATATATTTCATTTCGTATCCTGTTTTCTCATAAATAGCTGTATGTAATTTCATTATTTCATCTTTTATTTGCTCGTCTGATAAATCAGGCATTGATTTATGATTTACCGTATGATTCCCGAACCGTATGTCCCTCGTCTATCATTTGTTTTACTAATCCCTCTTGTGTATTTAAGAAATGTGCTGTAATAAAAAAAGTAGCTTTCACATTATTATTTTTTAATGTTTCTAGTATGCTTGGTGTATATCCCGCTTCATACCCTTCATCAAATGTAAGATATACTTTTTTACTATTTGCATTTCCCATACAAATTCCTTCATATTGGTCGATTATTTTTTTGTTTGCAGCTCCTACATCTGGTTGTTTATGGTCTTTTTCTCTTTTTATTCCCCAGCTAATTTTTTTATTGCTTAATGTCCCTGTAGCATTAGTCTGAATGCTACTAGCCATTAGAACGCCTGCTTCATTTGCTTTTATAACACAAAATGTGAAAATAGAAATAAAGATAAGACAAAAACTGACAAACCAAATTTTTTTCTTTTTTTTCATAAAAACATCCCCATTTTTCTTTATATTATTTTCTTCAAATGCTGATAAATAGGCATTTATTAACTTTTGTACCTTTTCTATCCTCTCTCTTGACAAGTTGAGAAATTTAGATTATATTGTTTACGATATTGGAAATATAAGGTAATTCATTTTATTTTGTCAAACCTTATCATTTCTTAGCATTTTATGGTATATTTATTTTTAGGTATACTTATATATATTATATGGGGGTGGAATATATGTTTAATTTTGTACTGTGTGATGATAATGAAATTGTCTTAAAGCGAATATCGAAAATGCTAGAATCGATATTTATCAAAAATAACTTTGAAGCACAAATTACTTTTGAATCTACAAGCGGAGAAGAATTACTATCTTTTGTAAAAAATCATGAAGATGTTCAAGTTATTATTTTAGACATCCATCTAAAATCCGGACCCTCTGGAATAGAAATCGCCCAAAAAATTAGAGAAAACAATAAAAATGTATATATCATCTTTACAACTGGTCATTTAGAATATGCGATGATTGCTTTTAAAGTAAAGACATTTGATTATCTAGCTAAGCCAATTACGGTAGAGCGTTTAGAAGAAACCGTTATTAGACTCTTTAATGATGCTATGAATAACCCTAAGCATTATTTAAGACTTGGAAACAATTCTTTAATTATTAATCAAGATGAAATTGATTATATTAAAAGAGAAGGAATGAAAGTTGTTTTTTATACACCAACAAGAACTTATGAAGCATATAGTTCTTTTAAAAAGCTATCGCCTTGTCTCTCAGATAACTTTATCCGTTGTCATAAGTCCTATGTAGCAAATGTCAATAGAATCAAAAATATAGAACCCAACAGTAACACTATTTCCTTTAGTGATACTAGCCATTGCTATATTGGTCCTAAATATAAAAATAAAATTATGGAGGTAATGAAAAATCATGGAAATATTTAACGCGTTATTAACACCAAATCAAAACTTAATTAACATTCTTATGATACCACTTGCATTTATTGATAGTTTAGTCAATATGCTTTTATTTACTACTATTCTTAACATCCAAACATCTATAAAGCAAAAAGCTATTTATGTGGTAATTAATAGTTTATTTATGAGCACAACTAATTTTTTCTTAGGAGATGTGTATTGTTCTATCTTTAATATGATATTTGTTATAATTTTAATATACTTCTTATTTAAGCCGGGTCTATTAAAGTCTATTCTCACATTAGTATTTCCATTATTCTTTGGTTCTATTTGTGAAAACATAGCTATTTGTATAATAAATATCACTTCAGGACTAAGTTTTCAAGAAATAGCTGTTATACCTCTTTATAGGATTCTTACTATGTTATTAGTATATGCTACAATCTATGGTATCTATTTAATCTTCCGTCATTTTAAAATTTCAGTTGAATTATTAGAAGAATTAAATAATGATAAAAAAACGAAAAGCAACCTAATTTTTACAGCTAGTTTTGGAATGATAGCGGTTGCCTTGCAATCTTTTTCAAGTTATTTTTGTATAGGTCATGTTCCTACTATAATAATTCTTCTCAGTATCTTAGTACTTTTAGGATATTTTATTATCAGTATCTATAGTATTCTTCATGTATTAAAACTTCATGACACTATACAAGAGTTAGAAAATGCAGAACTATATAATAAAAATCTCTCTATGCTACATGACAAAGTAAGAGGATTTAAACACGACTTTAACAATATTGTACAAGCAATAGGACGGATATGTTGGTAGTAATGATATGGAAGGCTTAAAACAATATTATTCTCAATTACAAGTAGACTGCCAAAAAGTGAATAATTTAGCTGCCTTAAATCCAAGTTGTATTAACAATCCTGCTGTATATAGTATTTTAGGTGCTAAATATAACAAAGCAAATGAACTTGGAATAGAAATTAATATTGAAGTTTTTCTAGATTTAAATGCTATTAATATGAAAATTTATGAATTTACTAGAATTTTAGGTATTTTATTAGATAATGCAATCGAAGCCGCTAGTGAATGTGAAGATAAAAAAGTAAATATTGTAATGCGTAATGACTTCCATACTTCTAGGCAACTAGTAATTGTAGAAAATACATATAAAGATAAAAATGTAGATACAGAAAAGATTTTTGAAAAGGCTTATACAAGCAAAAAAGAAAAAGGCAATACAGGACTTGGATTATGGGAAGTTCGACAAATTCTAAAGAAAAACAATAACTTAAATTTATATACTACCAAAAATGAAAACTTTTTTATTCAACAATTAGAAATTTATAGATAGTAATCAATAACCACCCCATGAAACGGGTGGTTTTAACATGCCCTATAAGGGCATATAACATTACAGCTCCTTTCCATCTACATAAATCTTGTATATATCCTTGAATATCTGCTCTTAATTTATGATATTATCTTTCTCCTATATTTTGGAATATGTGATACTTGCACAACCATTTTGTATGTGATAAACCATTTGCCATAAAGCATTTAATCTCACGCACATATCGCGTGGTTTTTGCTTCATTACGTTTCACACGGCTAAAGTGTAATAAAATAACCTTGATTAAATCAAGGTTATTTTTGTCGCTTTAAGAAAATTTATTTATATCTTTATATTTTTTCAATCAACATTATTGTAAATTAGTCTTTTTTGATTAAAGATGCTGGCATCTTTGGTTGATGAAAAATTAGCATGAAGCATGCTGTATTTGATGCTTTTGCATATTTTTCTGCTACTTTTGCTAAGAATTTTAACATATAAATCCCCACTTTCATAAATAATATATAATATATAATAATAAGATACCACCGGTATGCATCTTAATTATTAACCATTGTAATTAGTTGCATTTTCTAATTCTAGTTTTGCATACTCTTCATATCCATATTTATTATTCGTTATTTTATAAGCTATTCTAGAAATAGATAAACTTTGAAGTAATACCCCGTATACTAAAATATTTGTGATAACTGAATTTTGAACTAATATTCCAGCTAAAATTGTTAATGTCATTGTTATATAAGATAAGATTTGTTGTTTTTTCCTTTGCTTTTTACTAATAATCGGTATATTTTCTGTATCCGCTGGTGCGTATAATCTTATCATTATCATACTAAAAATCCATATTCCTACTGCTATTATATATGTTATTTGTGTTGGGAAGATTAGATATTTGCTAAGTAATACATTCCCGCAGAAGAAAACACTGGTTCCTATAATGCATCCTATATGTGTCTTTAAATGAAATCCTCCAGAAAAAGTTCTGTATGGTAATATAGCAAAGAAGAAAAATATTGTAAGCCATCCTATTTTTAATATAAATGCTATTAGAAATAGAACGAATATTTTGGGAAATTCTCCTATAATATTTTGCAATCCAAAGTAAATTGCTTCTTCTCTTTCTTTTGTCATTTCTGGCATTTCTTTTTTTATTCTTTGAGTAAGCATTTCACAAATTTTATCAATCATTTTGCTCTCCTCTGTTTCTTTCTGGTATTATTTTATTTCTTTTTCGACACAGTTTTTATTTTATTTGTGAAATGTTCTTTTTGTTTTATAAAATAAACAATATATTGTTTTATAAAAAAATCTACCTCTTTCATAAAACATAGTAAGAAAGCCTGTAGCTACTAAGCTACAAGCCTATTCTTGTCCTTTTGATTATCTTTTTTCCGTATTTCATAAGAAAAATTTATTTTATAAAAACTTTATATATTTTCTATTTGTTCTATTATTCTCCATGTACCATTCTTTTCTGGTAAATCTTGAAAGTTCATCCTTTCTTTTGTAATTGGATGTAAAATAGATAATTCATATGCCCAAAGTGCAATTTGTTTTCCTTGGCCCCTTCTTCCATACTTTTGGTCACCAAAAATACTATGGCCTGCATGAGATAGTTGTACTCTTATTTGATGATGTCTTCCTGTATATAAATTTATTTTTACTAAAGATAAGTCTTTTATTTCATCATAAGCTAGCACTTGATAAGAAAGTTTTGCTAATTTTGCATCTTTTCGATTAGCCGATACTACTTTACTTTTATTATTACTCGCATCTTTTTTTAAATAATTTTCTATAATATCTTCTTTTTTCTCCCATTTACCATCTACAACAGCTAAATATTTTTTATGAAAATCTTTGTTTCTTACCTGTTCACTTAAACGAGAGGCTGCCTTAGAAGTTTTAGCAAATACCATAACCCCACCAACTGGTCTATCTAAACGGTGAATTAATCCTAAATAGACATTGCCTGGTTTTTGATATTTTTCTTTTAGATATGTTTTTATAATAGTTAACATATCTATATCACCAGTTGTATCTCCTTGAGATGGTATATTAGGTATCTTCTCTACTACTATAATATGGTTATCTTCATAAATTACTTTTGGTTTTATTTTTATTTCTTCCATTTTCTTTTTCCTTTATTTCATACTCTCCCATCTTCCATAAATTCCACAAGGTAATATTAGGTTAGAATCTTTCATTGGTAATCCAACCTCTCCTGCTGTTACTTTTCCTTTGTACTCTTTATTTACAGTAAGCCTTAGCATATTTTCTAAAACAGTAGAACTAATTCCTGTTGTATAGGAATTGATTAAGAAAAATAGAGGATTATTGGATAACACCTTTTGACATAACTTAATTAACTCATATATATTTTCTTCGAATTGCCATACTTCTCCATTCGCTCCTCTTCCATAAGAAGGAGGGTCCATAATAATAGCGTCATAGGTATTTCCCCTACGAATTTCTCGATTCACAAACTTTACAACATCATCTACTAGATAACGAATTGGTTTTTTTTCCAATCCTGAACTGATAACATTTTCTTTTGCCCAAGCTACCATTCCTTTTGAGCTATCTACATGACAAACAGAGGCTCCTGCTGCTAGACAAGCTACAGACGCTCCTCCAGTATAGGCAAATAAATTTAAAACTTTAATTGTTCTATTACTCTTACGTATTTTATCCATCATCCAATCCCAGTTACTTGCTTGTTCCGGAAATAATCCTGTATGTTTAAATCCCATTGGCTTTATATTAAAGGTTAATTCTTTATATTGAATTTGCCAAGATTTCGGTAAGTTACTTTTATATTCCCATGCTCCTCCTCCTGTTTTACTACGATGATAGGTAGCATTTACTTTTTCCCATTTTTTGGGGAAACTCTTTTCTTTCCATATAATTTGTGGGTCTGGTCTGACTAATATTATATTTCCCCACTTTTCTAATTTTTCTCCATTTGCCATATCTAGTATTTCATACTCTTTCCAATCTTTTGCTATGTTCATTCTTTCTTCTCCTTTTTAATCTCTTTGATTTTTCTTACAATATCCTCTATACTTTCTTTCGGTGTGGAAGCTCCTGCTATAACACCTATTATTGTTGCTCCTTCAAAACTATCTTTTTTTAGCTGTTCTTTACTTTGTATCCAGATTGCTTTTTTACAATACTTTTTTGCAATTTCGTATAGTTTATGAGTATTAGAGCTATTTTCTCCACCTATTACACACATAAAATCCACTTCTTGTGACAATCTCTTTGTTTCTTTTTGTCTGTTTCTAGTTGCATCACAAATTGTTTTTTGTATATCAACTTTTACTTCTTCCCCTTTTAGTTTTCTTTTTATCTCTTGTGCTATTTCATCAAACTTGGTCATACTAAAAGTTGTTTGTGATATTACAACAATTTCTTTTTTAAAAGACTTTCTCCATGCTTCTATTGCCTCATCTACTTGACTTATGTCCTCCAATAAAAATATATTTTGCCCTGCAAAACTAAAGGTTCCAATTGTTTCTGGATGTCCCTTTTCCGATAGTAGAAAAATATATTTCCCTTGTTTTGCATAATTTTCTACCATCTCATGTATTTTTGATACCTTAGGACAAGTTAAGTCTATCATAACTAATTGTCGCCTTTTTATTTCATCATATATTTGTTTCTTTACTCCATGAGCACGTAATATAACAGAGGAACCTGGTTTCAATTCCCCTATGTCAGAGATCACTTGCATCCCCTTATTTTCTAGCTTGTCCATTACTTGTCTATTATGAGCAAGTTCTCCCAAGCAATATATATGTTTCTCTTTTTCTACTATTTCTTCTGCTTTTGAAACAGCACGTCTCATACCTCCACAAAATCCTGCTGTTTTTCCTATTTTTACTATCATTTTTCTCCATTTATTTTTATTTTATCTATTTTCTTTTTTCTTCCTGATTTTTTCCCTATAAAGTGGATAAAAGTTTCACAAAGTTTGAAATTAAAATTGAATCCACAATACTAAGTACAACTCCTAACAGAACAATTGATACAATGAATTTGTTTTGTCTTATTATATCTAGAAATCTTCTCTTTCTTTTTATACGAATTGTATCTTCCTTTTCATCATACTCAATACTAAAAATTTCATCTTTTGCATATTCCATTTTAAAATCCCCCTTATATATATTTATTAATATTAAATATATATGCTACCAGTTCTAGAATATGCTTTGTTTCTTTTCTATTTTACCATAATCGTATATCGTTTTTCAACAAAAGAGAAGAATATCCTTACTATTCTTCCCTTTTTCTACGTTGTCTGTCTTTTATTTCATTAATTCCTCTTTAATATGTTTTGCTAGTTTTTCGTTAATCCCTTTTACTTTTGTTAATTCTTCTATACTTGCTTGTGCAATCTTTTTCGTACTTCCAAATTCTTTCAAAAGTGCTTTTCTCTTTACTTCCCCAATTCCTTCAATATTGTCTAGACTAGATTTTGTCATTTCTTTTTCTCTTAACTTTCTGTGATATTCAATTGCTGTTTCATGTACTGTATCCTGGAAGATAGTAATCAAATTCATTAATTTATCAGAAAGTGGTATTTCTTTTCTTTCCTCATCAATTAAAGCTCTTGTTCTATGTTTATCATCTTTGACCATTCCGAACACCGGAATCTGTAAATCATATTTTTCTATCGCTCGTTTAATTGCTCGTATTTGGGTAATACCACCATCAGCAAAAATAACATCTGGTAATGTTCCAAATCCACTACTGTTTTTTCCATCTATTGAATGTGCTAATCTTCTTGTAATAACCTCTTCTGTACACCTTGGGTCATCTTGCGTAAATACCGTTTTTATCTTAAATCTTCTGGATAATTTTCGGTTAATAATACCATCTTGCATCACACACATTCCCGCAACCATATTGGTTCCAGAAATATTAGAAATATCATAGGTTTCAATCTTTCTTGGCAATTTTTCTAACCCTAATACCTCTTTTAACTCAGATAAAACATCATAACGTTCTTGGGAGCGATTTTCGAGTGTTACTTTTGCATTGTTTTCTGCCATTTCTACAAATCTTAACTTTTCTCCTCTTTGTGGTGTTTTTAGTTCTACCTTTCTTCCCATTTTTTGGGTAAGCCATTGTTCAATTACTTCTTTATCATCCACTTCTTCTTGCATCATAATACGATTTGGCACTGCTTCTTTATCCATATAGTACTGCTTTAAAAATCCTGAAATTACTTCCTTATCAGCCATCTCTTTTAGATTATCAAAGAAATAGTGTTCTCTTCCAATCATTTTACTACCACGAACAAAGAATATCTCAATACATACCCAAATATCATTTCTAGCTAAACCAATAACATCAATATCATTTTCCGAGATATTGGATACCTTTTGCTTTTCTGAAATTCTTTCAATGGCTAATTTCTTATCTCTTAAATAGGCAGCATTTTCAAAATCTAATTTGTCTGCCGATTCCTTCATTTCTTTCTCTATCTCTTTTATAATCTTATCGGTTTTACCATCTAATAGCAAGATAACTTGGTCGATAATTTTTCGATAATCCTCTTTGGAAATAAGTCCTACGCAAGGTCCACTGCAACGATGAATATGATAATTTAAACATGCTCTTTTATTGGATTTAAAATTACGACACTGTCTAATTTTAAATTTCTGCTTAATAAAATCAACCATCTCTTTTGCTGCTCCTGCATTCGCATATGGCCCAAAATATTTAGCTCCATCATTTTGAATTTTCCTTGTGATGAAAACATTTGGAAAATCGGATTTTACATCTACTTTAATATAGGGATAGGTTTTATCATCTTTTAATAGCACATTAAATTTAGGCCTATTTTTCTTTATTAAATTACATTCTAGTATTAAGGCTTCTGCTTCATTATCTGTCACAATATATTCAAAATGATCAATCAAAGAAACCATTTTCTCAATTCTAGCTGTCTTATTGCTTTTTCTAAAATATTGCCTTACACGATTTCTTAAAACAACTGCTTTCCCTACATAAATAATGTTGTCTTCTTTATCATGCATGATATATACCCCTGGTTTTTGGGGTAATTTTTTTAATTCTTCCTCTATATCAAACATATATGCTCCTTGCTTTTCTCCATTTTCTTTTTCTATTATATCAGATTCTAATCAAAAAAGTAATAATCTACCAAAAAGATTTTCACTATATCTATCCCCTACTTATCTATATCCTATTTTTCAATATATTACGAAACTACTTTACTATATAAATGCCTTTTAATTTTGTAAAAGTAATTTTCTTTTTCATTATCTATTTCTAAAGAAAATTTACAAACCGCTATATAGCCATCCAATTTTGAAAGAAAGACACTTTTTTATTAGCTAAATCTTTCATATACTTACTTTAATTAATCCCAAATAGCAAATTTGTTTATATCTTTCTTAATATTACAATTTTATGACAAGACTTGCTACTTTTTTAAATATAGTGTAATATACTATAGTAACGGCAAGAAAGTATCGACGTAAATTAGCATTCTATTTGTAAAGGAGGTAAGGTGTAGAAAAAATACAATAACATGATTATTGGCGCCAGGACAGTTATCTTGATTAACTGTTGACGAGGTTAGAGCTTATCGAAAGATTCGGCGGGTAGCTCTATGGCATTTAGTTACTGCCACGAAATATTGGGCAAAACCTAGCAGTGATGTTAGAACAATACCAATAGGGTAACTTTTAATTTACGTAGCTTTCTATTGTTCCGTTCTAAATAATATTTTTTAGGAGGATTTGAAAACTATGTGTGGAATCGTAGGATATATAGGGAACAAAAAAGCTTGTCCCATTTTAATTAACGGATTATTAAGATTAGAATATAGAGGATATGACTCTGCTGGTGTTTCTACTATAGAAGGAAACAGAATTTCAAATGTAAAGAATAAAGGAAGAGTAGCTAACCTACAAAATATTCCTGAAATTGATACTTTACAAGGAACCATTGGAATTGCTCATACAAGATGGGCAACACATGGAAAACCAGCAAAAGAAAACTCTCACCCACATCTTGATATGGAGAACACTTTTGCAGTTGTTCATAATGGGATTATTGAAAATTATCATGAATTAAGAAAGTTTCTAAGTGAAAAAGGATATACCTTCCATTCTGAAACGGATACAGAAACTGTTCCAAACTTAATTCACTATTACTATAGCCAAGAAAAAAATAAAGATGACCTTAGCTTTTTAAAAGCTGTAAAAAGAGCAACCGATGATTTAAAAGGAAGTTATGCATTAGAAATTCTTTGCAAAGACTATCCAAATAAAATGATTGTTGTAAGAAAAGATAGTCCTTTAGTAATTGGAAAAGGTGAAGAAGAAAGTTATATTAGCTCTGATATTCCAGCTATTCTTTCCTTTACTAAAGATTTCTATTTATTAAATGATAATGAATATGTAGAACTTACACGTAATGAAATAAAATTCTATGACCGTGATTTAAAACCAATTCATAAAGAGATTAAAAACATTGCATGGGATGCATCTGCAGCTGAAAAAGATGGGTATGCAGATTACATGTTAAAAGAAATTAATGAACAACCAAACTCCATTCGTGAAACCATTGGTGCTAGACTTACTTCTGGTGAAAAAACATTATTAGATGATATTAATTTTTCTAAAGAATATCTAGCTGGATTAAATCGAATTTATATGGTAGCTTGTGGTACTGCTATGTATGCATGTTTAGTTGGAAAAACGATTATGGAAAAATTATGTCATATTCCTACTGAAGTAGATATTGCATCTGAGTTCCGATATCGTGACCCTCTTATTGATGACAAAACATTAGTTATTTTTGTAAGTCAATCTGGAGAAACAGCAGATACGATTGCAGCATTAAAACTAGCTCGATCAAAAGGAGCTAAAACACTTGCTATTTCCAATGTTATTGGAAGTAGTATTACAAGAGAAGCTGACTATACTTTATATACACATGCAGGACCAGAAATTGCAGTTGCTTCTACAAAAGCATATACTTCACAAGTAGCTCTTCTTTCTATCATTGCTATTTATATGGCAGAAATATTAGAAAGATGTGATAAATCTGAAATTGATACTTTGAAAAAAGATATTTTAGCAATACCAGAAAAAGTAGAAGAAATATTAAAAAACACAGAACAAGTAAAAGAATTTGCAAAAAAAGTTTATAACGAAACGGATATTTTCTATCTAGGAAGAGGTACTGATTATGCAGTATCTATGGAAGGTTCTTTAAAACTAAAAGAGATTTCTTATATTCATTCAGAAGCTTATGCAGCTGGAGAACTAAAACATGGGCCAATTGCTTTAATTGAAAATGGAATTACTGTTGTTAGCATTATGACAGACCCTAAACTAGTAGAAAAGACAATTAGTAATATTCAAGAGGTAGTAACAAGAGGTGCAAAAACTCTAGTTGTTACCAATCAAGAATTTAAAAATGTATCATTTGATTGTACAATAAGAATACCAGAAACCAATCCACTTATCTCTCCAATGCTTTCCGTTATTCCGCTTCAATTATTTGCTTACTATATTTCCAAAGAAAAAGGATTAGATGTAGATAAGCCAAGAAACTTAGCAAAATCTGTTACGGTTGAGTAATTGAATAAATAATTTATAACACTATAGAAAAAGAAGTTACATTTATGTAGCTTCTCTTTTTAACAATCTTCATTATCTTTCTGAATCTATTCTTCCATTTCGCCATTGTTTATTTAGCTCTTTTTCTTCTTCTATATTTCTCTTTGACTCTTCTACAAATTCTAAATATACTCTATTATTAAAGCTACCTTTTCTCTCTCTTTTTCGTTTTTGTTTTTCTCTTACTTCTTCTATCTTTATATTTTTCGCTTTTACAATAGCTTCTATCACTTCTATTACATCTGCAAGTTCTTCTTCATCATGTGCTTCTATAAATTCATGTACTTCTTCTAAAAGCTTTTTATCTAATTGTTCTATATACTCCTCTTCTTTCAATTTTCTCCAATTAGCTTTTCTTCCTTCTTTAGTATTTATTTCTGTCGGTATCTTATCACGAACTAATTTATTATAGTGATATATCATTTATGTTTTCCTCCTCTGCTATTTGCTCTGCTTTTCTTCTGACATTAATCTTCTCTCTTTTCTACATTTACATTTTAAAACATTTGTTTGTTTTTGTCAACTATAAATTCCGTAATAAAAAAATATTTTTCCTTTTCTTTTTATCATAGACAAAAAAAGCAGTCCTAAAATTCTCTAGGACTGTTTGAAAAAATACTGACTTTTAAGTTTTGATAATGTTGTAGATCCGTTACGTTGTTATGGGAAGTATCTCAAGCTCCTCTTTGCATTTTTTGTTTGGCATTGTTCAAATCCAGCATAACATTAACCCGATTGTTGTATTCTCCAATTAAATCTGCTTGTATGATGTTATGATATCGGTCTACAATTGTGATATGTAATTCTTTACCTTTCATATCCCACTTTTCAATTGCCTTTTTTACTTTGGCTATTGCCTTTTTTTCAGAATTTTCATAAAGAACAACTTCACCCATCAACGTAATAGAGACTTTAGTCATCCCTAATTCTTTCCGAAACATTTCTTCTAGTTCTTCTTTCGTGTTTGCCATTTCAATATTTCCTCCTTCTACACTGATGTTACTTCCATCATCTTCTTTATTATATCACATTTATGTCAAGTAGTAAAATGCAGACAAATTCTGATAAATTTTATCGCATAAGAAAAGGATTTAAATTACTTTAAATCCCTCCAGAGAAAAATCAGTAAGAACCTGCTGTCATGGTCTCACGCCGCGCTTCTTCTTTGTTGATTTTTTCAATCTCCTCTTTCAAAACGTCTGTTGTTTTCTCTTCTTTTTCTGTCATTTTCATTTCTCCTTTTACTAGATGCACAGCATCTTCTTTTATATTATATCATATTTATGTTAATTCGTAAAATACCAAAAAAAGAGAAGCCTAATTTCTAGACTTCTAATACTTCTTTTACATAGTTTTGCGGATTAAGGAAGTAAAAAAATGCAATTTTATGATTACTATCATACTCCATCTTTTCCAGGTATTGTTCGCTCTTTTTAATGCCCTCTAATTCATCGCTATTTAGTATAAATGCAAATAACGTATCTGTTTCAGTTATAGAATGTTCCATCCATTGTAGCAAGTAATCCGCTAATCTTTTAGGAAATTCCACCATTGATTGTATGGAAATATAAACCTCTTCTCCTTATCTAGCAACAATCTTTTCTGCCAAATAGTTCCGCAATTCTTCTGGAAGCAGAAATTCGTCTCGTGTTACTTCTGTCATTTCAATCTTCTCCTTTCCATTTTCTACTGAAGATATGATAATTATATCATATCTTCAGTTTATGTCAACTTCTTTGGATTTTCATATATTTTTTGCTAACTTTATATCTTCTCATATTTTTTTATCTTCCTCATAAAATGGAAGATAGGAGTTAAACAATGAGAAGATATAAAGTATTTTTTGCAAATGGCATTTTAATTACGCTTACTTCCTTACTAATGCGAACAGTAGGCGTTTCTTTTAATGTATATATCTCAAACAAAGTTGGTGCAGAAGCAGTTGGTACCTTTCAATTAGTAATGGCCATTTATTTGTTTACTATTACACTTGCTACCTCTGGTATTAATCTTGCCGCTTCTAAGATGGTAGCAGAAGAGCTTGCTCTTAATCCTAACTTTAATAGTAAACAAATAATACGACACTGTTTAATTTATAGCCTTTTATTAGGTTCTTTTGCCTGCCTTCTACTTTGCCTTGCTTCTCCTTTTCTTACACAAGCAGTATTACATGATAAATTAACTCCTGCTATTCTATATATTATCGCTTTTTCCCTTCCTTTTATTGCCATGTCCGCTAGTTTAAATGGATACTTCACAGCACTTCGAAAGGCGACCAAAAATGCTGCTACTCGAGTTTTTGAACAGTTTATTAAAATTGTATCCACATGCTATTTCTTAGTTCTGCTTTTTCCTCCTGGTATTTTCTATGCTTGTCTTGCTCTTGTTTTAGGAGAAACAATATCTGAGATAATGTCTTTCCTTTTTGTTTGGATACTTTATCGAATTGATATCAGAAAAAATGTATATCCCGTAGAAAACAAATCATATACCAAACGTTTATTGCACATTACCATTCCAATTTCCATTACCTCTTATCTACGTTCTGGACTCTCTTCTTTAAAGCAAATTATGATTCCCGCAAGATTAGAAAAATCTGGACTTTCCTGTGATACTGCACTTGCTAGCTATGGAAAAATAAATGGAATGGTTCTTCCCATGATAATGTTTCCTGAAGTTGTTATTAACTCTTTTAGCAGTTTACTTATTCCTGAGTTTTCTTACTATTTTGCCAAAAAAGCCACCAATTCTATTCAATACATTATTACAAAAATTTTTAAAATATCCCTTTTATTCTCTATCGGAATAATTGGAGTCTTTCTCTTCTTTGCAGAACCTTTAGCAGAGGCAATTTATCATGACTTAGAAATTGCAACTTACTTAAAAATTCTATGTCCTTTAATTATCTTAATGTATTTAGATAATGCTGTAGATTGTATTTTAAAAGGCATTGATAAACAGCTTGGTGTTATGTTCTGTAATTTACTAGATTCCTTTGTTAGTGTTGTTTCTATTTATTTTTTACTACCTATCTTTGGGATTTATGGATATTTATGTGTCATCTTTATTTCAGAAATTTTAAATTCTGGAATTAGTATTTGGCAATTATGGAGAGCTACTCATTTCAAAATTTCTTTTAAGAATTGGATAATAAAACCTATCTTTTCGATTCTTTTTTCCCACTGGTTAATAAAAATATTGCCCTTTTCTCCTATTGTTGATATTAGTTCTTTAGTTTTACAAATTAGTGTTTTTATTATATTCTATTTATTCTTCTTACTAATTAGTAATGTGCTATTTCCTATTAAAAAAGTACATGGTTTTTATAGTAAAAAAAATAAAAACTAAAAATTAAAACTAAAGAGAGAAAGTATTTATCCTACTTTCTCTCTTTCCCTTACTTAGCCCCCATTTGGCTATTAGGCTATTTTTAGTATAATCTTTTTCTTACAAAAAGTCAATATTTTTAATTGTATTTTTATCTTGATTTTCTATTCTTTTTGATGTATCTTGTTATTAGGTGAGGTGATAGACTATGATATTAGGAGCTATTCGTAGATATTCTATTAAAGTATTAGCTGGCGAAGATGTTATCTATGAAGGGAATGCAGATGATATTCCAGAAGAATTAAAAAAAGTAGTAGTAAAAAAAGTAGTAGAATTGAATAGTACTTTAATGACTATAGAGATAGAAAAATAGAAAGAAAATTTAAATACTTCCTTTCTATTTTTAGGTTTTAATTTCTATTTTTTGTTTTTCTCTTCGTTATACGTAGAAGCCTTTTTAGGAGTAAATCCTTTTAATACCGTATGATAATATTCATAAGTCATAGCAGGTTCTTCAATTAATTTTTCCCCCTCTTTCATCTCTAAGATAAAAATGGTATGGGTATTACAATCAATTTCTTCTAATACATCACATTCTATATATGAAACAGCATGTTCTGTAATAATTGGCATTTGGTTCTTTCCTATTTTATATTCACTATTTTTTAATTTATTATATTCTCTTCCATTTCGAAATCCAAATCTTCCGATTAGCTCAAATGGTGCATTTTGTGATAACACCGATATATTCGCTTTTTTTGCTTTGTGTATTAGTTGGTGTGTATAGTTTTCTTTATTTATTGCCACAATTAGTTTTGGGTACTCCTCTGCTGTAATTTGTGTTGCTGTGTTTATGATACAACCAGAAAAGTTATTCTCCTCTTGTGCTGCAATAATATATACTCCATATGAAAATGGAAATAATGCCTTTTGATCCATTTTTTACCTCCCATATTAGTACTTATTTATTTTTTCCCTTTTTATTCTCATTTTTACGTTTTATTTCTTCTTATATCATATACAAAATTTTAGCATCTGTAAACAATGTTTCTATTTCTTTTTGAAAAAACTGTTTTGCTTCTTCTATCTTTTCTTTTGGATATAGATATTTTCCATAGCCAAATTGTCCATATTGAAATCTTCTTTCTTCTTCTTTCATTGGTAAAGTAGTTTCTGGATAGAATTCTTGAATTTTATTTTTTGCATTTAGCGTATAGCGATGTGTAATAATCTCAAAAGAAATATCCGTTCCTAAATTTTTCTTTTCTAGCTCCCCCTTTAATGTCTTTAATAGCTCTAGATATTCCTCCTTCCAATTCTCATAGAAAAACACTGGCGCTAAAATGACCCCAACAGGATAACCTGCCTTTTTCACTTTTCCTATTGCTTCTATTCTTTTCTGCATACTAGCTGTTTTATGCTCATATTCTTTAATAATATACTGGGTATTTAAACTAAAACGTATTTCAGTATGTCCATTATGATTCAAAGATAGTAAACTATCAATATAGGGATATTTGGTTACAAAGCGGAATCTCCCTTTTTCTTCTTCTCCCAAAAAAGTAATGGTATCTGCTAAATTATGTGTGTACTCCTCTACTGGTGTAGGGTCTGAAGTAGCCGCGCCTTCAAATATGGTAATCTCTGGACTTCTTTCTTCTATATATTCTTTTGCTTTTTCTAAAATTTCATCTGTATTAACATACACACGAATATATGACCTCGTAGCTAAATTGGTATTTAGATAACAATACTCACACATCCCCATACATCCTGTTACTAACGGTAATTGATAATGTGCTGATGGCTTACAATTTTCAAATTTTAATGTCTTACGAACCCCTACTACTAATGTTTTTTTTGCATTTTCATATTTTTCTCTTTTATTCTCTCCTGGGATGGATGTCACTCGATTTGCAGTATTTAATATCTCTATTTTTTCTCCTTTTTCTTTAAACTCTTGATAAAGCTTTTCCCCTTTTGGATAGGTTAATGCATCTTGTTCAAATAAAATTCTATCTGGCTTAAACATTTTAATTTCTTTTTTCCTTTCTTCTTTCTTTCTTTTTATTTTTCTTCTATTTTGTTATCTTATTTTAGTTTTTCTGTTTTTCCTACTTCTATACTCCTTTTTTATATTTCTCTTCTAATACAACAAAAAAGAACGATTTCTCGTCCTTTACCCCATAATTAATTTTAAAATCACTAACAACGCAGCTCCTGGCACACCCAGAATACCAATTACAAGAGAAGTTACAATATTTAATCCAATATGGAACCCAAACATTCCTCCTATTAGATTAATAACATAGATACAAACTCCTCCGTAAAATAGAGTTTAAAATTAATTTTCCTATATTTTTTAGTGGTAAAATAAAAATTTTTCCTAAGATAAAAATAATACTAATTCCAGCTAAATATGCAATAATGGTATTAAAATCCATTTGTCATCACCCTTTTTCCTTTACCACTATCGTATGTGAGAGCTAGTACAAATATGACTATTTTTATCCTACTTCATCTTCTCTATCTAAACGAAGACTAATTTCATTTATCATATCTAACACTAAACCACGCTTTTTTACTTTTTTTAATAAATAATCTAATTTAGCTTGGTTTGCTTTTATTTGATAAGAATAATAGTCAATTAAATCTCCTTCTGCATATTCAAAGTTTTTAGTTGCATTTTCTAACTCTAATTTTGTTTTTATTACGCTTTCCATTAATTCCTCATCTTTTTCATTTTCTTCTTTTTCTCTAATAACAGTCTCTTTTATGTAATATTCTTGTCTCATATCTCTTCTCCTTTTCTTATGATTCCTGTTATTAGTATATGCATATTATTTCCTATTTATTCCTATTCTTGAATATTTTGTATTTGTCTATTTTAATGTAGTAACGTATATATTGTAATTCCACTAGCTTGAATAATAAATAAATTTAATAAATTGGAAGTTAATAAATTATTAGTTGCTTCCACTACACCAGCAATTTGATCTATCTCCTTTTTATAGTGTTTTTGTGACTCTAAGAAAGTAATTAATTCTGGTAAACTTGTAACAAAGCCTAATAAAATTCCAATGATTACTTCTGGTATATGGAAATAGTAGCATAAATTTTCTAATGTACCTCCTAACAAATTCCCAACTACAAAAAGAGCAATACTAGAAAGTAAAAGAAAAATAGCATACAAGATTGTTATTTTTTCCTTTCCTCTCATTTTCTTTTCTTCTTCTTCAATTTCTTTTTCTTCCTCTGTTTTTAAATTCTTAAAATAGAATAAATATACTCTTCTATCGATAAAATATATAATAACAAACGAAATAAGAAAAATAGGTACTAAGTAAAACTTCATATCTATTTTCCAAAGTAAAAGAAGCAGTGGAATTATAATAGTAATTACCACAAAAACAAGTGCTACTATAATAGCTGGATGTCTTACCTTTTTTCCATTTTTATTTAAGGCAATACTTGCTGTATATTGAATCGTATTGATAATGTTAGAACTTAAAATATTATAGCTACTCGCTTCAATTAGCCCCGAAAAGGCCGAAAAGGAAACCGTTAACAGCTCTGGCACAGATGTTGCAATTCCTGCTATAAAACCAATGGTTTTTGGTTTTAAATTCAAGCTTTCTCCTAGTTTTCTTAAAATTGGGACCAATATATATTTTGCAATTCCTACAACGAGTAGAGAATATACTAAAAATTGAATCATTTCCCATATTAATTTCATATCATCACCTATTAGAAAGTATTTCCTTTTTTGCTTCTCTTATGCTATTTTCTGTTATTTTAATGCCCTCCAATTCTAAAATAATACCAATTGTATATTGTTCAATAAACTATAATCGTTATAACCAATGCTATTTTCGTAATTTTCCTAACTACTTTTTTTATCTTTTGTTTTCATATATTTTTATGCTTCCATTAAAAATGGATAGTAAACATATTTTAATTTTCTCTACTTGAAAAATAGTATGTTTCATGTTAAAATGGTTAAAATATAAAAAATAGGTAAAGAAATCATAAAAGGTAAGCGTTTGATGTAAGACTAGTACTTCTCTTTTCTTTTCAAGAGAGTTTACGGTTGGTGTGAGTAAATAAAGAAAATTTTAGGAATCTCCTTACAAAGCTTTTTAGTGAAAACTAAACCGGTTCGTAGCAGGTTATCGCTATTTGTTTCCTAAGAGTGGATAGATTTTTTCTATCAGATAAGGTGGCACCGCGGATTACATTCGTCCTTATGATATTTTTCATAAGGGCTTTTTTTATGTTGCTTTTCCTATTTCTAGAAAGAGGTTGATAAAATGGAGCATGTCAAAATCGGAAAAGTATATCGTCATTTTAAAGGAAATTACTATTTTGTAGAAAATGTTGCCAAACATTCCGAGACAAAAGAAATTTATGTTGTGTATAAATCCCTATATGATAGAACAGACAGTCAAATTTGGGTAAGACCTGAATCCATGTTTTTAGAGGCAATTGATAAGGATAGAAAAGATAATATAACAGGGCAAACTTATCGCTTTGAATTAGTAGAGGATTTGTCTAAAGATTATACAAAATAAAAGAAAGGATGATACTATTGTTAGATATTAAATTTGTAAGAGAAAATCCAGAATTAGTAAAGGAAAATATAAAAAAGAAATTTCAGGATAATAAACTTCCTTTAGTAGACGAAGTAATTGAATTAGATAAAAAAAATAGAGAAGCTAAATTAAAAGGAGATGAACTTCGTGCAAAACGTAAATCTCTAAGTTCTCAAATTGGAATGTTAATGCAAAAAGGCCAAAAAGAAGAAGCTGAAAAGATAAAGCAAGAAGTACATGCGATTAACGAAACGTTAGAAAAAAATGAAGCTTTAGAAGCAACTTATAGTGAAGAAATCAGGACTCGTATGATGCGTATTCCTAATATCATTGACCCTACTGTACCTATTGGTGAAGATGATAGCAAAAATGTAGAATTACAAAAATACGGGGAACCTATTGTACCATCTTATGAAATTCCATATCATGGAAAGATTATGGAAAAATTAGGTGGACTTGATTTAGATGCTGCAAGAAGAGTAGCTGGAAATGGCTTCTACTATTTGATGGGAGATGTCGCTCGATTACACTCTGCTGTCCTTTCCTATGCTAGAGATTTTATGATTGAAAAGGGATTTACTTACTGTATTCCTCCTTATATGATTCGAGCAGATGTTGTTACCGGTGTTATGAGTTTTGAAGAAATGGATGCTATGATGTACAAAATTGAGGGAGAAGATTTATATTTAATTGGTACTAGTGAACATTCTATGATTGGTAAGTTTAAAGACCAAATTCTTTCTAAGCAAGACCTTCCTTATACCATGACATCTTATTCTCCTTGTTTTAGGAAGGAAAAAGGAGCACATGGTATTGAAGAACGTGGTGTTTATCGTATTCATCAATTTGAGAAACAAGAAATGATTGTAGTTTGTGAACCAGAAGATAGTAAAGATTGGTATGATAAAATGTGGTCATACACTGTGGAATTATTCCGTTCTATGGAAGTTCCTGTTCGTACCTTGGAATGCTGTAGCGGTGATTTAGCTGATTTAAAAACGAAAAGTGTTGATGTAGAAGCATGGAGTCCAAGACAGCAAAAATATTTTGAAGTAGGAAGTTGCTCTAATTTAACAGATGCTCAAGCAAGAAGACTTGGTATTCGTATAAAAGGTGAAAATGGTAATTATTTTGCACATACATTAAATAATACAGTAGTTGCGCCTCCTCGTATGTTAATCGCTCTATTAGAAAATAACTATCAAGAAGATGGTAGTGTCAATATTCCAAAAGTATTAAGGCCATATATGGGTGGTTTAGAAAAGATTGTACCAAAAAATTAATTGTATTAGCTTGATTTAAAAGTTAAGCTATAGAATTAAATCCATATTCTATAGATAGAAAAAAGAGACTGCTATAATAGCCAGTCTTTTTTTGGGACTAATTTACATTTTAAGCTGTTAATGCTTAACCTTTATACTGGTACTTTTTCTCCTCTCCAGTCTTTGTCTTGACCCATCGATATTTGATATAATCAATATCGATTAATTCCGATAACATCTGAGTAATTTGCGTTTTTGTTACTTTATTACCACATACCTGAACTAAATCATTCAATGTAAATTGATTTAATACTTTTATCCACTCTATTAATTCTTTTCTTACTTTTATATTAATTTTAGAAGAAGAAACTTTTTCCTTCTTTGTTACTTTGGGCTTTGTCTCCTCTTCCTGCAATAGAGTAATAAAAGTATTATTCTCTTTTGACTTATTTATCCAAAAGTGGATTTCACCATTCTTATCTTTTTCTATTTTACATCCAATAGGAATAAAAAATTCTGTTGTACTTCGAGTTTCTCTTATAACATGATAACAATTGTTTCTACTTAAAGAATCATCATACTTTATCCGTAAAAATGTAGGAAGCTCTTTGAAGCGAAATTCAACGTATTCCTCTTCTTCGTTAAATTTAAAATCTATGATTTTCACCACCGCAACATACTGCAAAAATAGCAGATATCTCTCTTGTAAATCCATCCATACTCCTTCTGATTTTTCTTTCATTTGAAGCGTTATCTTTCTAGTATTTCCATCTATCCGAATCTTTTGCTGTATTCCATTTTTAATATGCGGATTGTTTGTTATAAGCTCTGCTTCATACCGTGGTATTTCTACCTTTACTTTCATGATACTGTGTTTTTCCATTGCTTTACAAAATTGTTTGGTATCTGTATTTTTATTTACGACACAGTGAACAATTTTGTCTCTTTTCACAAATTTCATACCTTCTGGAATATTTTTATATTCCAGTTCACCATTTAAGTAATTCGCAAATTGTTCTGTATAGAATTCTTTTGTAGGTTTCTTCGAATCAAACTTGGAATCTAGGATTTCAAATTCCTTAAATTTTTCACAAGCTTTTTTATAGATTTCTCGTAAGGCTTGTTCCTTACAGTTCTCATATTCGATTAAAAACTGTAGCTGGTAAGTACCATCTGTTTCTTTTCTTTTAATGCTATAGAGCTCAGATTTTCTCCACCGAGTTAGTATATTGCCACTCTCTTTAGAAACTATCAAGGTAATCATAAATTTATCCATTGCTGTTTCTTCCATCTGTCTGTCATATCCTTTCTGTTTTAGTTATCTTATAAAGTGTTCTTGTAAATTAGCCCTTCACTATCCTATATTTGAACTTTCAAATTATAGCTTTGGATAGTAACATAATTATTTTACCATATTTGCTATATTTTGTCTATTCTATTCTTTTGACTCTATCCTTTCTAGAATAATTTCGTTAGTTGAAAAAGAGTAATACCATAGGTGTAAAATTTGTAATAAAAATGTAACGACATGAAGTTAAGCCATTTGCAGACATTAATTAGTAGAGATAATAAAATAAATTTAAAAATACGACAAAAACACAAAAACGCTTGATTTTTCAAGCGTTTTTAGTGATTTTTTCACTCTAATTTGATATAATTAATTTGGAAAAAAACTTAACAAAAGGAGTGAAAAAATCTATGAATAATATATCACAAATTTCAATATTTGAATATAGGGAAATTGAAAATTTAGGAGATTTAGAAAGATTAAAAATATTTTTTGAAAATATAGATGATGATAAATTATGCGAAAAGCTTGAAAAAACAAGAAAGAATGGAAGAAATGATTATCCAGTAAGAACAATGTTAAATTTAATTTATGCAATGAAAATATTTGGACATAGAAGTGTAGAATCATTTAGAAGAGAATTAAGTAGAAATTCACAACTAAGAATAGCATGTGGATTAAGTGAAGGGAAATATAAATATTGTGGAGATAGAAAACATTTAGTACCACCAGCAAGAGTATTTACAGGTTTTTTCAACAAATTAAAAGATTGTAAACAAGAAATTGAAGAGATATTTGAACAATTAGTAAAATTTATGTATGAAAATTTAGAAGGATTTGGAGAGGATTGTGCAATAGATGGGAAATATTTAGATACATATGCAAATCAATATAAAGATAATAGATGTAAAGATAATAGGGCTGAACATGATGCAACAACTTCATGTAAAACATATTACATGAAAGATGGAAGCAAGAAAAATGAGTGGCATTATGGATTTAGGGCACATATAATATGTGATGCAAAATATGGATTACCAATAAAAAGCAAAGTAACACCAGCAAATAATTCAGAACAAACAGAATTAGATAATATGTTAAAAGAAATGGGAAACAATGAAAGAGAAAAATATAAATTAGAGAAAATGAAAAACTTAATGGGAGATGCTGGATACGATAGTGGAAAAAGAAACAAAAAGCTAAAAGAAGAATATAATATAAACCCAATAATGGATATAAAACATATATGGGATAAAGAAGAAAAATATAAAGAAATAGAAAATCAACCAATAGCATATACTGAAGAAGGAGAAGTGTTTTACATAGTAGATTTAGGTAATTATGAAAAGATGAAATATGTAGGATATGATAAAGAAAATAATGCTTTAAGATATACAAGGTATAATACGGGAAAGAAAATATATAGAATACCATTAGAAACGGATTATAGAATATTTACACCAGTAGCAAGAGATAGTAAAAAATTCAAGAAGAAATATAAAATGAGGACAGAGATAGAAAGGTTAAATGGTAGAATAGATAGAGATTACATGTTTAATGATCATTTCATAAGAGGGCAAAAGAAAATGGAGCTAATGCTAAATCTAACATTTATTGTAATGCTAACAATAGCAAAAGGACATATAAAAAATAAACAAGACAATATAGGAAGTTTAGTAGCTTAAATAAAATTAAAAAAACACATAAAGTTGTAAAGGGATTATTGCGCCCTTTTTTCTTTGGATAAAAATGCGATTTAAAATTTCAGAAGAAAAACAAGTGTAAAAATGGAAATATGAGGAAGTGAAATCGCTGAAAATGGCACAAACGAAAAAATTCTTCTATTCTTACATTTACTTTATTTTTTATTTTTGATATAATGAAATAGTAATAACCTACATAATTAAATATTATTTTATAGAAATAGAGGTACCTCATATGAATATTAAAAATCCAAAATTTGAAATTTCTGCTGTTAGCCCTAAGCAATATCCAAAAGGAAACCTTCCTGAAATCGTATTAGTTGGAAAATCTAATGTAGGAAAATCTTCTTTCATTAATACAATGATTCAAAGGAAAAAACTTGCTAGAACTAGTAGTGAACCAGGAAAAACAAGACAACTTAATTTTTATAATATGGATAATATTTTTTATTTTGTTGATTTGCCGGGTTATGGATATAGCAAAATGTCAAAACAAGAACAAGCAAAAGTAGGAAAATTCATCGAAGAGTATTTATTCCATCGTGAGAACATTGCTTGTATTATTATATTAATGGATATTCGCCATAAACCAAGTGAAAATGATGCTTTAATGTATCACTACGCTTTACAAACAAGTTTACCTGTTCTAGTACTTGCAAATAAGGCAGATAAAATTGCACCTACTAAGGTTCCTGCATATGTGGAAGACCTTCGTACTTATTTATCTATTCCGGATATGATTCCTATTTTGCCATTTTCCTCTGAAAAGAAAATTTATTCTAGTGATGTTTGGAATTTGATAGAAAAATATATAACAAAGTAAGGAAAAAAAGAGCTATTAATAGCTCTTTTTTACAACCAGCATCTTTAATGTTTAATAATTCCTTAAGGTATAGTAGAGTAGTGTACTTGTTTTTTTGTCTATTCTCGTTCCTACATCTCCTATTTTTATGCATCCTTCTAGAATTTCCTTCACTAATTCTTCCGAAGTACCTGTTTTTTCCGCTACTCCTGAAATAGTAAAAGATTGTTTTTGCGTATAAACATATTGAGCAACTTTTGCTCTCTCCTCTTGCTTAAAAACTGCATTTGGCTTTTCCTGCTGTTCTTTTTTAGGAAAAACTTGTTTTGGTAATTCATATTGAGGAACATTTACTTTCTTTTCTATTTCTCCCGTCTTTCTGTTTGGATTCTTTGGTTGGTTTATATCCATAGCAATCGCTTTTGAAATAATTTGCTTAGCTTCTGGTTGCTTCTTCTCAGTAAAAACTCCCTTTCGTCCAATAGCTCTTTTTAAGAAATGGTATAGTTTTCTTGAAGATTCGTTGTTAGGCAATCTTATCTCAATATATTTCTGCTCTTTGGAAATATAAATTTTTTTAAAACTTCCTGTAAAAGAAACCATTTTTAAATATTCCTCTAATCTTTTTATTACCTCATTTACTTCTTTGGTCTCTAGATAATACTTAGAGTTGTCAATTGTTTCTATGTCACCTATTTCAAGCTCCGGTACTTTCTTTAAGGAATCTACAATCAATTCTATTTCATCTTTTTCTGTACCTTCTACTTTATAAATAACATATCTCTTTCCCTCTTTTTGAAGCATATTAGCTCCACTTCGTATTGCCCAATTGTGAATTAATTTTCCTAGTCTTGTATCAAACTCCCTCCGAACTGTTATTTTCATCTTGTTTCTCCTTTCTATAGATGTACTAAGAATGCTGGCCATTATCAATTCTTTCCTTCCTCTATTTATAAGTAGGAACTTAGCATTTGATAACATAATTATTTTACCATATTTTTACTTTTATGTCTAGAAGAAAAAGGAAATCCAAAATATAGATTTCCTTTTTCTTCTATTTTTCTATCTTTTTTGTAATTATTTTTAATGCCCTTTCTCTTGGAAGTTGAATAATATGTCCACAACCTAAGCACTTTAACTTAAAATCTACACCTACTCTTGTAATTTCCCACTCTTTACTTCCACAAGGATGTACTTTTTTTGTTCTAACCACATCACCTATTTGATATTCCATCTTTCCACCCTTTCTTCATTTTTTAATTATTTTCAACTGTTCTTTATTATCCTTTGAAATCTTCTTTCCATTTCTTCTTTCCCCAAGATTTTCATGATTTCATACATATCTGGAGTATTTTGTCTACCTGTTAATGCAACACGAAGTACCATACTAACATCTCCTACGTGTCCAGGATAATTATCAGGATTCTTTTTATATTCTTTTACTTCTTTTGCATATCCTAATCTTCCTGCTAGTTGCTTTATTTTATCAAACCATTCTTGTTTATCATCTTCTGCATTGTAATATTCTATTAGATATAGTTTCAAAATTTCTTTTATTTTTTCTATTTCATTTATATTTTGGAATTCATATTTTTTAACTGTTTCATCAAATTTATCTACATACATATATTCAATATTTTCTTTTACATCTGACCATTTTGCAATATCTCTTCTTGGCTTTTTATTTCCTCTTTCAATTCCTAATACTTTTAACGAATATGTTTTGTCTTTTAATAAGTTTTCTAGTTCAGTGTCATACTTTTTAGCCCATGTAAGAGTATTTTTATATACTTCCTCTGCAGTCATTTTTGATATAACAGTTTTAGATACATCTAATAATTTTACTATATCAAATAAAGCACCACTTACACTCATCTTGCTTAATTGCAATTTAAATTCATTCATTGATTTGTCTGGATTTGCTCTCCTCCAATTTTCAAATGTTGAATTTGCTATATTTAATAAATATTCTTTCACTGCGATGTCTGGTATTCCCTCTTTTGCATAATAGCTCACTGCTGCTTCTGGGTCTTTTCTTTTACTTAATTTTCTTTTATTACCTTCGTCATTTTTCATGATAGGAGCTATATGTGCATATTTAGGAGCTTTAAATCCTAGTTCATGAAATAATTGTAAATGTAGTGATACAGATGATAGCCATTCATCTCCTCTTATTACATGTGTTGTTCTCATTAAATGGTCATCTATTGCATGTGCAAAATGGTATGTTGGAAGGCCATCTGCTTTTATTATTACTATGTCTTGGTCATTTTCTGGAAAATCAACATTTCCTTTTATTATATCATGATGTTTTATTTTTCTGTCTTCTCTACCTGGTGATTTAAATCTAATTATATATTTTTCTCCATTTTTTATTTTTTTGATTGCTTCTTCTACTGTTAAATTTCTACACTTTGCCCATACACCATAATATCCTGGTCTTATTTTTGCAGCCTCTTGTTTTTCTCTTATTTCTTCTACTTCTTCTGGAGCGCAGAAACATGGATATGCTTTGCCTTGTTCTATTAAGTATTTTGCATAAGCTTGATAAATTTCTTTTCTTAAAGATTGTTTATATGGTCCATAATTTCCTTTTTCTTCATTTTCCGAAATCATTCCTTCATCTGGTTCAATTCCATAGCTACTAAATCCTGTAACAATTTCTAATGTACCATTTTCAATTTTTCTTTTTTGATCTGTATCTTCTACTCTTAAAAAAAATACTCCATCTGTTTGTTCTGCCAACTTTTTTGCAACTAAAGCTTGATATAAAGTTCCAATATGTACAAATCCTGTAGGACTTGGTGCAACTCTCGTTACTATTGCTCCCTCTGGTAAATTTCTTTCTGGATATTTTTCCTCATAATATGAAATTGATTTTGCATCTGGGAAAATCAAGTCTGATAATTCTTTATAATCCATTGTTTTTTCTCTCCTTTGATTTCTCTTTCTGCTGTATTATATCAAATTATCACCCATATTACAACTAACTAGACAAAAAGAAAGCAAGAATAAAAATTTCTTGCCTTCTTATATTTGTCTTAATGGACTTTGCTTTTCTATTTCTTTCATTTTGATATTAATATACTTGTCCAATTTTTGACTTTGCTTTAATATTTTTTCATAATCTTCATTTTCATTTATCATTTGTTCTAATCTTATCTTATTTCGCATAATAAGGAAATCAACATTCATAGAATCACTCCTCCATGATTCTATTTTAACATTTTATGTAAATTGTTTGTGTCGAAACTTGTCGCTTAGTTTAATTTTTTTATATTCTTCTACTTTCTTTCTATTCTAATAATAGGTACCTTTTAAAAGGATAGCCCCAAAAAACTACCAAGCTCTAAAAAGCTTGGTATTCTAGTATTCCTCTATACTTCCATAATTATTGGCAATATCATTGGGTTGCGTTTTGTTTTATGAAATAAATAATCTCTTAAATTATCTCTTAATTCAGATTTAATTGTAGACCAATCTGTAATTCCCTTTTGTTCGAATTTTTCAATCTCATGTTTTACAACATTTTTAACATCATCCATTAGGTTCTCAGACTCTCTCACATAGACAAATCCTCTTGAAATGATGTCTGGTCCAGCAATTACAGTACCTGAACCTGAATCCATTGTAAGAACAATGATGATTAATCCATCTTGTGATAAATGTTGTCTATCACGAAGTACGATATTTCCAACATCTCCTACTCCTAATCCATCTACTAACACTCTTCCATTTGGTACACTTCCTGCTAATCTTGCATAGTCTTCATTTAGTTCTAGAATTCTACCATTTGCAAGCATAAAAATATTTTCTCTATCAATTCCTACGCTTTGTGCAGTTTCACTATGAGCTTTTAATTGTCTATATTCCCCATGTACCGGAATAAAGTATTTTGGTTTTGCTAGGCTTAATAATAGCTTTTGCTCTTCCTGACATGCGTGTCCTGATACGTGAATATCTTCAAGGGAGCTATATACTACCTCTGCACCAATTTGCATTAGGTCATCGATTACTTTTGATACTAGCTTTTCATTTCCTGGTATTGGAGTAGCAGATATAATAACTAAATCGTTTGGAGTAATTTGTACTTTTTTATGGTCACCTGCTGCCATTCTTGTTAAGGCAGACATTGGTTCTCCTTGGCTTCCTGTTGTGATAATAACTAATTGGTCGTCTGTATAATTTTTTATCATATCAATATCAATAAATAAATCTTTTGGACAATCAATATAGCCTAATTCATTTGCTGTATTTATCATATTTATCATACTTCTACCCATAACCGCTACTTTTCTACCATATTTAATAGCAGAGTTTACAATTTGTTGTACACGGTGTACGTTAGATGCAAAAGTTGCTACAATAATTCTTTTACTACAATTTAAGAATAACTTTTCAAAAACAGGTCCTACTGAACGCTCTGACATCGTATATCCTTTTCTTTCTGAGTTTGTACTATCTGACATCAACGCTAAAATACCCTTGTTTCCTAATTCTGCTATTCTACCAAAGTCCATTGGTTTATCATCAATCGGAGTATAGTCTACCTTAAAGTCTCCAGAATGAAGTACAGTACCCGCTGGGGTTGTGATAGCAAACATAACAGCATCTGGAATACTATGAGAACTACGAATAAATTCTACTTGAAAATTCTTTCCTAATTTAATCGTCTCTCCTTGTGTTACAATATTTAACCTTGTTTTACGTAATAGCTTATGTTCTTCAAGCTTGTTACTAATTAACCCTGCTGTTAATCTTGTTGCATAAATTGGTACATCTATTTGTTTTAAGAAATATGGAATTGCTCCGATATGGTCCTCATGTCCATGAGTAATTACCATTCCTTTTATTTTCTCTTTGCTTTTTTCTAGATACGTAATATCTGGTATTACTAAATCTACCCCTAGCATATCATCTTCTGGAAACGCTAATCCACAGTCTACGATAATAATCTCATTTCCATATTCAAATACTGTCATATTTTTTCCAATTTCCTGAATTCCTCCAATTGGAATGATTTTTAGTGTTTCTTTTTTAAATTTAAAATCTTTTTTTCCTTTATTGTTTGTATTTTCTTTTTTCTTTCCTGTTTCTTTATTATTTCTTGTTTTTCTTTCTACTATTTTTACTTCTTGTTTGTTTTCTATTTTTTCTCTATGACTTTTTATTTTTGTATCTCTCTTTTCTTCTTTTGCTTCTATCTTTTCTACTGCCTTCCTTGGCCTTCTTGTTGCTTTTCTAACATTTTTTAGATGATTTTGTCTCCCTCTTTGTTCTCTTTGTGCTTTTTCTTCTTTTTCTTTTCTTGGATTTATCCCTTCCAATATTTCTTTTTGTATTTCTTCTATTGTTTTTTCCATTTTCCTTTTTCCTCCCTTTTTTTCTCTTATCTTTATTAAATTCCATGAAAAAAATTAGTTTAAATAATTTTAAACTAATTGAAACTTTTCTTTTGAAATAAAAAAATATTAAAAAATTTATCCATTCTTTTTCCTTTGCTTGCTTTTTCTATGGTTTATCTTATTTTTTACACACCCTAATCTGTAGTAGGCCCTCCTACTATTTTTATTCTTTATATTCATACAAAAGGATATAGATTTTTAAAATTTCCGTTCCTAACTCTATATCTCACATTTTGTATGCTTGATGTTCTCTCTCATTTTTTACCATTTACTTTTTATTTTCTTACTTGAAAAGTCAATTATTTTATTATTATTTACCGTTTCTCTTTTTCTATGTTTCATAAAAATAAAATCTCATCTTTTACCAATCATTGGTAATATCTGTTTGTTATTATACTATGTTTTCATGCATTTGTCAAATTTTCTATTTTTTTTCGATAGCATAAATTTTTAGTAGGATTTATCTTCATTAAAATCTTGAACTAACTATGTTTCTTGATTTTCGAGATTCCTATTTAATTTTATATTTTTATCTTTATTTTTAGGTTCATTTAATAAACCTATTTTTAGGTCTTTTTTAAAATATCACAAATTCTTATACTGCTTTTCCATACCAAATGTTTTTTAATTCATAATACAGTTCATCTCTAGCCATACCTATTGGTATTTTTGCTCCTGTTGTTCCAAATATTTTTTTATTTGCTTTTTTCCTTATCCTTTTTTCTAATTTTTCTATTTTCTTTTCTCTTTTTTCTGCTTGTGATATATCTATTACTTTTTGGTAGATATCTCCTTTATTTTGTGTAAATGCTCTTAATTGGCTCATTTCATCTATTCCATTTTCACTCCATACCTTTGCATCTGTACTTAATCTTTCTGATAATGTATGATGTACTTGCCCTTCTTGGCAACATCCTGTTAATTTATCTTTGTATCTATCATGTGCCTCTATTCCGTCCCATTGATTCATTAGATATGTTTTTGTCTCTTTTACTTTCTTTAGTCTATTTTCTAATCTTTTTGTATCTCTTCCTAATCCTTCATCTTCTTTTATCTCTTGTTCTACTTTTTTTATTGCTTCATTCATTATATTTTCTGTACTTATCGGGTCATATTGGTCTATTGCTTCTTTTAATTTTGTTTTTAAATATTCATCGTAATTTAAATGGTTTATATATTTTTCTAAATGAAACGTATCTAGCACAAATACTGATTTTCCTATCCATTCTGTTCCTGATTTTATATATGATGCTCCATCTCCCATAACAAATACTGTCTCTATTTCTTCTTTTTTATATGTACATTCTATGTAGTACGCTACATCTTCCCACATTTCTTGGGTATCTTTGTATAGCCCTGAAAACGTGAATTTATCTACTAATTCTTTTCTTACTTGTTTTACTTCTGGTATTCTTTCTGGTTTCGTTAATGTCCTTTTTCGTGTATATATTGTTATTATTTTTGATATTGTACAACCCTTTTTATTTCTTTCTTTAACATGATCTTCGTCAACTTGTATGTATATATTTTTTGACCTTATTTTATCTTCTTCTTTTCGTTCTTCTATTTCCATTTTCCATTCATTTTTTCTTACATTTTTCATCACTGTCGTTGCACTTATTTCCATTTCTGGTACAACTAATTTTCCGGCTTTACTATATGATTGTTCACTTGCTTTGTGAATTAATTCTGCTTTTACCTTTTTATCTATTCTTTCTCCCTTATCTATACCTAATATCTTATCTGTTAAACATACATTTTCTCCTGTTTCATTATCTTTGTAATATCTTCTTTCAAACTTTGCTTTTCCATTTTTCGTTATTAAACTTTTTTCTGCAAATCTTACTGCTTCATATTCACTTTGTCTCTTAGAATCTTCAAATACTAAATTTTCTATTTGTGTTACAATTTCTGAAAAAAGTTCTTTTCCCAAAATATCGGTAAAGTCTTTGATTGCACTAGTTAAGGAACTTACATCTTCTCCATTTAAAACTTTTTTTACACCTTCTTTTAAAATTTTATTGTTTTTTTCATAAATCTTTTGTATAATTTGATACATAAGAGATACCTCCTTTTAAAATATTTTTGCGATAAAAATATTCTATCAAATTGGTATCTCTTATTCAATTTTTTTATCAAATTTTCCCTACTAAAAGTTTATACTAACATTTTTTTTCTTTATTATGCTTCTCTATATACTTATATTAATTTTATCTATTTTGTTATATTTCTTCTAATAAAAAAGAACTAATTGGTACAATTAATACAAGGTTTTATAACTTTATGTTCTTTATCTTTTTATATTCATTTCTTTCCTTATTTTCTAAGCATACTAGCACCTAAAATTCCTGCATCGTTTTTCAGCATAGCTAATTTTATTTCTGGTGTATATTTTCGGTTAAATAGCAAGTCTTTTTTTTCTAATCTTTCTTGTAATGGTTTTAAAAGTATATCTTGATAATATGTAAAACTACCTCCTATTGCTACTACTTCTGGTTCAAATATATTAATTAAATTACTAATCCCTATACTTAAATTTTCTATGTATTCTTTTATTATCTCTTGTACATTCTCTTCTCCTTTCTTTGCTTTTACAATTTCTAATAGTTTTATTCCATCTACTTGATTTCCTAATTTTAATATCTCTCTTAAATTCTCTTTTAATACTTTCATCGATGCATATGTTTCAAAACATCCTCTTTTTCCACAATGACATATTTTACCGTTTTTTTCTATAATCATATGACCAAATTCAAATCCAGGGTTTTTCTTTGGTTCTATCAATTTATTATTAATGAAAGCAGCTCCTCCTATGCCAGTTCCTAAAGTTAAAAATACGCAATCAGAATATTCTTTCATACATCCATAATGATACTCTGCAATTGCTGCACATTTAGCATCGTTTTTTACATATACTTTTGCTGGATATTTTTGTTGCAATATTTCAGCAATATGAAATTTTTCAATACCTAGGTTAACTGCATGTATAATATATCCATTACTTGCCGTACCTGGTGTAGCAATACCAATGGAGTCAATGTTTGAGATAGTAAGCTGTTGTTTTTTTAGAATATTTTCTATTAATTCTTCTATAAACTCTACTATCTTTTCTGATAAATTTTCTTTTTCTTGTAAATCTATTTCTTCCTTTTGAATAATTTGTCCATCTTCTTTTACAACTCCACAAGCAATATGGCTTCCTCCTAAATCAATTCCAATTCTCATTTTTTACTCCTTTAATAACTCTTTTCTTATCCTTACTATACAACAAAAAGTTAGTTTTTAGCAACTAACTTTTGTTTTTCTTTCTCATTTTAGTCTATTTTTATTCTGCCATTTTTAATTCTCTTTTTCTATTGTTCTTTTCCTTATACTCCTGCTGCTGAGAATAGGAATGTTCCCATATATACTTGGATACAAGGCACTAACACAACAATTACGAAGAAAATCAGTACAACTCCAACGATAGCATATACAAGCTCTGGAAGAACTTTCATGATTTTATCCATTTTATTGTTAATATCAATGTCCATGTATTCTAATAATTTTTCCATCATTTCTGAAAGGTCTGTTTGCATTCCTATCTTTAACATTTCAACTTCCATAGAAGAAGATAAGTTTGCCTTTTCAAATGGCTCTATCCAAGATTGTCCAATTAAAATATTATTAATGGAAGTTTCTACAATAGATAGCATAACATAGTTCTGACATACATTCTTACTAACTTCTAATGCATCTTGTATTCTCATTCCATTTTGTAAGTTTAAAAGCATTGCTCTCATTAATCTTGAGAAATCAATTGCATAAATTAATTTTCCAAATATCGGCATTGTATATTTAAAATAGTGGTAATTATATTTTCCCTTTGGTGTTCGAATATATAAAATAATAGCGATCGCTATTATTGCAATGATAATAACCGGTACATACCAATATTTTACTAAATTGTTTATTACATTAGAAAACCATAAACTAATTGCAGGTAATTGTTCTGTAGACCCCATTGATGTAAATACATTCTGAATAGCTGGAATTGCTACAATAGAACCAACTATAAGTAGGACTAGAAGCATAATAAATTGCACTAAGTTTGGAATAATAATACTTCTTAATTTTCTATTGATTCTAGTTGTATCATCTAGATATTTTACTGCTTGTTTTAACGAGTTCGTAAGAGAACCAGATAATTCTCCTACTTTTATCATGTTTACATAGATATATGGAAATACATTAGAATAGTACTCCATTGTTGTATACATGTTTTCTCCGGCTTCTACTCCTGCTAAGATATCTTCTAGTATTCCTCTAAAAGATAGATTTTCTGTACTTTCTATAATCGTACTTAATGCATGAATATTATTAAAGTTTGCTTTCTTTAATAGATAGAAATTTTGTGTAAAGATAACAACGTCTCTTAATGTTATTTTTTCTTGCCTTGCAAAAGTTAAATTAATCCTTTCTATTAAACTTAAACTTCTCTTTGTACGTACTCTCCCTATATTAGCTGTATTTGCATTTTTTAAAACATCTTCAATTTCATTTACATTTCTTCGTTTTACATTTTTGTTTTTCTTCTTACTTCGGTTATATCCAGATTGGGTAACACTAATTGGTAAAAGTCCATTATTTCTTAGCTTCTTTATTAAATTTTGTCTACTTACATCTTCTACACGATTTCTTACAATTTGCCCAGATTGTGTTACTGCTTTATACATATATACAGGCATAACTAACTAGCATCCTCCTTTTATATTTTGCTTTCCTACATGTTGTTTTGATTATCTTGTTGTTTTCTTATCTTTAGTTGCATAATGGTTCTATTTAATGTTTCTAGATTTTTTTCTTCTATTTGTGCCCTTGCTTGTTCTAAGGTAATTTTATCTTCTACAAATAGCTTTGCTATGGAATTAATAAGGCCAATACTACCTTTATCTAGGTTAGATTGAATGGCATCCTCGATTTCCGATACACTTATTTTTTCCTTTCGGATACATCCTGCTACTATATTATCAACAACCATTACTTCTGGTACCAACACTAAATTTCCATCTACTCCTTTTAAAAGTCTTTGGGAAATAACAAGCTTTAATAAAGAAGATATTAAATATTTTACAGTTTGTTGGTCTTGTATATCATAAAAATTAATCATTCTATCAATTGTTTCTGCACAAGATTTAGTATGTAAAGTTCCTATTACCAAGTGTCCAGATTCTGCCATTTCAATAGCAGCTTCCATCGTTTCTTTATCTCGAATTTCTCCTATAACTAGAATATCACAATCTTCTCTTAGAGAGTTCTTTACACCATCACTAAAAGTTAAAGCATCTCTTCCCTTTCCTATTTCCTTTTGTACGATAAGGGATTTTTTAGAATGATGTTTGTACTCAATTGGATTTTCTAATGTTAATATTTTTTTGTTTTGTGTTTCATTTATCTCATTTATTAAAGCATTTAATGTTGTAGTCTTACCAGAGTTTGTTTTACCGGTTACTAACATAACTCCTTGTGGTTGATAAGTCATACGTCTTACTATATCTGGTACTCCTAAATCCTCGTATTTAGGTAATTCGTTTTTTATTAATCTTAATGTAATAACTGGTATTTCATTGGAAGTAGAAATATTAACTCTTAGACGAATATCTTTATATTCAAAAGAAGCATCTAGTTTTCTTGTCTTTCTATATACTTCATCCTTATCAATGTTTCCTCTTACAAAGTAGTCATATGCATCTAACATATCTTCATCTGTTATTTCTTTGCTTCCTTCTACTGGTAGCAAATCTCTTCTGATTCTTAGCATTGGTTTATTACCACTAATTAAATGTACATCCGATGCATCCCTTTCCATTGCTTGATCTAGAGCTTTTTCTATCTCTAACATATGCACAATTCCTCCTATTCTTCTTTTGTAATTTTAATATATAATCAATTTCTTATTAATTTCATCTAAGGTTGTAACACCCTCTAATACTTTTTTAATGCCATCTACAACAAGTGGTACATATCCATATTTAACTGCTTTATTACGAATGTCTAAGCTAGATGCATTATCTGTAATTAATTGTTTCATTTCGTCATTTAAGATTAAGGTTTCAAAAATACCGATACGGTCATAATATCCTGTATGATTACAATGGCTGCAGCCTACTGCTTGCTTTGCTTTTTTACCAGTAAAGTCTATTGTTACTCCATATTTATTTGCCACATTCGTCATGATTTCTTTTTCTTTATCTGTGAATTCTCTTTCTTTGCAACACTTTGGACAAATCTTTCGAACTAATCTTTGGGATACTGCGGTTGCTAAAGTACTTGCAATATCGTAGTTTGAAATACCCATTTTACGAAGTCTAGTAATTACTTCGATACTATCTATGGTATGTATTGTAGATAAAACGTAATGTCCCGTTTGTCCTGCTTGCATTGCTATTTCTGCTGTTTCGTTATCACGAATTTCTCCTACTAGAACAATATCTGGGTCTTGTCTTAATACTGTTCTTAGAGAATCAGAAAAACTGGTTTTTACATCAATTTCAATTTGGTTTAATCCTGGTATTCTGATTTCTACTGGGTCTTCAATCGTTGTGATATTAATTTCTGGTCTGTTTAAATAGTCTACAATACTATACAAAGTTGTCGTTTTTCCTTCTCCTGTTGGTGCTGCTACAATGGTAATACTGTTTCTTTTGTTAAAACAATTCTTTACTAGTTTTTCATCTTCTGGAAATCCTAATTCGAATATTTGTCGAATATTTGCATTTTTCTTCAATAGTCTTAATACGAATTTTTCTCCATATACATTTTTCTGAGAAGATACACGAATATTATAGTCAGGATAAAGCAAAATTCTACCATCTTGTGGTTCTTGTTTTTCTTGATGCATATTAGAGATGGCTTTTAATCTTCCTATAATCTGAGATTGTTTATCTTTTGCAATAGAGGCTGCAGTAAATAAATCGCCATCGATTCTATATCTTACCTTTACTTCATCTTCTTGTGGCTCAATATGAATATCACTTGCCCTTTTATCAATTCCTGTTTTTATAATAGTATCAATTAAGCCTGTAATATCATCTGTTGTTTTAATATTATCTGTAACTCGTCCTTCTAGAGCCTCTAATATATTCATGATATTGCTTTCAAAAGTAATATATCGGTCCATTACTAACCCTTTATTTAGCATAATTAATCTTATAATATCCATTGATTTCTTATTGGTAGTATCTGCGAAACATACTTTTATTTTTCCCATTCCAATGTCAAATGGAACCACTTTATTTTGTTTGGCAACATCTAATGAAAGATAATCTGTTAATTTCACATTAACATCTCCAGGGCTTAATAGAATAGTTTTTTCTCCTAAAATATCCCCCATTGCTTCTATTAACTGATTGGAATCACATAAATCCAATATATTTAAAATATCGCCTAACTTTTTGTTCGGATGTGTCCTTTGATAGTCTAATGCTTTTTCAATATCAGCTTCCGATACTAAACCTCTTCTTACTAACTCTATACCAATTGGTTGTCTTTTTCTAACATCCATTTTTTTGGCTCCTTTCTTTTGTACTATATTTCTATTATACCCTATTTTTCGATTGTTTGATATATTTTTTTACAATTACCGAATTTTTCTATTTATTGTTTTAATACATATTCTGTTGTCTTACTATATTCTGCATTATCCCCTATTACTAGAAATACAGAAACTATATTCTTATCATAGTATCGTTCAAATTTGAAAGCTGCATTTGTCACATTTTCGCAAATTCGAATATGATTTTGATAAATACAGTTATCTTGATAGGTATATTTATTGCCACTTGAAAAAATGATATAACTTCCATCTTCTGCGATTTCTTGTACTTTATTTCCTTTTTTCTGTGTTTCTTGTAAAAAATACGTATTGAATTTTGTATAATCGGCTGTATTTTTTCCACTATCTCCTACATACACTATGTTGGAATAATAGAATGAAGTAATAACACTAATAATAGATACTACTACTAGCATAACAAGTACATATATTGTTACTGATATTAAAGTGACACCTTTTTCTTGTTTCATACTTTCTCCTTTATTTCTGTTTTTTATTCTGCTACTAAACAAACTCGAAATCCTTGAGTAGAGTCAGGTATTCCTGAATTATAGCTAAAGAAAAATATTCCTGAATTGCTTTTTAGTTGACATCTTCCCCCTCTTCCAAAAACGCCAAAATTAGTAAAAGGATAATTAGAATATTCCATATTCCATGAGCCATTATTATTAGCATAACCATTGGAGGTTTCCCAGATAGCATCTCCATATTTCATTTTATTAGCGTTATAGTTATTCTGATTATTCTCAGGTACTCCCTGCGCATATACATCTTTATATTTGCTAGCAGCAAGTAATAAATTGTTAGCATTTGTTTGTACACTTTGTAATCCTTCTATATAGGCAGCTACATATTCCAAGGCTCCTCCACTCATATCATAAATCCCATAAATATTTCCTGTTGTACTTGCTTGTTGTCCTTTTATTGTTTGATACGCATTCGTTACTCCTGATATTTCTATATCATTAGCCGTATTTGCTGCATTTCCTGTAATATAGTCTATACTATTATTAGGCATAATTTTTGCATTTTTACCATATTTACTCTGAGCTAAATATACTACTGCTCCCCATTCTATATTCTTCATCATATGAGTATCTGCTATAGATGTTGTTATGCCATAGGCACTAATTGCTTTCATATTGATGCAATTGTTAAAAATATCGTTTACTGAAATATTTCTCCAACTTGTTACATTTGGTTTAATTGCAATTTGCGTATTAGTTCCCATATTACTAGCTGTGGTTCCTGCATCTGCTCTACTGGATTCAAATTTTCCTACCCAAATTCCCTCTAATTGGGTATCTCCGAAAGTAAAGGCTGGATGTTGCATATAATTAGTACTACTATTGATTTCTACTCCCGCATCACCCGATGTTGCTTCTGTTTCGATAAATTCTTTACTACCGTCTTTACAAGTATTATTGGTATTTAAGAATTTGATATCAATTGTTCCTGCCATATTGGTATGATAGTTAGTCTTTGGTATTTTATAGGCATACCTTGGAATATATACAAGCATGCTTCCCATTTTCGTTACTTTTCCACTTGTAGTATCAATTTCTAACCCATCTTGTAACATGACATTTGCCCATTGTTTCTTTTCATAGTCAAACCATTCCGGATCTGAACTTGTTGTTGCTTGCCAATACCCTTCTCCTGTTTGCTGATTTGTTATAACATATTTTACCGGTTGCATTCCTTCTACTAATTTAGGCATTATTCCTAAACTATCACGATAAGGAACTTCTGCTGTTTTTAACTTACTCATTGTTACTTTTTCTGGTTTAATTCCAACTTTATACTCTACTGTTACCGTCACGGTTTTTACAAGGTCTTCTTTATCTGTATTTCCTGTTGTTTCATTATATTTTTCTACTGCTACAGTCACCGTATATCCCCTTGCTATTTTCTCCTTTTGTATTATATTTTGAATAGCTGGGCTATTAGTATAGATTGCCTCATAGTTCTCTTTATCAATTGCTTCTAATATATCCATTGCATATCCATTTGCAATAGTGCTTCTTTTTATAGAAGTAGAACTAATATAGATGTTATAAAAAATGGTAGTTATAATAGACACAAACAAAACGAGGATTAAAATTGCAATTGTTAAATCTACCCCTGTAAAACCTTTTTCACTATGTATATTTATTTTTCTTGTCTGTGTTTTTGTCATATTTACCACCTTTATTTTTTAATATAAAATATAATTGCAAAAAAATCCTGCTAATAAAATAACAAAAATATTACTTGCACATAAATAGAATCCAATTGGAATATAATATTGTTTTTTATTTACTAATTTACTTATTTTCTCTGATTGTATTTTTTGCTTTTTTGCCTTTATATTATGTACTATAAGTTGGATTGCAATTAATAATAGAGTAAAAGCAACCGTTAATACAAAAGCCTGCTCTCCTGAAAATAGAACAAGATATATACATAAAGTTAAAATTTGAATAGTATAATTACTTTCTGCTTTTTTTCTTAAAGTAATAGTATCTGCTAATACTAATACTAGCATGATAACAAGATATATAACATATCTATATATATTAATATGTTGTACTATATATAGATATAGTATATAGCATGTCACTACTACCAATCCATATAATAATACGGAACATTGAATTTTATTGGTTTCTTTATCAATTCCCGCAATTAAAAATAGACTTACTAAATATAAAATACCAAAAACAAAACATATTATTTGCCCTTCTTGCATTTGATAAAGGTCTATTCTTAACGATAGTGCAACTAGTAAAAATACAAATCCAGAAAGTACTTCAAATAATAAATATCGAATTTTTATTGGTTGCTTACAATATCTACATTTTCCTCCTAAAAACACATAGCTAAAAATAGGAATCAAATCCCATATTCCTAGTTTGTGTTTACAATTTGGGCAAAATGATTGCTTATATGTAATGTTTTCACCTATTGGCATACGATAAGTTGCTAAAGTAAAAAAGCTTCCAAAAAAAGTTCCCATTATAAAAATTAATAGATATATAATTACTTCCATGTTTTTCTCCCTTGTTTTTCCTTCTGCTACTTTCTTATTATAATAGTTAGGGCATATACATAAATCATGCATACGCCCCATTGGTTGTAACTTAATTAAACTACCACTTAAAATCCTATAAGTAATTGTTTATCATTTGTTCTGCTTCATTTAATGTGTTGTTTTCATTTAGTCCAGCATTTTTAGACTCATCAACTGCTTGTTGAGCTTTTCCGATTAATCCAGTGTTAGTTGCAAAATAAATTGAAACTCCTGCTAAGATTAAAAGAATGATGATTGTTACTACTAAAGCAACTAATGTAATACCTTTTTCTTTCTTAAACATAAATAAATTCCTCCTTTTTAAGATTTTCTTTAGTTTGTGTATATCTATATTAAATAAATATAACCGAATATTATTATTTACCACCTGGTTTTTCAAAGAAAGTGCCGGTTGAGCTATCTCCATTTTTGTTTGTACTTTCTTGATTGGTAGTAGAAGAACTTCCATTACCAGTATTGGTAACATTATCTCCATTTTCTGTCCTTGCAGAACTGTCTTCTCCATAAGACGCAAATGGATCTGATTTTCCAGGGTCTACAATTTTTGATTTTTCATAATTCTTTAATTCATCTTGTGAAATTCCTTTATTATCCCCTGTACTATTCGTATCAAAAGTTACAATTGGTGATTGACTATCTTTTTGTTCATCTAATATATTTTGTATTTCTTGTGATGGTACATAAGCTTCTACTTGTTGTGGAATAACTCCTGAACTAGGGCTATAGTCATATAAAATCACTCCATATACTAAAGCTATTACAAGACAAAATAGAAGTGCAATCACTATTTCTTTCATCATTTTTTTAGGCATCGCTTTCTCCTCTTTTTCTGTTTATTTATTGTGCTGTGTTATTTGCCTGTCCCTCTGTATTTGTGTTTGTATTATTCTGTGTGTTTGTATTATTTTGGTTTTCGGTGTTTTGATTTTGGTCTGTGTTACCAGCAGCTTCATTTGGTTGTGTTACTGTATTGTTATTAGATTCATTTGTTGTTGTCGATACATTCTTTAAATTAATTAAAACATCTTTTACAATAAAGGTAGCTTTTAAAGCACCTGCACCAGTTGTCGTATTAGTATTGTTGGTAGCAGTATTGTTATTTGCAGTATTATTATTTGCAGTATTATTGTTATTATTCGTTGTTGTAGTTGTTGCTGTAGCAGTATTTGGAACTAGCTTAAAGTTTTCAATTTTAAATTCTAAGTCACTGTCATCTTCTAATGCGTAAATAAAATCTGTTAATCCAATATATCCACCTGTTGCTGTAAATTGTAAGTTGTAATAGTTGTTTGTGGTTCCTTTTAGTATTTCTAGTTTTAAGTTAACTCCTTGAGCAGTTGCATGTTTTCCTATTTGTGCCCATAAGAATTCTACTTCATATGGATTTGGACTTAACGCTTTTTGTATTTCTTCTTCTGTACTATAAATCAAATTATCTTCATACTTATCTTTTTCTTTTTTTAGCTCACTAGCAGAAGAAGTAACTTCGCCCAACTTTTGGCTATAATCCTTACTTGTTAATTCACTGGCTTGTCTTATTTTATCTGATAATTCTTCTTTTTGAACTTTCATTCCTTGAAATCCCAATACCTGCATATTTCCTATTTGAAAACCATTTAGCATGGTAAGAATAGTTAATATGCATAACACAATGATGGAGAAAATAATTAATAGTTTTTTCATGGCAAATCTCCTTCTATTGTAATTTTGATGATATTTCCTTCTTTTACTCCACTATCGGATGTGACATTATTTAAAATACCATCTGCTTTTATTTTTGCTACTAAGTATCCTAGCTGTTCATATTTTTCAGATTGTGCGTTTATCTTGATATGTTTATCACTTGTATTTTCGATTGATGTTAATTGTGCATTTTTAGGCATAATAAACATAATTTGATTTAAGAAATTTGGTATTGCGTCTTTTTTCTTAGATTTATCATCTTCTTTATCTACTAATTGTTGTATTTTTTGATTTAATCCATGATAAGAGTCTTTTACAGTATCTAAACTTGTTTTCGTAGAATCGATTTGTGCAATTTTACTATTTGTATCACTAATTACCATATCTGCTTGTTTCATTTTCTTTTTCATCCCACTGTTCATAAAACCTGAGAATAAAATGAAAATAATAAGAACTGCAGCAATCCCTCCTACCCCACGAAGCATATTTTTTTCTACTTTATCGAGTGGTTGTCCTAAATCATTTGTAAAATGTAGCAAGCTCGCTATATCTATTGACTTTCTTCCTTCTTTGGTTGGTTTCTTATTAGATGATTTTCCGAAGTTTATTTCTACGTTTAGTTTATCTAATAAGCTTTCCTTTTTGAAATTCATTTCTTTGATTCCTAATCCTAAACCTTGAAGTCCTAAAGCAATAGCAGAGTTTACCTCGATATAATCTTTTACATTTAACTTAGTTAATGTTGCTTTATCAATAAAATACGGTTTTAATATTTCGCATTTAACTTTACTTAAGTTTTCTTGGAAATATAAGTCCACATTGTTAATAATCGCTGCTGTACCAGTTAAATATATTTTATCAATTTTATTTAAACTAGTTGTTAAATTCTGTTTTACATGTTCCAAAATGTTATATAAAGTAGGCATGATTTCTTCTAGATATTCATTATCATCATCTATTTGCAGGTCTTTTGCAGCTGTTGTATAAATGGTTGTATTTTTACATATTTCATATGCTCTTGTATAAGAGTTTTCTTTTAAATTAATTTTGTTTAAAATATCTCCCATTCCCTCTTCGAAGGTATCTATATGGTATACTTTATCTCCTAGTATAGTGGTTAAAGTAGTTTTTTCTTCTATATTTACAATAATACAATTTTCTTTTTCTTTTAAATCAATCAAATTGGTAATAGCCATTGGTAATGGCGTAATAGTCGTTAAATGTTTTCCTTCAAATTGTTGAATCTTTCCTGTTATTTCTGTTTTATTTGCAGAAACATATATTGCTTTCACCTGCTCATTTTCTCCAGGGTTTGCAGTCAATACATATCGATTCTCAAATACATTTTTGTTATATCCTTTATCAAAGCAATAAGATTCAAATGAAGTTTGTATTGCTTTATACATGTCTTTCTTGTTCAATAGCGCAAACATATTAAAGTAGTTATACATTTCATCCGATAAATTTATACTAATCGGAGTTTTAAAGCTAAAAGTCTCTTCTACTATCTGTGAAATAGCAGCACCTATATTATCATAAACTTTAATTCCAAAAGCATCTACTTTTATTGTGTTTTTGTCCCTGGAGACTTTTGCATATTTAATTAAATTGTTCTCGATATATAATCCTAAGCAAGTTGGCATTGTATTCTCCTTATTTTCTTTTTTCTTTCTATTTATTATACTCCGCAATAAAAGATAAAGAATACTTGTATTTTTTACCTTTTATACAAGTTTTTACTTTTTCTGTTATTTTTTGCATTTGCCGGTCTTATTTTCTTTTATTTTATCGTTTTCTATAGAAAAGTCAAGGCCTTTAACATAACCGTAACCCAAATGTAATATATTTGTAATATAGGTGTTTTTTCTTTATTTTCTGGTTAAAATCGTAATGAAAAAGCCATCATTTTCTAAGGAAGGAAGCAATTTTATATATTTGTTTTTTTCTATTTGTTTTTCATATTTTTTTAATTCTTTTTCTTCTATTTTATCCAAATTTTCTACAAAAAATTCATTTCCTAATTTCGTTTTCAAAAATTTTTCGACATTTTTTTCATTTTCTTCTTTTAAAATACTACAAGTCGAATAAACCAATCTTCCTCCCTGTTTTAAATAGTTAGCACAAGTGTGTAATATGTTGAACTGTAGTTCTGTTATCTCTTTAATTTCATCCTTTGTATGTGTCCATTTAATATCTGGTTTTCTTCGAATTACTCCTATTCCCATGCAAGGAACATCTAATAAAATTTTGTCATAAGTTTGAATAAGTTTTTTATCTAATACCCTACTATCTTTTTCTTCTGTATGAATAATATGAATTCCTAATCTATCACTTGCTTCTTGAATTAATTTTGCACGATGAGCATGTAAATCCCAAGCATTAATACTTCCTTTGTCACCCATTCTTTCTGCAAGATAAGTTGTTTTTCCTCCTGGTGCACTACAAGCATCTAAAACCTTTTCACCTGGTTTTGCCTGTACTAGGATAGCAGCAAGTCCAGCAGCTTGGTCCTGAAAAGTAAAATAGCCGTTCTGAAATAAAGGTAGATGAGATATATCTTTTATTCCTTTAACTACTAAAAAATCTTTTAGTTTAGCGTCCACAGCTTCTATTCCCTCTTTTGCTAATTTCGCTTTTAGCTCTTCTTTTGTCGTTTTTAATGAATTGATACGTATGGTTAGCTCCGGTACTTTATTATTTTGTATTGCAATTTCTTCGATTTGTTCTAAATCATATTCTTCTTCTAGCTCTTCTAACAGCCACATTGGCATACTATATCTTTTGCAAATTCTTTCTTTTATAGGGAGGTTCTCTAGCTTTTCTAAATCATCTTTTTCTATTTTGCGTAATATTGCGTTAATAAAACCTGTAGAACGATAGGCATATTTTTTTGACAAATTTACCGCTTCATTTACAGCAGCTGATTTTGGCACTTTATCTAAAAAAAGAATTTGATAGGCAGCTGTTCTAAGAATCGCTAATACATATGGCGATATTTTTTTCAACTTTATCTTAGAATGCATTTCAATAACACTGTCAATCGTTAACTTCCAAGTTACGGTTCCATAAACAATTTCGGATATAAATCCAATATCCCTTCCCGATAATTTTTCTCTATTTTTTTCTATTTCCTTATTTAACACAATATTACTATATGCTTTTTCATTTTCTATTTTATATAGTATTTGCATCGCTAATTCTCTTGGTAAATCTATTTTCATCTATTTTCCCTCTTCATTTTCTTTTTATTCTATCGAAAGAAAAACAATTGGTCAATTCTTTTTTATCTTTTCTTCATTTTCTTCTTTCTATGGAGTCCTTAATAGGATTTCATCTTACTATACAGCAAAACTTTACATTCTCTTTTGTGCTTTCTTATTATTCTATCTCCCATTTACTAAAGGTCTATAAGAAATTATTCTAGCCAATTATTAATACAGATTATAAAGGAACTCCCTATCTTAGGAGTCCCTCTCTTTTTCATTTCTATTTTTTATTTTTACTTTATTTTTTAGTTATTTTTATCTTTATACATTGTTAAAATATCTTTTAAGCTTAATTTACTTCCATAATGTAAAATGGCAGAAGAATAGATACGAATTGCAATTCTTGCTATTACAAAAATAGTGACAATTAAAATAGCAAGAGATAGTAACACTTCTCCTATTCCCGCAGTTCCTCCGATTATCTTAAATGGCATACTAAATGGTGAGGAGAATGGAAACATTCCTGCAAAGCTGTTAATACTGCTCATTGGATTCATCATAGAGAAATATGCTAGGTAGAAGGAAATAACTGCTAATATTGCAATTGGGCTATTGGCTGAATTAATATCTTCTGGCTTACTTACAGTAGAACCTGTTAGCGCATATAGGAAAGCATATAGGATATATCCTAAAATGAAATAGATAAAAGTCACAATTACGAACATCGGTGTAATCTTGCTAACATCAAAAATACCTTCTAACATTCCTTTTGGCATAAATAACTGATAGGAAATAAATGCTGTTAATACAATTGCTCCTACTTGTAACAATCCAACTAATCCAATTCCTAATGTTTTTCCAATAACAATATTACTTGGTTTCGTTGAAGTGACTAATGTCTCCATAATTTTAGATGTTTTTTCTGTGGTAATAGAGCTTGATACCTGATAAGCGCAGAAGTATATTGCATAGAATAACAAAATGCAAAGTATCATAGCTATTACTAGCATCGTACCAGAAGAACCTTCTTTCATCTCTGTGGTTGTTAAATTTATTGGCGTATTAATATTGGCCATTTGCTCTGCTGATAATCCAGCTTTTTGAATTTGTAAATTTTTATATTGTTCTTCAAAAGCGATTCCTAATTCACTGGATACTCCAGAAAATCCCAAGCTATCTGTTATATAATTAGCCGTAACTCCATTTTGATTTTTACTGATAACAATAGCCGCTTCTATTTCGTCTTTTTCAATTTTTTCTTTAATGGTATTCATACTTAGCTCTTCATTTACTATTTCAAATTGATACCCCAAATCCATTTCATTAAAAGCTCCTAAGGTTCCTTCGTAAACATTTTGTGGGTCTACAATCATGATGTTTTCTTTCGTTTCATTTACATTATTTCCTTTAAAAGCTCCCATGATATTGGGGATATTAAATCCTACTACAATTAGAAGTAATATGAGCAGAGTAGAAATCAAGAAGGATTTTCTTTTTATCATTTCTTTTGCCGTATATTTTGCTACAATCCATAAATCTCTCATACTATTTGTCTCCCCCTTCTTCTACTTTTTCAATAAAGATATCATGTAAACTTGGTTTCTTTATTTCAAATTTTGTAATTGGTATTCTTTTTTGTGCTAATAATTGAAATAGCTCTTCTCCTTGTTTTTCTTCTCCAATATTTAATGTATAGTGATAATTCACTTCATTTTGAATGGTTAACCCTACTTGTTTAATTTCTTCTTCTATATTCTGATTACAAGAAACTTCAATTGTTCTTGCTGGATAAGAGTCTTTTATTTCTTTTAAGTTACCCTTTAAAACAGTTTTTCCTCGGTTTAAAATTAAAATATCACGGCAAAATTCTTCAATTGAACTCATTTGATGTCCTGACATAACGATGTATTTTCCTTCTTGTACTAACTCTAGAATCACTTCTTTTAATTGCTCTGTATTTACTGGGTCTAATCCACTAAATGGTTCATCTAATATAACAAGCTCTGGATCATTCATGACAGCAATAATAAATTGTATTTTTTGTTGATTTCCTTTTGATAATTTTTCTGCTGCCATCATTTTATATTCTTCCATATGAAGTCTTTTTAGCCATTTATCAATTGCTTGCTGTGCTTCTTGTCTTTTCATTCCTTTTAGTTCTGCAAAATATAGTAGTTGGTCTATTACTTTTGACTTTGGATACACTCCTCTTTCTTCTGGCATATATCCAAAATTAACATGTTTTCTTTTTACTTCTTTTCCATTCCAAGTAATGGTTCCTCTATCTTTTGTAATGATTCCTAATATCATACGAATCGTTGTCGTTTTCCCTGCGCCATTTGTTCCTAATAATCCAAACACACCTGGTTTATCAATGGTAAAAGATATGTTATTTACAGCTTTTTTCTCTCCAAAACTTTTACTTACATTTTCTACTTTAAGAGCCATATTTTCCTCCTTTTATTTTCTTTATAGGGCTATTATACAGTTATTCCTTTTTACTTTCAATAAAACTGACTAGATGTTCTATCTCTTTTCTTTAATCATTCCTTCACGATAAGCGGCAAGTAACATTTTTAAATCTGAAATCTCACTTTTTAATCTCTTCCCTATATCCGTATCTGCCACACGTTTTCTATTTAATGCGCCATTTGTTACAAAAATTTCTTTTCTCTTTGAAATTTCTTCTTTGATTGCTTTTCTTCTTGTTGTAAAATTTTGATTTTCTGTTAACACTAATCCATACGAATTATATGTTAAGGTATATCCCGTTCTTTCTGATTTTGGTTTATATGCTTTTAAGAACTCTCCATCTGTGATAATCAGTTTTCCACCAGCACGAATTGGGCTTTCATCTAAATTACTCTTAACAGGAACATGTCCATTAATAATATGAGAAGTTTCTGGATTTAATTCAAATTCTTCTAAGATTTTATTACACACTTTCTCTTCTTCTACAAAACGATAGTATGGATTTTCTACTTCTTTATGTGCTTCTAATTCCTGAATCAAATAGCGTTCAAAAGTAGCTGCTTTATCTTTTCCGAAAAAAGGAGAATCTGGACTACACCATAAAAACCACATCACATCTACATTTGCTTCATGATTTTCGATTTCATCTGTTTCAAAGTAGGCTTTATGAAGAAGTGTTCCTACATAATCTAAATAATTTTTTCCTTTATATTGTCCTCCCATTATTTTAACCTTCTTCATATTTCCCTTTTCATCTAATGGAATGCAGCCATGGAATAGCAGGTTAGAATTAAAGGTAGTATAAACACTTCCTTTTGCATATAGGAAAGCAATATGCTTATTTAATTTTTCACTATTTCGAAAACTATTCTTTAATTTTTCTATTAATTCACTCTCCTCTTTTGTAAGAGCATATGGATATCTTCTATCCACTGTTGGGAAGTTTGTATCTGTTAAGTGATATTGTTTTCCATTGATTATGATAGTCTTACTGTTATATTCTACTTTATCTAATAACAAACGAGAATCCATTTCATATTCTGGATGTTTTAACAGCAAGTTTCCTTCTAATTTAAATTGTAGTATAGCCATTGCCTTTTGTACTTTTGCAATTTTGCTAACATCACTACTACTACGTTTTCTATTTTCTAATATTTTAGGCATAAAATTCTCACAAGTATCCTCTTTATATTGTTCCATTGCATATTCCATAACCGGTGTTAAGTTAATACCATATTCTTCTAATAGCCCTAAATTATCATATCTAGCACAAATGCGAACTACATTTGCAATCATCGTTTCATTTCCAGATGCGGCTCCCATCCATAAAACTTCATGATTTCCGATTTGAATATCTAAGCTATGAAATTTCATCAAATCCTCTATAATTAAATCTGGATTCGGCCCTCTATCATAGATATCTCCTAACAAATGAAGATGGTCTATCGCCATTCTTTTAATAACAGCTGAAATAGCTTCTATAAATTCATCGGCACGATGAAGGTCGATAATACTTTGAATAATTTGTTTATAGTAGGCTTCCTTATCCGTTCCACTTCCACCATTAAAATGCAATAATTCATCTAAAATATAGTCAAACTCTTTAGGAAGTGCTTTTCTTACTTTAGAACGGGTATATTTAGATGTTACTTCTCTTGCTACTTGTACTAATCGATACAAAACTAAACTATACCATTCTTTTAAATTTTCTTTTTTTACTTCCTTTTTCACCATTGCTAGTTTTTCTTCTGGATAGTAGATAAGAGTCGCTAAACTATTTCGTTCTTCCTCTGTTATAGTGTTTCCGAAAATAGCTTCAATCTTACTTCTTATAATGCCAGAACCACTATTTAAAATATGATTAAAAGAATCATACTCTCCATGAATATCACTTAAAAACACTTCTGTTCCTTTAGGAAGATTCAAAATTGCTTGCAAGTTAATAATCTCTTCAGATACTTCTGCAATATTTCGATATTCTTTACTTAATAACTCTAAATACTTTTTTGTTCCATAGCTTTCCATAAAAATTTCTCCTTTGCTATCAATTGGAACTATTATATCCTATTTTTTCTAGAATAGCTATCGAATATATACATTGCAATATATTCTTTATGCTTCATTCGTCTCATTTTCCGTTCCTATTTTATCTATCTTTAACCTTTACGTCAAGTCCTACTTTTTCTTTTCTATTCTTCTTTTTCTATTTTTTGTATATTTTTAAAATTTTAGGAAATCATAGCTATATATCGAAAAAACGGAGGTTGATAAAAAATGGCTGTTGAAAAGCATTTAATTTTAACAGGAACTTCTACAGTTTCTTGGAAAGACGCAATTGTGCAAACCGTAGCAGAAGCATCCAAAACAATTGATTATTTAACAAATGTAAAAGTATTAGAGCAAAGAGCTCACATCAATGGCAAAAAATTAACAGAATATTTTGTAGATTTAGATTTAACATTCGTCATTGACCATGATAGAGATTAAAAGGAGGTAAAATATGAGTAATAGTCCTATTGATACGAAAAAAGATTACCAGGCATATGTAGACCAAAAATCTCCTAATAGCCCCATTGTAAAGAATTGCTTTAACGCATTCTGGGTAGGTGGATTAATTTGCTGCATTGGCCAGATTATATTAGATTATTGTAAATTTAGAGGTTTTGATACCCAAATTTCAGGTACCATTGTTTCTATTATATTAATTGGACTTAGTGCCTTTTTAACTGGTCTTAATGTGTTTAATAAGATTGGAAAGTTTGCAGGAGCAGGTTCTTTGGTTCCTATCACAGGATTTGCAAACTCTATTGTTTCCCCTGCAATGGAATATAAATCAGAAGGATATGTTATGGGTGTAGGAGGAAAAATGTTTACAGTAGCAGGACCTGTTTTAGTATTTGGTATTTCTGCTTCGATTTTAGTGGGCATTATCTACTTAATTTTTAACACGCAAACAATTACACTTGTATAAGGAGGAAAATATGGAAAAGATAGGAAGTCAAACCATCAAATTTAATACTCCACCAACCATTATCGATACCGCTTGTATTGTTGGTCCCAAAGAGGCTGATGGCCCTCTTGCTAAATATTTTGACCAATGTATTGATGATGAATTTTGGGGAGAAAAAACATGGGAGAAAGCAGAAAGTAAATTAATTAAAGAAACCGTAAATACCGTTCTTACGAAATCTGGAATCCCTGCTGAAAAACTAGATGTTTGCTTCGCAGGAGATTTATTAAACCAATGTATTTCTTCTTGCTTTGGTTTAAGAGAATTAGGAGTTCCTTTTTTAGGGATTTTTGGTGCTTGTTCTACTTTTATAGAGGGATTAGGATTATGTGGTGTTTTTGTAGAGTCTAAAGCTGCTACAAATGCTATTTGTGCAGTATCTAGTCATTTCTGTAGTGCTGAAAAACAATTTCGTTTTCCTCTAGAATTAGGAAATCAAAGACCTCAGTCTTCTCAATGGACCGTAACCGGGGCTGCTAGTGCTATTGTTACTTCTAACGGTACGGGTCCATATATCACTCATTTCACACCTGGAAAAGTGGTCGATATGGGAATTAAAGATGCAAATAACATGGGAGCTGCTATGGCCCCTGCTGCATTAGACACCCTAATGACACATTTTCAGGATACAGGCCGTAATCCAAGTTATTATGATGCTATTATTACAGGTGACCTTGGATATGTTGGTAAAGAAATTCTAATTGAACTTGCCCAAACAAAAGGATATAACATAAAAGCAAACTATAACGATTGCGGTGTTTTAATCTTTGACAAAGAAAAACAAGATACCCATTCTGGCGGTAGTGGATGTGCTTGTATGGGAACTGTCTTTTCTGGATATTTATTTAAAATGTTAAAAGAAAAGAAATACAAAAAAATATTACTCATGGCAACAGGTGCCTTAACCAATTCTACAACTGTACAACAAGGCGAAACAATTCCAGGAATTGCGCATGCCGTTTCTATTGAGTTATAAGGAGGAAAAAAGATGGATTTTTTTCAAAGTATTGATTGGATGCAAATGCTTCGCTGTTTTATTGTAGGAGGATTAATTTGTATCGTCGGACAAATCTTAATTGATAAAACAAAATTAACTCCTGCTAGAATATTAGTTATTTTCGTAACCGCAGGAGCTTTGCTTGGTGGCCTTGGAATTTATCAGTATTTAATTGACTATGCAGGTGCAGGAGCTACTGTTCCTCTTACTGGCTTTGGTGCTAATCTTGCCAAAGGAGCTATCGAAGGAGTTCAACAAAATGGATTAGTCGGTGCCTTTATTGGTGGTGTAAAAAATGCCGCTGGTGGTATCTCTGCTGCTATTTTCTTCGGATATCTAGCATCTCTTATTTCAAAACCTAAAATGAAAAAACAATAACACCTTTTATTTGGTGTTATTGTTTTTATTATCTTATTAAAATAAATTAAATCTATAGGAAATAAAAAACTACCTCACAAGGGGTAGTCTTCTATCTATTTTGCTGCTTTTTTAGCAACTTCTGCTAATTCTGTAAAAGCTTTAGGATCTGTTACGGCTAATTCTGCAAGCATTTTTCTATTAATTGTTACATTTGCTTTTTTTAAACCAGCAATCATTTTGCTGTATGTTAATCCATTCATTCTTGCAGCTGCATTAATTCTTGTAATCCATAATTTTCTAAAATCACTTTTCTTATCTTTTCTTCCAACATAAGCATACATTCCAGATTTCATAACAGCTTGGTTTGCCATTCTGAAACGATATCCTTTTGCTCCATAATATCCTTTTGCTTGTTTTAATACTTTTTTATGTCTTGCACGAGTAGTTCTTGCTGTTTTAACTCTTGCCATTTTTCATTCACCTTCCTTATTCTTTCTGTTATTCTTATTTTGTACCATATGGTAACATTTTTTTGATTCCAGTTTCTACTGTTTTGTCTGCATAAGCATTTGCTTTTCTATCACTCTTTTGTCTCTTTGTCTTTGTAGCTAATCTGTGTCTTCCATTTGCTGTTGTTCTTTTTACTTTCCCTTTCGCTGTGTAGCTATATCTTTTTTTAGCTGCTTTATTTGTTTTTAGTTTTGGCATAATTTTCAACTCCTTTTTGTTTTATTAATCTATATTTCTAAGCTTTTTTAGCTAGAATTACAAACATATTCTTACCTTCTAGTTTTGGTTTCTTTTCTGCTGTACCTACATCCGATAATTCATCTATAAAATTATTTAGTACGGCTTCTCCTAATTTTACATTGTTTAGTTCTCTTCCTCTAAAACGTACTGTTATTTTTACTTTGCAACCATCTTCTAGAAACTTTCTTGCATTTTTACATTTAAATCCAAAATCATGTTCCTCTATATTAGGAGTAACTCGAATTTCTTTTAATTCAAATATCTTTTGCTTCTTTTTAGACTCTTTTTCCTTTTTTGCTTGTTCAAATTTGTATTTTCCGTAATTCATAATTTTACAAACTGGTGGCTTTCCATTTGGTGCTACTAATACTAAATCTAAATCTTTTTCTTCTGCAATATCTAATGCTTTTTTCGTATCCATTACACCTAACTTTTCACCTTGTTCGTCAATTACTTGTACTTCTCTTTGTCTAATGTTTCCATTAATCGGTAATTCTTGTTTTATTTTTAAACACCTCCGTAAAAAAGATTGACTTTAGAAAAAGCCAATCCACACACTTTGAACAATTCTTATTATCTTCTAGTTACTAGTAGATAATTCATATTTATTCAAATTTTCTAACCTTTTCCATTTCTTTGGTAGGGTGAGAAGTGGATTCCTTCTTCTTATAACATGAATTAGTTTACTATATATTTCTATTTTTGTCAAGTAAATTCTGCCACCTTTTCCACTTTTTTTCATAATTATCATTGACATTTTCCATACTTTGTATTAAAATTGATAAGAATTATATTGTAATATGGCTTATCTATCTGCAAACTTCTCCCCGGTGGTTTAAGATAAAATAAGTTTCATATATATAAAACAAGAATAGAAATGGAGGGTATTTTTTACCATGAATAATACTACATATAGTGTAAAAGGAAATGAAATTGAAAAAAAATGGTATATACTTGATGCTGCAAACAAGCCATTGGGTAGAGTTGCAACAGAAGCCGCAAAATTATTAAGAGGAAAACATAAACCAACATTTACACCAAATTTAGACGCAGGAGATAATGTTATCATCCTTAACTGCCAAGATGTTATGTTAACAGGAAAAAAATTAGATCAAAAAATTTATAGACATCATTCTGGATATATTGGTGGAATGAAAGAAATGACAGCAAGAGAATTATTAGATAAAAATCCAACAAAAGCAATGATGTTAGCTGTAAAAGGAATGCTTCCACACAATAGCTTAGGAAGAAAACAACTTAAAAACTTAAGAGTATATGCTGGTTCAGAACACGAAAACCAAGCTCAAAAACCAGAAAAATGGGAATTTTAATAAGGAGGAAATAATCAAATGCCTAGAGTAGCAAAATCAAAAACTGAAAAAATAATGTTCTATGGTACAGGAAGAAGAAAAAGTTCTGTTGCTAGAGTAAGATTAGTAGATGGAAAAGGAAATATCACTATTAATGGAAAATCAATTGATGAATACTTTGGAGTAGAAACTTTAAAAGTAATTGTAAGACAACCATTAACTGTTACAAACACAACAGACAAATATGATGTTATTTGTACTGTAAAAGGTGGAGGATTTACAGGTCAAGCCGGAGCTATCCGCCATGGTATTGCAAGAGCTTTAGTAGAAGCAAATAGTGAATTCAGACCAACTTTAAAAGTAAACGGATTCTTAACAAGAGACCCAAGAATGAAAGAAAGAAAAAAATACGGTCTTAAGAAAGCTAGAAAAGCTCCACAATTCTCAAAAAGATAGAATTTTCTTTATCGGAATATATAAAAAACTTAGAAGTAATGATACCTCTAAGTTTTTTACTTTTTTAAACATTACTCTTAATTTCACTTCTTTTAAATTTCAATTACTAATTTCAGGGCTTTTAAAAATTTTTTCTCTATTTATCATCAATCTATCATTATCCAAATTATATCGATAAGAATAAAACATTTAGCAAAACATATACTAATATTAAAGAGGTGATATGATGATAAAAAAGCATTGGAAAGGACTATTAATTAGTATTATTATTGCATTACTTTTTGGAGGACTCGGAGCATTACTTGCTAATTCGATGAGTGGATATCAAGAGCTAAATAAACCTTCTTTTGCACCACCAGCTATTCTATTCCCTATTGTATGGAGTATTTTATATATTTTAATGGGAATCTCATCTTATATAGTTTATATCTCTGATAATAAAGAAAAGGAAAGTGCCTTAATAGTATATGGAACACAACTTATAATAAATTCCTTATGGACTTTTATTTTCTTTAACCTGCAAGCAAGACTATTTGCTTTTATATGGTTATTGATTTTAATTATATTGGTTTGCATTATGATTTATAAATTTTTCAAAGTCAATAAGCTCTCTGCCTACTTACAAATCCCGTATTTAATTTGGTTAGTTTTTGCAGCAGTATTAAATTTCGCAACATATACTTTAAACAAATGATAAAAATACCATTTATAGTTGCTATAAAATTTGAAAAATAAGCAACATAATAAAAGCAACATTTTAATGCTAAAATGTTGCTTTTATATTGCACTTTAAAATTGCATTTACCTTTTCATTTAATACTTTCCTTATCATATTTTTCAAAGTGAATCTCTGTTAATAAATCTATTTTAACAAAGCTCGTATATTAAATTCCACTTTCATTAAAATACACTTGCATATCAATTCAAGTTTCCTTTTGTAATTTTGTAAGGGATAGAATTCAATTTATCGGAATATATAAAAAACATAAAAAACTTAGATATAATAATACTTCTAAGTTTTTTATATGATTTTTAATTTTACAATATACTCTAGCAAATACCTTTCTATTTCTTCTAAGAGCATATCTTTTCATCTTTTTCCTCCGTTATTGAATAATATCAACAGCATTATCCTTATTCATACCTTCTAAGTTATAGTAACTGCTTGGTACTGTTCCTACAATTAAATTTTCAGCAAGTAGTACTTGATTAGTAATTTCTCTTTCTATATTTTCAAATGGTGTTAAAATTGATACCTTGCACTTTACTTGTAAGTAAATTCGATGAAGAGTTTGATTAATACCCGCTTGAGAGAATTCACTCCTTAAATCAGTTTCTACATTCCCCACATTGGAAATACGAATTGGAACCTTGGGACCTCTTCCAGAAAGCAACTTACTTCCTGTAAAAGTTCCCAATCGAATAGAGATATTACCCGTTTCTTCACTATCTAACCTTTTTTGTATCCTCCCTGCTACGTCGGATGCAATTTCATTTATCGGAATAATATTCGCTTTTACCATATTAATATTATTATCTTTGTCACGATAAATTGTTACTAAATCTTCATATCGATAATTAATCATTACATTTGTTGCTTCTTCATTTGAAATAATTGTTGCAATTTCCATTGCTTTATTTACACATATGTTTTCAAAAACAGGATAAAAAGACCTAATAACAACACTAACTGTTACAATCGCAATTCCTAAAATAATCAAAATCTTTATTTTCTTTCTTCTTTTCTTTTGTTGAACAGGGTTTGGTAATCCCGTGTTTCCTTTTCTTATTATAGGAAGTTTTATTCTTGGCCTTGAATAAATCTTATCCATTTTTCTACTCCCCTTTTTACAAAAAAGAGTAGAATTTTTACTTTTTCTACTCTTTTTGTATTCCTTTATTTTCTTATTATCTTGTTTTTCTTTTTTACTTTTCTTTATGCAGTAGCTATTTTACTCCTTACATGATATCTTGGAATAAATAATTGTTGTCCCGCATAAATCACATTAGGGTCTTCTATGTCATTTACTTTTGCAATACTATCTACGGTGCTTCTAAATCTCTTGGCGATACTCCATAAGGTATCTCCTGGTTTTACAAAATAGATAATAATACTATAAGTATTTAATGCTCTAGATTCTTCTAAAGAAAGCTCATCAATCACATTAATTCCTACTACTCGAGAACTATTAACTACAAAATTCAAATCAATTTTAACATCCACATAACCATCTGGCATAATAATAAAATCCTGCATTCCAATTTCCATATTTGTATCTAGATTACAGCTTGCATCAATTCCGCTTCTCTTCTACTACAAATTCAAAAGGTAATGTAACTTCTTTTTGTTGCATTTGCATGCTTCCATTTTCTAATAATAGGAAAGCTAATCTCACTTCACCTTCATAGGTCACTCTATCTGTTAAAACTGTTTGGTTTTGCATGATAGGTACTACCGATACATCACAAATTCTAGCATTTCCGACTTCTGGCATTGGCAGTTTTTCTCTCATATTACAAGTACTTCTAAAGTTCTTTTTTCCTGTCATTGTTTTTACTTCTTTTTTCTTAAAAGTTAACTGTTCACATGGGCTATATAAATCTTGAATTACGTTAATATCTTTGTTTTCATAGATAAAACAATTTAACTCCATCTCAGCTTCTACATAAATAGAATGTTCCTCCACTTGATTTGGTTTTACAATTAAGTTTTTACACTTATACTGCATATCACATATATGCTCTTCCTTTACTCCATTCACATCGATAAATCCCATAACCGGAATCTTTCCTGTTACTTCACCAATTCTATCATCTTCTGTCAAATACATTACTTTTATTTCTGCTTCTGCTTTTCCTAAAACTTTGTTATAGCTAATTTTTGTATCTTTATCTACTAGTCGAAAATCTACCTTTAGAACCTCTACTAAATTATCTATTGCATCAATTGCTAACGTATCTTTTGCATATACCTTTGTTGTTCCCTTTCCTACTAGTGAATTAATTGTAAGATTATCACTTAACGTTTGAATATCTTCTATTTCCTCTACACTTCTTACAATTTCAATCTTTTCTTCTGTGTATACTTTCACTTTCACTTCTAAATCGACTTTTAAGTTCACCTTTCTCCCATTTAATACTTGGCAATCCATTCTTTTTACTTCTATCATTTCGTCTAAGTCCATTCCTGCTCTTGCCTCATCCACTTCGATTACTTTTGTAAAATCTAAAGAACTATTTAACCCCCTTACACTTGCATTTTCTGTATCTGCTACATAAATAACATAAGTATTTACAACACCATCTAAACGAATCTTTCCATCAAGTACTTCTTTTTTATATATACAAACATTTCCACTTGTATGAATGGCATTTAGAATGTCTGGTTTAATATCTGGAACAATAATATCTCCCTCCACTGTAGCAGAATCCGCCTTTTGTCCTACTAATCTGCAGATTCCAAGTCCATCTTTTGTTGTATTGACTACCATACAAAAATCCCTCCTTCTTACTTGCTTTCTATCTCATGTATATGTAAAAAAGTAAAAAAAATTCCTATTTTACTAGGAATTTCTTTTTTCTTCGTATTAATAATTGTTATAATTATTATTTCTTCTTTGAGCTTTTCTTGCTTTTCTGCACTCTGGGCATCTTACAGGATCGTTTGTAAATCCTTTTTTAGCATAGAATTCTTGTTCACCTTCAGTGAATATAAACTCATTACCACAATCTTTACATGTTAATGTTTTATCTGCCATGATTAGGTTACCTCCTTCTTCAATCTAGAATTCATTTTTTTGACACATTGACCTATTCTAAAAAAGAGAAGGAAATAGTCTAAAATATTTAAATTCTTTTTTGGGGACTTTTTTAATCCTTCATTAATATAACATATTTAAATTCAACTTACAAGTAAAAGAGAAAAATATTTCCATTTTCTAACAGCACCATTTTACAAAAATCGACATAAGATATAATAGCCGAATTTAGTTTTGAGGTGATTAATATGAATAAGTTTAAAAAAGGAGATATCGTAGGAAGAATTTCCTATCATAAAGATATCCTTTTTCGTATAAAAAAAATTGTAACCTTAGCAAATGGAAAGAAACATGCCATTTTAAAAGGAATTACATGGAGAATAGAAGCCGATAGTCCTATTGAGGATTTGGAGTTAATGGAAAAACAAGAAATTGAAAAAAACGAAAGAACAATTGACGAAAAATTAGAAGGAAGAATACAGAATTGTTTAAAACACCCAAAAGATTGCTTTTGCTTTATCAAAAGAGGACTATCCTCTAGAAACGACGAAAAAAGAGAAGTAATTTACACAGGAAGAATCTTACACATCGATGGTGATAGCAAATATAGTCAAAAATCAGCAAGATATTATCGTGATATGGGCCTCCAGGCCATCGTAAGAAATATATCAGAAAGTAAGCAGCCTATCCAAATACGTAAATTACTAGAAAGATATAGACCAGATATTCTTGTTATTACAGGTCATGACCGGTATGATAAAAAAGGAAACTGCCTATAATGATATTTATAATTATCGAAATTCTAAGTATTTTATTAATACCGTAGCAGAAGCAAGAAAATGGGAACCTTCACATGAAAAATTGGTTATTTTTGCCGGGGCTTGCCAAAGTTTTTATGAAGCTCTTATGTCTGCAGGTGCTAATTTCGCGTCTTCTCCTGCTAGAATTTTAATTGATTTTGCAGACCCTTTAATTGTAGCAGAAAGAGTAGCTACTACTGATAAATTCCATTATTTAACCATTGATGATATTTCTTATGAATTACGTGATGGGAAAAAGGGTGTCGGTGGAACAGGTGCAAAGGGAAAAAAGGAAATCATGTATGTCTGAATAGTAATAACGCTAAATGTTACAAAGTTGTAATATAAATGTTACAGAACTGTAATATAAGCTTTTAGAACTGTTGAAATCCTTATGAGAGTAAGATTTTATTCAAAAGACATTGCTTCACTTTTTTTGACAAAAATGCCCAAAAATGATATACTTTGCCTATCATAAATAGAAGAAGTAGGTGATGAAATGATTTGTAAAAATGATATCGCAAATCTAAAAACAGACATCGGAGAAATGGTAGGACAAAAAATAATAGTAAAAGGTTCTTTAGGAAGAAGTAAGACCTTTGAAAAGGAAGCTACAATAGAAAAAGCATATCCTAATATTTTTGTTGTAAAATATGAAGAGAATGATAGAAATGTTACCTATAGTTACACAGACATATTGACTCGAACAGTTGAAGTACAAGTATGTAATGGAGATAGTTATAGCCCATTAATACCACCTGCTGAAGAGCATAAAAGACAAAGAGTTGAGCTATAAAAATTTTAATAAAGATAAAGAAAACGAAGTTACCAAAAAAGTAGCTTCGCTTTTTTATTTTTTTATCGTTCATCCTACGTTCTCATTTTTTTCTTCCAAATGGCTATATTTTAATTTTGTTGCCATTCCTCCTCTTATGTGTCTTTCTGCTTTATTCTCATTTAATACTTCTCTTACTTCTTGGGCAAGACCAGGATTTATCTTAAGTAGCCTTTCACTTACGTCTTTATGTACCGATGTTACTTTTCGTAACGGTAGAACTATTTTTAGAAGTATTAATATCTTCAAAATTAGTTATCACAGTTGGTTTTGTACCAATTTCATTTAATAATTTTAATCTTACTTCTACATTTCCTTCGCTATCTACTTCAATGACATCTATTATTGTTTTAAGCATTGCATTTGTAATTGTTTCATTGTTTAAAATGTCATCTACTGTTTTTATTGTTTTTGTTAGTTCTTTTTCTAATACATCTTTCTCTTTTATTTCAGAAGTAATTAACTTTAATTCTCTTTCTAATCTTGATATATCTTCATTTAATGGATTTGTATATTGTTTTAGTTCCTGCATATTGATTACTTCGTTTTGGAACATTTCCATATATTTTTGTTTTTTAACTGTTACTTTTTCTATTTCTTTAAGTAGGCTTTCTTCACTTCTTTCATTATTTTCTCTTAATGCTGTTATCTTTTCAAACTCTTTTTCTACTGCTTTCATAAAGTTCTTTTTATTAGAAATTATACTTTTAAGATATTCTTTAATGGCATTTAAAAGTTCTTCTTCATCAATTACAGTTGTGTTAGGGCAATGATTTACACCCATTGAGTTTCTCCCACTACATACCCATCTTATATATTCTGGTCCGTCATCTGTATATTTTCTTTTTATTCTTCTAAAGGAATAGCCACAATGTTTGCAATATATTAGCGTACTAAATACATACTCTGTTTTTTCTCTTTTATTTTTTAGTTTAAATTCATTTGACCTCTGTTCTAAAATTTCTTGCGTTCTATTAAATAATTCATCCGATATAATTCTCATTTCTGGTTTGTCAGCAACAATCCAATCTTCTTCTGGTAAATCTTTTCTTGATCCTGTTATAAAGTCAGTAATTTCTGATTTCTTATTTGTTACTCTACCTGTATATATTGGATTTTTTAGCATTCTTACAATAGAAGTTTGTACCCATTTTGACTTTGTTTTCTTTGTTCTTATTCCTCTATCATTTAATTCCCAAGCAATTTTCGTTGTTCCCATTCCTTTATATACATAGCTTTCAAATATTTCTTTTACAATTTTTGCTTCTTCTTCATTTATTTTTAAAGTATATTTTTCTCCTGGTATTTTGTCATAACCAAATACTAAGTTAGGTACTCGACCTTTTTTAGCTGTAATGTCTTTTCCGAATTTAACCCTTTTAGACATATTGGCACTTTCTTGCTGTGCCATCGCACCTAAAATGGTTAGTATAAATTCTGACCCACCTTCCATAACTTCGCCATTGTTTAAGAAATCTACTTGTATTCCATAGGATTTTAGCTCTCTTATACTTTGTAATAAATCTACTGTATTCCTAGCAAAACGGCTAACATCTTTAACAACTACTCTTTCAAATTTTTTTGCCTTTGCGTCTTTCATCATTTGTTGGAATTGTTTTCTATTTTTTATTTGCTTTCCAGAAATTCCTTCATCTGCATATAGCTTGTACAACTCATAACCGTTCTTTTGGGTAAATTCATTAAAGAATTCTATTTGCTTTTCAAGAGAGTCTATTTGTGCTTCTTTTTCAGTTGATACTCTACAATATGCTGCAATTTTCATAACTTAAATTCTCACTTTCTTATATATTGTTTTGTGTCTGTAACTTTATATTCGTTCTGTTACATTTTAGCACATAAGTTATAAAAAAGCAATAAAAAACTACTCTCTTTTTGAGAATAGTTTTAATTTGTATTTGATTAGTTGTTTTCAGCTAAATATTTTTCAAAAACTTCTATTGTTAATTCTTCATTGTTTTCATATTTTTCCTTTGTATAATCTCCTTTTCCATCACTATATGATTGTAAAAATTTTATAAATTCGTGTAATCCTAGCCTTTCTCTTAATTCTTTTTGTTTTGCCACCATATTTCATTTCTCCTTTATTATCCTACACTTACTTGTGCATTTTCTTGTGTGTTTTCTTATGTATTTTTATTTTCTAATAATATATTTTTCATTTCAAGTATATCGTAAAAGGGAATGTTAATACCTTTCTTGGCAAGTTTTATAACATTCATTGATGTTCCTATTATCTCTTGCTTCAAAGTTTCAGTTATCTCAACATCTTTCATTTTATTTTGATATTTACTTTCTATGTATTCTTCAGTTGTTGGAAAAATATTTTGTATTAAAAATGCTTTTTCTTTTCCTAATACTTTTCCAAAGACAAAGTTATAAACTTTCTTTCGAGTTTTCTTTTTATTTTCATATATAACTTTATATTTATCAACTTTACTTGATATTGGGACAAACCATATTATTTCTTTATTTTCTGGATCATTAAAACAAAAATAGCAAGGTCTTTTATTTCCATTTTCTTTATTTTGCATTAATTTGTAATCTTTAAATATATCAAAAAATTCATCTTTTATAAAATAAAATTTTCCGTTTTCTACTTTCATTTTTACCTCATTTCTAACAAAAAATCTACCTTCGAAAAGGTAGATTTTTATTAACATTTGTCCATCTACGCATTTATTTGTCGCAAGTAGGGTTGCGAGTAACATTTGCACACCTATGCACTTTTACCCCGCAAATAGGGTTGCGGCTAACATTTGATTTGGACAAGATACATTTTGTATCTCTATTATTATATTCATTATAACCTTTTTTATTAACAAAAGTCAATACATTTTGTCTATTTTTTCTATTCAATCCATTCTGTCTATTTTATTAAAACTGTATTTTTATAATTCTATTTCAGATTCTATTTCGTGAGAATTTTGAAAATTATAATCAAACTTTATCTTTTCATCATTCTCTGCCAAGTTATATGCCAAAACTCCAGCCATAGCTTGTACTATTTGTTCCTCTGTATTAGGATTATAAAATGTAATATTTAAATCCTTTTTCAAAATTCTCACCTTCTTTCTTTTCAATACTATTATTAAAGTTCTAAAAATATTACTAAATTAAAAAATTCACTTTGATTTAACAAAGTGATTATCTTGAATATACATTTGAACTTTTTATACTACTTGCTCTCACAATATTTTTTACTACTCTTGGTACATCTTTTGTAACATTTATTCCTTTTCTTAAAACTAAATTGCTAGAATTTTTATCATATTGATATATTGATCTATTCCATTTAGCAAATGCAATGTCTGACATTTCAGATTTTGCTGATAGAAACTCGCTATCTCTTTTTAACAATTCAAGTAAAGCATAATATTCTTCTATTAAATTCTTTTTCTTTTTTCTAATATAAGTTTTACTATACTCTTTATTGTATTCAGCCTTTTTCTTCATTGATTCATTATGTCTTATCTCTTTTTCGTTAGTATATCTTGTATCTTTTTGAATTACTTGAGAAATATAACTTTGAGAAACTCCAACTGTTTTAGCAATAATATCTTGTTTTTGGTGTTCTTCAAAATACATTTGTAATATTCTTTCTTTTTTATCCATTTTGTCCTCCTTTCTTACTTATTGCGTTAGCAACAATGTTATTGGGTACCCGTTCAAAATCTTTGATTTTGCTAACGGGTAATGTTCTTATATTTTTTACTTGCACTTTTTTAGGTATAAAAATACCATATATATAAAGTACAACTCGTAATTTATATACATCATTTGACAATTATAAATATTTATTGTAATATATTATTATAGAGAAAGTATTAAAACTGACATAAAATGCAAGTTAATACTTTGCTGCATAAAATAGATTACATTTCTATTATAGTGTAATACTTTTTAAAAGTCAATATATTACAATAAATTTTTTAAAAAATTTTATGAATAGGAGAAAATTATGAAAATGAATTTAGAATATGGCTTTAACAATGAGTCAATGCCAAAATTTGAAGAATATGAAATAAAGGTAATAAATAACATCAAATATGTTGTTCCTAAAATTTTGGAAATACATAGAACAAACTATTCCTTAATTGATTTTGATGATTATAAAGAAAATGATAAACCATTAATAGATTTTATCAATTTAGGAAAATTATCTTTAGAACAAAAAGAAGATACTGACAAGTTATTGCTTGAATATGTAAATCAATATGGACTTTTAGGACTTATACACGACTTTCCAGTAAATAGATATTACACATTAGATAAGGAAATACTATTAAAAGAATTTAATTATATCAATAATAGTGATTGCTTTAGCACAATGAAAATAATTGATTATTTTAAAATATTCTTTCCTAATGCTACTGATGAAGAAATAAAAGAATTATTAGAAAAAGTAAACAAAAATATATATGAACATAGTATGGAAAAATTTATTTCTCCAGAAATAAATAATTTGTTATTTGAAAATGAAAAATATTACGAACAAGTAGATATGATAATAAAATATGCTCAATTTATGTATAATACTTTAAAAGAATTGAAAAAAGATAATGGAGAATATATCAATACAAGAGAAATAAATAAACTAGAATCAAATCACATAAGAGTTAATTTAGAATATGACGGACTAACAATACATATTAGGAGTTTAAAAGAATACATAGATGAAAACTTTAAATTATATGCAATACAAGAAAAGAAATATTTAAAACTGTGTAAGCATTGTGGAAAAGCATTTATTGCTAACAACCCGAAAACAGTATATGATACATTTAGTTGTAAAAACCAAGAAAATGTTTACAACAGTAGAGCAAGGTTAAGCTCAAATGTAATAAAAACAAAAGATGGACTAACTGTAAAAGTAACACCAAGTGAAGAATTATCTAATGAAATAATAAGAAAACTAAAAAAGAAAAAATAATAATTTGTATAAAGAGAGTTGCTATACTCTCTTATTTTATGCAAATACGCACTAAATATAAACCTATTTATGCTCGTTTATAAGGAATAGCAACAAGTATTATTTAAAAATAAAATTTTATATAATTCAATTGGTTGTAAAACGAGCAATAGGAGGTGGATATATGAGTGCAATAGACAGACTATATTCTATCAACAATAAAACTGTTAAGAAATCAATTAACATTGATGATAGTTTATATAAAAGACTAATGAGATATACTAAAAAGAACTATGACGCAACAATTAGTGATATGATAAATGTTTGTATTGAAGATTTACTGTCTACTGGAAGTGTAAAATATTATGCCAAACCAGAAGATGAGATAACAATTTATAGAAGTGTAATGATTAGAAAAGAAAATGCAGAAGCTTTAAATAAGATAACGCAAGAAACGGGAATTTCACTAACAAGATTAGTAAATATAGCAATGAAAGAATTTTTAGATAAATATAATAAATAATATTTAGGAGATTATCATAAAACATTGATAATCTTTTATTTTTATGATATTATTCTTTCAGAGAAATAGTAATTTACCAAAAAGATTGTCAGTAATGACAGTCTTTTTTGTACGACAG
>JBKXSZ010000004.1:0-76442 GCA_047017005.1 Clostridia bacterium | reverse complement strand
GGTATGATGCAGCAAGTGGAGGAAATAAAATAGGTAATGGAGGTGCAACATATACTCCAACATATAACAGAACAATGTATGCTCATTGGGCAGATACACAAGCGCCTGTTATTAATAAATTTGAATTAGGAGATATAACTGCCTCATCAATAAAAGTTGAGGTAAATGCAACCGACAATGTAGCAATACAAAAATATGAATTTTACTTAGATAATGTATTGAAAGGAACATTAACAACATCTAGTACTAGTGCATCATATACATATACAAATTTGACACCATTAAAAACATATTCATTGAAAGTAGTGGTTAGAGATACTTCAGGAAATAGTTCTACAAAAACAATAACTAAGAAGTTAACGAATGTAGTGGAAATAAAAAATGTTAAGCGTGATGGATATGATGTATATGCATATACAGATGCAACAGGGATACAAGAAGTATTATTTCCTACATGGACAGAAAAAAATAATCAAGACGATATGATTTGGAAAGCTGGAACTTTAGAAAAAACAGGAGTATATTATTTTAGAGTAAATGTTTCAGATCATAATTATGAATATGGAAAATACAATACTCATGCTTACTATAATACAGCAAATCAAAAGAATATTTTTATAGCAGGTACTTCAACAGAAATAAAAAGTGAAAAATATTTGACAACAAAAAATATTAACAGAGAAGGATTTGATATTGAATATTATACAGATTCTCCAGGACTAAGCAAAGTAGAATTTCCAGTATGGACAGAAAAGAAAATAGGAAATACAACTCAAGATGATATTAAATGGTATGCGGCTAAATCAGTTGGCAATGGGGCGTATACATATCATGTCGGTGTAGCAAGTCATAATTATGAATCGGGTAAATATAATATACATACATATGAGAAAAATGCAAGTGGAGTGTCTAATTTAACTTTAGGGACATCAGCTACAGTGCCAAATACAGAGATGGCATATATATGGAATGTTACATCAAAAGGATATAATGTAACTGTTTATACAAATAGAAGTAATGTAAGTGAGGTATTACTTCCAACATGGACAAACAAAAACTCACAAGATGATATAGAATGGATAACTACAATACCTTTAGGAAACGGAGCATACATAGGTGAAGTAAGAGTTTCAAATCATAATTATGAAAGTGGTTGGTATAATACACATGTGTACGCTAAAATAAACGGAAAAGACCAAATGATAACAACATTAGGTGTAAACATAGTAGCAGAATCTCCGCCAGCACATACTTGTAATACAGGAGGATACTGTACAACTCTTCACAATCACTCATATGGATGGTCATGTGAATGCGGGGGATACCACTATCAATATAGACATCCTATATGTACAATATGTGGAAAGAAATCACCGGTTTCATGGTTTAAGTGTCCAAATAGACCAGAAGGAATTCCAATGAATTGTCCAGGATAGATTAGAAAGGAAAATAAAGTTGAAAAAAAAATATGTAGATAAAAGGAAAAAAACATTTTTACTAGCATTCATTATTATTAGTATATTAATATGCATCAGTATAACAGTATATAAATATTATTATATACAAAAAATGAATCAAAAAGAAAAAAATGAAGCAAAAGAAGTTTTAGAAGTGAATCCTTCGGAAACCGAAATACAAAGTCTAGAAAGTTTAGATGAGATTCAAAAAAATCAAGAACAAATTCAAGAAGATTTAAAAAAATTAGGAGAAGAGGTACAAACAGAAATTTCAAACTCAAATACTAGTTTCTTAGAACCCAAAGGAATAGAAGGGCTGATATATAGAAATATAAGATTATTAAAACAAGATAATGTAGTTATTTTTATAGCAGAAGTCTACAATAGTTCTAATGAGGATATTTCTAAAACAGATAAAGAAGTTGTTTTATTAGATGAAAACAATTCTGAATTAGGAAGAATAAAAATATGTATACCTGAAGTGAAAAGGTTTCAATCGACAATAGTTCTTTCACAAACTGATAAAATAGATTGTGATATTCAAAAAGCGTATTATTTTGAGGTTCAGTAGTAATAAAGGGCATTTAATATATTCTATTAAGTGTCCTTTGATTTAATAACATGATTTGTAATATTCGTAAACCTTGACAAACAGTACAATACTTAGTAAAATATATTATAGTAAAAGGAGAGATGTATGCAAAATTCTAATAGAAAGTTTTTCGAAACACTAATTTCAAAAACTAAAATATATCTAGTAATAATATTAATACTATTAATTATACTAAGTGTGCAAAATCACATAATGATAATACCGTCAATAATATTGTTTGCATCTGTTGTGATATATTCATATTATACAAACAATAGAAGGAAAAGTGAAATATCAGAAACCTTGCAGGATTTAACACTAACAGTTGATTCAGCAGCAAAAACAAGTTTAATAAATTCACCATTTCCACTAATAATTATAGAAACAGATGGAAATATAATATGGAAAAGTTCAAAATTTAATATAGAATTTATGAATATAGATATAAATTCATATTTAAATGATTTAGTAATAGATATAAAAACAGAGATTGAAAGTAGAGAAAATAAAAAAGAAAGAACAATAGTAAGACATATTGAACTAAACAACAAATATTATGAAATAGTAGGAAAATTTGTACATTCAAAACATCATGAAAATAAAAACAATGATATATATATGTTAATGTTATATTTTATAGATGAGACTGAAAACATCAAATTGCAAAAAGAATACAAAGATTCTAAATCATGTGTAACTATAATGATGGTAGACAATTATGAAGAAACAATGCAACAATTAGAAAGCGAGGAAAAACCTCAAGTTATTGCAGAAATTGATAAATGTGTTTATGAATGGACAGATAAAACGAATGGTATTTTAATAAAATCAGATAGAGATAGATATATATATTTATTTGAACAAAGATACCTAGAAAAAGTAAAAGAAGATAAATTTAGTATTTTAGATAAGATAAAAGAAATAAAAACAAAAGAAAATATACAATTAACTTTAAGTATAGCAGTATCTAATGATGGCATAACAGATAAAGAAAAGTATAAATCAGCAGGAGCTGCAATGGATATAGTACTTGGAAGAGGTGGAGACCAAGCTGTTATACGAGAAAATGAAATATATAAATTTTATGGTGGAAGAGCACAAGAAGTAGAAAAAAGAACAAAGGTAAAAGCAAGAATTGTAGCTCATGCATTAGAAAATTTAATAAAAGAATCTAGTAAAGTAATGATTATGGGACATACAAATCCTGATATTGACTCTATGGGAGCCGGTATGGGAGTATATCGCTTAGCAAGAGACATTGGAAAAAATGCATATATTATAGATAGTCAAGAAAGTAATACATTACAAAGCTTCAAACAGTCATTATCTAAAGAGGTAGAATATGAGGATATATTAATTAGTAAAGAAGTAGCAGAAGAAAATATTGACCAAGATACATTATTAGTTATTGTTGATACCCATAAAGCAACATACGTAGAAGCACCAGAGTTATTAAAGAAAACAGGTAAAATAGTAATAATTGACCATCATAGAAGAAGTGCAGATTATATAGAAAATGCTACTTTAACTTTCCAAGAAGTTTATGCTTCATCAGCAGCTGAGCTTGTAACAGAATTATTGCAATATGCAGAAACAAAAGTTGAACTAAAAACAATAGAAGCAGAAAGTTTATATGCAGGAATAATGATGGATACAAAAAACTTTACTTTTAAAACAGGGGTAAGAACATTTGAAGCAGCAGCATATTTACGTAGATGTGGAGTAAATATAATAAAAGTCAAGAAATGGTTCCAAAGTGACTTAGCAACATTTAATAAGATTTCGGGTATAGTAAAAAAAGCAGAAATAGTAAATGACACAATAGCGATTGCAATATACGATAAAAAAGAAAAAGACTCAAGTGTAATATGTGCAAAAGCAGCAGATGAATTGTTAACAATTAGTGATATTACAGCATCTTTTGTACTAGGAAAAATAGGAAATAAAATATGCATAAGTGGAAGGTCTATTGGAGACATAAATGTGCAAATAATACTTGAAAAATTAGGTGGTGGAGGTCATATAACTTTGGCAGGAGCTCAAGTTGAAGGAATGACAATGGAAGAAACTAAACAAGAATTGATTAATAGGATTAATGAATATTTTTCGGAAATTGAATAATTATAAAAGAGAGTTTCCTAAATAGGAAACAAAAAATCCAACTCAATAAGAGTTGGATTTTTTATAGTAAGTTTTATTTTTTGGCATTTATATAATTTTCAGCTAATGCTATAATTTCTTTAGCTGTTTCTATTTGAGAGAGAGTATCTTCTGGTCTTACTACAAATTCATCATCATAATCACTATCTTCTCTTATTCTACTTGCTTCAGATATTTTTCTTCCTAGAATTTTAGAGAAAATTTCTGTATGAATATAATTTTTATTAAAATAGGCTATAACATCTTTATGTCTTTTAAAGTCTATTGGCTCTAAAGCTAAAACTGCTTTCATACTATGAAATATGGAATAATAGGCTCTGTTATTAGCTGATTTAAATAATTTCATATCATATAATATCTTACTTGCTGTTAAATCTTCTTTTGCTTGTTCTAATCTATGTTTAGATAATTCTTTTGATATTTTAGGACTCACTTAGCACCACTCCTTCTTTTTGAATATTCATATAAAAAGGTAAAGCTTCTAACCAATATTGGAATTTATCTATATTTTTTATTAATGGTGATAATGCAATATCAAAATTGTTATCAAATTCAATATTATATGCAAATTCCCATATTTTATCTCTATATTTTGTTATCTCCTCATCACTTAAATCTGTTAAAATCATTATATCTATATCAGAATTTTTGTTATAATCTCCTCTCGCATATGAACCATAAAGAATAATTTTTTTCATTCTCTTGCCAAGGATTTTTTTTGTACCTTTCATAAATTCTTCTATGATATTGTTAATTTCTCTTGGAATATTTGACATTTTAATCACCCACCTTAAACTTAATATAAGTATAACATATTTTATATAAAAATACTATACTTCAAAAAAGCTTAAAAATCAATACTTTTAAAAAATTTATATACTCCGAAAAACTTGAAAAAAGCGAAGAAATGTAGTAGAATATATCATAGTTTTTACTAAACAAGGAGGTATATAACTATGAAAGTAATATTAAAAGCAGATATAAAAGGTGTAGGAAAAAAAGACCAAGTAATAAATGCATCAGATGGATATGCAAGAAACTTTTTATTTCCAAAAAATTTAGCAGTAGAAGCAAATAAAGAAAATATGAGCAAGTTAAAAGCAAAACAAGATTCAGCTAAATACCAAAAAGATCAAGAAAAAGAAGAGGCTATGAAAATTGCAGGTAAATTATCAAAAATATCATTAAAAATAAAAGTAAAAGCAGGTGGAAATGGAAAAATTTTTGGTGGAGTATCTTCAAAAGAAATAGCACAAGAATTAAAAGAACAATACAACATTGTAGTTGATAAAAAGAAAATAGAATTAAAAGAAACAATAAAAGAATTAGGCGTAAGAAGTGTAGAAATAAAACTATTTGAAGGTGTAACTGGAAAAGTAAAAATAAATGTTATTTCAGAATAAAGATAATAGCTTCAATATATAATGAATTTATCATTTCAGTGTAAAGAAAAAAGCTTCAATATATAAATTTGTTTTAAAATGAAGCACAAACTATAGAAAACAAATTTAAAAATCTAAAAATATATGGGGGAATTAAAATGGAACTAGGTAAAGTACCACCAAATGACATAGAAGCAGAACAAGCAATTTTAGGAAGTATGCTTACTGATAAAGATGCAGTTATATCAGCAATAGAAGTCTTAAAAGAAGAAGATTTTTATAGAGCTGATAATAGAGCAATTTATGGAGCAATTTTAAATTTATATAGTAGAGCAGAGCCAATAGATATAATTACCGTAAAAGCAGAATTAGAATCTTTAGGAAAGTTTGAACAAGTTGGTGGTCTTGAATATTTAGCAATGTTACCAGACAAAGTACCAACAACAGCTAATGCAATGAAATATGTGAATATTGTTGAAGAAAAATCTACATTAAGAAGTTTAATAAAGACTGCAAACGAAATAATAGAATTAGGATATGATCCAACAGAAGATGTGACAGATGTTATGGAAAATGCAGAGAAGAAGATTTTTAATATAATGCAAAACAAAGACAAAAAAAGTTATTCCCCAATAAAAGATATTTTGGTTGATAGCTTTACTCAACTAGAAGAATTATATAATAGAAAACAACATATTACAGGAGTTCCAACAGGATTTACAGAACTTGACTATAAAACAGCAGGTTTTCATGGGTCAGATTTAATACTAATAGCAGCAAGACCTGCTATGGGAAAATCTGCTTTTGCATTGAATATAGCAACAAATGCAGCTGTAAGAGCAAATGTACCAGTAGTTATATTTAGCTTAGAAATGTCAAAAGAACAAATGGTAAACAGAATTTTATGTAGTGAAGCTATGGTTGATAGTAATAAAGTAAGAACTGGTAAATTAGAAGAAGATGATTGGACAAAATTAGCAGGAAGTATAGGGCCATTATCAGAAGCTGAAATATTTATAGATGATACACCAGGTATATCTGTTACAGAAATAAGAGCTAAATGTAGAAAATTAAAACTAGAGAAGAATATAGGAATGGTAGTAATTGACTACTTGCAATTAGTTCAAGGTAGCAATAAAAGAAATGGAAGTCGTGAGCAAGAAATTTCAGAAATTAGTAGGTCTTTAAAAATCTTGGCAAAAGAAATTGGAGTACCAGTAATAGCATTATCACAATTATCAAGAGCTGTAGAGCAAAGACCAGACCATAGGCCAATGCTATCAGACTTAAGAGAATCAGGAGCAATAGAGCAAGATGCCGATATAGTTATGTTTTTATATAGAGATGACTATTATAACCAAGATAGTGAAAAGAAAGACATAGCAGAAGTAATAATTGCAAAACACAGAGGAGGCTCAACTGGAACAGTAGAATTATTATGGTTAGGAAGTTATACGAAATTTGTTAACTTAGAAAGAAGATTTGATGACTAATGTGATAATGAAAGATAATAAAAGAAGGAATGGATAATTTTTGGGTCGTGATTTTGGGGTCGGAGACGAAAATCATTTATAAAGAAAAAGTGAAACATTCCAGCTAGGAGAGAAAATGGCAAAAAGAATAATATATGGATTAAAAGAAAAAGTTTTAGATACAATAAAAAAATATGAATTAATATCAGATGGAGACAAGTTAGTATTAGGAGTTTCTGGAGGACCTGATTCAATGTGTATGTTAAATGTTCTAAAAGAAATAAAAGAAAATGGGACATTAGATTTTGAAATTACAGTTGCACACATTAATCATATGATTAGGGAAGAAGCGAAAGAAGACGAAAATTATGTAAAAAAATACTGTAAGGAAAATGGCCTTAATTTCTATTCAAGAAGTATAGATGTAGAAAAAATTGCTAATACTAGTAAAATAGGAACAGAAGAAGCTGGAAGAAATGAAAGATATAAGTTTTTTGATGAAATATTAAGAAAAACGTCTTCAAGTAAAATTGCAATAGCACATAACAAAAATGACAATGCAGAAACAGTAATAATGAATATAATAAGAGGAAGTGGAGTTTCAGGATTAAAAGGAATTGAAGCAAAGAGAGAAAAATATATAAGACCACTTATCGAATGTGAAAGAGAAGAAATTGAAGGATATTGTGAAAAAGAAAACTTAAATCCAAGAATAGACAAAACAAATTTTGAAAATATTTATACCAGAAACAAAATAAGAAATATTATAATACCATTTATAAAAAAAGAGTTTAATCCAAATATTATAGAAACAATAAATAGATTATCAGATTTAGTAACAGAAGAAGAAATATATATTGAAAAACAAGTCGAAAAAGAATATAAAGAAATACTTATAGAAGAAGATTTAGAAAAAAGAACAATAATACTAGATTTAAAGAAATTTAATAATGAAGAAAAAGTAATAAAATCAAGATTAATACTATATACTATAACGAGGATTTTTGGAAGTAGTAAAGGAATAGAAAAAATACATATAGAAAATATTATTAAACTTTGTAATAATAATGTAGGAAATAAATATTTAACTCCAAACAAAAATATAAAAGTTTTAACTAAAAATTCAAAAATATATTTTTTAGGCAAAGCTAATTACCAAGTATCCGTAAAGGTATAGAAAGCATGGTAATTTTGTAATGAAAAAGAAATAAAAAAACTATTGAAAAACCAAAAACAATATGATATAAGATTTTAAAACATAAAGGGGATGTATTGTGACTTTAACATAATGCATAAAAGAGGAGGAAGAAATTTTGAAAAATGGAATTAAAACATTAGCTATGTGGCTAATTATAGGAGTAATATTTATTGTAGTATTATCATCAGTACTAGAAAATAGTAATTCTAAATTAAAATATTCTGATTTAATAGCTGATATTAATAATGGAAATGTTGAATCAATACAAATACAAGCAGATGGTAAAAATGCACAAGTACAATTAAAAGACGATAGAGTAAAAAAAGAAGTAAACATACCAGATATGGAAAGTTTTATGGCTTATACAGAAGACTTTCTTAAAGCAGGAGCGTTTACTTTAGAAGAAAAATCTGAGTCAATATTCATAACAATTCTTAGCTTGTTAACACCATTTGGAATAATAATAATTTTCTTAGTATTCTGGTTCTTAATGATGGGAGGAGCAAATAGTGGAGCTCCGGGTAATAAAACAATGGCATTTGGAAAAAGCAAAGCTAGAATGATGACACCAGCAGAAAAGAATAGAATAACATTTGAAGATGTAGCAGGTGTTGATGAAGAAAAAGAAGAATTAAGTGAAATAGTACAATTCTTAAAAAATCCAAAGAAATTTACAGATATGGGAGCAAGAATTCCAAAAGGAGTTTTATTAGTAGGCCAACCAGGAACAGGTAAAACTTTATTAGCAAAAGCAGTAGCAGGAGAAGCAGGAGTACCATTTTTCATAATAAGTGGTTCAGACTTTGTTGAAATGTTTGTCGGAGTAGGAGCATCAAGAGTAAGAGATTTATTTGAAGAAGCTAAGAAAAATGCACCATGCATTATATTTATAGACGAAATAGATGCAGTAGGAAGACAAAGAGGTGCAGGACTTGGTGGAGGACATGATGAAAGAGAACAAACATTAAATCAATTATTAGTAGAAATGGATGGATTTGCTGAAAATGAGGGAGTAATCGTTTTAGCAGCAACAAACAGACCAGATGTATTAGATAAAGCCTTACTAAGAGCAGGAAGATTTGATAGACAAATAGTAGTAGGAGCACCAGATGTTAAGGCAAGGGAACAAATATTAGAAGTACATTCAAGAAAGAAAAGATTAGCAGATGATGTAGATTTAAAAATAATAGCAAAAAATACTTCAGGATTCGCAGGAGCAGATTTAGAAAATGTCCTAAATGAGGCAGCACTTTTAGCAGCAAGAAGAAATCTAACTGAAATCGGAATGAAAGAAATAGAAGATGCAATGGTAAAAGTTACAATGGGACCAGAAAAGAAAACAAGAGTAAGAAGCGATAAAGAAAATAGACTAGTAGCATATCATGAAGCAGGTCATGCAGTAGTAAGTCACTACTTAGAAACACAAGACCCAGTGCATCAAATATCAATAGTACCAAGAGGAATGGCTGGTGGGTATACAATGTATAGACCAACAGAAGATAAATCCTTCATGTCAAAAACAGAAATGGAAGAAAATATTGTATCATTACTAGGAGGAAGAGTAGCAGAAGCACTTATCTTAAATGATATATCAACAGGAGCAAGTAATGATATAGAAAGAGCTACAAAAATTGCAAGAAGCATGGTAACAAAATACGGTATGAGTGAAAGAATAGGAGCTTTAATGTTAGGTGAAAGCCAAGAAGAAGTATTCCTAGGAAGAGATTTTGGACATACAAAAGAATATTCAGAAGAAACAGCAGCAGTAATAGATGAAGAAACAAAAAGAATAGTAGATACTGGATATAATAGAGCTAAACAAATATTAACAGACAATGTTGATAAATTACATCAAGTAGCTGGAATTTTATTAGAAAAAGAAAAAATCGAAGCTGATGAATTTGAGGCAATATTTGGTGAAGCTAATAATTAAAATAGGAATATAAGAAAATGAAAGTTATTATTTAATAATGAATAATATCAAAATATTTATTATTAAATAACATATAAAAAGTTTGAGTAAAAGTAAACCAGAATTATTAAATAATACTAATAATTCTGGTTTTTAGTATTTAGGATAAATAAGTTTTGAATATATTTGTATTGCTATTTTTTATAATTTAGTATAAAATAACAATAACAGAAGAAGAGAAAGGGAAACTTTTGGTAATAAATATGAAAAATTATTATGATATATTAGAAGTAAATAGAAGAGCATCAAAAGAAGTTATAGAAAAAGCATATAAAGTATTAGTAAAAAAATATCATCCAGATTTATATACTGGTGAAAAACAAAAATATGCAGAAAAGAAAATAAAAGATATTAATGAAGCATATGATGTATTATCAGATGAATTTTTAAAAGAACAATATGATGCAGAACTTGAAAAAGAAATAGAAGAAATGTATCAAAGAAAATATAGTGTGAGAAATAATTCTAATGAATATCAAACTAATAGTGAGAACAATATAAATAATAGTGAATTTAATAAAAATAATGCAAATAAATCAAATAATGAAAAAAATACTGAACAGGAATATAATAAAAAATTAGGTAGTTTTGCTGGAATTGTAGAGTTAACAAAAGAATTATATAAAAATAAGCCTAAAAGAGATGAATTTAAGAAAATTACACAAAATGATATTATTGCAGTGATACTTACTATAATTGTTGTGATATTAATAGGAATAGTACTGTGGTTTATTCCATTTACTAATGGATGGATGAGAGAGTTTTTATTTGAAAATCCTTTATTTAATTGGATAGGAAATTTATTCTCATAATTTTAGTGACTTTGGTGATTTGGGTGATCGGATGATTTTGGGGTCGGAGATAAAAAGTAGAAAAATAAAATATAAATTAAATAAAGAGAAATACAAAAAATAATAAATATAAAACAAATTAAATTAATTTTATAATATAGATTAATTTAACTTGTTTTTTTATTTTGAGTATTATTTTTTTAATCAGAAATACCAACTATATAATCAATAGAGGTCTGGTAATATTGAGCTAAAGTAATGAGATGTGAAATAGGAATAGTTCTTTTACCACTTTCATATTCAGAATAATATTGTTGTGAAATACCAAGAAGTTGAGCAATATCTTTTTGAAGTTTATCATTATCTTCTCTCAAATCTTTAATTCTTTTAAATTTCAAATTAATCACCTGCTAAATCTAATATATAATAATATTAGCAAAAATTTGAATAAATAAATCTTTATACATTAAAAGTTGTGCATAAAAATGAAAACATTTATATTACAAAAATGCCATTTTAAAATTAATAAAATTACCTATTGACAACAATATTGCTTTAATGTATAATTAATACCGTTAATAAGGGTTATCCCAACATACAGTTTTCGTATGACCGGAAGGAGGGGAAATTAAATGTTAGAGATTAAAGTTAATAATGGAAATATAGAAGATGCATTAAAAAGATTTAAAAGACAATGTGCAAGAAATGGAGTACTTCAAGAAGTACGTAAAAGAGAACATTATGAAAAGCCTAGTGTAAAGAGAAAGAAAAAATCAGAGGCTGCAAGAAAAAGAAAATTTTAGTAATTAAATAACTGATAAAAATAGGGATGGAAAATTGATTTTCATTTCTATTTTTTGTTTTTACTAAAAGGGATAAAATAGGAAATTTTCGGTACAATAAAAAATACAGAAAATTTAATTATTCTCTTTGTGTTTTGAATAAAAACGTGCAGAAAAAGTATAATAAGTTAGAAAGAATAGTTAAATGTATTAGTCTAAAAATAAAACTTATTAATATAGAATTTATGAAAAATATAAAAACTTACTCATTAAAATATTGTAAATAACAAAAAATAGTAATACAATAACTTAGAAAAAGGTATAGTTTGGAAGAAGGCAAAAATCTTTCATACTATGTAAGCTTTTAATTTAAGAGGGAAAGGAACGGTTTTTATGGAATACAAGAAAAGTGAAATAAAAAAAGGAATAAATTTGCATACAATAAAAACAGGTAAATTTAAAACAAACCTAATTGCAATTTTTCTAACAACAAAATTAGAAAGAGAAACTGTAACTAAAAATGCGGTAATATCAGCTTTACTAAGAAGAGGAAGTAAAAATATGCCAACTCAAGAACAAATTAGTAAAGAACTTGAAGAAATGTATGGGGCTAGTTTTGACTGTGGGTTAGATAAAACAGGAGATAATCAAGTTTTAAAATTTTATATAGAAACAATAAATGATAAATTTTTACCACAAACTGAAGAAAATATGTTAAAAACTGCTATACAAAAAATAGTAGAAATAGTATTTAATCCATTAGTAGAAAATGAAGGATTCAAAAAAGAATATGTTGAACAAGAAAAGAATAATATAAAACAAAGAATAGAGGGAAAAATAGATAATAAAGCGAGTTATTCTCTTGATAGATGTATAGAAGAAATGTATAAAAATGAACCATTTGGATTATACAAATTTGGATATATCGAGGATTTGGATAATATTAATGAAAACAACCTATATGACCAATACAAAAAATTAAGAGAAGAGTGTAAAATTGATATATTTGTATCTGGTGACATTACTGAAAATATTGAAGAAATAGTGAAGAATAATGAAGATATACAAAGATTACAAGAAAGGGAAGCTAAATTTGTCACAAATAATGTAAATCTAAATAAAGTAAAAAATGTTGAAGAAAAAACTATAATAGAAAATATGGATGTAACACAGGGAAAATTAATATTAGGATTAGATGTTAATTTAGAAAATGAAGAATTAAAATATGATACAATGATATATAACAGTTTGCTAGGTGGAAGTGCGAATTCTAAAATGTTTCAAAATGTAAGAGAAAAAGCACATTTAGCATATGTAGCAAGTTCAAGTTATCATAGAATTAAGAACAATATTTTCGTAAGATGTGGAATAGAAATATCGAACTATGAAAAAGCATTAGAATTAATAAGAAAGCAAATAGAAGATATGAAAGCAGGAGATTTTACGGAAGAAGAAGTAGAAAATGCAAAAAAAGGTATATTGGCATCGATAAAATTAATAGATGATGAACAAGATACTCAAATAACATATTGTTTTGGTCAAGAATTATCAAAAAATGAAGTGAATTTAGAAAATTATATGAAAAAAATCCAAGAAGTTAATAAGCAGGATGTTATAGATATTGCAAGTAAAATAAAAATAAATACAATATACTTCTTAAGAAATTAAAAAAGGAAGACTTAGTTTGAAGAAAATAAAGAATATTTCACTACTATATGTGACTTTTAATAAGGTAGGAAAGGAATGAGAGTTTAATGCAAATTATAGAAAATTCAAAAGTAAAAGAAAAAGTATATATTGAGAAACTTGATAATGGATTAACAGTAATGATAATACCTAAACCAGGTGTTCAAAAGAAATATATGATTTGGGGAACAAATTATGGATCAAATGACAATGAGTTCATAGTTCCAGGGGAAGAAGAAAAAACGACGGTGCCAAATGGAGTAGCACATTTTTTAGAACATAAAATGTTTGAACAAGAAAATGGAACAAATAGTTTAGATGTTTTAACAAGTTTAGGAGTAGATGCAAATGCATACACAACAAATGACCATACAGCATATTTATTTGAATGTACAGATAATTTTTATGAAGCAATGGACGAATTGATGGACTATGTTCAACACCCATATTTTACAGACGAAAATGTAGAAAAAGAAAAAGGAATAATTGGTCAAGAAATAATGATGTATGATGACTATCCTGAATGGAGAGTTTATCTAAATGCTATGGAAGCAATGTACCATAATAATCCTATAAAAATAGACATTGTGGGAACAATAGAAACAATTAGTAAGATTGATAAAGAAATATTATATAAATGTTATGAAACCTTCTATAATCCATCAAACATGGCAATGGTAATTTGTGGAGACTTTGAGCCAGAAAAATTAATAAAAGAAGTAAAGAAAAGATTAATAGATAAAAAAAGCAATGGGAAAATAGAAAGAATTTTTAAAGAAGAACCAGAAGAAATAGTAAAAGAAAAAATAGAACAAAAATTAGAAGTTAGTCAACCATTATATACAATAGGAATAAAAGATAAAATTGATAATGTGGAAAATTCCAACAAAACAGATATAGTAAAAAAACATATTGCAATAGAAATTTTACTAAATATAATAATGGGAAGAAGTTCAAAGTTATACAAAGAGTTATATAACGAAGGATTAATTTATTCAGGAGCAAGTTTAGACTATGAATTTTCAAAAACATATGCTCATATACTAATTGCTGGACAATCAACAGATCCAGAAAAATTATATGAAAAATTCAAATTAAGGGTAAAAGAGTTAAATGAAAACGGAATAGATGAAAATGATTTCGAGAGAAACAAGAAAATGATATATGGTGGATATGTAAAAGAATATAATGATGTTACAGATATTGCAAGAATGTTTTTAGCAGACTACTTCAAGGGAATTAATAGTTTTGACTATATAGAAGAAATAAACAGTATAAATGTAGAATATTTAAACCAGGTGTTAAAAGATGTATTTAAAGAAAATAAAATGGTACTTTCAATAGTAAAAAGTTAAAAAATAATAGTTAAAAAATGTGTAAAAAAAGCGGTTATTATAAATTCAAAAAAATGATACCGTTTTTTTCTGTTTCTAGCTGTCGAAAAACAAGAAAAAATGTTATACGAAAGTTGACAAAAACCATTGAAAATACTTGACTAGAGGAGTTTTCTGTGTTAATTTATAAGTATACGGAAGATAAATTAATAAAAAGGAGAGATGAGTATGTTAAATGATGAAATTTGTAAATTAAGAAACAAATTAAATCAAAGTATAGAACAGAAAAAAGACTATACTATCATTTATCAATTAAGCATAGAATTAGACGAACTAATTGCAAAATACTATGAAGATAAACAACAAGTTTGTAGAGTTTGCAAGGCAAAAAGAAGTAATAAAAGAAATAAAATTGAATTAGATGGAAAAACTTAAAGACACAAATTTATTTTATACAATAAATTTGTGTCTTTTTGTTTTTTGGTTGAAAATAAAGAAAAAATATTATATAATTATTAACCGAATAAAAGGAGAAAAAATATGCGAGTTAATAAAAATGTAATAGAAAATTTATATAATGATGCAGGCTATGAAAGAACAAAAAAAGCTCAAAAATACAGGAAAGAAAAAAGGGTAGCAATTCAAAACTACGAATATGAAAATCCACTAAACTTTGAAATAAAAGCAAAAGTAAAAGGAAATGGGGAAATATATAATACATATGTATTAGTAAAAGAGGGAGAAATAGAAGATGTAAGTTGTACTTGTTTAGACTATTATAATCATTATGGAGTATGTAAGCATTCTTTAGCAACAGTATTAACATTTGTTGATGAAGGGAATAACTATTCTTTAGAAGATAAACAACAAGAAATAGAAAACGAAACTACTGACACAGAAAAAATTAAAGAGCAAGGTTTTGAATTGTTTGAAGATATAATAGAAAATAAAACAATAGAAAGTGAAAATAAATTATCTACAAAAAATATATCAAACTCAAATGCAACTCAAAATGAATACAGAATTTTTAACCAAATGGTAAGTATTTTTTACAACGAAGAATTAGAAGATCTAGAAGAAGAGGAAACAGAATTAAAAACACAAGGAAGTGTAAAACTAGAGCCAAGTATATATTATGACAAATTTACAGGAGAAATGAAGCTTGAATTCAAAATTGGAAAAACAAAAATGTATAAAATAAAAAACTTATCAGAATTTTATACAAGAATGTTAAACAAAGAGAATTATAGTTATGGTAAAAATTTAAAATTTGTTCATGTAAAAGAAAATTTTGAAGAAGAAAGTCAAGAATTATTAAGTTTTCTAATGAAATATGCAGAGATTATAAAATATGCAAATTCAAATTCAAATAGCAATTATAGATTCTATGGAAATGCATTAAGTGAAACTAGTATAATATTAAGCAATAGTGGAATAGATGATTTATTTGAAATACTAAAAGGAAAAGAGATTTTAGTAAAAAGAGAATATACAGAAAATTTAGTAGAATTTACAGAAGAAAAACCAGATATAGAGTTTACATTAAATAAATTAGGAAAAGACCAATATGAAATAGTACCAAGTATTGATATATATAAGGTATCTATAATAATAGGGAAAAAATATAAATATGTTTTAAGTGAGAAAAAATTATATAGATGTACAAAAGAATTTGAAAACTCAAATTTAAAAATGTTAGAAATATTTAGACAAAACTATATGACCGAAGTAAAACTAGGCAAAAAAGAATTATCTCAGTTATTTTCTATCGTAATACCTAAAGTAAAAGATGCAATAAACTTAGAAAATCTAAGAGAAGAAGAAATAGAAAAATATAAACCAGAAATATTAGTAGTAAAAGTATATTTAGACTTTGACAAAAATGATTATTTAATAGCTGATGTCAAATTTCAATATGGAAATAACGAATTTAATCCTTTAGATGAAAAACAAAAAATAAACTTTGCTAGAAATAAAATTCAAGAAACAAAAACTTTAAACATTTTCAGAAAAACAGGATTTATGTTTGATATAAATAACTTGAGATTTATATTACCTGATAATGATAAAATTTATCAATTTTTAACAGAAGATATAAATTATTATATGCAAAAGTTTGATGTACTAGTAACAGAAAATTTTAAGCAAAAACAAATAAGACAAAATAAAATTGGAAGCTTAGGTGTTAAAGTTGAAAATAATTTACTATCAATAGACTTAAAAAAATTAGACATAGATATTAATGAACTAGAAGATATAATGTCAAAATATAACTTAAAGAAAAAATATCATAGATTAAAAGATGGAAGTTTCTTGAACTTAGAGAATAATGAAGAAATAGAATTTTTAGATAAGTTAACTACTGGAATGGGAATAGACTATAAAGAAATAGAAGAAGGAGAAGTAAATCTTCCAATTTATAGAAGTTTCTATTTAGATAAATTATTAAAAGGGATAAATAGTAATCAAGTAAATAAGAACAGTGAATATAAAAAAGTAGTAAAACAATTAAACAAAGAAAATATTGAAGAAGAAATACAAATACCAGAAAAATTAGAAAATACACTTAGATATTATCAAAAAACAGGATTTAAGTGGTTAAAAACATTAGATAAATATAATTTTGGAGGAATATTAGCAGATGACATGGGATTAGGGAAAACAATTCAAATGTTATCAATAATTGTTGATTATGTAGAAACTACACCTCTTGAAGAAAGAAGAGCAAGTATAGTTGTATCTCCTAGCTCATTAGCTTTAAACTGGGAAAATGAAGCTAAAAAATTTGCTGAAGGCTTACAAACTATGGTGATAAATGGAACCTTACAAGAAAGAAAGAAAAAAATATCAGAAATTCAAAATTATGATTTAGTAATAACATCATATGATTTATTAAAAAGAGATATAGAATTATACAAAGATAAAAATTATAATTTTAGATTTATAATAGCAGATGAAGCACAATATTTAAAAAATAGTAATACACAAAATGCAAAAGCAATTAAGAAAATTTTAGCAGATACAAAATATGCACTTACTGGAACACCAATAGAAAATTCTTTAGCAGAATTATGGTCAATATTTGATTATATAATGCCAGGATATTTATTTGCATATAAACAATTTAAAAATATGTATGAAACACCAATAGTAAAAGATAATGATGTAAAAACAATGAATAAACTAAAAATGTTAATAGAACCATTTGTATTAAGAAGAACGAAAAAAGAAGTATTAACAGAACTTCCTGATAAAACAGTTACAGTATTAAGCAGTGAAATGGGAGAAGAACAAAAAAATATATATTTATCGTATTTAGCCCAAGCAAAACAAGAAGTAGCAGAAGAAATAAATGTAAATGGAGTAGAAAGAAGTCATATAAAAATATTAGCAGCTTTAACAAGATTAAGACAAATATGTTGTCATCCAAGTTTATTTATAGACAATTATAAAGATGGAAGTAGTAAACTAGAACAATGTATGGAAATAATAGAAGATGCAATTAAAGGAAATCATAAAATATTATTATTTTCTGGTTATACATCAATGTTTAGTATAATAGAAGAGGAATTAAAAGAAAGAAATATTAAGTACTTTAAGCTAACAGGAGCTACAAAAGTGGAAGAAAGAATGAAGTTAGTAGATGAATTCAACCAAAATCTTGAAGTAAAAATATTTTTAATATCATTAAAAGCAGGAGGTACAGGATTAAATTTAACAGGTGCAGATATGGTGATTCATTACGACCCTTGGTGGAACTTATCCACTGAAAATCAAGCAACAGATAGAGCATATAGAATTGGACAAAAAAATAATGTACAAGTTTATAAGCTAATAACTAAAAATAGTATAGAAGAAAAAATATATGAGTTACAGCAGAAAAAAGCAGAATTAATGGATAATATGCTAAGTACGAAAGTTTCATTTATTAATAAATTATCTAAAGATGATATTATGAAATTATTTGATACATTTTGATTATGTTCTAAATAATAACATAAATTAAGTATATACAAAAAAATTATAAAAGGTGAAGAGTTATGAATAAGAGAGAAAATTGGGCAGAGAAATTTGAGAGACGAAGAGATGAAGTTGAAGAATTTGCTTTAAATATAGCTAAGAAAAAACAACTAGATGAATATAATGGCATTATAAGGAAACTAAAAGAAAAATATTCAAATCAAAATGGAAGAGATTATAAAGCTCAAATAACAATATTAGAAGAAATGTTAGAAGTTTATTATAAAATTTCAAAATTGGAGATAGAAGAAATAGAAGTAAAACCTGAAATAAATAAGCTAGAAGAAAATATAAAATATCTAAAATTTAAGCAACAATATAGTGAAGAATATCATATAGATGAAGTAGATGTAAAAATTGCTAGAGCTAAATCAGAAATACAAGAAATGTATGACGAAGAGGAACTAGATTATTATAGAAGAGAAAATTCTAAAAATAAAAGAATTTTGAAAATGAAAGAAGAGGCAGAAAGAAGCAAAGATTTTCAAAGTTGGGAAGAATATAAAAAAGAAGAAGAGGAAAAAGAAAGATGAAAGATTATATAACTGTTATTGGAGGAGGATTAGCTGGAACAGAAGCAGCATATCAAATTGCAAAAAGAGGAATAAAAGTAAAATTATATGAAATGAAACCTATAAAATTTTCACCAGCACATAGCAATAAAGACTTAGCTGAAATTGTATGTAGTAATTCATTTAAATCAAATTTATTAACAAATGCTTGTGGACTTTTAAAAGAAGAATTGAGAAGATTAGATTCTTTATTGATAAAAATAGCAGATGAAACAGCAGTGCCAGCAGGACAAGCGTTAGCAGTAGATAGAGATATTTTTTCAAAAAGAGTAACAGAAGAAATAAGTAACAATGAGTTAATAGAAATTATAAATGAAGAAGTTGTTGATGTTTCAAAATTTGTAGAAGATGGAATAGTAATAATAGCAACTGGTCCATTAACATCAGAGAAATTAGCAGAACAAATTCAAAAAATAACAGGACAAGATAAATTATATTTCTATGATGCAGCAGCACCAATAGTATCAAAAGACAGTATCAATTTTGATATAGCATTTTATGGGGATAGATATAGCCAAGAAAAGAAAAAAGAAGAAACTATTGAAGAATGGAAAAATAGATTGGCAGAACAAGAAGCAGAAGAACAAAGTTATATAAATCTTCCAATGAACAAGGAAGAGTATGAAAATTTTGTAAGTGAATTAGTAAAAGCAGAAGTAGTAAATTTACATGAATTTGAAAAGAAAGAAATATTTGAAGGATGTATGCCTGTCGAAATAATGGCTAATAGGGGAATTGACACTTTAAGATTTGGACCATTAAAACCGGTAGGATTTGATGATCCAAGAACAGGGAAAAGGCCTTATGCAATAGTACAATTAAGGCAAGACGACAAACAAGCAAGTTTATATAATTTAGTTGGATTTCAAACAAATTTAAAATTTGGAGAACAAAAAAGAGTGTTTTCAATGATACCAGGCCTAGAAAATGCAGAGTTTATAAAATATGGAGTAATGCATAGGAATACATATATAAATTCTACTAAATTATTAGATGAAACATATAACTTAAAATCTAATAGTTTAATATATTTTGCAGGACAAATAACAGGAGTGGAAGGATATGTAGAATCAATATCTTCAGGAATGGTAGCAGCAATAAATGCAGTAGAAGACTATAAAAAAGGTATTGAAAATCACGAAAATCATAAAATTACTTTTTCAGAGTTTAATGTAATAGGAGCTTTAGCTAAATATATTTCAACAGAAAATTCAAAATTTCAACCAATGAATGCTAATTTTGGAATTTTACCTGAATTAGAAGGAAAGAAAATAAAGGATAAAAAAGAAAGATATATGAAAATAGCGAAGAGAAGTATAGAAGTACTAAATATTACAAATATTACGAAAATATGACAGTTTTATTAAAAAACACATAAATTTACATAAAACCGTTGAAACGATGGAAAAATTTTGCTATAATTATAAATAGGTATATTTTATGGGAATAGGTAAATATTCTGAAAGGGGTAATTATGGAAGAAAAGTTACTTGAGATAATGGATAAAAATGAAAAAAGTTTAAATAAAAATAAAGAAGAATTACAAAAAGTTATTGAAGAAGAAATAAACAAACACAAGATGGAACTTAACGAAGGAAAGTTTGAAAAGACAACTGAACAGAGTGAATGTGAGAAAGATTTAACAAAAATTGAAAAAGAACTAGATAACATAGTGAAAGACAGAGAGATTCTTAAGGATAAACAGAAAAAAGAGAAAGAAATTTCTGAGGAAAAGAAGATAGTAAAAAAATTAACTATAAATAAAAAAGAATGTGAAGAGGCAATAAAAGAAGAACAAGGAAAATATTCTTTTTCAGAAGGTAAATTCACCAAAACACCAGTTTTATTAGAATATGAAAAAGACTTGGAAAAGATTAACAGAGAATTGAATAGCAAGTTGTTGGGAATAGTAAAACAGGAAAAAGAATTAAAAACTTTGAAATCAGATGTTGATAAAATGATGAGTAAATATAATGTTAAAGCTCAAATTAAAGAAGAAAAAGAAACTAAGACTGAAAACAAAGAACAAAAAGAAACGAAAATTGAAGAGAAACAAGAAAAAGAAACAAAAACTGAATATAAACAAGAAAAAGATACTCAAAATCAAACAAAATCAACAGAAGAAATTATTAAAGAGATACAAAAAGAAACAGAAGAACAAAATAGAAACTATGGAAATATTCATTTAGAAGCGGGACCATATGTAGATAAAGTAAGTATAAATAAACAGAAGCAACAACCTAAAAATACATTTGAAATTGAAAATGCTATAAACGATGTTTATAAACAAATGCAAAATGATAGTAGAAATATAACAGAGGCTAGAAAAATAGAGCAAATGTCTAGTGAAAAACCAGCAACAACAAGAAGTTTAAATAGTCAAGAGAAAGAAGAAAAAGAAGAAAAAGTTAAATATATTGAGATATTAGAAAAAGAAGGAAATATTAATTATTATATTGATGGAGATGAACAAGAACATACTATTCCTATACAGCAAGCATTAGAAGAGAAAAAAGAAAAATTCAAAAGACTTGGAATTTCTGATATGTGTAAAGAAATTGCAGGAGGAAGAATAAAAGGAGCTCTTTTAAAAAGAAAAATAAACCCTGAAGTAGTAGCAGTACTAGAACATAATACAGATCAGTTAAAAGAATATATAAATAGTATATCTGAAAAGAAAAATTTACCATTTGATTTAGTACATAATTTATTAAATACAAATATGCTTTCAAAAATCAAGTTGAATAGATTTGTGAAAGCAGAAGAAAAAGCAGGAGCATATGTATGTGGAAAATTGTTTGATAAAAATAGTGCAATAATAGCAAAAGAAAAGACAAAGGCACTAGCAGAGACAGCTAAAGAAACTGCAAAGGATAAAACAGCTAAAATAAAAGAGTTCTCTCAAGAAAAATATCAAACAGTAAAAAGTAAAGGTAGAGATTTTGTACAAAAAATACCTAATAAAGATTCTAAAATAGAAGAAAAGGCTAGAGCAGCTATGGCACAAAAAGAAAGTGAAAGAGAATTAGCTAATAGTGTTAAAGAAATAATGCAAGAGCAAGAAAGCAAAGAAAGATAAGAAAAATATAAAAACCATAGAATTAAAAAAGTTCTATGGTTTTTATTGACTTATTTACCAAAAGATGCTAAAATATATAATGTTACGATAGGATACATGAAATGTGTAACTCTGTAACAATATATTAATTTTAAAATAAAAACAGGAGGTGAAATTTAAGTGCCAACAATTAATCAATTAGTAAGAAAAGGAAGACAAACAGGAGTAACAAAATCAAAATCTCCAGCTTTACAACATGGATGGAACTCAAAAAATAAGAGATTAACAAACAACAGAGCTCCACAAAAAAGAGGAGTATGTACAGTTGTTAAAACAGTTACACCTAAAAAGCCAAACTCAGCTTTAAGAAAAGTTGCCAGAGTTAGACTTTCAAATGGTTATGAAGTAACATCTTATATCCCAGGTATAGGACATAACCTACAAGAACACAGTGTTGTATTAATAAGAGGTGGTAGGGTAAAAGACCTTCCAGGAGTTAGATACCATATCATAAGAGGAACATTAGATACAGCTGGTGTTAAAGATAGAATGCAAGCTCGTTCTAAATATGGAGCTAAAAAACCTAAAAAATAAAAAATCGACTAAATCAGGCATCTTGCACAATTTCGCTATTGCTTTCAAACTTCAACGTACACTCGTACGCCTTCAGCTTGAAACCAATATCAAAATTGCACAATATACCTAATTTATTCAATTTTTTTGAGATAGGAATTTAGCAAATAAAGTTAGTGCTTGTACTCTTACTAAACTTAAGGTACTTAAATTTAGATAGATTATAAAGCACTATGCGGAAAAGTAAACAAAAGTAAAACTTTTCAGAGTACCGAAATGCTTTTATGAAGCATTAATAATTTAAATAATTTAAGGAGGGAAGAATAGTGCCAAGAAAAGGATATATAGCAAAAAGAGATGTATTACCAGATCCAATATACAATAGCAAAATCGTAACAAAATTAGTAAATAACATTATGCTAGATGGTAAAAAATCAGTTGCTCAAAAAATCGTATATGATGCATTTGATATCATAAAAGAAAAAGAGCAAAAAGATCCACTAGAAGTATTTGAAGCAGCACTTAATAATATCATGCCAGTTCTAGAAGTAAAAGCTAGAAGAGTTGGTGGAGCAACATACCAAGTTCCATTAGAGATTCGACCAGAAAGAAGACAGACTTTAGGGTTAAGATGGCTTGTAACTTATGCTAGAAATAGACATGAAAAAACAATGGCTGAGAAATTAGCCGGAGAAATTATTGATGCTACAAATGGAAACGGTGGAGCATTTAAGAAAAAAGAAGATACACATAAAATGGCAGAAGCAAATAAAGCGTTTGCACATTACAAATGGTAAAATAAAGAAACTCGTTGCATAGAAAGCAACGAAAAATGAAAGGAGGAACAAAGAAAAATGGCAGGAAGAGAGTTCCCGTTAGAGAGAACAAGAAATATAGGAATTATGGCTCACATTGATGCTGGTAAAACAACCACCACAGAGAGAATTCTGTTCTACACAGGTAGAGTTCATAAGATAGGAGAAACTCATGAAGGTGCAGCAACAATGGACTGGATGGCACAAGAGCAAGAAAGAGGTATTACCATTACTTCTGCTGCTACAACATGTCACTGGTTAAACCATAGAATTAACATTATTGATACCCCTGGTCACGTTGACTTTACTGTTGAGGTTGAACGTTCTTTAAGAGTACTTGATGGTTCTGTAACTGTATTTTGTGCAAAAGGTGGAGTTCAACCACAATCCGAAACAGTATGGAGACAAGCGGATAAATACGGCGTACCAAGAATGGCGTATGTAAATAAAATGGATATCACAGGTGCTGATTTCTATTCATGCGTTAACCAAATGAGAGAAAGATTAGGTGCAAATGCTATTCCTATCCAATTACCAATTGGAGCAGAAGGAGACTTCAAAGGAATCGTAGATTTAATCAAAATGAGAGCATTTGTTCACAAAGATGATTTAGGAAAAGTAATTGAAGAAGGTGAAATTCCAGAAGACTTAAAAGAAAAAGCAGAACAATTTAGAAGCCAAATGGTTGAAGCTGCTGCAGAACAAGATGACGAATTAATGATGAAATACTTAGAAGGAGAAGAACTAACAGAGGAAGAGATTAAGAAAGGCCTTAGAATTGGTACCATAGCAAATAAAGTAGTACCAGTTACTTGCGGTTCTTCTTATAAAAACAAAGGTGTTCAAGAATTATTAAATGCAATTGTTGACTTTATGCCATCACCAATAGACATTCCAGACATCAAGGGTGTTACTTTAGATGGTGAAGAAACAGAAAGAAAAACAGACGACAAAGAACCATTTGCCGCATTAGCATTTAAAATTGCAACAGACCCATTTGTTGGAAAACTTTGCTTCATGAGAGTATATTCAGGAACATTAGAGTCTGGCTCTACAGTATTAAATGCAAATAAAGATAAAAAAGAAAGAATCGGAAGAATTCTATTAATGCATGCAAACCACAGACAAGATATTGATAAAATCTATGCTGGAGATATCGTAGCTGCAGTAGGACTAAAAGATGTTACAACAGGAGACACTTTGTGTGATCCACAACATCCAGTAGTACTAGAATCAATGGAATTCCCAGAGCCAGTTATTGACATTGCTATTGAGCCAAAAGATAAAGCAAATAGTGAAAAAATGGGTATCGCACTTGCAAAATTAGCAGAGGAAGACCCTACATTTAAAACTTATACAGACCATGAAACAGGTCAAACTATTATCGCTGGTATGGGTGAGCTTCACTTAGATATCATCGTAGACAGATTAAAGAGAGAATTTAAAGTAGAATGTAGTGTAGGTAAACCACAAGTTTCTTACAAAGAAACCATTCGTAACGCCGTTAAGGTAGAAGGTAAATTCATTCGTCAATCTGGTGGTAAAGGACAATACGGTCATGTATGGTTAGAAATGGAACCATTAGAGCCAGGTTCAGGAATCAAATTTGAGAGCAAAATCGTTGGTGGAGTTGTTCCAAAAGAATACATCAAACCAATCGAAGCTGGTATTAGAGAAGCTGCTGAAAGCGGAGTTTTAGCTGGTTACCCAGTTATTGACTTTAAAGCTACTTTAGTAGACGGTTCTTACCACGAAGTTGACTCTTCAGAAATGGCCTTCAAGATTGCTGCCTCTATGGCTTTCAAAGAAGGATGTAAGAAAGCAAAATCTGTTATTCTAGAACCAATCATGAAAGTAGAAGTAACTGTTCCAGAAGAATACATGGGAGATGTTATTGGAGACATTAACTCAAGACGTGGAAAAATGGAAGGAATGGAAGCAAGAGGAGGAAACCAAATCATTAGAGGATTTATTCCACTTTCTGAAATGTTTGGTTATGCAACAGACTTACGTTCTAAGACACAAGGTAGAGGAACTTATGCAATGGAGCCATCACACTATGAAGAAGTTCCAAAATCAATATTAGATGAAATTGTTGCAACACGTGCTAAAAAATCAGAATAATTAAACTTGCATTTTCTAGGAAAATGTTGTAAAATACATTTGCAAAATGTATTAACTCGTTATTAAATTTAAAAATAAATATAGAGATAACAAAATCTCAAAATTAAAGGAGGAAAATTTAAATGGCTAAAGCAAAATTTGAAAGAACAAAACCACACGTTAACATTGGTACAATCGGACACGTTGACCATGGTAAAACAACTACAACTGCAGCTATTACAAAATACTTAAGTTTATTAGGACAAGCACAATATGAAGCATACGATCAAATCGACGGTGCTCCAGAAGAAAAAGCAAGAGGAATCACAATTAACACAGCTCACGTTGAATATGAAACAGAAAAGAGACACTATGCACACGTAGACTGCCCAGGACACGCAGATTACGTAAAGAACATGATTACTGGTGCTGCTCAAATGGATGGTGCTGTATTAGTAGTTTCCGCAGCTGATGGTCCTATGCCACAAACAAGAGAACACATTCTTTTAGCTAGACAAGTTGGTGTAAAATACATCGTTGTTTACCTAAACAAATGTGATATGGTTGATGACCCAGAATTATTAGAATTAGTTGAAATGGAAGTTAGAGACTTATTATCAAGCTATGATTTCCCAGGAGACGAGATTCCAATTATCAAAGGTTCTTCATTAAAAGTATTAGAGAGCACATCTAAAGACCCTAACGATCCTGTATATGCTCCAATGAAAGAATTATTAGATGCAATTGACAGCTATATTCCAACTCCAGAAAGACCAGTTGACCAACCATTCTTAATGCCAGTAGAAGACGTATTCTCTATCACAGGTAGAGGAACAGTTGCTACAGGTAGAGTAGAAAGAGGAACAGTTAAACTTCAAGACGAAGTTGAAATCATCGGTCTTACAACAGAAAGAGCAAAAACTGTTGTTACAGGTGTTGAAATGTTCAGAAAGCTATTAGACCAAGCAGAAGCTGGAGATAACATTGGTGTTCTTCTAAGAGGAATTCAAAGAACTGATATCGAAAGAGGTCAAGTACTTGCAAAGCCAGGAACAATTCATCCACATACAAAATTCACATCACAAGTATACGTTCTAACTAAAGAAGAAGGTGGACGTCATACACCATTCTTTAATGGATATAGACCACAATTCTACTTCAGAACAACAGACGTTACAGGTGTTATTGAATTACCAGCTGGAACAGAAATGGTTATGCCAGGAGATAACGTAGATATGACAATCGAACTTATTACACCAATCGCTATTGAAAAAGGACTAAGATTTGCTATCCGTGAAGGTGGTAGAACAGTTGGTTCAGGTGTTGTTGCTGACATTATCGAATAATATTAGAAATAACAGAATAAAAAAGAGTTTAGAATTTATCTAAACTCTTTTTTGAGTGGCAAAACAGGGCAAAATAATATAATAAAGTAAAAATATTTAAATAAAAAAGATAGGAAAAAGCTACATAGAACTACTTTATCATGAAAATATAGACGACTTGGTCAAGAAGTATTGCTTTTTTAGAAAAGAAATAATAAAATAGGGAAAGTAAAAATAAAAATTAACAATAAATAAGAACTGAATGGGGGCAGATAAATGGTAATACTATTAGACGCGATGGGTGGAGATAATGCACCAGACGAAGCAATAAAGGGTGCTGTCAAAGCAATTAACGAAATTGAAGCAGAGGTTCTTTTAATAGGAAAAGAAGAGGTAATTCTACAAAAGATAAAAGAATTTTATGGAAAAGAAAAAGCAGAAGACATATCTCCAAGATTAAAAATATATAATGCAACAGAAGAGATTGTAATGGAAGATATTCCAACCCAAGCGATTAAACATAAAAAAGATTCTTCTATGGTAGTAGGATTTCGCCTATTAAAAGAAGGAAAGGGAGATGTATTTATCTCAGCTGGAAATTCAGGAGCCCTTTTAACAGGTGCTACTCTATTAGTAGGTAGAATAAAAGGAATTGATAGACCAGCCATTGCACCAATGCTTCCAGCATACCATAAGCGCTTTATGCTAATTGATGCAGGGGCAAATACAAATTGTAAACCACTTAATTTAATACAATTTGCACAAATGGCTACCATTTATTTAAGAAATACATATCATATAGAAAAGCCAGCAATCGGACTTTTGAATATTGGAACAGAACCAACAAAAGGCAATGAATTAATAAAGGAAAGCTACCAATTACTATCCGAACATGCAGAAGAATATGGAGTAAACTTCGTAGGAAACGTAGAAGGAAGAGATGTATTTGGAGGAAAAATAGATGCCATTGTTTGTGATGGATTTACTGGAAATGTATTCTTAAAAACAGTAGAAGGTATGGGAAAAATGATAAAAAGGTCCTTAACAGAAAATTTAAAGAAGAACTTTTTATCAACTCTTGCATCTATACCAGCATTACCAGCTATCAAGAGATTTTCAAAAGCAATGGACTACAAAGAATATGGTGGAGCACTATTTTTAGGAGTAAAGAAACCAGTAATCAAAGCACATGGAAGTAGTGATGAAAAATTATTCCACTTCACCATTAAACAAGCAGAAGCCTTTGTAAAAAGCAAAGCAGTAGACAGTATGATAGAAGAATTTAAAAAAATAGATAAAGTAACATTACCATAAAAGGAATAAAAATAGTTATTAAATTTACTTGACAATAGCATAGAGATATATTATTGTTTAGGTAATCATTATAAAGAAAAATAAATAAAATTGCATAGACGTTGGGAGGAGGTGAACTTGTCATGAGTTCAGAGGAAGTTTTTGAAAAAGTAAAAGATATTATCGTAGAACAACTAGGTGTTGCAGAAGCAGCCGTAACAACGGAAGCATCTTTTATCGATGATTTAGGAGCAGATTCACTAGATATCGTAGAATTAATTATGGCTCTAGAAGAAGAATTTGACCTAGAAATTCCAGATAGCGATGCAGAAAAAGTTGTTACAGTAGGAGATGTAGTAGACTACATTAAAGAAAATGTTTAAATAGATGAGGTATTGGACTCTCCAGTACCTTATTTATTTTTTATTATTCAGTTAGTATAATTGATTATTTAAGGGCTTTGCGATATAATAGACAAGAAAGGAGGAAGGAAAGTTTTGGAAATAGAAGATTTTGAAAAGAACATTGGCTATACTTTTAAGAAAAAAGAACTAGTGAGAAATGCACTTACCCATACATCTTATGCATATGAACATAAGATAGAAAGTAATGAAAAATTAGAATATTTAGGGGATAGTATTTTAGAATTTGTTAGTAGTGATTATCTATATCGAAATTACCCTAAATTAAGAGAAGGAGAAATGACTAAAGTTAGAGCTTCAGTCGTATGTGAGCAAAGTTTATATAAAATAGCAAAACAGCATAATTTTAGTGATTTCTTATTTCTAGGCAAAAGTGAAATTGCAAATAATGGAAATCAGAGACCAGCTATTTTAGCAGATGCTGTAGAGGCTGTTATTGCTGCTATATATTTAGACGCTGGTTTAAAGAGTGCAAAGAAGTTTATTTTGGATAATTTAACAAAAGAGATAGCAATTGCAGCAAAACATGTAGGAATGAAAGACTATAAAACAGTATTGCAGGAAAAGTTGCAACAAAATGGAGAAGTTAATATTAGATATAATATTTTAGAGGAAAAAGGGCCGGACCATGACAAGACATTTACTGCAGAAGTGACATGTAATGGTAAAAGACTAAATGTCGGAGAAGGAAAAACAAAAAAGCAAGCAGAAATGGAAGCCGCAAGAAAAGCATTAGAAAAGATGGATAGTGTAAAGTAATCTATGAAAAAATAAACTATGAAAAAACTATCTAGAAGATGTAAAAAAGCACATTGAAAAGTTAAAAATATACAAAAAAAGCATACTAAATAATACTTCAGGCTAAAAAATTTTAACGATATTGATAAATGTTTTGTCAAGTGGACACTTGCAAAGCAGTAAATGCATTTGACAAAACATTTACCAATACGTTTTAAGTCAGTTAAGCCGAAGTAAGGTAAAGTATGAAGTTGTAAAAACTTAATTTTTTTGTTGCTGTAATATTAGCTGTTGTGAAAGTTCAATTAGGATTTGCCACTTAGCAGGCATGAGTTCAACTTTTTCAAGTTCCTTCACTTCGTTTAGAGGTTTCCAATAGGTATAGGGATGCGGTCTTAAAAAATTGTAATATGCAACAAATAAAACTAAATGGGTAGAAGCACCATCGTCAGAGCCATAACCGATTTGTAACTTTGTAAGAAAACTTAAAAGTACGATTAAGTCTTTCGATAATTTGTTTAAGCCAACGATATTCCGTAGAAACTGCATCATCATTAGTCAATCCAATAACTTGAGTAACATCAAAATCTTTACCATTAAGAGCAAATTGTTGTCTAGCAAGAAGATAAGCAGGAAAACCATCAGCAACAAATTTTAAAGCCTTGCTAGGAAAGGTTTTAAATTTTTCAAAAGCCATACGCATAGCCAAAATACAAGGAGTAACATCACGAGAGTCAGAAGAACGATAACCCAAAATAGATTTTTTGATAGCATCCATAATAAACCAGACATAACGCTTAGAGCCCTTAACTTTGGTATAAGTTTCGTCAGCAGCTAAATAGTTAGTAGGTTTGTAGTCAAAAGAATCCACAAAAGGTTTAATACAATAGCTAGCAGTAGTAGCATAACTGGCAATTTGAGTATGAGAAATTTTAACACCGTGAACTTCACGCATAACACGAGAAGTAGCACGAGTAGACATACCACAATTAACTAAGTATGTAAGGCAAAGGCCCATAATATGAGGAGAAAATTTACGAAAAGCGAGGCTAGAGGCATTTTTAGGTAAAGAATGTAAATCAACTTTAAAGAAGTCGATTTTAAATTCACGGTAGATGTAATGAAGTTTAAAATTTTCAGGATTAGATTTGTATTCTTCTAAATCTTGTTTAGATAAAGAATTCAAGTTATTCAAATAAAAAGAACATTTAGGATTACGGCAACGATGAATAATAAAATGCTTACGTTCCTTTTTAGTAGAAAGAGGTTTACCACAATAAGGGCAAGCAAAATCGAAATGTAAGGAAGCATAGTTATTTTGATTAAAACGAGTATTACAAACTTTACAAAGGAATTGACCACGCCCACCAGTATTATCATAAATATAATCAGAAGGAGCATCACAACAAGGGCAAATAATACTTGAAGGAATAGTACAGTTAGAATGATGCTTAACAGGTTTAAGAACTTTTCCATTAGAAATAAGATACTCATTTAAAAGAATTTTAAAGTTTTTCTTTTTAATAGGAGTATTTAAAATAGGAAGTTTATCAACCTTCAACTTATTGTATTTAGGGCTATAGCAGTCATAGTGTTGTTTAGATTTAAGAGGTATATTTTTAGCTATAAAAAGTAATAAATATTTAATTTGATTATTAAGCACTTGAATATGTGCTAGTAATAGAGGTATAATAGATTCCATAATGACCAACCTTTCTGGATTTGGATTTGTGGCGAATCAATTATATCAGAAAAAAGGGGGGTCATTACTTTTTTTAACGAAAAAAGTTGTGAAGCCCTAGAAGTAAAGGTAGTTTGACTTAATAAAAAACAAATTTAGTTGACACTACCAAAAGATGTAAGAGGTGAAAAAATGAAAAAACAATATATTATTCCTATCTTTGTATCAAACTTAGGATGTCCGCTAAATTGTATTTTTTGTGACCAAAAGAAAATTAGTGGTAAAAAACAAATGATAACACCAGAAGAAGTAAGAAATACAATAGATGCATATTTAGAAAATCTAAAAGAGCCGATAAAACCGGAGATAGCTTTCTTTGGAGGAAGTTTTACAGCTATTGCAAAACAAAAGCAAGAAGAATTGCTAAAAGTTGCATATGAATATATAAAGAATGGAAAAGTAGAGAGTATTCGTATTTCAACAAGACCAGATGCCATAAATAAAGAAATTTTAAAAATGCTAAAACAGTATAAAGTTAAGACAATTGAATTAGGAGTACAAACTTCTAATAATTATATTTTAAAAAGATGTAGAAGAGGGCATACTTTTGAAGACGTAAAAAAAGCATCCAAATTAATTAGATGGAATGGATTTACTTTAGGACATCAAATGATGGTGGGACTACCTGATAGTACGAAATTAGATGAACTAAAAACAGCAAAAGATTTAGCTAAATTAAAACCAAAAATGGTACGTATTTATCCTGTTTTAGTTATAAAAGGAACGGATCTAGAAAAGGAATATAAAGAAGGGGAATATGAGCCATTATCGGTTATGCAAGCAGTAGAAAGATGTAAAGAATTATCACAATTCTTTAAAACAAAACATATTGAAGTCATTCGAATGGCATTACAAAATACAGATGAAATTACCAAACCAGAAGAAGAGAATAGTTCTGTAGTAGCAGGGCCTTATCATCCAGCGTTTAGACAGCTAGTAGAAGATGCTATATGGTATGATAAGATTTTAGATAGAATAAAAAAGTATAACGTAAAAGTAAAAGAAGTTCAAATTACAATAAATCCGAATGATGTAAATATGGTTGTAGGTCATAAAAAAGAAAACCTACAGAATTTAAAAGACTTATATGATGTTGACATGAAAGTAATACAAAAAGAAGAAATAAAGCCGGGAAGATTTGAAATGCAAATCTTAAAGACATATCAAGACTTTTTAGATGATGAGGAAAACATAAAAAAAGCAAAAAAGAAAAAAATAAAATTATAGCAATAAAAGAGGAGAGAAGAAATTTTCTCTTTTTTCCTTTTGCATAGAAAAATATACCTTGGGAAATACTAGCAATAAGGTGATAGTATTGAAGACGAAAAGAGGAAAAATAAAGAGATACAGTATAGAAATTATATATATCCTACTAGGAACAGCTTTCATGGGATTTGGTACCTCTTGTTTTTTACTACCAAATCAATTATCTTCTGGAGGATTTGCTGGAATTTCAACTATTGTATACTACTTATTTCATGTCCCAATGGGAATAACAATTTTAATATTAAATATACCACTTGTTGTATGGTCCTATTTAAAAGTAGGCAAAGAAGTGTTCTATAAAACATTAATAGGAACAATATTACTATCCACTTTTATTGACCTTTTTGATAAAATAGTACCTCTTACCATGGACCCATTGCTTGGATGTATTTATGGGGGAATTTTCATGGGGATTCGGAACAGCCTTGGTCTTAAAAGTAAAGGCATCAACAGGGGGGACGGATTTAGTTACCTATCTAGTAAAAGAATATAACCCTATCTATAGGCCGAGTAGTGTTATTATCATTATGGATACGATTATTGTACTGTTAAATGTAATATTTTTTAGACAAATTGAAATAGGACTTTATTCTGCAATTACAATTTATATTATGGGAAAAATTATTGATATCATATTTGAAGGAATTTATTTTACAAAGCTTATCTTTATTATATCAGACAAAACAGAAAAGATTGCAGAACAAATTGGACAAAAAATACCAAGAGGTACAACAGGACTATATGGAAAGAGAATGTATACACAAAAAGAAACCACAATACTTCTTTGTGCGGCATCAAGGGGTGATGTAATTCGAATTAAAGAATTAGCAAAAGAGATAGATTCTAATGCTTTTATCATTATTGCAAATTCAAGAGAAGTTTTTGGGAAAGGCTTTAAAACAGAATAAAGAAGAAATTCGAAAAACAAAACTGTTAACGAATTTCTTCCGTGTTTTGATTTAGAATTATAGGATTTACAGGTCTATTCTTATCAGAATTGCATAAAGAATCTCTTTCTTGTTTACATATTGTGTATGCTTTTGAAAAGGAAGAAGCACATAACATAGGTACACGAGATGGCGATATGCTAGAGAAGTGTTCTTGATTCTTTTGATAAAAAGATATAATAGTATCTAATTTACGATTAAAAAGTTTTTGAAAACCTGATATTTGGATAGGAGGTTTATTACCTTTTTGTATACTGTTACTAATATTTAATTTCTGAATCATGTATTCAAAAGGAGACATATTTGCAGAATGAAAAGATATATCCTTTTGTAAAATTTTGGAGTCAAGAAGAGCAGCTGTTACTCCTAGAAAATCATCTTCTATTCTTGTAATATTACGATAATGTTTCGCAATATCTCTATTTTCTATAGTATCATCACCAATAATAACATAAACATTTCCTGCATCTGCATCAATAATATAATTATTATTTTTAGAAAAATTCTGAGTATCTGTTGAAAAAGAAATAGATAATGTGTTTTCTAATTCCTCTTTTATTTGTAATTTAATATTATCTAATTTATAGTCTGTTTGAACATGTCCATAAGCGGTATTGTTTGGTTTTAAACCATAAATATCATATTTTAAAAGGCGAAAATTCTTTCCTTCGTTTAAATATTGATTCAAAACTGGTAATAAAATAGAAAATAGAAATTCTTTTGTAAATAAACCTGTTGTAGAATGTGTCTGTAATGCTTTTGCAAGCTTATCAGATTCATGAACAATGCTATTTTTCGAATAGGCAATAGAATCTACATTTTTTAATACAAATTGAAGAATATCTTTTGCTTCTTTAGGAGTAAAGATAGTATTTTCTAACTCATATTCTACTTCTTTCCTTTTTAAAGAAGTTTCTTGTTGCATAAGTGTAGGCTCCTTTAGTTTTTCGGGGGCTAACTTATCTCGAATTTCATATAAACAATTCTCCATAAAGGAAGTAAGTTCACAATTTCTAGCATTAAATTTATAGTCTAAGAAAAGATCTCGAAATTGCTTTTGACAAAAGGCAAGAAAGTTATCTTTTGCATCTATCTGGGGATTTAATATATCTTTATGTTTTAATTTTAATTCTTCTACTTCTTTCATTACATCTAGATATAGTTCTTTTGAAGAAGAGGCATGAAGAGAATCTTTAACAGCATAAGTATAGGTTAGACGTCTCGCATAAGAATAAGGGTCATTTTTTAGAGAAGATGAGGCACTTTCTAGAAAATTACCTAATTCTTTTTGAGATAAGTTATCTGCTATAATAATAAATTCATCTCCAGAAAGCCTAGAAATAATAGAACCTCTTGGCAATTTTTCTTTTATGGCATCAATTGCTTTAGCCATAGCTATATCAACAAGATAGAGATGTGCATGTGGGGTTTCTGGGTTATAATAATTAGTTTTTGCATCATTATTTAATTCATTTACATGGTCAAAATCTAAAAAGGCAAGAGAATATAAAGGGGAATCTTTTTTCGTTTGGAGGTCATAATGATAGCCAGGCATTAGAATAGACTTTAGAAAACGTCTATTAAATACAGCAGTTGGCTCTTTTCTTAAATATTTTATTGTTCCATCTTCATCTAAAAGAGCTAAAATTCCATTTTGGTATTGCAAAGCATTTTTATCTAGATAAGTAGTACTTCTTAACAATAAAGATTTTCTTTTTTCATCAATGGATTCTTCTACTTTAGGGTTTGCAAACTCCAATTTTTCTTTTTTATCCATTATCTTACCTCCACGTTTTCCAATAATTGGAACTCCTATTTTTATTATACTACGAATTATGTAAAATAGCAATAGTTATAACAATCAAAGTGTATAACTAGTATTTACTGGTTTAGTTTATAAATAAGAAGAAAGATAAATAGAAAGAAAGATAAAATACTTTTATCTTAAACTTAAATACGATATAATATAAATATAGACAGAAAAGAAAAAAATAAACAAGATTAAGCTTAAAAGAGGGTAGAAAATGGAAAAGCAAAAATGGAAATTAGAAGACATAGAGTCCTTTCAAGTAAGAGATATATTTGAGTGTGGACAATGTTTTCGATGGAATCAAATAGAAGATAAAAGATATATTGGAATTTTTCAAGGGAATGTATTAGAGGTAAAACAAACAGAAGATGCTATCTACTTTGAAGGTTATTTACAAGGAGATATTCAGACGATTTGTACCCAATATTTTGATTTGAATAGAGATTATACACAAATAAAAAAACAATTAGAAAAAGTGGATAATTATATACAAGAGAGTATTTCTTATGGAAAAGGAATGCGATTATTAAATCAAGACTTATGGGAGACGATTATTTCTTTTATTATTTCTGCCAATAATAATATTCCAAGAATTAAAGGGATTATTGAAAGGATATCAAAAGCGTATGGAGAAATAATTGAATTCAAAGGAAAGTCATATTATACATTCCCAACACCAGAACAACTAGCAAAGGCAACGATAGAAGATTTAAGAGTATTAGGCTTAGGATTTCGTGATAAAAGAGTATATGAGATGACAAGGCTAGTAGTAGAGGGAAAAGTGGATTTAGAAAAATTACAAAAGATGCAGACAAACGAAGTAAGAGAAATTTTATTGACATTTCCTGGAGTGGGCCCAAAGGTTGCAGATTGTATTTTACTATTTTCTTCGTTAAAGAGATTAGAAGTATTTCCAATTGATGTTTGGGTAAGAAGAGTGATGAATGACCTATACATCCAAGACCCAGAAGAAAGTAAAATAAAAAAGGAAGAAATCGAAAAACTAGCAATACAGAAATATGGAAATCTAGCAGGAATTGCACAACAATATTTATTTTATTGGAGAAGAGAACAAGATAAAACAGCTTAAAAAAGTCCTTTTAAATAGAAAAAATAGAAAAAGTATTGATTTTTCTATTAATTGGTGCTAAAATACCAAAATATGGAGAAGTTAGGAAAGTTTCAAGGAAAGGAGCCTATAGAACATGACAATAGAAGAAGCACGGCAAACAACTCCAAAACATACTCTAATAAAAGAAAAGAAAATAAAAGGAAGGATTCATTTTTTCTATAAACGAAAAATAAAAAGAATATTAGAGAAATTGAATCAATGGGATTGTATGTTTTCTTTTGAGAAAGGCCAAGAAGAGAAGGAAAGACGAGAATTTCTTCAAGCTATTTGTTATCAAAATAGCCAGGTCGAAAAAGAAATTGAAGAAGGGTTTGAACTATTTAAAAGGGGTGTTTACCGAATCGGATGTGTAGAATCTATACTCCAGATGATAGAAAAAGACGAACAAATTCATAACCATAGAAGCAGGGATGGAAAAATCTTTTTCTTACAAATTCACAAAGTATAACTTGAAACAAAGAGACTTGCAATTGCAAGTCTTTTTGTTTCTTGAAAGGAAGAAGATAAACGAATGTTTTCTATCTTTTTCCTTTTCAATCTACCTCTTTATCTGGTTTTATGATAAAATAATAGCAGGTGAAATGAAATGAGTTTACGATTAGTTTATGGAAGAGCAGGAAGCGGAAAAAGTTATTTCTGCTTTCAAGAAATAGCAAAAAGAATACAAGAAGGGGAAAAGATATATATGATTACCCCAGAACAGTTTTCGTATACAGCAGAAAAGAAGCTGTTAGAAGCGGCAAATACTACTGCTGTCCTTTCTGCGGAGGTAATCACCTTTCAGCGTATGGCATATCGTGTGATGCAAGAGGTTGGAGGAAGAAACCAAACTACATTATCCGATATTGGAAAATCGATGTTGGTATACTACTTATTAGGACAAAAGAAAAAGAAATTTACTTTTTTAGGAAAATCGGATGAGAATTTAGAGACCATTAAGACTGCGATAACAGAATTTAAGAAACATCAGATTAAACCAGAAAAAATAAAAGAAATATTAGAGCAAATAGAAGACCCATACCTTGCTAAAAAATTAGAAGATATGGCACTTATCTATAGCCAATATCAAAAACAAATAGAAGATAAATATATTGATGAAAATGATATTTTAACGAAATTAGAAGAAAATATAGAAAAATGGGAAGCATATAAAGGGGCTACTATCTATTTAGATGAATTTAGTGGCTTTACCGAGCAAGAATATGCGTTGATAAGAAAATTACTATTGCAAGCAAAACAGGTTACAATAACCATTACATCTGACAGCTTAGAGGAGGCCAATAGACCAGAAACCGATATTTTTTATGATAATAAAAAAACAATAGGAAAATTATTAAATCTAGCAAAAGAAAATAACATTACATTAGATATGCCTGTCTATCTAGGGAAGTTACTAAGATTTCAAAATAAAGAATTGCAACATATAGAACAAAATATGTACCAAATACCATATCATCCCTATCCAGAAAAAGTAGAACATATGCATTTGTTTTTAGCTGCTAACCCATATTCAGAAATAGAAGAGGTTGCAAAACAAATTGTAATGTTAGTAAATACAGATGGTTACCAGTATCATGACATTGGTATTATCACGAAAAATATGGATGCCTATTCTTCTCTTGCAAAAGCTATCTTCCGTGAATATGAAATACCTGTTTTTATCGACGAGAAACGAGATTTAAGCCAAAATATTTTAATGAAGTACATCTTATCCATCTTTGATATTTTTGCCCAAAATTGGTCATATGAAGCCATGTTTGCATATATCAAAAGTGGACTTGTTCAAGATTTAGAACAAGAGGATATCTTTAAATTAGAAAACTATTGTATTCAATGGGGAATTAAGGGGAAAAAGTGGTATCAAGAAGATTGGAAATATGGAATTATAGACGAAAAAAATGAAAAAGAAATTGAATATTTAAATCAGGTTCGAAGACAGATAATAGGCCCATTATTGGAATTAAAAACGAGACTTACTACTAGCAAAACCGTACAAGAGATGACAAAATCTCTATATCAGTATTTAATAGACAATCAAATACCAGAACAACTAGAACAAAGAATAGAAGAAATGAAAAAAGAAGAAATGCTAGATTTAGCAAATGCTTATGAAGAAAGCTGGAAAGTATTGATTCATGTACTAGACGAATTAGTATTAACATTAGGAGATGAAAAGGTAGGATTTGACAACTACAACAAACTGTTAAAAGTGGGACTAAATAGTAGCTCACTAGCAACCATACCGGGGACACAAGATCAGGTAATTTTAGGAGATGTAGACCGTTCTAGAAGTCATCCGATGAAAGCTGTCTTTATCATTGGATTAAATGATGGTGCATTTCCAAGTAATAACAAAGAAGAGGGCTTTTTTAATGATACGGATAGAACATATTTAAAAGAAAAGGGAATGGAACTTGCAAAAGGAACCATTGATAAGCTATATGAAGATAATTTTAATATATATAAAGCTTTTATGACTCCAGAAAGAGAACTTTATTTATCCTATACGTCTTCTGATAATGAAGGAAAATCACAAAGACCTTCCATTCTTATTTCTAAAATAAAGAAACTATTTCCTAGTATCGTAGAAGAAAGTGACGTCGTAGAAAGAAAGAGTAGTATTACCAGAAGAAAGCCAACCTTTGAAGCTCTTTTAGAGCAATTAAGAGCACTTAGCCAAGGAGAAGAAATAGATCCTATATGGTATGGTGTTTATGAATATTTCATCCAAAAGGAAGAAACTAAAGAACGTTTAAAACAGAGTCTAAAGGGAATGGAATATTCCAATTTACCAGAAATAATAAAACCAGAAAATATAGAGAAACTTTATGGAAAAACATTACAAACTAGTATCTCTCGATTAGAAAAATATCAATCCTGTCCTTTCTCCTTCTATCTAAAGTATGGACTAAAACTAAAAGAACAAGAACATTATCAAGTAAAAATGGTAGATACTGGTTCTTTTATGCATGATATTATTGATACTTTTTTTGAAACAGTAGCAGAAGAAGGAAAAAATGTAAAAGAAATAGACAGAAAAGAATTAGAGAAAATTATAGAAGACATTATTCAAGAAAAGCTAGCACTTTCCAAAAACTATATCTTTACCAGTAGTGCTAAGTTTCGCAATTTAACAAGAAGATTAAAAAAGGTTATTCTAAAATCAATTCAATATATTATTGAGAGCTTAAAAATAAGTGACTTTAATGTATATGGGACAGAGCTAGAATTTAAAGATGGAAAAGAATACCCAGCTATTAAATTAACATTAGAAGATGGCAAAAGAGTGGAAATTACAGGTAAGATAGACCGTGTTGATATTGCAAAAAATGAAGATGGTACTTATCTTCGTATTATTGATTATAAATCATCGGTAAAAAGCATTGACTTAAATGAAGTAATGGCAGGACTACAAATTCAGTTATTAACCTATCTAGATGCCGTAACAGAAAAGGTGGAAGATAGTATACCAGCAGGAATCCTGTATTTTAATTTAATTGACCCTATTTTAAAAGCAGATAGAAATAAAACAGATGAAGAAATTACAGCAGAAATGAAGAAAAAATTCAAAATGAATGGCTATATTTTAGCTGATGTAAAAGTTGCTAAAATGATGGATAAAGGCCTAGAGTCAGGATCTTCTAGTGTGATTCCAGCCTATTTAGATAAGAGTGGAAACTTAAGTAAAGCCAAGTCCAATGCTATTTCAAGAGAAGAATTTGAGAACTTGGAGCAATATATTAAAAAATTAGTCAAACAAATCAGCAGAGAAATATTAACAGGAAAAATAGAGTTAAAACCTTACTATAATCCTAAAAATAAAAAGACACCATGTGAGTATTGTGAATACAAAGCTATCTGCCAATTTAACCCAAGATTAAAGGGAAATTGCTATCGATATATTGGAAACTTAGATAAGAACGCCATATTGGGAGAGTTGAAAGGCAAAGAAAAGGATAAAGAAAGGACAGACATAGAATAGAAAATCAAAAGAGAAGGAGAAAGAAAATGAGAAGTACCTATCTAGAAGTAAATTTAGATGCGATTGCATATAATTTAAAACAGATTCAAGAAAAAGTAGGGAAAGGGATAACTGTTATGCCAGTTATTAAAGCAGATGGATATGGAACTGGCGCTGCTTCTTTAAAACAAATTTTAGAAGAAAACAAGATAAAAATAGCAGCAGTAGCTATTTGCGAAGAAGGAATTGCTCTTCGCAAAGCAGGTTTTTTAATGGATATTATGGTATTAAACCAAATTCCACAAGGAGAAGTAAAAAATGCTGTAACAAATAACTTAACAATAGGAGTAGCAAATCAAGCAATAGCCGAACTACTAAATAAAGAAGCAGAAAAACAAAATAAAATAGTAAAAATACATCTAGAAATAGATACTGGAATGGGAAGAACAGGGCTTTTTCCAGAAAAGGCAGTAGAAGTAGCAACCCAAATACAGAAATTAGAACATATTCAAATACAGGGAATCTATACTCATTTTTCTTCTGGAGATACGGATAAAGAATACACTAAAAAACAAATTAAGCTTTTCTCACAAACACTAGAAAACTTAGAAAATGCAGGATTTTCCTTTGAATTTGTCCATGCTTCTGCAAGTACGGGAATTACCCATTTCCCGGAAGCGAAATTTAACTTGGTAAGACCGGGAATTATCCTATTTGGACATTATCCAGATAAACTATCTGAAAAAGAAATTAACTTAAAGCCATGTACCAAATTAATCTCTCAAATAACCTTCCTAAAAGAAGTACCAAAAGGAACAGCCATCAGTTATGGAAGAAGATTTATCACGAAAAGAGCAAAGACAAAAATTGCAACAGTAGCAATTGGTTATGGAGATGGTTATCCAAGAAGTCTATCTGGAAAAGGATACGTTAAAATACGTGGAAAATTAGCACCAATTGTAGGAACAATTTGTATGGATAGTTTTATGGTGGATGTTACGAAATTACCAGAAGTAGAGGTAGGAGATAAAGTGTATCTTTGGGACAATGAGGATATTACAGTAGAAAAAGTAGCACAGGAAGCGAAAACCATTACACATGAAATTTTATGCAACATTAACCAAAGAGTTCCCAGAAAATATGTGAAAGAAGAAAAGGAGTGAGCAAGATAGACAAGCAAAAAGAGATGAGTGTAATCCAAAAAGAAGGAATTGTATATTATCAATTTAAGAGTTTAAAACCATATGAAGAAAAGCTTGTACATGCATTTGTTGGAAAACCATCTGATTTTCGAATAACGCAACAAGGAGAAGATAAAGAGTTAGAAAAAAACTATCGAAAAATATTAACTCTTTTAGATTTAAAACCACAAAACTTAATTCGACCACTTCAAAGTCACACAGATTGTGTTGAGATTGTGGATAACCAGATAGAAAAAGAATACTTTTATGGATATAATTTTGAAAATGTGGATGGAATGATAACAAATAAAATAGGATTGGTACTGGCGACAATTGAATCCGATTGTACCCCTATTTTGCTATATGACCCAGTACAAAATGTACTAGCCAATATACACTCAGGTTGGAGAGGAACCGTACAAAAGATAGGACAAAAAGCAGCTATCAAAATGATAGAAAAATTTGGATGCCATCCAAAAGATATTTTGTGTTGCATGGGACCAACGATACATCCTTGTCACTTCGAAGTAGAAGAAGAGGTAAAAGAAATTTTTAAAAATACCTTTTCCTATCTAGGAAATACAAATCTATGGCTAAAAACAGGTAGAATAGAAAATGGTGTACAAAAATATAACATTAATATACCTATGATTCAGACAGCACTCATGAAAGAAATTGGAGTACCAGAAGAAAACATAGAAAATAGTAATATTTGTACCGTATGTGAGGTAGAACATTTTCATTCCTATCGAAAAGAAGGAAAACAAACAGGTAGAAATTGTTTGATTTGTGCATTAAAATAGAGAAGAAAAGAAAAATAAAAAATAACAGAGAAAGAAAAATAATAAATAAAAGTAAAGCAAGGAGAAGAGATGAAAACAATCATACCAAACAAGTTAAAAAAAGGAGATACTGTTGCTGTTATTGCACCATCGGACCCGATTGAAAAAGAGGATTTAGAAGCGATTAACCAATCCATTCTATTAATGGAGGGATTAGGTTTTAAAATGATATTTGGGAAATATGCTTTTTCTAATACAACAGGGTATGGGGCAACTGCAAAAGAAAAAGCTGAAGATATCAATAGGATGTTTCAGAATAAAGAAGTAAAAGCTATTCTTTGTGCTAAAGGAGGAAATAACTGTAGCCAGACTTTTGATTATCTTGATTTTGAAGCAATACAAAATAACCCAAAGATATTTTGTGGCTTTAGTGATACAACGAGTCTATTAAATATAATATATGCGAAAACAGGGCTGGTTACCTTTCATGGAAGTACCTTTAAGGCCTTTACCTCATGGGAAACTGAATATGGATGGATACATTTTGTAAAATGCTGTATAGAAGGAAGTTTAAGAATAGGAGAGCCAGAAAAAGAAACCTATGAAACGATACAAGAAGGAATGGCAGAGGGGATTTTAATAGGAGGAAACCTAACCCTATTTTCCAATCTGTTATTGGGAAAATATCAAGTTGATGTAAAAGATAAAATTCTATTTTTAGAAGAACTAGGATGGGAATCAGAACCAGCAGCTGTTAGCCGATGTTTTTACTATTTAAAACAAAATGAAGTATTTGATAAAATAAAAGGCATATGGTTAGGAAACTATACACATGAGAGTAACCTTACAATAGAGAAAATATTAAAAGACACCATTGGAGAAGAATACTCTTTTCCAATTATCAAATCAGAAAACTTCGGACATATTGATAAAAAAGCAATGATACCATTAGGGATTAAAGCAAGAATGGATACTAGTAGAAAAACGAAAATAGAGTTATTAGAACCGTCTGTTAAATAAAAAGAGAAAAAACAAAAGAAGTGATAGAAATAAAAAAATAACAGAAATAAATAAGAGCAAAAAAAGCAAGGAGAGGCGAAACAAAATGGTTGAAACATGGGAAGAATTAGAAGAAGCAATAAAAGGATGTCAAAAATGTATGCTGGCACAAGGAAGAAAGAATATCGTATTTGGAGTAGGAGATAAACAAGCCGATATCATGATAATTGGAGAAGGACCAGGAGCAGACGAGGATATCCAAGGGATTCCCTTCGTTGGAAAAGCAGGACAATTAATGAATAAAGCTTTTCAAGGTTTAGGCATAACAAGAGAAAACATATATATTGCCAATATCGTAAAATGTAGACCACCACAAAACCGTGTACCAGAAGCAGATGAAGCAGAAGCTTGTATGGGATACCTACGAAATCAAGTTATTTTGGTAAAACCTAAGATAATTATTTTAATGGGAAGTACTGCTTTAAAAAATATATTAGGAAAAGAACATAAAATAACAGCAGCAAGAGGAAATTGGATAGAGAAAAAAGACATCCTATACATGCCAACCTGGCATCCAGCTGCATTACTTCGTGACGATACAAAGAAAATTGACTTTTTCCAAGACTTAAAAATAGTAGTAGAAAAAGCAAAACAATTAAATTTAAAGGTATAAAAAGAAAAAGCAATTAGATAAAAGGAAAAGAGAAAAGGAAAAAAATTAAAAAACAAGTAGAAACCAAAAATAGAAAAGAGGAAGAAAGATGAATCCATATTTTAAACCATTAGACTATAAGCTATTATCACAAAAGACTGTGTATAAGGGCAAACGAATTACGGTAGAAGAATTAGAATACTATAATCCAAGAGATGATAAACAAGTTCATCGCGAACATGTTTTAGCAGGGGATGCTGCTGTTATCCTCGCTATTACAGAAGAGGATGAAGTAATTATGATACAAGAACCAAGAACACCAATCAATTTAACTGTGTTAGCAATGCCAGCAGGACAAATTGAAAAAGGAGAACAAGCGGAGGTAGGAGCGATCCGTGAACTAGAAGAAGAAACAGGATACTTAGCAGGAAAGATGAAAAAGCTAAGAGAATACTTTACAAGTGTTGGGTATACCAACGAAAAAATATCACTTTTTCTAGCAACTGACCTAAAGAAAACACAAAGACACTTAGATGCAACAGAAGATATTCAAGTAATAAAAATTCCAATGAAAGAACTAAAAGAAATGTTAGATAAAAATGAAATTATAACAGCAAGTGCGACGATTGCTTTAATGCACTATTTTCTATATGAAAAAGGAGAAAAAAATAAAGACATTAGTCGATAAAGTCAGAATTATTGACAAGAAATAAAAAACAACATAAAATGAAGACAAATGGGTAAACTATCTGTCTTTAAAAGAAAAGGATACGGAAAAATGAGCCAAAGAGAAAAAAGTAAAGAAAAAAAAGAAATACAAGAAAAAGTAAATTATTGTTTACATTGCAAAACGAGCCCTTGTAGAACAGGATGTCCTCTTGAAAATGATATTCCAAGTTTTATTAAGGCAGTAAAACAAGGTGAAGTGGAAAAAGCTTATCAAATTTTATCTAATACTACAGTATTATCTAGCATATGTGGTAGAATTTGTCCACATAGGAAGCAATGTCAGGGTAATTGCATCCGTGGAATAAAAGGAGAACCTGCTTCGATAGGAGAAATAGAAGCATATATAGGAGATGCTATGCTAGAAGATAAGGACAGTCTGTTAAACTGTTACCAGGAAGAAATACAAGAAAATAGAGTAAATAATGAGAAGAAAATAGCGGTTATTGGAGGAGGTCCTGCTGGATTAACTGCGGCAGCGTATCTTGCAAGAAAGGGATATACCGTTACTATCTTTGAAAGAGAAGAAAAACTAGGTGGTATCTTAGAATATGGAATTCCGGAGTTTCGACTAGATAAAGAAATTTTAGCCAAAACCATAGCTAAGATAATAGCATTAGGAATAAAAGTAGAAACAGGAAAAGCATTGGGAAAAGACTATACATTAGGTGAGCTAGAAGAAAACTATGATGCTATATTTTTAGGAATAGGAGCTAATATAGCTTCTGAAATGGGAATCGAAGGAGAGAAGCTAGAAGGCGTATATGGAGGAAATCAGCTATTAGCTAAGGGAAGACATCCAGAATATGAGGGAAAAATAGTTGCTGTTATTGGTGGTGGAAATGTAGCTATGGATGCAGCTAGAACAATAAAGAGATTAGGTGCTAAAGAGGTAAAAGTAATTTATCGTAGAGCTGAAAAACAAATGCCAGCAGAAAAAAAAGAGATAGAAGATGCAAAAGCAGAAGGAATTGAATTCCTTTTTCAAAATAATGTTGTAAAAATATTAGGTAATAAAAAAGGAAAAGTAGAGAAAGTAGAATGTATTAAAACAAAATTAATAAAGAAAGAAGGAGAAACAAGAGAAGTTCCAGTCAATATTGAGGGAAGCAATTATGTTTTACCAATGGACTATGTTGTTATGGCAGTAGGCTCTAAACCAGAAGAAAAATTAATTCAAACACTAGGATTAGAATGTAATAAGTGGGGATACATACAAGTAAATGAAAACTATCAAACTTCAAAAGAAAAAGTATTTGCAGGAGGAGATTTAGCAGGATTTAAAGCAACTGTTGCATGGGCAGCTAAGACAGGAAGAGAAGCAGCTAAAGAAATAGATAGATATATAAGTAAGATTAAATAAAGGTTAAAGAATTAGTTATTCAAATAAATTGAAAAATACGTAAAAAGGTGATATAATTTCAACATACAAAAGAAGTATAAATAAAAACCTAATTCTAATCTATTTTTCAAATTACAACAAAGAGGAGGCTTATTATGAAAGAAAAAAAGAAAAGACCAGAAGAAATGAGTGATGTGTATCACTCTACAACAGCTGTTATGCGGAATTTTTTTGGAGTGGTATCAGAATTATACCAACGAAAAGAATCACGCAACAATGAACAGATTAAAGACAACGAAAAGACTTTGAAAGAAGCTTTTCAAAAAGCAGTAGAAAAGGAGCCAGAAATATTCTATGATACAGAGGTGTTAGCAATACATGTATATGTAATAGATTATGCTATTATCCTATGTTATTTAGAAGATAGAAAACTTCTACTAGATATGAAACAATATCTAGCTACCGTAAAAAAGGCTGAGGCTACCCATAAAGAAATGATTTTAGACCGGGAGGGTTTAAATGAATGTTTCATTTTCTTTGTGATAGCTGCCGTCTATGAAAAAGATAGGAGAACAGCTAAAAAATTTGCACAAGATTTCTTACGGTATTATGCTCATGAGTTTCAGTATTCGGAACAAAGAGTGCGTTTAATACGAGAAACTAGTCAATTAGCAGCAGGAAAAGAATTAGGTAAAGTGAAAGAGGAAGGCTGAATTAAGCCTCCTCTTTTTATGCAATTTTAATTTTTAATACAATTTTTTTATTTTAAATATATTTTATTATTTTGATTCTATTTCAATAGCATCTTTTGAACGAATTCCAAGAAGATTCTTTAAAGATTGCAAAAAAAGACTAAGTCTACTTTTCTTTACAACTATAAGACCAGTAATACCATTTTCAATTTCACTATATTTTCCATCTAATTGAGCCATTTTATCAATATAGTAGTTGTTAAAGAAGTCGTAGTTTTCTATGGTTCCTAGCATGTCTTTAAAGTTATATAGGCTTCTTCTATAATCTTCTAATTCTTCTGTTGTATGTAAATTATCAAAAGCTTTATCAAAATAGCTAACGATAATAAGATTTTGTGTTTGAATATATAGCTGTTTTATTTCCTCTTTTAAGTTTTCTGCTTTTTTTGTTAGTTTTTTCATATATGCCATATCTTCTTCATAAGGAATTTGACTATTCAAAACGGTCAGTTTAGATTCTAAATCTAGTAAAGTATCTAAATTATTTTCAATATTGTGATATGTTTTTTCTGTTGTAAGCCCTATGAACTTATTCTGAAATTCATCTGTACTAAAGAAAGTGGAATAAAATAAGGAAGTTTCTCCTGTTATATATGCCATTTGGGAAAGGATCGAACATTCTAAAGGGTAATAAGAGGGACTAATAGTATGAAGTTCAATTCCATAATATTTTACAACATCTTCCTTGTAACCTATTGCTTTAGAAGTAGCAAGCTGTACAGCAGCTTCGTTTAATCCCATACCATGTGTATGAAAATTTGTAAATTTACACAAGCCTAGACGAAGTAGTTTTCCTCTTTTATTTTTTACTTCTTGTAAATAGTGGATACATTCATGCATAGCGAAGCTGTCCATTTGAGATAAATCCATTACACTGTTAAAATAGACAGAAGAATTTTTATAGAAGTAATTAGCTTCTGCCATTCCTTCTGGCATTCTGGCAATGTACATATGAAGAGAAGAAAGACGGTCAAAAATAGCATTTTCATCTAAGTTATATTCTTGAAATGAAATTGCTAACTTTTTTGCAATCGTAGCGGCTATTTTATATACTTTTAAGGTATCTAATTGCTTTATGACTTCAATACCATTTTTTTTAAGTTCTGAAGAATAGTTCATGATAACCTAAAATTTCTCCTTTGTATCCTATTTATTTCCTTTATTATACAATAAAGAGAGAAAAAACAGTGTTTCACTTCTGTTAAAGTTATATTACAGTTTGATTACAGAAATAAAAGAAACTTTCTATATTTTTTAGAAAGTTTCTTTTATTGAATAAGATAATTGCTCTTTTGCTATTTTACAACAATGTTATAGATTTTATTCTTTACATAGATTTCTTTAACAATTGTCTTTCCTTCTACACTATTTTTTACAGAATCGGAAGCATAAACATTTGCTTTTACTTCTTCTTCTGGAGCATCTAATGCGATTTTTACTTTTCCTCTTACTTTTCCATTTACTTGAACAGGAATTTCTATCTCTTGGTCAATTGTTTTGGTTTCATCATAGGATGGCCAAACCATTTGACTAATTTCTGTCACATTTTCAATTGCTTGATTTAATTCTTCTGTCATATGCGGTGCAAATGGATTTAATAGTTGTAGGAAAGTAGTAAAATCTTTTTTTGTTAATTTCTTTAGCTTGTAGATTTCGTTTGTTAATGCCATTAATGTAGAAACACAAGTATTGAACTTCATTTCTTCAATATCATCTGATATTTTCTTGATTGCTTTATGAATCGATTTTTCAAGCTCAGAAGAATAGGTATCTCCATCTATTATTAAATCTTTCATATTCCAAACTCTTTCTAAGAATTTGTAGCAACCACGAATACTATCCATAGACCATGGAGCGGATTGGTCAAATGGTCCGATGAACATTTCATAAACACGGAATGTGTCAGCACCAAATTCATTTACAATATCATCTGGATTTACAACATTTCCTTTGGATTTAGACATCTTTTCTCCATTGTCTCCTAGAATCATACCATGAGAAGTACGTTTGGAATAAGGCTCTTTGGTTGGTACAACTCCAATATCATATAGGAACTTATGCCAGAAACGAGAGTATAGTAAGTGAAGTGTTGTATGTTCCATTCCACCGTTATACCAATCAACTGGAGACCAATATTCTAGTGCTTCTTTGGAAGCAAGAGCATCGTTATTATGTGGGTCCATATATCTTAGATAATACCAAGAGGAACCTGCCCATTGCGGCATGGTATCGGTTTCCCTTTTTGCAGGACCTCCACAGTGTGGACATGTAGTGTTTACCCATTCGGAATGTTTAGCTAAAGGAGATTCTCCGTTTTCTCCTGGTTCATAATCTTCTACTTCTGGAAGAACTAAAGGTAAGTCCTTTTCATCTAGTGGAACCCAACCACATTTTTCACAATGTATCATTGGTATTGGTTCTCCCCAATAACGTTGTCTAGAAAAAACCCAGTCACGTAGTTTATAGTTTATCTTTTTGGCTCCAATTTTATTTTCTTCTAAGTAAGCAATCATTGCTTTGATAGCATCTTTTACTTCTAGTCCGTTTAAGAACCCGGAGTTTACCATTTTACCAGTAGCAACATTGGTATAGGCCTCTTCTTGTACATTTTCACCACCTGCAACTACTTCGATGATAGGTAGATTAAATTTCTTAGCGAATTCCCAGTCTCTTGTATCATGAGCAGGAACTGCCATGATAGCACCAGTACCATAGGTAATTAATACATAGTCAGAAACCCAAATTGGAATTTCTTTCCCATTAACAGGATTAATAGCCCTTAAGCCTTTAATTTCAACACCTGTTTTATCTTTTACAAGTTCTGCCCTTTCAAAATCTGATTTTAAACTTGCTTGTTTTTGGTATTCTTTAATTTCATCTAAGTTTTTAATTTTAGAAGAAAGTTTTTCTAAAATTGGATGCTCTGGAGCAACAACCATATAGGTAGCACCGAATAGTGTGTCTGGTCTTGTCGTATAAACTACTAATTGCTCATCTTCTCCTGCAATTTTAAAAGTAACTTCAGCACCCTCTGACCTTCCAATCCAATTTTTTTGTTGTAATTTAATTTTCTCTAAGAAATTAACATCATCTAAATCATCGATTAAACGTTGCGCATATTCTGTAATTTTAAGCATCCATTGACTTTTTTCTTTTTGAACAACAGGACTTCCGCATCTTTCACAAACACCATTTACTACTTCTTCATTTGCAAGTCCTACTTTACATCCTGTACAGTAGTTAATTGGCATGGTCGTTTTATATGCTAGTCCGTGTTTATATAACTGGATAAAAATCCATTGACTCCATTTATAGTAGTCGGGGTCTGTTGTGTTAATTTCGCGAGACCAGTCAAAAGAAAATCCAAGGGATTTTAATTGTCTTCTAAAGTTATCAATATTTTTTTCAGTTATCACTCTTGGGTGTACATGATTTTTAATTGCATAATTTTCTGCAGGAAGTCCAAATGCATCAAATCCAATAGGATATAGCACGTTATATCCTTGCATTCTTCTCTTCCTTGCAATAATATCTAGAGCGGTATAACTTCTTGGATGACCAACATGCAGACCTTGTCCAGAGGGATATGGAAATTCAATTAATCCATACCATTTTTTTATTGAAGTATCTTCTTTTGCATTAAAGGTTCCTTCATTTTCCCATTTTGTTTGCCATTTTTTTTCAATTTCTTTAAAATTGTATGCCATGCATTTATCATCCTTTCTTTTTCTCGTTTTAATCTTCCCTATTATACTACAAAAAAACATAGATGAAAAGAGAAAAGTCAAAAATATTACGGCAGGGCATGTGTTAGGTAAATGTAGGAAATATTTTTTTATCTATTTTTCTAATCCTTCAATATCAATAGCTTCAACACTTCATTTTATTTTTGTTCACTTAATAAACATAGATTAAAAGCTATATCTCATTTCACTAAATTCTTTCATTTTCTCTCATGAATGTTTTTACCGCATTTTCTCTTAATCCTTTGTGTCTATATTTCTTTGTATCTCTGTATTCATTATTTTTTTATCATAAGCTTCTTAAAATTAAACAACCAAAACGTACATACAAATTTAAATATTTTTTCTCTAAATCATTGAATTTTACTTCATCATTTGTTACAATTTCTTCAAATATAGATATTATCCTTTCTTTTGTGTCTTTAGCAATTCACATTGTATTGGATAATCTCTGTGGCATGAGTTAGTCTATCAAAATACCATTAACGAAAATAGAGTTCGATAAAATTAAAGAAGAAAAAAGAGTAAAATAAGAAAGGGAGGAATAAAGAAGTGAAAAAGAAAGAAAATATGTGCGAAAGGAATAAAACCTAGATACTGTAGAGAGAGAGAGAGCTATCATTTAACGAATAAAGAAAAGGGTTCTATTACTCTATTTGTACTAATTACTATGCTGTTTTTTGTTATCCTTGGTATTAATCTATATATATCCATTACAAGTAAAGAACAAAGTCAAATTGCAGCAACAAAACAAATACAAGAAAAGTACCAAGTGGAGGAAAACGAGATAGCTCAAACGTATGAAGAAGTAGCAAATAAAACAGGGAAAAACATAACACTATTAGATATATATCCAATAGGTAGCATCTATATGAGTACCAATGGCATTAATCCGAGTTCTCTTTTTGGTGGTGAATGGGAAAATTATGGACAGGGAAGAACTCTTGTAGGAGTAGGAACATCGGATAAAGAATTTAAAGAAAATGAAACAGGTGGAGAAAGTTCACATACCTTAACAATAGAAGAAATGCCCTCTCATCGTCATAACTATAGTATTAGCACGTATAGTACAACCACAGAATGTAGTAGTAATACAAATGAAGCTGTTGTGAAAGGATATAAAAAATTTGGTACTTACACAGGAGAGATAACCAATAAGACAATGAGCGATATAGGAGGTTCTCAATCACATAATAATTTACAACCATATATCACCTGCTATATGTGGAGAAGAATACAATAAATAGAATAAAGCCATCAAGTAAGCAACTTGATGGCTTTATTGGCTTTAGACAAACTTTCTCCTATTTGAAGAATTCTGTAAAAGATTTTTCTTCTGGATTGATAACAGGGCGGCTAGAAGCTGGCATGTACAGCCAATCTTCAGAATCTGTTTTGGAAAGGCCGACAATTGATTTTCCATCGGTAGACAAAATAGCCTTAACTTCTTGTCCTACCAAAGCAAAACGAGAAGATTTGTCAAACAGCTTTGTCAGTAAAGAGATGTAATCCAAGATACAGGAATACATTCCACTGAAAGAAGCACCTGTTTTGTCCTCAAGTTGAACCTCCAGATAAAATATTTTTTCATGTTCGTCTGTTTTTGAAGGCAATACGTCTGCCTTAGTGATAACTGCATTTTGAACTTTGATTTCCATAGTAAAAAACCTCCTCCTGTCAAAATAGAATCAAAAGCAAATTAAAGTAGAAAAACCACTTTAAAACAGTTAAAACAATCATCCTATTGGATAATTCTTTAATTAGTATACCAGAAAATTAACATAATGTCAAAAAGAGCAGAGGAGGTGCAATAATACTTGAAATATGGAATTGGTTAGGATATAATCAAACTGATTAAAAGGAAAGAAAGTGATCCATAATGATAGATATGATAAAAGCCAAAAAAGCATTTAAAAGATATATCAAAAATTATGATGAAACAAATGGAAGAACTACTCTAAAAATAGAGCATATTATGCGAACAGCAGAAATGAGCAGACAAATAGCTGAGGACCTAAAATTGAAGCAAGAGGATATAAAACTTGCAACTTTAATTGGATTACTACATGATATCGGAAGATTTGAACAAATAAAAAGATATGATACTTTTTCAGATAGTAAGAGCATCAATCATGGAGAATTGGGAGTAGAGATTCTATTTTCTAACGATTTCATTCGAGAGTTTGTGGAAGAAGATATTTTTGATAATATTATCAGAGTAGCGATTTTAAACCATAATCGAAACCAAATTGAAGATGGGCTAACAGAAAGAGAAAAGTTACATGCTAAGATAATACGAGATGCAGATAAAACAGATATTATGTATGTATTAACATCGAATAAAATAAGGGATATCTGGGGAAAGGATAGTATTAATGATTCTATTCTGACACCAGAAATTTATCGCGAATTTATCGAAGACAAAGAAATACAATATCACAAAAAAGAAACAGAAGCAGATGATGTCATTAGTCATTTAGCTTATCTATATGATTTTAATTATCCTTATGGATTACAAAAGATAAAAGAAAAAGGATATATTGACACATATCTTGCTAGATTTGATTTTCAAGATGAGTATACAAGAAAAAAGATACTAGAAGCAGGAGATATAGCAAAACAATATATAGAGGGAATTAAAGAAGGGAAGACAAAATAAAAAGATGATAAACTTACAAAAGGCACAAATAGAATTCGAAAAATACCTAAATCAATTTGATACAGAAGAAGAAAATATACATCGAAAGATATTACATAGTTATCGAGTAGAGGAAGTTAGTGGTAAATTAGCAGAGCTAATAGGGTTAGAAGAAGAGCAAATAAAATTAGCTAAGTTAATAGGGCTATTACATGATATTGGAAGATTTAAACAATTTACGATATATCATACTTTTGAAGACCATAAAAGTATAGACCACGGAAAATTAGGCGTGCAAATCCTAGAGAAAGACCAATATATAGATTGCTATGTAGAGGAAAAATACCAGAATATCATCAAAAAAGCAATACGTAATCATAACCAATATGAACTAGAAGAAGGTTTAACAAAAGAGCAAAAGATATATTGTAATTTAATAAAAGATGCTGATAAATTAGACATTCTATATGAAGCAACACAGATTTTTTGGAAAGGGAAAGAGAGAGAAATAGAAAAGGAGGAAGTATCACCAGCTGTATTTCAGATATTTAAAGTAAATAAATTGATACCAAATGAAATAAAAAAGGGACAGCTAGACTATATGATTGGAATGCTATCCTTTGTATATGATTTTAATTTTAAAGAAACATATATGATTTTAAAAGAAAAAGAATATATTTCTCAAATTTTAAGTCGTTTTCAATTCAAAGGTTCACCAAATGAAGGAAAAATAAACGAAATTGAAAAAGTTATAAACAAATATATAAACCAAAAAACTAAATAAAGGAAGTTAACATGAGCAAAAAGCTATTAATCACAGAAAAGCCATCTGTAGCAATGGAATTTGCAAAGGCATTAAAAATTAATACAAACCGAAAAAACGGATATTTAGAATCAGAAGAATGGGTTATTACTTGGTGCGTGGGTCATTTAGTAACCATGTCCTATCCTGAAAAATATGATGAGAAATTAAAATTTTGGAGATTAGATACCCTTCCTTTCATACCAGAAGAATGGAAGTATGAAGTAATTCCCAATGTAGAAAAACAATTTCAAATAATCCAGTCCCTCTTAACAAGAGAAGATGTAACAACAATTTATGTTAGCACTGACTCAGGAAGAGAAGGAGAATATATTTATCGTTTAGTAGACCAAATGATAGGAGTCAAAGGAAAAGAAAAAAGACGTGTATGGATTGATTCCCAGACGGAAGAAGAAATAAAGAGAGGAATAAAAGAAGCAAAAGACTTATCCGAATATGATAGTTTATCCGACTCCGCTTATCTTCGAGCTAAAGAGGATTATTTAATTGGAATTAACTTTTCTAGGCTACTTTCGATTATCTATGGAAGAAGAGTAGCCAAAGCAATTGATGAAGAAAAAGCCTCTATTTCAGTAGGACGTGTTATGACTTGTGTTTTGGGGATGATTGTTTCAAGAGAAAGAGAGATACGTAACTTTGTAAAAACCAAATACTATAAAATAGTGGGGGAATTTGGAGAAGAAAATGCTAGTTTTAAAGCAGAATGGAAGGTACAAGAGAAGTCAAAATATTTTGAATCGCCAAAACTATATAATGATGCTGGATTTAAGAAACTAGAAGATGCAAAACAATTCATTCTTTCCTTAGCAGGAAAGCAAGGAATTGTAACAGAAGTAAAAAAATCCAAACAAAAGGAAAATGCACCTTTGCTATTTAACCTAGCAGAAATACAAAATGAATGTACCAAACGTTTCAAAATAAAGCCAGATGAAACCTTAGATATTATTCAAAATCTATATGAAAAAAAACTAGTAACCTATCCAAGAACAGATGCTAGAGTACTTTCTACCGCAGTTGCAAAAGTAATCTCTAAGAACTTAAATGGAATTGCGAAAGGATTTCGAGATGAAGAAGTACAGGCTATTATAAAAAAGATGGTAGAAGAGAAATACTCCACCGATTTAATCAAGACCAAATATGTTAACGATAGTAAAATAACAGACCATTATGCTATTACACCAACAGGACAAGGGTATGAAAATTATGATAAACTACCAGACTTACAAAAACAAGTATACAAATTAATTGTAAAACGTTTCTTAGCTATCTTTTATCCACCAGCAGAATATAGTAAAATAAATGTAACCATAGAAGTAGATGGAGAAATGTTTACAACAAGTGGAAAAGTATGTACCAAAACAGGATTTTTAGATGTTTTAAAACCGAAAAGTAAAGAAAAACAAGAAAATAAAAAAGAAGAACAAGAGAAAAACGAGGAAAATACCGACAATGGCAAAAAAGAAGAAGATAATACCTCAAACTTAGAAGTACTAACGACCTTGAAAAAAGGAAAAGAAATACAAATTATTAATTATGAAACAAAAGATGCAGAAACCTCACCACCCAATCGATATAACTCTGGTTCCATTATCCTTGCAATGGAAAATGCCGGAAAATTAATAGAAGAAGAGGAACTAAGAGAACAAATAAAAGGAGCTGGAATTGGAACAAGTGCTACAAGAGCAGAGATAATGAAAAAACTAGAAAAAATACAATATATTCAGATTAATCCTAAAACACAAATTATTACACCAACGAAAAAAGGTGAAATTATCTACGATGTGGTAGCAAGTTCCATGCCTGATATGTTAAATCCTAAATTAACAGCTAGTTGGGAAAAAGGATTAGACATGGTAGCAAAAGAAGAAATTAAACCAGAAGAGTTTATGGAGAAACTAAAAAAATATATTCATTCAAAAGTAGATCGTTTAGTCATTCCAATGTAAGGAGGAAACGGTATGAAAGAAATCAAAAATTGGGAAGCAAAAGTATTAGTAGAGGGAGAAGAAAAAATAGCATTACCACTACCAGGTTGTATCATTTTAGGGGAATTGGATGGAGAACCAGTTCGTAAAACAGCACAAGATATTGATATGACAAAATTAATGATGATAGCACAAGAAGATGGACACAGATACCGACTAGAAGGTGCCAGACAAGACTATGTCACTTTATTAAACACCTATATTGAATTTTCCAAAACGAAAGAAGTGAAAAAAGAAACAGTTCATTTAGAAACAATGCAAAAGGAACAAGAAGAAAGACAATAAAAATAGGTGAGGTGAAAAAATGGAAAATAGCAGAGATAGAGATGCACTATATGAAGAATTATCCAGTACCATAAAATTTCAAATAAACAAATTACAAATGATAGAACCTGAAATGAAGGAGCATGTGCATAGTGTTCCTAAAATAGCAAAACAAATAGCAAAGAAATTAAACTTAAATGAAGAAGGAATTAAATTTTGTATTAAATGTGCCTATTTACATGATGTTGGGAAACTATTTATTCCACTAGAACTATTGGAAAAAAAGGATAAACTAAATTTCTTTGAAAAAAGAAAAATGCGTGAACATACTTTAAAAGGATATGAACTATGTATGTCAACAGCTAGCTTAACTCCCTATGCAAATGGAGCAAGGTCACACCATGAAAATGAGAGAGGAAATGGCTATCCAGATGGTTTAACAAAGGGAAGTATTCCACTAGAAGCCGAGATTATAAAAGTGGCTGATATCTATGATACAGTACGCTTAAGAAGGGAATATAAACCAGAACTTTCAAGGGTGGAAGCCTTAAGCATAATACAAAAAGAAGTTAGTAAAAAACTAATTAATACACAAGTATTCAATGCTTTACTAGAAGTAGTAGAAGATGAACTTCGAGAGGAAGTAATAGAAGCCGAGGAAAATCAAGAATTTGAAAAAAGAGAAAAAGCGCAACAAGAAATGATAGAAATAATGCGTCTTAGAAAGTAGGGAATTATGATATTATCAACTCTTTGCTATATAGAAAAAGAAAATCAATATTTAATGTTACATCGTACCAAGAAAAAACAAGATATCAATAAAGGAAAATGGCTTGCTGTTGGTGGAAAGATGGAAAAAGGAGAAAGCCCAGAAGAGTGTGTTAGAAGAGAAGTAAAAGAAGAAACAGGACTAGATTTACTTTCCTATCAATTACGAGGAATCCTTACGTATGTATCAAATCAATATGAGGACGAATATATTTTTGTTTTTTCTTCTAATAATTTTAAAGGAACTGAAATTACTTGTGATGAAGGAGATTTAAAGTGGATTCCAAAGGAGAAGCTAATTTCTTTACCCGCATGGGAAGGAGATAAATATATTGTAGAAAAAATTCTGCAGAAAAATGCTCCTTTTTTCTCTATGAAATTTCAATATGAAGGAGAAACGTTAGTAGACTACGAGATAGATGAATATGAATAAAAATTATAGAGATAAAAAGTTGACATAACTTAAACAAAAGAGTATAATATTAGCAATCGACAAGAAGTGTTCGAAGGGTAGTAATAGCAGTAAATGTTTCTAACTAATAGGAGGTTATATAACATGAAAAACGAAACATTTAAAGTTATTGAGAATTACCATGCCTTAACACTTATCAGTAAACTCGACGGGAAATACTACAAAGTAAGGACACAGCAAGAGGTAAACGATTTTCTAGACAAGTTTTGCTTCTTAAAAATGTATTTAAGAAAAACAAAAGAAGTGTATTGTCAGTATTTTAAATACGACCATCGCTTTAGCTATCTAAATGGAGATGGATATTTATTGGTGAAGGAAAAGGATACACAATATATCGTTTACGTTTTCGTTCCAGATACTTTGCATTTTAAATAGCATGGAATTTAAGTAACAAGGAGATAGACCATATTTGGTTTATCTCCTTTGCTGTATCAAAATAGATAAGATTAAATTGTTAATTCTAATATATGAAACAGCTATAGAATGGTTCCACCATTTATATGGAGAATCTGACCTGTAACATAGCGAGAATCATCTGAAGCTAAATATAAATAGGCAGGAGCTACTTCAAAGGGTTGACCAGCTCTTTTTAAAGGAACATCTGTGCCAAATGTTTCAACATCTTCTTCGGAGAACGTAGAAGGTATAAGAGGTGTCCAAATAGGACCTGGGGCAACACTATTAACACGGATTTTTAGGTCCGCTAAAGAAAGGGCAAGTGACCTTGTAAAACTAACAACAGCTCCTTTACTAGAAGAATAATCAATTAAGTTTTGTTTTCCTTTAAAAGCAGTAACCGAAGAAGTATTAATAATACTACTATATGGTTTTAAATGTGGGAGTACAGCTTTCGTTAAATAAAACATAGAAAAGATATTGGTTTCAAATGTTTCTTTTAGTTGAGAAGAGGGAATATCTAAAATACTATTTTGTACGATTTGCATGCCAGCATTATTTACTAATATATCAATTTTACCTAATGTGTTTAGAACGGTATCAACGATAAAGGAAGAAAATGGCTCGTTTTTTAGATCTCCTTCGATTGTAATACATCTTCTGCCATAAGATTCAACGAGAGATTTAGTTGTCATAGCATCTTCTCGCTCATTTAAATAAACAATCGCAATATCAGCACCTTCTTTTGCAAATAATACAGAAATGGCTCTACCAATACCGCTATCTCCACCTGTTATAATAGCAACTTTATCTTTTAATTTGTTACTAGGAAGAGAGTCAGGGTTATCAAAAATAGGAAGAGGATTCATTACACATTCTATTCCAGGCATTGTATCTTGATGTTGCTTAGGAAAGGTTAAAGGAATCTTTAGATTTTGGTTTTTATAGCCAATATAAGGATATTCTGGATACATATCATCAACTCCATTTTTTTATTTCTATGCTATTTAGTATATAAAAAGAGAAAAAAATTATACAAAGTATTTCCGAAAAATAAGAAAAAGGATATAATAAGAAAAAAGGCAGGAGGAGAGAAAAATGAAATTAGGTATTGCGTTATCTGGAGGAGGAGTAAAGGGTGCTGCTCATATCGGAGTAATTCAAGCATTAGAAGAAAACAATATTAAAATAGATATTCTAGGAGGAACAAGTTCTGGAAGTATTGTAACAGCTCTTTACGCAATGGGATATTCACCAGATCAAATGTTAAAACTATTTCAGTATTTCTCGAAGATGATTCTTCGTAATAGTCCAAGCTATTTAGAACCGAATGGAAAAAGAAAATTAAGCTTGCAAGTGGGGGGATTTTTTTCTGGAGAAAATATTGAATCTGCGTTAAAAGAGGCTGGTAACTTTAAACAAAGAAGAAATATGAAAGATATGCTTCTAACGATTGTTATACCTTCTGTTGATATTTTAAAAGGAGAGAAATATGTTTTTACGAATATAGACAAAGAGGATGCCCAATATATCAAATCAGCTAATATTGAGACTGCGGTAAGAGCAAGTTGTTCTTATCCGGGAGTATTTGCACCTTGTCCGTATCAAGATAAAAAGTTTGTGGATGGAGGAGTAGCAGACAACATACCAACAGATGAAGTAAGGCTAGCAGGGGCAGATAAAGTAATTTCTGTTAAATTTGCATTTAACAAAGAAAGTAAACCTAGAGGTGTTTATGGAGTAGCCATGAAATCAATTGATATGATTTTTGACAATCGTGCTACAAAAGAAGTGGAAAATAGCGACTATATCTTAAATATTGATGTGGGAGATGTTATGGTATTTAATATAAAGAAAATACAACAATGTTATGAAGCGGGGTATAAGCAAACGATGGAACAAATAGAGAAAATAAAAGAGAGTTTAAAAAAGTAAAGCATCCAAAATGAAAGATTAAGCAGTTGACATAACAAAATTGATATAGTAAAATACAAATAGTCCTAAGTAAAGGCAGAAGGAGGAAAAACAATGCGGAAAAAGAAAGAACCGGAAAGAGAGCTTAGACCAGGTGAATTTGCAGAATTAAAAAATAGGTCAAAGCCAGTTATGCTATGTCAGGAGACGTATTCAAAGAAAGATTTAACACCAGAAGAGTACGAGATCGCAACGCGAGATGATGGGAACATTATCATTGCTTTCAAGAAAGCCTGCGAGGAAATGGAGAAGACAGGAAGTAAAATAACCTACAAAATTCGTTTCTTTACAAGAAAGACGCAGCCAGCCTATGTGAATAAGGGATGCTACTTTCATAAAGGAAGTGAAGTTACTTTGGTTATCTCTGAAAAGATATACCGGAAATTCAGTGGAGTAATAGACTCCATTACACACCGATTGTAATTTCGAATTCAAATGTCCTTCGAAATAAAGGGACATCACAAAGTGATAGATTTCTATCACTTTTTTCTTGTAAAAAAAGGAATAAAATAGTAAAATACAAGCAGAATAAAAATAGAAAAGAAGAAAGAAGGAGAGAGAAAATGGCAAAGAGAATAACAGATAACGTTACTTGGGTTGGAAAAACCGATTGGGAATTAAAAAAGTTTCATGGAGACGAATATACAACTAATAAAGGTTCTTCCTATAATAGCTATTTAGTACAAGATGAGAAAACCATTTTAATCGATACTGCATGGCTTCCTTATGATAAGGAATTTGTAGGAAATTTAAAGAAAACAATAGACCTTTCAAAAATAGACTACATTATTGCTTTACATGGAGAAGTAGACCATAGCGGTGCATTGGTAGAGTTAATGCGAGAGATTCCAGAAGTACCAATTTATTGTACAGCAAATGGTGTAAAGTCTATTAAAGGACAATATCATCAAGATTGGAATTTTCATGTGGTAAAAACAGGAGATACACTTCCTATAGGAAAAGGTACTTTTACCTTTATAGAAGCACCAATGCTACATTGGCCAGATACTATGTTTGCCTATTTGGATACAGAGCAAATTCTATTTAGTAGTGATGGATTTGGACAACATCTAGCATCGGAATTCCTTTATGCCCATGAAGTAGACCAAGCTGTACTCTATGAAGAAGCAATAAAATATTATGCGAATATTTTATCTCCTTTTAGTATGATTGCAAATAAAAAAATAAAAGATATTTTGGCAATGAATTTACCAATTTCTATGATTTGTCCAAGTCATGGTTTAATATGGAAAGAAAATCCAAGACAAATAGTAGAAAAATATTTAGAATGGTCGGACAATTATCAAGAAGATCAAATCACTATCGTATATGATACCATGTGGAATGATACAAAGAAAATGGCAGAAGCAATTGCACTAGGTATTCAAAATGTAGATGAGAAAGTAACAATTAAGTTAATGAACACAGCAAAAGAAGATAAGACAGAAGTATTAACAGAAGTGTTTAAATCGAAGATGATCGTAGTAGGTTCTCCTACTGTAAATAATGGCTATTTATACTCCATTGCAGGTATTTTAGAAATGATAAAAGGAATGAAACTAAAAAAGAAAAAAGCAGTTGCCTTTGGAAGTTATGGATGGAGTGGAGAAGCAGTTAAACTAATAACAGAAGAATTAAAAAGTGCAGGATTTGAAATTTTAAATGAGGGATTAAGAGTAATGTGGACTCCAGATGAAGAAAAAAAACAAGAATGTATTGCATTTGGTGAAGAAATTGGAAAATAGCAAAGATGCATAAGAATAAAAAGAAGATACAAAGAAATGCAAAAAAGCTCTATATCAGGGCTTTTTTTGATATTTAAATTTTCAATTAATAAGTTTTATTTAGTCGATTCATTCCTAATTTAATACGAATAAACCACAGGAAAGGAAATATATAGAAGGCATTAGGACTTGCTAAATAAAGAAAAAATGTGGTACAATACAAAATTATGAATATAAGGGAAAATAAAAAAATTTGAAAAGAGGAAAGAAAAATGGAGAGATACAGTAAAATCTTAGAAAAAGATAAAAGAGAGTTTGTTCTCTTAATTGGTTCTGGTTGCAAATGGTCAAAATGTAAATTTTGTAATTACCATGAGGATAGAGAGAAAGATGAAGCAGAACAAAACAGAATTAATAAAGAAGTGCTAGATAAAATAACCGGTGAATTTGGAACATTAGAGGCGAATGAATCTGGTAGTATTTTTGAATTAAGCGCTTATACCATAGACTATTTACTAAATACCTGTGTAAAAAAGAAGATAAAAACCTTGATTATGGAATGCCACAGTATATATGAAAAGCGTTTACCGGCATTTCGAAAACAGTGTAAAGACTTAGGAATTACATTAAAAGTAAAAGGTGGAGTAGAAACCTTTGATGTAGATTTTCGAGAAGAGAAGATGAACAAAGGGTTTGGAAGATATTCTCCAGAGCAACTTGCTGGCATGTTTGAACAAGTCAATTTATTGGTTGGAGTAGAAGGACAAACGCTAGAACAGGTGAAAAAAGATATTGAAATAGGATTAGAATATTTTGAAAGAATTTGTATCAATGTGTATAAAGAAATGCCGGAATTAATGAAGGCAGATAAAAAGTTAATAGAGAAATTTAAAGAAATAATATATCCACAATACAAAGATAATGATAGGGTTGATATATTATTACAAAATACAGATTTTGGAGTAGGAGATTAAACATGAACGAATTACTATTTTTTATTACGATTTTTATTAATTTTATAGGGGTAACTTTATTTTATAAGCTTTTTAAAAAAGCAGGAGTTTACACATGGATAGGAATTGCGACAATTGTAGCAAATATAGAAGCCACTAAATGTGTAGATATGTTTGGGCTATCTTTGACATTAGGAAATGTGGTATATAGTACTGTATTTTTAGCAACTGATATTTTAAGTGAAATGTATGGAGGAAAAGAAGCTAGAAAAGGTGTGGGAATTGGATTTTTAGCCATGCTGGTATTTACTTTAGTTACACAAGTAGATATCCTATTTGTTCCAAACTCACAAGACTTAGTAAGCGAGTCTATGAAAACAATCTTTTCTTTCATGCCAAGATTTTGCATAGCAAGCATGGTAACCTATGCAATTACTAATACACTAGATACATATCTTTACGATTGGATACGAAAATTATTACCAGCTGATAAGTTTTTGTGGGTAAGAAACAATGCAGCAACATTAATTAGTCAGCTAGTAGATAGTTTTCTATTTACAATTCTTGCATTTACTGGAATTTATTCTTTTGGATTTATGGTTGAGTTAAGCTTAACTACATTTGTTATGAAATTTATAGTAGCAATATTAGATACTCCATTTCTATACATTGCAAAGAAAATTAGCAAAAAAGATGAAGAAGCAATTCAATCTTTAAAAAAGGAAAATTAATAAAAAACAAAAAAGCATAAAAAGAGGAAGAAGAAAGAAAAAGGACTAAAAGGTAGTCCTTCTTTTTTCATACAAAATATTGCATTTCCTTTTTCAAGCATAGGGACTAGATAACCCGAATGCTGGCACAGAAACAGAGAGGTATCATTGTTGTTTATAAAAAGAAAGCTTTTCCTTGCTTATCAAAAACATAGATGGAGGAAAGCAAATATATTTTCACTTGTTGCAATATAGCAAAATACTAGTATAAGTACACAACAAATTAACATAACTTGCAAATATTCACTTATTCTGTCAAGCAAACATAATATATAGCAGAAATAAAAAAGAAAAGAGGGTGAAAATCATGCCAAGTTATGCTATCGAAGGAGGTAGAAAACTAGAAGGAGAGGTAACTATCTCTGGTTCTAAGAATGCTTCTCTTCCTATCATTGCAGCAAGTATCTTAAATGGAAATATTACCAAGCTATATCAAGTTCCTGATATTCATGATACAAAAGTAATGATAGAAACTTTGAAAACTTTAGGTTGCCAAGTTAAGAGAAATAGTGCTAAAATAGTAATTGATTCTAAAAGGATGAATACATATGAAATACCAGAAAACTTAATGCGAGAAATGCGTTCTTCTGTCATCATTGCAGGAGCAATGCTAGGAAGATTTAGGACTGCAACATTTTCCTATCCAGGAGGATGTGATATTGGTTCTAGGCCAATTGATTTACATTTAAAAGGATTTGAAAAATTAGGAGCAAAAATACAGGAGGAGTCTGGATATATTAAGTGTAGTTGTGATACAATAAAAGGCGCAAATATACACTTGGATTTTCCGAGCGTAGGAGCGACTGAAAATATCATGTTGGCTTCTGTTCTAGCAGAGGGAACAACTTGCATTACCAATAGCGCAAAGGAGCCGGAAATTGTAGATTTAGCAAAGATGCTAAATCGAATGGGTGCTAAAATAGAAGGGGCTGGAACAGATAAGATTACGATTCAAGGTGTGAAAAATCTAAAACCAGTTAGCTATAACATTATGCCAGACCGAATAGAAGCAGGAACTTTTCTATGTATGGTGGCTGCCACAGGAGGAAAAGCTTTAGTAAAGAATATAGTTCCAGAGCATTTAACACCTATTTTACATCAGTTAGAAAATTGCGGTTGTCAGATGCAAGTGGAGAAAAATACTATTGCAATAGAAGCTCCTAAAAAATTAAAAGCAACCGATATTAAAACAATGCCATATCCACGGATTCCCAACCGATATGCAATCCGTATTTGGAGCAATGCTAGCAGGAGCGAAAGGAACTTCTATTCTTATTGAAAATATATTTGAAAATCGTTTTAAATATGCAGATGAACTAAAAAGAATGGGAGCGAAAGTAACTAAAGAAGGAAAAACATTAGTAATTCGAGGCGTTCGAAAACTATCGGGAGCAAGTGTCGATGCAACGGACTTAAGAGGAGGAGCAGCTTTAGTAATAGCGGGTCTTTGTGCAAAAGGAAAAACAACAGTAAACCATATTGAATATATATTACGAGGATATGAAAATTTAGATAAAAAGTTAAGAAAATTAGGAGCAAAAATTACCATAGAAGAAGGTGAGTAAAATGGCAAAGAAAAAAAGTGGTGAGTCATTAAATTTATATTACTTAAATAAAGAAACAAAAGAAACAAAAGGACCGAAAAAGGAAAAGAAAAAAACAGTAAAAGAACCGAAAAAGAAAAAACAAAACAGAAAAGAAAAAAACGAAGAGGAAACAATTAATTTAGACAATGAGATTGTAATTGGTCTTACCAAAATGCCAGAACCACCAAAAACTAAGAAAACAAAAAGAAAGACAAAACGAAAAGAAAAGACAAAAGAAGATAAAAAACAAACGAAAAATAAAAGGGGGGCAGGACAAAATCCTGCCCAAGAAGAAAAAGAAGAACTATTTGACTTTGATAAAGAGATTGTAATTGGGCTAAAGGAAGTAAAACCAGAAACACAACAAGCCATAAACAAGAAAAAACAAAAGCAGCAAGAACGAAATAAACAACAAAAGGCAAAGCAACAAACAAAAGAAAAAAAGGTAGCAAATAGTAAACAAACGAAAAAAAAACATGAAAAAGGACAAGCAAATTCTAGAAGAAGCAAAGAACAAGAAAAAAGAAGAAGGAGAAATAGAATTCTTGTCTTTTGTATAAAATGGACTTTCTTAATTATCTGTTTAATAGGGGCAATACTATTTTTCTTAATGACACCACTATTTGACATTGCGCAATTACAAGTACAGGGAAATGAAAAATTGACACAAGATGAAATTGTTAGCCTATCCGGTATTACTATAGGACAAAATACCTATCGAATCAATAAACAAAAAGTACAAGAGAATATTAAACAAAATCCATATGTAGAAAATGTTACATTAAAAAGGAAGCTACCAAATAAAATGGAAATAACAATAAAAGAAAGAAAAGTAACATTTATGCTACCATATGTAAATAGCTATGTATATTTAAATAACCAAGGATATTTACTAGAAGTGTCCGAAGAGAAAAAGGAAGTACCAATTATTACAGGTTATACAACACCAGAAACAGATTTGGTTCCAGGTAACAGATTAAATAATGATGACTTAGAAAGATTAGGAACTGTTCTAAAGATTATGGAAGCGGCAACAAATAACGATTTAAAAGAATTAATAACGGAAATTAATATACAAGATAAAACAAATTTTAAGCTAGTATTAGAATCTGAAAGTAAGACAGTAGAATTAGGAGATAGCTCTCAATTAAGTACCAAAATGTTATGGATAAAAAAGATACTAGAAAAGGAAAAAGATAAACCAGGAATTATATTCTTGAATGGAGATTTAAAAGAAAAAGTAGTTTTTCGAGAACAAGTATAAAGCAACACAAAATAAAAGCCGAGAATTTGGAGGAAAGGAAGATTATGAACAAAAAACAGATTGCAATTATATTAGGAATTGTTTGCATATTACTAACATTTTCTATTGCCGTACAAGTAAAAACAATTAAAAATGCAAACATTACAGGAAACACTTCTTTTAAAGAAAACAGCTTGCGAGATGAAGTTCTAAAAATGAAAGAAAAATATGATAACACCTATAAGGAACTTGGAAAAGAAGAAAAAGAATTAGAAGAAGTAAGAAATAAAGCAACACAAAATGATAGTTCTTCTACTCAAAAAGAAGAAGATATCAAACTTGCTAATACCATGATAGGGTTAACAGAAGTAACTGCTAAAGGTGTTGTTATCACATTAAAAGATAGTCAATCCCAGACAACAGAAAATATTGATGTTAGTAGCCTTTTAGTTCATGACGGAGATTTGATGGCAATTGTAAATGAACTAAAAAATGCAGGGGCAGAGGCAATTAGTATCAATGACCAAAGAATCGTAACAACCTCTGCTATTACTTGTGATGGAAATGTAGTTCGAATTAATAATGAAAAAGTAGGAACCCCATTTGAAATAAAAGCAATTGGTTCCCCAGAAGCTTTAGCAGGAGCTTTACTAAGACCAGGGGGATATATCAAATATTCTCTAGAGCCAGCCGGTGTATATGTAGACTTAAAGAAATCCAATAATGTAACGATACCAAAATACAATGGTGTTATTAATTTTGAATATGCCAAAACTGTAGAATAGGAGGGAAGCAATTAATGAACTTAAAGAAAATGAAAAAAGGAAAAATCACGATTACTATCACATTAGGCTTAGTTTGCTTCGTACTACTATTTGTTATGTTTATGCAATTTAAAACAGTAGAACAAACTGATATTACAGCAATTGAAACAATGCGAGAAAGTGAATTACGAGCAGAACTTTCCAATTGGAAAACAAAATACGAAGAAACCAACAAGAAATTACAAGAAACCATTCAAAATAAAAATGAATATAAAGAAAAGATTAATAGCAATCAAGAAACATCAGAATTAATTGACAAAGAATTAGCTGGTCTAAATACAATTTTAGGAAAGACAGATGTAGAAGGAGAAGGCGTAGTTGTTACTTTATCAGACAACAATGAAAGACATATTGAAGCAAATGATTTATTGCTATTAGTAAATGAGTTAAAAATAGCAGGGGCAGAAGCAATTAGCATTAATGATGAAAGAATTATTAATATGTCGGATATTGTAGATATCAATAATACATTTATCAAAATAAATGGTCAGAGATTAGTAGGACCTTATGTTGTAAAAGCAATCGGAAATCAAAAGTATCTAGAAAGTGGATTAGCTGCAAAAGGTGGATATATAGATACGATGGAAGATGACGGAAAAACGATAAAAGTAGAAAAACAAAAAAATGTTAAGATATTAAAATATAACGATGAATTTAAATTAAAATATATTGAACTAAAATAAAGAAGGAGGAAAAAAGATGATATTTATTGTAATGTTAATAGGTTGCATTATTGGTGCTATTGCGGGAATGAATGCTCCTCTTATTCCATATACGTATTCAGGATATTTAGCAATTGCTATTATTGCAGCTTTGGATTCTGTTTTTGGAGGAATTACCTCTGTATTAAAAGGTAATTTTGACTTAAAGATATTTGTAACAGGTTTCTTTGGAAATGCTATTTTATCTATTTTACTTACCTATCTAGGACAAAAGCTAAATGTGGATATTTATTTAGCAGCTATTGTAGTATTTGTGGGAAGAATGTTTACAAACTTATCTATTATTCGCCGTTATTATTTAGATAAATGGGCGAACCGTAAAGTAGTAGCAAAAGCGGAAGCAATTGTTGAAGCAAATGGAGAAGAAAAAAAAGAAGATTAAGGGAATAACAATAAAAGTGAAAAACAAATGAAAAGTTGCTATTTAGAACGTAGCAAATAAGAAGGGGTAGATTACAAAATAAGTGAAACTACTCTTTTCTTCCGCCTTGAAGTATGGTACTATAAATGGCTAAAATTGTATAAAATCCGTAGAAAAAAGACTGCTGTAAACAAAGAAAGACTTTGTTACAGATTTGTTACAAAAATATTACAAAAATATAACGATTTCTATTGACAATTTTCTTAAAATATAATATTCTAAGTGGCAGATAATAAAACAGAAAAAATGGAGGCGTTAGGCTTGGCAATAGGTGATATAATTGTTGGAATCGACATAGGGACTTCCAAGGTTTGTAGTGTTGTCGGAGAAGTCAACAATTTCAACCAAATTGAGACAATTTGCAGTACATCTTGTAAATGCAGCGGAATGAAAAAAGGCAAAATAATCAATGAAGAAGAAATTGCAGCTGCTATCTCAAAAATAATACAAGAAGCCGAAGAAGAGTCTAATCTAAAGATAAATTCAGCGTATGTAACCATACCTGGAAAATATGCTACCATTGTACAAAATAGTATTTTAAAAGAGGTAAAAGATAAATATGCAGGAATCTCCGTAAAGGATGTTCAGTCTGCAATTATGCAAGTAAGAGATATCGAAGTGCCTGATGGAAAAGCCGTAATTGATATTGTGCCAGATAAATTTATACTAGACAATGGAAAAGTCGTAGTAGATCCGGTAGGGAATTTAAGTTCAAATTTCACATTAGAAGCACAAATCATTCTAGCAGACAAAGATTATATTAGGCAAATTGCTAGCATTTTTAAAAAAGCAGATATGGAGATAGATGGACTAGTTCCAAACACATTAGCAGAAAGAAATTTAGTTCTTGACACAAACGAATTAAATGATAATATTATGTTATTAGATATTGGTGCAGGAAATACGGATATTGGTGTGTTTTATGGCTCTTCTTTTATTTATACGAATACCATTCCTTTAGGAGGAAACAATATTACAAATGATATTGCATTAGTATTAAATATATCAGAAGAAGAAGCAGATAAACTAAAGAGGCAATATGGACTTGCATTAAAATCCTATATCGACAACGATAATGATTTGTTATTAAACACCTATAAAGGAGATACGAAAAACAAATCAATAAAAAGTTCAGAACTCATTGAAATTATAGAAGCAAGAATAGAAGAAATATTTAGCTTAGTAAATAAAGATATTATGGCACACGGAATCAAGCAACAAATTAATAATGTTGTCTTAACAGGCCAAGGGATTACAACGATTAGTAAGAGTGATATAGCAGGAAAAATTATCTTAAATATCCCAGTTAAAATTTCAACAGGAAGATTAATTAGTACAGTAAAGGAAACATATCGTTCTGCCTATGCATTAGTTCGATACATATCATCAAGACCATTTGCAAAAACCGTTTCTAGTAGTATTGATACAAAATCAAATGAAAGTTTTTTGAAAAATGCATTAAGTAGAATAAAAGATTTCTTTTATTCTTGAGTAGCAAAAAAGAAGGAAAAATGACAAAAAGAGAGAATAAAGAAAAAAACGATGTTTTTAATTTTAAATAATAATAGATAATAAGTTAGGGAGGAATAAACTTTATGATGGATATGAATAATGAAGAAAACATGATGCTAGATGGAACAGCAACAATCAAAGTAATTGGTGTTGGAGGAGCTGGAAACAACGCCGTAAACAGAATGGTAGAATCAGGAATTAAAGGAGTAGAATTTATTTCTGTAAATACCGATAGACAAGCTCTATTACTTTCAAAAGCAGGAACCAAAATCCAGATTGGTGAGAAAATTACAAGAGGATTAGGAGCTGGAGCAAATCCTGATATCGGAGCACAAGCAGCAGAAGAAAGTAAAGCAGAAATCGCAGAAGCACTTAAAGGTGCTGACATGGTATTTGTTACTGCTGGTATGGGTGGTGGAACCGGAACAGGTGCTGCACCAATCGTAGCAGGAGCTGCTAAAGAAATGGGAATTTTAACAATAGGAGTTGTTACAAAACCATTTACATTTGAAGGAAAGAAAAGACTTTCACAAGCAGAACGTGGAATTGAAAGCTTAAAAGGAAAAGTAGATACACTAGTTGTAATTCCAAATGATAAATTATTACAAATTATTGATAGAAAAACTTCTATCATCGAAGCTTTCAAAATGGCAGATGACGTATTAAGACAAGGTGTTCAAGGTATCTCTGATTTAATTGCTGTACCAGGACTTGTAAACTTAGACTTTGCAGATGTAAAAACTATTATGCTAAATACAGGAATGGCACATATGGGTATAGGTAGAGCATCTGGAGAGAACAGAGCAGAAGATGCTGCAAAACAAGCAATTCAAAGTCCACTATTAGAAACATCTATTGAAGGAGCAAGAGGTGTTATCATTAATATTACAGGTGGTTCTAGCTTAGGATTACACGAAGTAAATACAGCAGCTGAATTAGTACAACGCAGTGTAGATCCAGAAGCAAACATTATCTTTGGTGCGGTTATTGATGATACCCTAGAAGAAGATATTCAAATTACCGTAATTGCAACTGGATTTGAAAAAGCAGAAGACAAAATACCAAATGTAGATTCTCTAGTATCAAAAGCATGGGACAAAAAGATTAGTTCTGTTCCAGAAAAAACAGAAGTATCCAATAATAGCAATGATTTAGATATTCCTTCTTTCTTAAGAAAAAACAAGAAATAGACATTAGCAATACAAAATAGAAGAAGAGAAATAAAAATAGTAATTAAAATTGTTTAGTGATAGAGAAGAAATGACTAGTATTTGCTAGTCATTTCTTTTGTAAAATAAAAAGAGAAAATCAAAAACACCAATAGCAAAAAGAGGATAAAAGAAAAGAAACAGAGGGAAAAAGGCAAAAGAAAGAAAATACAAAAAAGAAATCATCGAAAAAGAACGATGATTTCTTTTTTTCTACTCCATGATATGACAGAATTTGAAATAGCTTGGTTGTAAAATAGAAAACAATAAAAGAAGGTGATGCTGGAAAAAGATGACAATTTATTTGGATGTTGTATTATTCGAAAATATTTGTATGAACTATATTATTCTATTTGCAACAGGTGTTATTAACAAAAGTAAAATAAAACATATTAGACTTTTTTTATCTAGTTTAATGGGAGGAGTATATGCAGTTTTTTCCTATATGGTGATGCCAAAAGTTTATGCTAGTTTGACTTTAAAAATACTACTTTCCGTTACCATGATTTATTTAGCCTTTTCACCGAAAAATGTGAAATCATTATTTAAATATCTAATTTTATTTTATTTAACATCATTTGCATTTGGTGGATGTGCTTTTGCTCTTCTTTATTTTATAAGACCACAAGATATCTTTATGAAAAATGGAGTTTTTATTGGAACATATCCTATTAAAATAGCACTACTTCGGAGGAATAGTAGGATTTACGGTTATTGTGATTGCATTTAAAGTGGTAAAAGGAAAATTATCAAAGAAGAATATGTTTTGTAATGTAGAGATTTTATTCAAACAAAAAAGTAAAACAGTAAAAGCATTAATTGATAGTGGAAATTTACTAAAAGACCCGTTAACAAATGTCCCTGTTGTGGTAGTAGAGGCAGAAGAATTAAAAACATTAATTCCGGAAGAAATATTAGAACATATTGGAGAAATAATAGGAGGAGGCTCACAAGATTGTCTAGGTGAACCGCAAAGAGAAGAGTATATATCAAAATTTCGTGTCATTCCTTTTTCGTCGCTAGGAAAGAAAAATGGAATGTTATTAGGATTTAAAGCAGATTATCTTTTAGTAGATTATGAGGAAAATATTCGCAAAATAGAAAATGCTATTATAGGCATCTATGGAGAAAACTTTACAAAAAGTAAAGAATATACAGCCATTATTGGGTTAGATATATTAGAAGGGAGTGAAGAAGAAAATGAACATACTTCAAATGTTAAAATCGAGTATTAACACGCTATATATTAAATATTTAGGAGAACAGGGAATTGAGAATTTGCCCATTTATTACATAGGAGGAAGTCAGACTCTTCCGCCACCACTTTCTCCGGAGGAAGAGGAGAAGTTATTAAATCGACTTTCGAAGAAAGATATGGAAGCAAGACAGATTTTAGTAGAGAGAAATTTACGATTAGTCGTATATATCGCAAAAAAATTTGAAAATACAGGAGTAGGAATTGAAGATTTAATTTCTATAGGAACAATAGGTCTAATGAAAGGAGTAAATACTTTTAATACAGATAAAAAAATAAAATTAGCAACATATGCTTCACGATGTATTGAGAATGAAATTTTAATGTATTTGCGAAGAAGTAATCGCATTAAGGGAGAAATTTCAATTGATGAACCATTAAATCAGGACGGGGATGGAAATGAACTATTGCTATCTGATATTTTAGGAACTGAACCGGATGTTACCTCAAGAAGACTAGAAGATGAAGTAGATAAAACATTATTAAAAGCTTCTATTAATAAATTAAGTAATCGAGAAAAGAATATCATGGAACTTCGATTTGGGTTTATCAGTGGTGATGAAAAAACACAAAAAGAAGTAGCTGATATGCTAGGAATTTCTCAAAGCTATATTTCCAGATTAGAAAAAAAGATTATTAATAAAATGAAAAAAGATATTATGAGTAAAACTGGATAAAATTAAAGAAAAAGCATCTATATGGTGCTTTTAAAATGTATTTAATTTATTGAAAAACAATAATAAAATATTGACAAACAAAAACAAATAAGATATAGTAAGGATAAAAGGGAGGGGAAACCATGGAAAAGATGAAAGAAAAATTACTCCAAACGGGAGATGGAATAAAGCAAACCTGTTCAGTTTATCCTGCTACAATAGCCATTATTTTAATTACAACACTTGTAGTATCTGGCTCTAAAATTATGCTACCAATAAAAACACAAATTTCTATTATTCCAAAGTTTTGCATGTTTATGGTGATGCTTGTATGTAGTACTTGTTTAATAGAAACTTTTATGAAGAAACAAAGTAAAAGAATATTAGGATATGGAATAGCCATCTTAATAAATTGTATTTATTTTATTATTGGATGGAATGGTACTACTCTATTTGGGGTAACAGAAAAGGGAATGGCTGAAGCTCTAGACAGAATTTTAATAGGGTATGTACTTCTTGCTATATGTCTTGTTATGTATGGTGTAATTAAAAAAGAAAAAATAACCTTTGAAGAATATCTGTTAAAGATAGGACATAATATAGCGAAAGTCGGAATTGTTTATCTCAGTCTTGTAATTGGAACAATGCTATTAATTACGGTATTTTCTGTACTACTATTAAACGGTGATAATTATAATGTAGGAAATATCATATATATTATTCAAACTTTATTATTAGGGGGATATTTTTTACCATCCATGTTAAAGGCTATTACCTATATGGAAAAAGATAAGAAAGAGGGTTTTACCAAGAAAATGGTTCTTTATGTACTGCTTCCACTTGTTATATTAGCTTTCTTAATTGTTTACTCCTATATAGGTCAAATTGTATTGCAATGGGAAATGCCGAGAAATGTAATATCTAGAATTTTGATTTTTATTTTTGTGATAGGTTTTCCTGTTTGGAATATGGCAAAAGTATATGAAGAAAAAAAATGGGTAAGACGAACAGCTATTGCTTTACCAATCGCTTTTGCAATCTTATTACCATTAGAAATTTATGCTATAGGAATACGCATTGGCGATTATGGAATTACCCCTTCCCGTTATTTGGTTTTAATCTTTATTGTATTACAGATAGTAGCATTAGGATTTAATATCTATAAAAGAGGAAAATATGTTGATAAGATATTGATAGTATTTGCTGTTACAATTTTCATTACTTTTTTAACCCCTATTAATTATGATAAAGTTTCTTTATGGAGTCAAAAAAATCGAATGGAAAATAATATTAATCAAGGACAAAGTTTTTCTAGTCTTACAGAAGAACAGAAAAAAGTAGTAAAAGGGGCTTATACGTATATTCAAAAAGAGGATAAAAATTTCTTACCAAGTTATCTATCGGAAGAACAACAAAAAGAAATTACTTCTTACTCTAATGTAATAACTAATCCATATCAGCCAGAAAGTCAATATCTGTATTTACAAGCAGAGCAAAAGAATATGGATATTACATCTTATCAAAAAATGACATATGTCAAGAGCGAAAGAATACAATATAGTAAAGAGTCTTCTATTAAATTAAGGGACAAAGATGGAATTGTAATTACAGAAGTGAATTTAGAAGAACTGGCAAAGGCATTAATAGAAAAACAAGAGGAAGGCAAAGGAGTACAAAATGAATATTTTAAAAAGCATAATGAGATAGAATTAAATGAACAAAAGAAGTTATACATTGCGAATATGTCGGTCGAATATAAAACGAAGGTAGATAAGATAACATATATAGAAATTGAAGGATACCTATTTGAAAAATAAATGTAAAATTGTGTCTAAGGATTTGTGAATAGTACAACTTCCTTTAGGAAATACTTTTTATAGAAGTAAATTCCTAAAGGAGGTTTTTTTGTTGATTAACAAAGTCGAGATTTGTGGTGTAAATACCTCTCAGCTACCAATTATTAATAATGAAGAGAAAATAAGATTATTAAAGAAAATAAAAGAAGGAGATAAGGAAGCAAGAGAAGAGTTTATCTCTGGAAATTTGAGATTAGTGTTAAGTGTAATTCAGCGTTTTAATCATCGTGGTGCAAATGCAGATGATTTATTCCAGGTTGGATGTATTGGGCTGATTAAAGCAATGGATAATTTTGATTTATCACAGAATGTACAATTTTCTACTTACGCAGTTCCTATGATTATTGGAGAAATCCGAAGATATTTAAGAGATAATAATCCGATTCGTGTGAGTAGGTCTATTCGTGATTTAGCCTATAAAGCATTACAAGCAAAAGAAAAACTAACAAAAGATTCTGGAAAAGAACCAACGATAGAAGCCATTGCAAAAGAAATAGGAGTGCCAAGAGAAGAAGTCGTATTTAGTTTAGATGCAATACAAGACCCGATATCTTTGCAAGAGCCGGTATATAATGATGGACAAGATAGTATCTATGTAATGGACCAAGTGAAGGACAAAAAAAATACAGATGAATTATGGGCAGAAAGTATTACCATAGCGGAGGCGATGAAGAAACTGAATGATAGAGAAAAGATGATTATGAATAAACGATTCTTTGATGGAAGAACACAAATGGAAGTAGCAGAGGAAATTGGAATTTCCCAAGCACAAGTTTCTCGTTTGGAAAAAAGTGCAATTTCACATATTCGAAAATGGTATGATTAAAAGAAAAAGTAGTAAAACACACTTTATTGTATATACATATAATAAGGTGTGTTTTAATGGGGGGATAAAAATGGGAAATAGAGGACTGGATTTTAAACATAAAGAAGTGGTAAATATTAAAGATGGAAGAAGACTTCGGTTATGTACAAGACGTGTGTGCAGATTTGGAGAGTGGAAATATTACTTCTATTATTGTTCCAGGAAGCACAAAGTTTTTAAATATGTTTGTAGGTAATAATGATATTGTTATACCGTGGGAAAATATTAAATGCATTGGAGACGATATCATTTTAGTAGAGATATAATAAATAGAAGTTAGAAAGAAAATGGTTATTAAAAAGGGGATACAAATGTTACCAAAATTGGTAATATTTAAGTATTGAAACAAGAATAGAAAGGTGCTAGAATAAATAATGAAAGAGGAGGAAAAGAGTAAAAGAAAACGGAAAAAGAAAAAATAGAAAAAGTTTTATCGATTTTTGAAAAATCTTTTAAAATTTCTCTTGACTTTCATAATCACAATATGTTACTATATATAAGTACAAAGCAGACGAATGATAATATATAGGAAAACACATGGATTAGTAATGAATTACATCAGAAAAAAACAGCAAAATTACTAATTTTTCTTTTGTCCTAAAAACCAAAAAAGTTTTTGAAAAAAGTTTAAAAAATGTGTTGACATTTGTAAGATTGCATAGTATAATTTAAAATGTTCCGCGTCATAATGCTGGAACGAAAAAGTACATTGAAAAGTAAACAATATAACAATACCTTTAGAGTAAAC
>JBKXSZ010000003.1:0-77032 GCA_047017005.1 Clostridia bacterium | reverse complement strand
GTATACCTCCACTACGGACTTTCACCGATTAACTAAACGACATGCCCGTCGCACCGCAATAAAAAGTTCACTTGGTGAACTTTTTATAAATTTAATTATTTATAGCTTTATACACTTCTTCAAATAAAGCTGATCTTTTAGTGTATTCTGATTCTTGTAATTCTTTAATTATTTTATTTATAAACATTTCGCCTTGATTTAATTTATAAATTGCTCTTATGTATCTTGACGCATCTTCATATATTTTTCTTTGTTTTCCTTCTTTTAATTTTTCGTAAAAACGCTCCCTAAAATATTTGTACAATTCTCCATTATATTTTTCCTTTAAAACTTCAATATTTTCAATTAACCTATATTCATTTTCTTTATTGTAAAGAAGTGTAAACAATTCATCTATTTTTCCTAAATTCTTATATAACTTTTCTAAAATAACTACATTTTTAGTTGAAGTAATTATTCTTTTATAATATTCATCGAAATTTTCATTTTCTGCTAAATAATCCAACGCTCTATCATTTCCATTAATTATAAAATTATAATAGCAATACTCTATAAAAACATCTTCATCATCCAATTTAAGTTCGAAATTCAATAATAATGATGGTATATGATTTCTATTTATGTAATTTTCTTTAATTTCATCCAAAAAGCATTTATATAGCTCTTTAGTATTTCTTACATTATCCATTACATATTGAATATATTCTGGATATTTAGCATTTTTTAGTAAGGATTTTGCTATTTCCTTTAATGAATACTCATTTAATATGTATTTTACAATCAAAATGTTAGATTTAGGAACTGAATTCCTTATACTATAGTGCTTCAAGTAATTAAAAAATTCATCAATTTCGTTATTAAAAGACTTTAATTCTTCTTTACTTAATTTATCTTTATAAAATTCTGCTATCCATTTATAATCATAATAAACAGTTAATTTTGGATCAAGTAATACTTTATCTAACTTTTCAATTAAATATTTATCACCATCATAAATTTCATTTAATTTACTTTTGTTTTTATTAGATAAAATTATTACATTATAGTCCTTATAATTAAAATCATAATTTTTTATTAATTCTTGTGTATTCTTATATAATAATTCTATAAAACTATTTAAGCTTTTATTATCTTTAATATATTTTTCATATGTTGCCTTTAAATATTTATCTAAAGTTCTTTTTTCATTTTGCTTTAATTCTTCATATAAAATCTGTTTTTGTTCTTCTACAGATAAATTATTTATATATGTTTTCAACATTTCATCAAAAAATAATGGTTTTATATAATCTTCATCATATTGATCTCTATAATCATCATAATAATAATCTTCATACTCATCATCATAGTCTTCTTCATAGTCTTCATCGCTATATTTACTTGACATCCAGTCATTATAATCATCTGCTTCTTGAGGGAAAGCAGAAAAATACAAAGCCACCATATGTTTACATACAGTATTTCCTGTAGCAAATGGACAATCACAATAAGATTTTCGTGGATGTTCAATATTAATTTTTACATAATAAGCATCTTTAGTATTTCCATTCACATAACCTTCATATTCATTAGAATTAATTTTAATTATAGATGTAATATGTTTATTAATATAATAATCATAGCCTCTATACACAGATGCACTACTAGCACAATTTAATATACTCATAATATTACCATCCTTTTTTACTTTTTACATATTTTATCATGAATCATTTCCCCAAACAAATAAATCTAGATTTTTTCTTGAGTTTTAAAAGAAATATAAAAAAATACAATATTTACTACAAATATGTATATAATTGTAGTAAACTAATTTGCGAAAGGAAAGAATGAATCATTAGTATACTTGATATTCAAATCACAACCTCATTGTACTTTTTCCTTTTAAATATCCTTTGTTTGGGTAATATTGATAATAATAAATGCACATGATCTGGCATCATATGTCCTTCTATTATTTCTACTCCTTTGCACTTGCATAGTAAAAAAAGAACTAAGTTAAAACTTAGCTCTTTACTCTCTTATAGGATTTATTATATATTATTTATGTTTAAGCAATTTTATTCAGCATTAGTTAGATGCCCATCTTAATACTCGGATATCTTTATAGGTATTTAATACCTCTTGATATTTAGCATATTCTTCTTCCCAAAGAATATTTGGAACCTTATCAAATGCATCAAATACTTTCTCTGCTTCTGATAAGAAGATGATTTGCTCTTGTGCACTTAATTTCTCGTATCTCTTTGAGAAGTTATATAATTTATCTAAGGTCTGGTTTGCTTCTATAAAACTCCAGAAATCTTTCACTTTTAATCCTGCCATTTTTATTTGCATAACAGCAAATAAAGTTAAGCCAACTATGATAAATATTAAAATAGATATTATATATGCTACTGCCATTTTTCTCACCTCATCTTTTGAGTATATTTATATTATACCACGCTTGTAATAAAATTGCAAATTTATTGTAATATTCTTGTAATATTCTTGTAATATTTATTACTTTTTGAATTAGGTAATATTGATACTTTATAGCATTTTCTATTAAATTATTTCATCTAATCTTCAAAATCTTTTCTATTTTTTACCTCATTTCTCTGTTTTTATGCTATAATTCTACTATTCTATTGTAAAGGAGAAAAAAAATGGAAGAAAGTCGATATAAAAGTACCAAACTAGCAGGTATTTTAGGAATGTTAGGGAATATTTTTCTTTTAATTATAAAAGCTACTATTGGTTTTCTAACCAATAGTCAGGCTATGATTGCCGATAGTTTTAACAGTGCTGGGGATATATTTGCTTCCCTTATGACTTTTATTGGTAATAAGATTGCTAGTGAACCACAAGATGATACGCATAATTTTGGTCATGGAAAAGCAGAGTATATCTTTTCTCTTTTTATTAGTTTATCTATGATTTTTGTGGCAATGAAGCTATTATATGATTCCACTTTGTCTCTAATTTTAGGGAGTGAAGTAACCTTTTCTTGGTTTCTTATTCTAGTTTGTATTGTTACCATTATAGTAAAACTTTGTTTGTTTATTTATACACATAAATTATCTAAGAAATATAATGCTATTTTATTAGAAGCTAATAGTAAGGACCACCGCAATGATTGCTTTGTTACTAGTTTCACTTTACTATCTGTTATTTTAAGTTGTTTTAAGATTTATTGGTTTGATGGTTTAGTTGGTATTGGTATTTCACTTTGGATTGCTTATACTGGTTTTAAGATATTAGTAGAAAGTTATGATATTTTAATGGACAAATCCATGGATGAAAATACCAAAAACAAGATTATTGAAATTATACACAAGCATCCTGAGATTCAAAAGATTAATCACCTTACTTCTTCTCCTGTAGGCTATCGCTACCTTATTTCTGTTACTATTTTTGTAAATGGTAATATGTCTACTTTTGAAAGTCATCAAATTGCAGATATCTTAGAAAAGGAGCTAAATCAATTAGAAAAGGTTTATTTATCTATCATACATGTAAATCCTATTTAATTGGTGATTTTAAAAATATAAGAAAAGAAGCAGAATCATCTGCTTCTTTTCTTGTGGATTTTATTTCTGTGCCTTAGTTTTTACCTTTACTACCACCTTGTCATCTTTTGCAGTTATCTTAATGCTATCTCCTACTGTTACATTACCATCTAACATCTCTTCTGCTAGTTTATCTTCTACTAAATTTTGTATGGTTCTTCTTAATGGTCTTGCACCATAGCTAACATCTGTTCCTTTTTTCGTAATAAGTTCTTTTAAAGCTTTATCAAATATTACTTGAATGTCCTGTTCTTCCAATCTTTTAGCTACTTGTTTTAATAGGATATCAATAATTTGTTCAATTTCTTCTTTATTTAGTTTATGGAATACAATAATTTCATCCACACGGTTGATAAACTCAGGTCTAAATTGCTTTTTCAATTCTGCCATTACTTCTTTTTTGGTGTCTTCATATTCTTTTTCATTATTCTTTTCCATACTTTCTCTATTGGCTGTAAACCCTAATGTCTTTTTATCTGTTATTGCTCTAGCACCTACATTTGATGTCATGATAACGACTGTATTTTTAAAGTTTACAGTTCTTCCTTGGCTATCTGTTAATCTACCATCTTCTAGGATTTGCAATAGCATATTCATAACATCTGGATGTGCCTTTTCTACCTCATCAAATAGAATGACAGCATATGGTTTTCTTCTAATTTTTTCTGTCAATTGTCCGCCGTCATCAAATCCAACATATCCTGGAGGTGAACCGATTAATTTAGAAACAGAATGTGGTTCCATATACTCCGACATATCCACACGAATCATAGCATTCTCATCACCAAATAAAGCTTCTGCTAAAGCTTTCGAAAGTTCTGTTTTACCAACACCAGTTGGTCCTAAAAACATGAAAGAACCAATTGGTCTGTTTGGGTCTTTTAGTCCTACTCTTCCTCTTCTTATGGCTTTAGCTACCGCTTCTACTGCTTCATTTTGTCCAATTACTCTTTGATGTAATGTTGTTTCTAAGTTTCTTAATTTTTTTGTTTCGTCTTCGCTAATCTTTTTAACTGGTATGCCTGTCCAGCTTGCAATTACTTCTGCAATATCTTCTATCGTAAGAGTAGTAATCGATTTTGTCTTTTTATCCTTCCATTTTTCTTTTTCCTTTTCTAATTTTTCCTTACTTTCTCTTTCTTTATCTCTTAATTTTGCTGCTTTTTCGAAGTCTTGTACACGGATAGCATCTTCTTTTTCTTTATCTAACTTTTCAATTTTTGCTTCTAGTTTTTTGATATCCTCTGGTTCAGAATAAACTCTTAGTCTTACTCTAGAAGCCGCTTCATCTATTAAGTCAATGGCTTTATCTGGTAAAAATCTATCATTAATATATCGTACTGATAAATCTACTGCATTTTCAATTACTTCATCTGGTATTTTCACATTATGATGTGCTTCATATTTATCACGAATTCCTTTTAAGATAGAAACCGTATCTTCCTTACTTGGTTCCTGTACATTGACAGGACTAAATCTTCTTTCTAAAGCAGCATCTTTTTCAATATATTTACGATATTCATTTAAAGTAGTTGCACCAATAATTTTAATTTCCCCTCTTGCAAGTAGTGGTTTTAAAATATTGGCGGCATCAATAGCACCTTCTGCAGAACCAGCTCCTACAATAGTATGAATTTCATCAATAAATAGAATAACATCTCCTGCTTTTTTCACTTCATTTAAGCATTTCTTAATTCTATCTTCAAAGTCTCCTCTGTATTTTGCTCCTGCTACCATAGAAGAAATATCAATCGTAACTACTCTTTTATTTTTTAGCATATCTGGTACATCACCAGCAACAATTTTTTCTGCTAACCCTTCTACAATTGCTGTCTTACCAACACCTGGTTCACCAATTAAACAAGGATTGTTTTTCGTTCTTCTAGATAAAATCTGTACCACTCTTTCAATTTCATCTTTTCTTCCTATAACAGGATCTAATTTACCTTCTTTTGCTTGTTTTGTTAGATCCGTTCCAAATTGATTTAAGGTTTGTGTTTGGTTATAGCTTCCAGTTTCTCCCCCTTTTCCTATTTCTCCTCTTACGTTATCGCCTTCTGTTTCGCTGTTAATTACTTTTACAATCTCGTTATAGAGTCTTTGTGGATTAACATCTAAATCTAACATAATGCGAACTGCAATACTGTCTCCTTCTCGCATAATACCAACTAATAGATGTTCTGTTCCTATATAGTCAGAACCTAGTTTTTTAGCTTCACGAAAAGCATTTTCAATAACTCTTTTCGTTCTTGGAGTAAATCCAATTTCTCCTTGATAAGGTTCTTCCTCTCTTCCGATTAATTCTTCAATTTCTTGGATAACAGCTTCTGGTGTTACATTCTGGTTTTGTAGAACTTTAGAGGCAATTCCACTTCCTTCCTTTGTTAAACCATATAGAATATGTTCTGTTCCAATATAGTTATGTCCCATTTCCATTGCAAGCTCATTTGCAATCTCAAGAGTGGCTTGTGCCCTTGAAGTAAATTTATACATCATATTTATCACCTTCCTCTTCTTATTCTTGTATAATTTGTTTTATCACTTCTGCTCTTTTGACGTCTCTTTCGATATCCTCTAGTTTTTTTCCTAATCTCTTTTGTAGATTTGCTGGTTTAGTATATAGTTCTAGCTTGTTTACTTTCACATCTGTCAACTCTTTAATAATACCCAAATCTGTTCCTAATTTTACATCAGATAATAATTGTTCAGCTTCTTTTGAAGATATTTTCTTACAGTTGCCTAATATACCAAATGCTCGGTATACTCTATCTTCTAATTCCATGCTATCTCTTTCTAAATATTTTCTTGCTGTTTTTTCTTGTTGAATAATTTTATCGGTTATAACGTTTAAGTTCTTAATGATTTCCTTTTCCGATACTCCTAAAGATTGTTTGTTTGAAATTTGATAACGATTTCCAGCTTCTCTTGTTCCTTCTCCATAGGTTCCTCGAATATTCATTCCGAAATTGCCTATTACTTCTAATACTTTTCCAATATTTTGAGTTACTGTTAATGCGGGTAAATGTACCATAACAGAGGCCCTTAATCCAGTTCCAACATTGGTTGGACACGCAGTTAAGAACCCATATCTATCATCTTGTGCAATATCCAGTAGTTGATTTAATTTTTCATCAATTTCAACTGCCAAATTCATTGCATTTTGTAATTCTAATCCTGCTGCCAATACTTGTAAACGTATATGGTCCTCTTCATTAATCATAATACAGATATTTTCCTCATCATTAATTAAAATAGCTCCAATTTCTTCTTTCTTTAAAATAAAATCTGGACTTACTATATGCTTTTCTACTAAACTCATTTTGGTAATATCATCCATATCTTTTAATCGTAAAAATTTTAATCCGTATCCTAAATCTGGAGTAATATGTTCTATTTCTTGTAAAATAGCTTCATAATCCTCTTTGCGACATTTGGTTGTAAAGGGATATTTTGTTAAATTTCTTGCTAAACGTATTCTAGAACTTATTACTACATCAGATTCTCTTCCACTTTGTAAATACCAATTTAACATATTTCTTCCTCCTTGCTTTCTTCTCTTTATTTATCTTCTTTGTCTATCTTTTTAATCTTGTCTCTTATAACAGCGGCATCTTCATATCTTTCTTCTTGGATTGCTTTCTTTAAATCTTGTTGTAAATTATCTAACTCTGTTTTTTCTTTCTTTTTTTGTTTTTGTTCTTTTTTTATCTGAATTGGTTTTTCCATTTTTATTTTTCCGCTGTTTAGTCTTCCTCTTCTTCCAACATGTCTATTGGAGCCTTGTATGTTTTTTAAAATTGGGTCAATTCTATCTGAAAATACATCATAACAATGATGACATCCAAATTTTCCGGTATTTACAAAATCATTATATGTCATACCGCATTCATTACAAGTTAATTCTTGTACACTTGGAAATGCCGGCATAAATTCTTCTCCTCCATAGTCTCCTAAAAATTCTCCTAAAAAGCTTGGAATATCAATTGGCATATTGAAATTCATATCCATATTCATTTTATTGTCAATTCCTAACTTTCTACTGCATTCTTCACAAAGTGCCATTTCTTTTTTTACACCATTTATAATTTCTGTATATCTAACATTTGCCTCATGTTTTCCACAATTTTGACACATCATAATAAAGACCTCCTTTAATCTTCTATTAAATTTAATAACATATTTTTAAAGATATTTGCTCTTAATTCATCTTTTGTGTTTTGTGGTACTATTAATACATTATCACTAGTTGCTACTTTTAACAGCTTTGCTTCTATTTCATTAATCATAGCATAGGATAAAAAATTACTAATAAATATATCCACTTCCTTTGCTGTAATTCTATCTCCTATACTATTAATAATATGCATAAAATAGTTACTTTTCGTTACATTTATCTTTTTGATGGTAATGTGTCCACCACCACCTCTTTTACTTTCTACATAATATCCTTGAGATGGTTTGAATCTTGTTGCAATAACATAGTTAATTTGAGATGGTACACAATTAAATCTTTCTGCTAAATCATTTCTTTGTATTTCTATCAAGTCATTTTTTTCATTGAACATATCTTTTATAAATTCTTCTATAAGGTCGGATATTCTCATTTTTCTCACCCGCTTTTATTTAACTACTTTTATTTTCTGACTTTGACTTTCTTTGACCTTTACATTTATATTATACGCCGTTCTTTTTTGTTTTCAAGCGGCGTTTTTTCTTTTCTCCTTCTTATTTTCCTTTTTTATCTTAATTATTTAATAATTACCTTACTATTTCTATTTTTTTCTTGATTTATCTCACTATTTCAAGTTCGTATGAATATTTTTAAATTGCTCTCTTTCTTTTGGATTATCATCTGTTATATGTGCTAGTCTTTGTGCAATTTCTTTTTGGTCTGGAAGTGATATCCATGCAAAATAGGAAGAAATAAACTCTCCATATTTTGTAGCATCTTCCCCAACTTCGGCAACACCTAATTCTACCATTTTTTCTTTATCTTGATGTTTTTTATCCTCTCTTGTTCTCTTTCCTTTCTCACTCATTTTCTTTTCCTCGCTTTCTAAAAAAACTAAATAAAACTTTTCCTTCTTTATTTGTTATGTGTTTTTTCTATTTTTTTATGCGAGGTAATTTTTTTGTTTTTTTACTTTTTATTCTTTTTTGAATTTTACTTTTTTATGCATTTTTTTAAATTTTTTTATTTTTTATGTATAACATAAAGTGTCTTTAAGATTCTTGGTACGCTTTTAGATTTTCAACTCGTTTAACCTTATTTTTACCTTTTCTCAAATTCAACTATTGTATCGAATCTTTTAGATATAGAACCGAGCAACACTCAACATGTATTGGGTCCGGTAATAACGATGCAATTAATTCCATTTCATTGTAAAATCTAAAGGTACTTCATTTTGTATTAGAGACTTTTTCTTCAAAAAATAATACCAAGAAATTTTGCTTGGTACTATTTTCTTTTATTAAATATTATCATCTCGTAAAACATCAATTATATTTTCTTTTTTAACCTTTTTGCTTGCATATAGCATTGTAATAAATACAATTAAGTATACCGCTACAATAGCAATAAGTATGCTTTCCCATGGAAGTTCGAAGTTGAAGCTTATCATATTTCCAAATGCAAAGTTTAGTAAGAAGCAAAGTAGGATTCCAATTGGGATACCATATAGTAAAGCCTTGGTTCCATAGAATACACATTCTAAGTCTAGCATATGTTTAAATTGTTTATCTGTCATGCCTATGGATTTTAAATTTGCAAATTCACGTCTTCTTAATGATATATTGGTTGATATCGTGTTAAAGATATTGGCAATACCTATTAATGAGATTAGAACAATAAATCCATATAAGAAGATAGATATAATTAAAGTTAAATTACGATTTGCTTCCATTGCTTCTTTAATGCTTTGTCCATATACAGTCATATCGTGATAGTTTTTCATTAAGGAGTCTTGTTTTTCACTTAATGCTTCTGTATTCTCAGATTCAATAGCAACGGACATCGTTAACTTCTCTGCTGGAAGTATCTTTCTTAAATTTGAAATTTCATTTTTGTTCACGATAAGATATAGTTCTGGAGTCGTATTTTCAAGTGCATATGGCATTTTATCTGTTACTTTTGCTATGTTGTATTCTTTCTCTTTTTCTCCCTCTTCTGTATGATATGTTACTTTTATCGATTCATTATTTTTAAATTTTGTAATATTGGATTCAATTTTATCTGGATAAAGCATATTGGCATAGTTAATTAAAATTACTTGATTATCTTTTAATTCTTTTATACCAAGCTGTTCTATATAGTTATTCATCTCTTTATCTTCCATTGTTACTATGGATACATTGATGTCATATTTTCCTTCTGGATTTTTATTAACTGTATAACTTAGTTTATTTCCTTTAATAGCCTCTAATAAACGATTATCTATTTGTTCTTCTGGTAAGTAGATTTTTCCGTTATATCCTGCAAATACATTACTTCTTGTTACTCCTTCTGTTTGTAGTAAACTTTGAGTAAATTCCTTTGCATGTTCTAAATCTGTTGATTTCACACCTACAATATAGTCATAAGGAACACTTTGATACATTACATTAAACCCTTTGAACATATATCCCATAAATCCATTTACGGCTATAAATAGTACAATACTAATGATAAGAGAAAGTACCGTTGTACGATATCTTTTCTTGCTTCTCTTTAAATTTTTTAATGCTAGTTCTCCTTCTATTCCAAATAGCTTACGAATCCATTTTGGTGTTTTTACTTTTTTTGCTTTTACCTTTACATCTCCTGTTTGACGAATCGCTTCTATCGGTGTTATCTTACTAGCACGTCTTGCAGGTACAATAGCAGATATATAGATAGTTGCAGCTATTAGTAAAATAGACAATACAATAGATGGCCAAGATATAACTAGTTTTATGGTATAGTCTAGATTAATAACCCCTGAAGCCATTATTCCAACTAATAAATGATTTACTACTTGAAGTGTTACTGCAATTCCTCCAATTCCTGCTAAGATTCCTATAGGTATACCTATAGCTCCTAATATTGTTGCTTCATGAATAACCGATTTTCGTATTTGTCTTTTGGTTGCTCCTATAGAAGATAGCATTCCAAATTGTTTCTTTCTCTCGGATACGGATATTGCAAACGAGTTATAGATAACAAGGACCGAACCAATTACAATAATGGTAATTAAAATTCCACAAACGGATATGAGCATAGCATCAAATCCAGTACCATTATTTACTCCCATATATGCAAGAAGTATATTATTATAATCAATATTTAATTCTTTTATCGTTGTTCCATCTTCTTTTACTACTTCTTTATACAGGTCTAATTTTTTAGCTAATTCTTCTACATCATTATAAATAGTTTTTGTTTTTTTGACATTAATTCCTATTGTTACTAAGTCATCCGGTTGTATCTGACTTTCGTCGATTTCTGTAATTCCTGCTGTATAATTGGATTTACTACTTTCAAAAACTGGCCTTTTGATAATACCTGTTACTTTATAATTTTTGTTTTCTCCATTCATTTTAAAAGTAACCATATCCCCTATCTGAGGTTCGTTCTCTAAGCCATCAAAGAAGCTTTCACTAAGTGCTATTTCTTTATCATTTTTAGGCATCTCACCTTTTTGAAGTGACATTCCTACACGATTAATACTATTTTGTGGATATCCCATAATTTTTATTTCCGGTTCATTTGAATATTTATTGGGTGCTGTTCCTATTTCTTTTTCTAGAACATAGTCCTTAAAATTCTCATTTTCTTTTATATATTTACTATCTTCATATTTTACTTTTATAAATTTTGCCTCCCAGTCTCCTTGTTCAATTCTTGTTGATCGGATAAGGAAGCCTTGAAAGCTTACTGCTAAGGTTGCTACCGCACTTATCATAGCTCCAGATAAGATAATACCAATAATCGTAACAATCGTTCTTTTCTTATTTAGTTTTAGATAATTATTTGTTAATCGATTTAATATATTACTCATTTTTTACTCCTTTCCTTATCTTACTCTTTCGTCTTTTGCTATTTTTCCATCCTCTATGGTAATGATTCGGTCTGCTTCTAATGCAATACTTTGGTCATGTGTTATCATAATTAAGGTTTGGTTATATTTTTTATTAGAGAATTTTAATAGCTCTAATATTTCTTTTGAATTTTTACTATCTAAGTTTCCTGTTGGTTCATCTGCTAGAATAATAGCTGGGTTATTAATTAAACTTCTTCCAATGGATACCCTTTGTTGCTGTCCTCCAGATAATTGGTTTGGTAAGTGTTTTACCCTTTGTGTTAATCCTAAGGTATCTACGATTTCTTTTAATCTTTCATTATCTACTTCTTTTCCATCTAAAAGAACAGGAAGTGATATATTCTCTTCTACATTTAAGATAGGGATTAAGTTATAGAACTGATAAATTAATCCGATTTGTCTTCTTCTAAAGATTGCTAGATTATTATTATTTAAATCATAGATATCAGTTCCATCAATAAACACCTTTCCTGAAGTTGGTTTATCCACTCCTCCTAAAATGTGTAACATAGTAGACTTACCACTACCAGATGGTCCAACAATAGCAACAAATTCTCCTTTTTCTACTGAAAAAGATACATTGTTTAATGCCTTTACTTCTGTTTCTCCTTTTCCATAAATCTTGCATAAGTTTTGTACTTTTAATATTTCCATGAAATTTCCCTCCGTTTTTTAACTTTTTATCTTTCCTTTTCTATTTCTATTTTATTTACTTAAAGTGACTCCTTTGTGACTTTTATTCTATAAATTTTGTCACTAAATTTTAGCAATCATAACCACGTGTAAAACGCGTGGTTTGAACTTGCCCTAAAAGGGCTTATAACATTGCCAGCGCCTAAAGACGCTGGCTTTCACTTCGTTCAAGCCTTGACGTACTGACTACTTTAGCAAACCCTTAAAAGGGTTTGTATATTCTCTCTTTGTTAATTTATCTTCAAGTATATCTTCTTTTTCCTGTTCTCTTATGTATTTTCTTATTGTTGCTTCATTCAATCCTACTGTACTCACATAATATCCTGTTGCCCAAAAGTTGCTATTTCCAAATTTATATCTTAAATTCCCATGGTCTTTGAATAGCATCATTGAACTTTTTCCTTTCAAATATCCCATGAAACTTGATATATTTTGCTTTGGCGGTATTGATAACAATAGGTGTACATGGTCTGGCATCATATGTCCTTCTATTATTTCAACACCTTTCCACTTACATAAATCCCTAATATATCCTTGCATATCTGCTCTTAATTTATGATATATTACCTTTCTTCTATATTTGGGAATGAATACTATATGATACTTGCACAACCATTTTGTGTGTGATAAACTATTTGCCATAAGGCCTCTCTCCTTTCATGATTCATATTGGCTTGAACACCAAATATTATATCATGGAGAGATGCCTTGCTCAAAGCTTTTAATCTCACGCGCATAGCGCGTGGTTTTTGTTTCGCTTCGCTTCACACGGCTAAAGCGTAATAAAAAAACACTAAATATAAATATTTAGTGTTTTTTATTTTAATTCTACTTATTCCTTATCCTTTTATCCTAGTATTACAAGTAAAGTATACTTTTTATACATAATGACAAATATGCATTATTTTCCCACAAAAATTTGAGCATATATTTTTCCATATTTTGCACTTTTTACGACACCAATTCCCGTTTGATTAAAAGCGCTATTTAAAATATTAGCCCTATGCCCAGAAGAATTCATCCATGCCGTTACTGCTGCACTATTACTAGAATTCCCTGCTATATTTTCTCCCGCTGTTTTGTACGAAATCTTAAAAGATTTTAACATATCAAAAGGAGAACCATAAATAGGGGAATTATGGGAAAAATAATTATTATCTACCATATCTTGTGCTTTTATTCTAGCCATCCTTTGTACCTCTTCATTCACCTTTAAGGCAGATAAGCCATTTTTTGTTCTTTGTGCATTAATCAAATCAAATACCTCTTTTTCATCTGTATTCATACTTGCTGTATTTTGAGTGCCTCCAGAACCAGAGCTACTACCAGATCCAGAATTGCTACCAGATGAATTTGGATAAATAGGTTTAATATATTTTTTACTAACCGCTCCTACAAAATCTCCTTCTGTCTGTATAATATACCAATCTCCTACACCAGCGAATACTCGTATATACTCATTTTTCGCTACTGTTGTTACAATTCCATAATGCACACCTGGTCCACTTCTCACATTTAAATTCGTAGCCGTAACAAGACCAGTAGAAAAATCGGTTTTATAATAATGCTGCATACTAAAAGAAGTAGAAAAGGTTCCTACAATTAACAAAAACACTAATATAGCGCTTGCCTTCCATATACTTTTTTTCTTAATTTGGATAATTTTCATACAAACCTCACTTTCTAACAATTTTCTCTTTCATTCTCATTTTATCCAGTTAGGATGTCCCGTATTCCTATTTTTTCCCTTATTTTTCTTTAGGGGCAAGTACACCAAATAAGACTATAAATAAAATGAGGTTATTATCCATGATAACCTCATTTTATTTATAGTCTCTACTGGTTATTTATTTTTGATACAAAATTACTTGGTCGTTTTTAAGCTCTTTTTTCATCCCTTCCATTAGAAGGATCATGTGTTCCATCTTTCCATTTTTCTTATTTTTATCTGATTTTTTCCTTTATTCTACTTTTGTTCCCTTGATACAAAACTTTCCTTTATTGGTATCTGCTACTATTTCTAATTGATTTCCAACAACTTTACCATTAATGTTGTAATCAATTCTTCCTAGCATCGTATTAAAACTTCCTTTAAAATTACAAGTATTTCCTTGTAGCTTTCCTCCTGTAAATTGATTTTTGGTCCCCATTGTCTCAACGATTCCAGAAAGTTCATTACCATTTGTTTTTAAAGTGATTTTTCCCGTAATGTCTCCCATCTGTGTATTCATCTTACAGTCATATATTCCATCTATCATTTTTTCACCTCCACTGCTTTTAATATTATATGCAGTAATGTTATATAACTTTATTTTTTTGATTTCTTTTTTATTACTATTTTCTTTTCTTCTTTTAAATGGCTCCTTTAAAAATCTGAATTCGGAAGGTAGAACCTACTCCTTCTTTAGATTGAACCGTAATATCTCCTCCTTGTTTTTCAATGATACTCTTTGCTAATGCTAGTCCTATTCCCACACTATCTTTCGTAGAATTTTTTCCTTTATAGAAACGTTTAAAAATGTTAGGTAAGTCTTCCTTTGCAATTCCGGATCCATTATCTTGTATCGTAATTTCAGTATACAATGGATTTTCTAAATAATGAATATTTATTTCTCTACCTTCTACTGTATGTTCTAAGCAGTTTTTTACAATGTTTAAAATAGCCTCCTGTGTCCAATTAAAATCCCCAATAAAACTTGCCTGTTCTTCACCTGTTACTACTACTTTCTGATTCTTTATTTCAATTGGGATACTTAAATTTTGAATAACGGTATTAATTAATTCTTTTACTTCTATCTTTTCTTGTTTTAATTCTGCTGTTCCTGCATCTAATTTTGAAAGTTTAAGAAGAGTAATAACAAGCCATTTAATCCACTCTAGCTGTCTTGCTATTTCATGCAAAAATTCTTTTCTCTTTTCTATTGGCATATCGGTATTTTCTTCTAATACATCTATCATAACGGAAATAGAGGTAAGTGGCGTCTTTAATTGATGCGAAATATCGGATAAAGAATCTGCAAGAATTTTCTTTTCTTTCGAAAGTTCTTCGGTTTCTTCTTGTAACATAACTGCCATTTTATATATTTCATTTCTTAATTCACTTAATTCCCCTTCTGTATTATCTTCTATTTTTAGAGAATAGTCTCGTTTTTGTAATTTCTTTAGATAGTTTGTAATTTCATCTATTCTTCTATCCCTTAACATAAAATACGTTACAAAGATAAGGAAAAATAGAATGCCTAATGTCCCTATTAACAACATATTAAGCCATGTATTTCTTTGAAACTGTTCTTCAATATCCGAAAAATATGAAATATTCTCATTCGTATACCCATATTTCTCTAAAAATTCCTTCGCTATGCTAGTATCTATTTTGTCACCTTCTCGAAGCGCTTGTAAAATATAAGCATCTGCTTCTGGATTCTGCTTTAGTACCATTTCTATCATGATTTGTATTTTTTGATTAATCGCTTGTTTATATTCTTGATATTGTATATAGTTTAATACATAGCTACAAATACACATAAAGAGTAGTACCACTATTGCAATAATCGTTATTTCTTTTATATTATCTTTTTTAAAGAACTTCATTTTACTCTCCTACCTTATATCCAATTCCTCTTACTGTCTTAATTATTTGTGGATTTGTTGGGTCATCTTCTAACTTTTCTCGGATTCTTTTAATATATACTGTTAAGGTATTATCATTTACAAAATTGCCTGCCAAATCCCAAATCTTCTCTAAAATTTGTTCTCTTGTAATGGTTTGTCCCATATGATGAAATAGCATTAACAAAATACGATACTCTAACGCTGTTAAAATTACCTCTTCTCCAGCTTTATATACTGCCATTTTATTAACATCTACCGTTACATCTTGTATTTGAATGATATTTTGTTTTTCACTTTCTTTGTGGTACCTTCTTAAAACAGTATGAATACGAGATATAAGCTCTCTTACTCGAAACGGTTTCGTTACATAGTCATCCGCCCCCATATCTAATCCTAATACTACATTACTTTCTTCATCTCTTGCTGTCAAGAATATAACAGGAGTATCTTGTCTTTCTTTTACTCGTTTACAAATCTCAAAGCCATCTCCATCTGGGAGTGAAATATCTAGCAATATTAAAGTATAAGTTTTCTCTTTTATTCTTTCCATTGCTTCTTTAAACGATTTTGCAATGACAACTTCAAAGCCTTCTTGTTTTAACGTATATTCCAATCCTTTGATAATGGAGTCATTATCTTCTACTAATAAAATAGTTTCCATGGCTACCCCTTTTCTATTTTTATTTTTAAATCATGCAAAAAAGCAAAGAAATCTTCTCTGCTTTTATTATAATGTACTTTTTACTTTTTCGAAATGACTATTTTGTCACAATTTTTTAAATGTACAATATTTTTTATCCAATACTTTTTATTTCTTAAGTGTACTATCTTAGCGTTATATCCTAACTCTGACTTACATTTTTTACAGTCTTTTAAATAGAAGCCATATATGGCCAGAGGAATTGAAATTGCTAATAATATAGCTTTTTAATATTTTTTTAGCTATTTTCTGCTTTTATTTTATGTTCTTATATTGCTATTCTATTTTATCTTTCTTTATTTTCTAGGGTTTGTTCAATAATATTTTTCATCATATTTTTATTCATCGCACCTGTTACATAACCATAAATATATCCGTCTTTATTTATCATATATGTTGTTGGAAATGCACTGATATAGTAGTTGGAAAAAGTATCTCCTGTTTCATCAAATACAACTGGAAATGTGTAGTTGTTTTTCTTTAAGAAATCTTCTACCTCTCCTTTTGTAACATCTGCATTGTTCTGGTATTCTTTTGATTTTGGATTAGAGACCCCTAAGATAATAACGTCTTTTTCATTTTTTCCATATTCTCTATATAATTCTTCGATTTCTGGCATTTCACTTTGACATGGTCCACACCATGTAGCCCAGAAGTTTAGGAAGACTACTTTTCCTTTGTATTCTGATAAAGTATGCGTTCTTCCATTTTGGTCTACTAGAGTAAAATCATATGCTTTGGTTAGTTTCGTATTATTATTTTGTTCTTCTTGATTACCTCTACTTTCCTCTTTAGATTTCGTCTCTTCTGTCGTGTTTTCTTCTATATCTTCCTTATCTTTCACTGTTTGTCCCGAATTTGTGCTTTGTCCTGATAGTTTGCCTAGATAACTACTAATTCCATTCATTGCCCCTGTAAATGTTAAAACACCAATTAGAATAAGAATGATAGCACTTATTTTTATGGTATATTGCAATACCTTTTGTTTCTCTTTAAAAAAGTTTAATGCCTTTTGTGTAAAGAAGCCAAGTATCAAAAAAGGAAGAACAAATCCTAATGCATAGATAAGAACAAATAAATTTCCAATAAGAGCACTTCCACTGCTAGAAGCTAAAATTAAAACAGAAGAAAGCATTGGTCCTACACAAGGAGTCCATGCAAAGCTAAAAGTAAATCCCATAATAAAAGCAACAAATGGAGTCATCTTCCTCTTCTTCTTTGCAGCTTCTACTTTTTTATCTTCTACTTTGTATTCTCTATTTAAAAATTCAAATTTAAAAATTCCTAGTTGGAATAATCCTAAAATGATAATAAGGATACCACCAATTTTGGAGATAAGGTCTTTTTCTTTGTTTAGAAATTGACCTAGTCCAGAAAATGTCATTCCTAATAAGAAAAAGGCAAACGATATTCCTAGTACAAAAAAGATAGTATGCAATAGTACGGTCTTTCTTTTATATACAATTGTCCCATCTTCTTTCTCCTCTTTTGCCTCTCCTGCTAAATAACTAATATAAATAGGTATCAATGGTAAAACACATGGTGAGAAAAAAGATAATATCCCTTCTAAAAATACAAGTATAAAGTTAACACTGTTCCCTATTAATAAATTATTCATTTGTCTTCCTTTCCCTCTTTTGCAATTGCAATTCTTTTTTCCTTCATTTAATCATTCTACTACTATACTGTCAAGGAAAATTCCACGACAGCAATATCTCTTTTATTCCATTTTTTACCCATTCTTCAATTTTCTACTTTTTTCTCTCTTTTTTCTTTCTTCATTAAAATCTTATTTTGGTATTGGATAATGGTGCTGGTAAATCCACTACCATAAAAATGTTAACTGGGCTTTAACGGCATTTTCTAAAGGAAATCAAATATTAGGAATGAGTTTCGACCAAATTACAACTTGGGCTTTAAAGAAATATCGTAGTACGGGAAGTTAATCTTTATATCTATGTTTAAATGCAAAACTAGAAAAAGATAGCAAGTTGACTATCTTTTTCTAGTTTTGTATTTGTATTAATGATGATCTCTTTATTTACATTTTTCTGAATACACCAGCTACCTTTCCAAGTATTTTACAGTCTGGAACAATAATTGGGTCCATGGTACTGTTTTCTGGTTGTAAACGGATATGGTCTTTTTCTTTGTAGAAAGTTTTTACGGTAGCTTCATCTTCTATTAAGGCTACTACAATTTCTCCATTGTTTGCTGAATTTTGCTTCTTTACTAAAATATAGTCCCCATCTAAAATTCCAGCCTCTATCATACTTTCTCCTCTTACCGTAAGCATGAAGCTTTCACTATTTCCTACGAAATCCAGTGGAATTGGGAAAGTATCTGTAATATTTTCTACGGCTAAGATAGGAGCTCCTGCAGTTATTTTTCCGATTACAGGTACATCTACCATTTCTTTTCCGCTATAGAAGTTCTTCTCTTCTTTTAATTTTGTTTGGCCTGTCATTCCACCTTTTAGTAGTTTTAACGTTCTACCTTTTTGAGATTCTTTTTTAATATATCCCTTTGCTTCTAATTTTCCAAGATATCCGTGTACTGTTGCAGTTGAACTTAATCCTACTGCTTTTCCTATCTCTCGTACAGATGGTGGATAACCGTTATTATTAATTTGTTTTTCAATGTATTTTAATATTGCTCTTTCTCTTTTATTTAACTCGTCTGGATTTTTTTTCTTCAAAACAACCACTCCTCGTTTTCATTTGTTAACATCCTATCATACAAACAAGTAATTGTCAAACAAAAGTTTTCATTTTTTGTAATTTTATGATTTTCCATATTATTTTAATACTAAAAGATAGGAAAATTTAAATCCTATCTTTTAGCATTACTTGCTATTCATACCATTCTAATTCCCAATCTGCAATTCTTACCGTATCTCCTACTTTAATTCCCATTTCTTTTAATTCGTCTTCAATTCCTAAATCTTTTAATCGTTTTTGGAAATAGTACATGGATTCATTATCTTCTATATTAACACTTCCCATTAATTTATCAGCAGCTGGTCCCTCTACTACAAAGGTTCCATCTTTTTCTTGATAAATCTGATATTGTTTTTCGTCTTCTTTCAAAGTATATACTACTTTTTCGTCTATTTCTATTAGGTCTTCTTTTGGAATTTCCTTTAATAGAACAGACACATGATTCATTAATTCTTTTAATCCTTCTCCTGTTGCTGCCGATACTTGATAGATTTCTAACCCTTCTTTTTTTGCTACTTCTTCTAGTTTTTCTAGCCTTGTTTTATCTTGCATACTATCAATTTTATTTGCTACAATAATTTGCTTTCTTTTAGCTAATCTTTTGCTATATTTTTCTAATTCTTTATTAATCATATAGAAATCTTGTACTGGGTCTCTTCCTTCTGTTTCGGATACATCAATTACATGTAGTAATAGTCTTGTCCTTTCAATATGTCTTAAAAATTCTAATCCTAAACCTACACCTTCACTTGCTCCTTCGATAATTCCCGGGATATCAGCAATAACAAAACTGTCTCCATATTCAGATTTAACAACTCCCAAATTAGGAGATAAGGTTGTAAAGTGGTATGCTGCTATTTTAGGAGTAGCAGAAGTAACAACAGAAAGAATAGTAGATTTTCCTACACTTGGATATCCAATTAAACCTACATCTGCCAATAGTTTTAATTCTAATACAAACTCTTTTTCTAATCCTTTTACACCGCTTTGAGCAAATCTAGGAGCCTGTCTTGTAGAAGTTGCAAAATGAGAATTTCCTTTTCCTCCTCGTCCACCTGGAAGGATTAATTCTCTTTGTCTATCTTCCGAAAGGTCTGCTACTACTTTTCCAGTCTCTGCATCTTTGACAATTGTTCCTTTGGGTACCTTTATTGTTAAATCTTCTCCTGATTTTCCATAGCAATGTCCACCACTACCATTTTTCCCATTCTCCGCTTTAAATTTTCTTTTGAATTTAAAATCTAATAAAGTATTTTGGTTTGGATCCACTTGGAAATAGACATCTCCGCCTTTTCCTCCATCTCCACCATCTGGTCCTCCTGCTGCAACATACTTTTCTCTTCGAAAAGTAACTGCACCATTTCCACCATCTCCTGATTTTACAGTTATCTTTGCGATATCAATAAACATGCTTATTCTCCTTTGAAATAATCTAATTTCATTGCTTTTTTTATTCTCTTCATATTTTCTCTAGCAGTAGCCTGTGCTTTTTTCGTTCCCTCCTGTAAGATTTTATCTACTACCTCGGGATGTTCTTCATAATATTTTCTTTTCTGTCGAATTGGTTCTAAGGTTTTATTAATGTTTTGTGCTAATTGTTTCTTACAAGCTACACATCCTCTTTTCCCTGCTCTGCATTCTTCACAAACTGTTTTTTTATCTTCTTCAGGAGTAAATAATTTATGATAATAGGATACCATACAAATATCTGGATTACCTAGATCATCTTTGCGAATTCGATTTGGGTCTGTTATAGCTCCCATTACCTTTTTATTCACAACCTCTTCTGGATCAGAAAGATAAATTGCATTTCCTAAGGATTTTCCCATCTTTTCATTTCCATCTAAACCTTTAATTCTCTTACCACTTGATAAAATTGGTTCTGGCTCTACTAAGGTATCACCATATATACTATTAAACTTTCTTACAATTTCTCTACATTGTTCGATTAAGGGTAATTGGTCCTCTCCAACCGGTACATATTTTCCATTAAATATCGTGATATCTGCAGCTTGACTTACAGGATATCCTAAGAAGCCATAAGTTACACTCTCTCCAAAAATATCTTTTTTCTGTGCAATTTCTGTCTTCACAGTAGGATTTCTCTGAAGTCTTGCTATGGTTACTAGATTAGAATAAAACACGGTAAGTTCTGCTACTTCTGGTATCATAGACTGAATATATATCGTTGATTTTTCAGGGTCAATTCCACAAGACAAATAATCTATTGCAACTTCCCTTACATTTTTTCTTACTTTTTCTGGATTATTAAAATTATCTGTTAATGCTTGCACATCCGCAATTAATATGTATGGATCATATTTTCCACTATTTTGAAGTTCTACTCTTGTTTTTAAAGAGCCAAAATAGTGCCCAATATGTAATCTTCCAGTTGGTCTATCACCTGTTAAAATTCTCTCTTTTTCCATTTTCATCTCTCCTTACACTATGTTAGTTATTATACTATATTTTCCTATCTTTTACAATAGTTCTTCCTAGGAGCTTTTTTACCTAATTTAGCCAAAAAAAGAATTCTATTTTAAGTTTATCACTTATCTAGAATTCCTTTTATAGGCTAATCTGAAATAGCAATTACGCTTCCTAATACAATCGCTATCAAACAAAAATAGTTTTGTGTAGTAACTAGATAGACAATACCAAATAGAACCAATATTACTTCAATAGCTATCTTAAAACCCTCTACCACTATTTTGTTACTTGGTATTAGTTCTCCTTCCTCTCTCAGTCTCCTATTTTGAATTGCTCTTTTCATTAACTGATAACTTCCTAATACCAAAAGTAAGTTAATTAAAAAAAGTATTAGCAATGAACCTTCTAAAACGCCATCTATTCTTTCTTTTAAAGATTTTTGCCCTATTGTTAATGCAATCGCAACAAGACATATAAAAAAAGCCGAATAGAGTGCATCTTTCCGAAAAACTTTCTCGTTTTTCACTAAAATCCCTCCCTGGAACTTTCCAAACCATGTGTCTTTCTCTAAAATGCTTTTGGGAGATACATGCGAAAGTTATATTTTATTTTACTATAGTATCGTCTCTTTTGTCAATCCATCCTTTAGCTGAATTTTTTCGTTTGTGCCATTTTCAGCGATTTCACTTCCTCATATTTCCATTTTTACACTTGTTTTTCTTCTGAAATTTTAAATCGCATTTTTATCCAAAGAAAAAAGGGCGCAATAATCCCTTTACAACTTTATGTGTTTTTTTAATTTTATTTAAGCTACTAAACTTCCTATATTGTCTTGTTTATTTTTTATATGTCCTTTTGCTATTGTTAGCATTACAATAAATGTTAGATTTAGCATTAGCTCCATTTTCTTTTGCCCTCTTATGAAATGATCATTAAACATGTAATCTCTATCTATTCTACCATTTAACCTTTCTATCTCTGTCCTCATTTTATATTTCTTCTTGAATTTTTTACTATCTCTTGCTACTGGTGTAAATATTCTATAATCCGTTTCTAATGGTATTCTATATATTTTCTTTCCCGTATTATACCTTGTATATCTTAAAGCATTATTTTCTTTATCATATCCTACATATTTCATCTTTTCATAATTACCTAAATCTACTATGTAAAACACTTCTCCTTCTTCAGTATATGCTATTGGTTGATTTTCTATTTCTTTATATTTTTCTTCTTTATCCCATATATGTTTTATATCCATTATTGGGTTTATATTATATTCTTCTTTTAGCTTTTTGTTTCTTTTTCCACTATCGTATCCAGCATCTCCCATTAAGTTTTTCATTTTCTCTAATTTATATTTTTCTCTTTCATTGTTTCCCATTTCTTTTAACATATTATCTAATTCTGTTTGTTCTGAATTATTTGCTGGTGTTACTTTGCTTTTTATTGGTAATCCATATTTTGCATCACATATTATATGTGCCCTAAATCCATAATGCCACTCATTTTTCTTGCTTCCATCTTTCATGTAATATGTTTTACATGAAGTTGTTGCATCATGTTCAGCCCTATTATCTTTACATCTATTATCTTTATATTGATTTGCATATGTATCTAAATATTTCCCATCTATTGCACAATCCTCTCCAAATCCTTCTAAATTTTCATACATAAATTTTACTAATTGTTCAAATATCTCTTCAATTTCTTGTTTACAATCTTTTAATTTGTTGAAAAAACCTGTAAATACTCTTGCTGGTGGTACTAAATGTTTTCTATCTCCACAATATTTATATTTCCCTTCACTTAATCCACATGCTATTCTTAGTTGTGAATTTCTACTTAATTCTCTTCTAAATGATTCTACACTTCTATGTCCAAATATTTTCATTGCATAAATTAAATTTAACATTGTTCTTACTGGATAATCATTTCTTCCATTCTTTCTTGTTTTTTCAAGCTTTTCGCATAATTTATCATCATCTATATTTTCAAAAAATATTTTTAATCTTTCTAAATCTCCTAAATTTTCAATTTCCCTATATTCAAATATTGAAATTTGTGATATATTATTCATAGATTTTTTCACTCCTTTTGTTAAGTTTTTTTCCAAATTAATTATATCAAATTAGAGTGAAAAAATCACTAAAAACGCTTGAAAAATCAAGCGTTTTTGTGTTTTTGTCGTATTTTTAAATTTATTTTATTATCTCTACTAATTAATGTCTGCAAATGGCTTAACTTCATGTCGTTACATTTTTATTACAAATTTTACACCTATGGTATTACTCTTTTTCAACTAACGAAATTATTCTAGCTAACAAAAAAATCACATCCAATAAGATGTGATTTTTCTTCTTATTTAGCTTCTGCTACTTCTTTTTTAGCAGTTGTCTTCTTTGCTGTTGTTGTTTTCTTAGCAGCTGGTTTTGCCTCTGCTGCTTTTGTCTCTTTTTTAGCTGGTTTTATTTCTTTTTTCTCTTCTACTTTTGGATAAACACTAATTTTTTTCTTGTCTCTTCCAAGTCTTTCGAATTTAACAATACCATCTACTAAAGCATAAAGAGTATCATCGCTTCCAATACCTACATTAGTACCTGGATGCATTTTCGTTCCTCTTTGTCTCATTAATATATTTCCAGCAAGAACAAATTGTCCATCTGCTCTTTTCACACCAAGACGTTTTGATTCACTATCTCTACCGTTCTTAATACTACCTTGACCTTTTTTATGAGCCATTCTTCTTTCACTCCCTTCGCACCTTGTAAATTATCTATCCTTTTACAAATCTATTCTAAATTATTTTTCAGCTGTTTCTTTTTTAGCTGAAGCTTCTTCTTTTTTTGCTTCTGCTGTAGCTTTTTTAGCAGCTGTTTTGATTCCTGTAATTTCAACCTTTGTATATGGTTGTCTGTGTCCTTGTTTTCTTCTGTAGTTTTTCTTAGCTTTGTACTTGAAAACGATTATTTTCTTTCCTTTACCATGAGCTACTACTTTTCCTTCAACTTTAACACCTTTTACATAAGGATTTCCTACTTGTACTTTTCCATCATCTGATACTAAAACAACATTATCAAAAGTTACTTTTTTTCCTTCTTCAGCATCTAATTTTTCGAAAAATACAACATCACCTTGTGCTACTTTGTATTGTTTTCCACATGCTTCAATAATTGCGTACATTCTCTGATGCACCTCCCTTTTTCGTATACTCGCTAATCCTAAGTTTAGGTAGCTATTTGTTCCATAGCATTTATGTACCCTGACTAAGCGGATTACAGTTATTTATTTTAACACAGCCCCTCTAGTTTTGTCAACGTTTTTCCTTATTTTACCCGGGGGATTTTTGAATATTCTTCAATACTATATTTCTCTTGCTTTAAATATTATTCTTTCTATTGCACCTTTTGTACATGTTATTAAGGTTACTTCTCTTTTTCCGTCTTTATTTTGGTCTATTGGTGTTGTATCCTCTGGCTGTGATTTAAATTTTTTATATACTTTATATGTTACTGTTCTGTTCTTTAAATCTTTTAATTCAAATGTATCTCCTATTCCTATTTTATCAAGTTGACTGAATAAAGGACTTCTACTTATTTTGTAATTATGACCTGTTATTGAAAAATTCCCAATTTCATTCATTTCAGGCCCCCACAATTTTGTTAATCCTGAATTTAATGATGTATCTGTTGTTTTTTCTAATATTACATCTTCCAGATTAATTTTACTTATTTTTATTCTTCCTATTACTTTATATCCGCTTATTTGTTTTATATTATCAATATTTTGTTTACCTGTTTCTATTGGTTCTTTTTCTATTACTTGCTCTGGTTCTATATTATTTATTTTTCCACTACTTACTTGCTGTATATTTGTTTCATTTTTATAGAAGAATTTTATTATTATTACCATTCCAACTATTATAAGTAAAATAGCTAAAATTGTTATTACTATTTTTTTATTTGATTTTCTTTCTTTATATCTTTTAGCCATAGTATACCCTCTTTGCCTAATAAATTTAAAAGACATGCAAATAATCTATCATTCAAGAGTATTTAACATGTCCTTTTCAATAGGTTATTTTATCCTATTAAATTTTCTCTTTTTTAATACTAATACTATTCCTGCAACAATCATTAAAGATGCTATTGAAATTGCTATATAATTTATTTCCATACCTGTTTTGGGTAATACTGTTGGTTTTTCTTCTTTTATAACTGGTTCTTGTATAACTGGTTCTTGTATAGCTGGTTCTTGTGTCGTTGGTTTTGTGCTTGGAACTGGATTTGTTGGTTGTTCTGTTCTTGCAATTGTATGGAATTGTTTTTGTGTAACTATACCTAGGTATGCTTTTTCTCCAAGTAATGCTTGTGCTTCATCTCTTGTTGCAGCATTGTTGAATTCATCACTTTCTATTATTGCAAATACTTCATTTAATTCTGCTTCATCTAAAGAGTTAAATAACATAAACATTACTGCTCCTGATGCATTTTCATCATGTTCTGTTCTGTGTGCATAATTAATTTCTCCTGTTGAAGCTTGTGTAACTTTTACTTTTAATGTGTATACTTGTTGTGCGTGTGCATCAAGCTTTTCTCCTAAACAAGTAATTGTTCCTGTAGCTTCATCAACTTCTGGAGCTGCTGGCATATTATCTGTTGAAATACTTACGAATTCTGTTGAACTTGGTATTTGTGTCATTAATGTTGGTATGTAATATACTTTATCAGAGTTATTTTTTAATGTAATTGTATATGTAATTTCATCCCCTTCTTTTACTTCTGCTCCATTAGCTGGATTTGATGTAACTGTAGCTGAAACTCCATCTCCAATTGCAGCAAATGATTGTGTTACCATTCCTGCAAATATTACTATTGCTAGTAATAACGTGATTACAATTCTTTTGTTTTTCATAACATTCCTCCTTTTATTTTATAAAAAAATATTATCATATTTAGTTTTAATAGTCAATATTTGGAAAAAATTTAGTAAGACATAGTAATTTTCGCCGAAAAAAACAGTTACATGATTTACATGTAACTGTTTTCAGCTGCTACAGCAGCTTTCCTTTCAGACAGGTTTAGTTATTTACTGGTACTGTCGCCAATGCCATATAGTAATCTTTAATTTTCTGCTGAACTTTTGGAAATTCATTATGGTGGCCTACAAATCTATCTAAAGTTCTGTATCCCCCCTGGAAATAGTTCTTTCTCCAATTTTCAAAAGTAGCATCAAAGCACTGTTCTACGGAATCATATTGCAATCCCTGGCTTCCGTCGGGGTATGATTGACCAGTTAAATTTGTTGCACTCTCATCTGCAGATGCCTCCACTGTCATAATGGCTCCCACAATAAACTCATTCATGTGGTACTTTTTAGAATACGCTAAACACCCTTCTGCATATTTCCTAACCAAAGGATGATAAGGATAATTTTTATATTTCGCTAAAATCACCTCATCCGATAATCCGCTTGGTTGGTCTAGTCGTTGATTTCCATCTCCAACCTTTGCATAGAATGCTGCCTCTCTGGCTTTTTCCCGTTCCTTTTCTTTTTCCTGTAAAGCTTTCTGTTTTTCGACTTCTTCTAAAAACCTTTGGTTCTTAGTTTCTTGTGTTTCTGTTTCTACTTTTATCAGCTTTACAGTAGGAAGCTCCTCTGCTTCAACTCCTAAATTTCTGGTCTCATATAGTATGTTCTCATTCTTAATAATTGGCTCTTGATACTGAATAGTTATCTCATAATTCAGACCAGTCACAGCCGAAGCAGCCATAACCGAACATAAACCTGCTGTTCAAATTGTTCCCATGGTTCTCAATCCTCCTTTCGATGTTTTCACTTGCATGTCTTGTGAAAACCATAAAAACAAAGAAACATTCTAAGGTCACTTTGTGACCTATTAAAATTATACATTGCTTTATGTAACCTGTCAATAATTACCATGTTTTTCTTTTCTATTTGTTTAACTTTATATGCTATTTTTTCTTTTTATCTAAAAAAGAAGCGCCTACAATTCTAGGCACTTACTAAATTAGATAGTGTAATTATTTTTTCCACAGTTTCTTCTATTTCGTTATTCTCTATTACAAAATCTGCAACTTCTCTTGCTTCTTTAAATTTTTCTTTATCAATTTGTATCTTTCTTTGGATACTTTCAATATTATCTCCTCTTTTTAGCATTCTTTTTGTTCTTTCGTCAACTGGAACATGAATATAGAAAGATTGAATATTAATTCCATTTAATCCAAGTTCTAAGATTCTATCTTTTATATCTTGAATTGAATCTACGATCAAAATACAAGCTACATTGTCTTTTAAAGATTCTGTGGAAATTCCATAGTATTCTCCATTAAATTCTGCACGTTGTACTAATTTTCCTTTTTTCCACATTTCTTCAAATTCTTCTTTTGTTACAAATTCATATTCTTTTAATGTCTCTTCTCCATCCCTTGGTTTTCTTGTTGTATGATTAATGGCTTTTTCAAAACCTCTTTTTTCTAATTCATTTAATATTGTTGTTTTTCCTGAACCGCTTTCCCCTATTAATATTATCATTCCTAGAACGCTCCTTTTACTTTATTTCAATTTTTCTTATGTTTTCATTTCTTTTTACTTTTATTCTTTTTTATTCATTTTGTATTTTCTTACTTCTCTTCCCTGAAATACAAATCAAAAACACCCTTTTCAATATCTTCTACTAACATTTCTTTTACTTCTGGTGGTAATAACAAAATATCTTTCACATTTTCTTTTGCAATAATTTCTGGAAGGTAATTTCCTCTATCGGCATACTTAGGATTTCCTGAAAATTCTGGCCCTGTTCCTGTTCCCATATATCCACTTTCATAATTGCATAAATAGAAATATTCATCCGCTTGATCTTTTTCTATATGATATAGTAATTTTCCTACTGTTACATCGATTCCAAATTCTTCTTTTATTTCTCTTCTACAGCCTTCTTCATATGTTTCATTTTCTTCTAAGCCTCCACCTGGAAAGGTATAGTAATCAGATGGCTCATGATGTTTTACATTGGTTCGGTGCATAAATGCAAAGCCATTTTCCATGGGAAGCACTCCCGCTAATCTGACTCGTATCATTTTCATCTTCCTCTCTTGTTTGGCATGTTTTAGATTATATTGGATTTATCTTTTTCTTTCAATATATTTTCGGAAATGTCACATATTTGTAAAATGCTTGAAAAAAAGTGTGGATAACTACTTTTGGAAATTATATTTTCTTGCAATTTTGTCCTCTTTTTTTCCACAGTTTGTTTTTTATATACGAATTTTCATAAAAAAAGAATTCGAATATTTATCTTTTTTTTCGAATTCTTTTTCTCTTTTATTTCTTGTTCTACTTGCTTTTGTATCTCTGTTCCATCTTTACAACTCCATCTATCATATTTAAGTCTGATGGTATAATCCATTTAATAGAAAGCCAGTCAAAAACAGCTTCTGCTAGACATACTCCTGCTTTTGCACCTTCCATCCACCCAGGGTTGGTTGGCATTAACTCGTATAGATCTTTCATCTTTGTTGCTTCAACTATTTCTCGATTACGCTTTTTAAAATCATCTAAACTTACCATGACAGGATGTAAGTTATCCTTGAATATGGTATTTTCAACTAACGGATATTGAGTTAGCCTTTGAAAACGTAATTCTGCTCCTGTATAAATCGCTGCATCAAAGTCTTTTTCCCATGCTTCATTTGGAAGAAGCGTTTTGATATATGCAATAGCTTTATCTACTGTGACTTTTTCTTCTAATTCATTGATTCTTGGATAATGATTTAGCACATCTGCTACCCCTATATCTAAGTTTTTTTTGTTTACTATATTTCCCTTATCGTAGGCAACCAACTCCGTTGTTTTACCTCCCATATTTACCATTACAATTTTCTTTCTATCATAAATTCCTTGCATGGCTTTTGCAAAATATCTACTTTCTTGTTCATGAGAAATAACATTAAATTCTAAATTCAGAGAACGAAAATCTGCTTTTAAAGTTGCTAACTGTTCTTCTGGTATCATTCTCCAAATTCCTGTTGCTAATATTTTCGTATTTTCCATAGTTAGGGTATATCTTTCTTTCATCTGACGGATAAATGTCATTAAATTCAGATAGTTTTTGGTACTAACTCCACTTTCTTCTGAAAAGAAGGCTTTAAATAGAATGGACCTTTCTTCTATTAGTTCTGCTTTTTTTCCTTTGTATTCATACATTTTTATAGTAGAAGAGCCTATATCAAAATAGTAAAAAACCATATTTTCCAATTTTATTTCCTCCTATTTTTCTTTCTCCTTTTGTTTACAAAATAGCCAATTGCTATCTGCTAAGTTTTTCTTCTTTTTCTTTTAATTTTCCTTTTGCTTTCTTTATTCTTAGCTATTTAATTTATTTTATTGCGTAAGAACTATATTTCTTTTATTTCAACCCTTGTTTCCCCTACTAATTCTTTGAATTCTTGTAAGATCCTATCATTACAGAAAATAGCACCACAAGGTTTTATTTCTCCTTTTTCAATTACTTGAACTGGCATGTTGTTTCTCTCTCCCATAAAGAACTTTAGCATTCCTCTTAACTTTTCTTTTTGTTCTTCTTCTATATTATCAATTTGTATATTTAAAATGCTCTTCTTTTTTACCCCAAATTCTTTAATTTCGCGTGCTACTATTTTTACATCTTCATCTTCACGAATGCTCAATCGACCCTCTACTAAAATAATATTATCTTCTAACAAAATATTAGAACATCCTTGATAACAATTTTCAAATACGATTATTTCTGTTTGTCCATATAAATCTTCGACGGTAACAAATGCCATAATTTTATTAGTTTTGGTATACTTTTTCTTTACACTTGTAATGATTCCCGCATATTTTACAAATTGTCCATCCTGGTAGGAAGTTTTTCCATTTTGCATTTGCATTTCTTCTGTAATTTGTTTCATCTGTAAACTATTAATATTGGTTTGCTGCTCTATTTGCTCTCGAACCCCTTCTAGTGGATGTCCTGTGATATAGATTCCAAGCATTTCTTTTTCCATAAATAGCATTTCTTTTTCGGAATATTCCTCTAATGTTGTGAAGGTATATTTAAATTCCTCCATTTTATCTTGCTCTTCTCCACCTAAGTCAAATAGGGTTACTTGTCCTTTAAAATTCTTTTTTGTACTTTCTGAAATGGTATCAATAATTCCTTCAAAAGATGCCATTAAGGTACTTCTTGTTTGTTCAAATCCATCAAAAGCTCCTGCTTTGATTAAACTTTCAATACATTTTTTATTTACCGATTCGCTTTGGATTCTTTCACAGAAATCCTGGAAGCTTACAAAATCTCCATTTTCTTTTCTTTCTTTTACGATGCTATCAACAGCTGCAATTCCTACATTTTTGATACTTCCTAATCCAAAACGTATTTTTCCTTTATCTACTGTAAATTTGGTTTCACTTTTATTAATATCTGGTTTTAATATTTCAATGTGTAATCTTCTACATTCATCAATATATCCTGGGATTTTATCCAAGTTTCCTAAAAAGCTATTTAATGTAGCTGCCATAAATTCTTCTGGATAATATGCTTTTAAATATGCTGTTCGATAAGATACCACGGCATAAGCTGCAGCATGGGATTTATTAAATGCATATTTTGCAAACTCTGCCATTTCATCGAATATTTTATTGGCTGATTTTTCATCAATTCCATTACGAATACAACCTGGAATTTCAACATTTCCTTCTTCATCTAGTTTTCCATGAATAAAGTATTCTCTTTCTTTTGCCATAACATCTAATTTTTTCTTACCCATGGCTCTTCTTACGATATCGGCTCTTCCTAAAGAGTATCCTGCTAGTTCACGCACAATCTGCATAACCTGTTCTTGGTATACCATACAACCATATGTTACATTTAAAATTGGCTTTAAGGCTGGATGGGTATATACCGCATGCTCTGGGTCCTTTTTATTCTGGATATATCTTGGAATTTGGTCCATTGGGCCTGGACGATATAGGGAAACTCCTGCGATAATATCTTCTAGACTATCTGGTTTTAATTCTTTCATGAAGTTTGTCATTCCTTGGCTTTCAAATTGGAAAATACCAACGGAATTGCCATCTGCCCATAGTTTATATACTCTGGGGTCATTCATATCTTTATCAAATTCAACATCAATCCCTCTATTTTTCTTTACTAGCTTTTTTGCATCTTCGATAACCGTTAAGGTTCGAAGACCTAAAAAATCCATTTTTAATAGTCCTAATTCTTCTAATGTAGTCATGATAAATTGGGTTGAAATATTGCCATCTCTTACATAAAGCGGAACATAGGTATCTACTGGTTCTTTAGTAATAACGATTCCACAAGCATGAGTAGATGCCTGTCTTGGAAGTCCTTCTAGTGCCATGGCAATATCTAACAGTTTTTTAGTACCTGGGTCTGCTTCATAGATTTCTTTTAGTTCTCTATTTTGTTCCATCGCTTTCTTTATCGTAATATGTACTTCAAATGGAATCATTTTCGCTAATTTATCACATTCTGCATATGGTACATCTAAAGCTCTTCCTACATCGCGAATAACCATTCTAGCAGACATCGTACCAAAGGTAATAATCTGGGAAACATGGTCATGTCCATATTTTCTTTCTACATAGTCAATAACTTCTCCTCTTCTCTCATAGCAAAAGTCTACATCAAAGTCTGGCATACTTACTCTTTCTGGATTTAAAAAACGCTCAAACAGTAGGTTATATTTCATTGGGTCTATATCGGTGATTCCAATAGCATAAGCAAGAATAGAACCTGCTCCAGAACCACGTCCTGGTCCTACCGGTATACCATGGGATTTAGCATAATGAATAAAGTCCCAAACGATAAGATAATAGTCTACATATCCCATCTTATGGATAACACCAATTTCATATTCTGATCTTTTTTGGATTTCTTCGGATAAATTTTCTCCATATCTTTCTTTTAACCCATCATCACATAGTTTTTTTAGATAGTCATAGTGAGTTGGAAATTCCGCTGGCACATCATAATTTGGCAAGATGGTATGTCCAAATTCAAATTCTACATTGCATTTTTCAGCTATCTTTACGGTATTTTCAATCGCATCTGGAATATTTTTAAAATACTCACTCATTTCATTTGGTGATTTTACATAGAGTTCATCACTTTCAAAACGCATTCTATCTAAGTCACTCATTTTTTTACCGGTTTGAATACATAATAGTACTTCATGGTTATATGCGTCTTCACGTTTCAAGTAGTGTGCATCATTGGTTGCAACAAGTGGAATATCCAATTTACGAGAAAGTTCGATTAGCTTTTGATTTACTAATACTTGTTCTTTGATTCCATTATTTTGCACTTCTAAATAGTAATCTTCTCTAAATAAGTTTTTATACCAAAGTGCAGTCTCCTCTGCTTTTTGCATATCTTTTGCTAAAATTGCTTGGTTAACAGCACCTGCTAAACAAGCACTACAACAAATTAGTCCTTCATGATACTGTTCTAGCACCTCTAAGTCAATACGAGGTTTATAGTAATAACCATCTACAAATCCAATCGATACTAATTTACTTAAGTTTTGATACCCTTTATTATCTTTAGCAAGTAAGATTAAGTGGTTATATTTATTATCTATATTTGGTTCTTTATCAAATCTACTTCTAGGTGCCACATAAACTTCACAACCAATAATTGGTTTAATTCCTTCTTTTTTGCATGCTTTATAGAAGTCAATAACACCATACATAGCTCCATGGTCTGTAATCGCCATTGCTTTCATTCCTAGTTCCTTTGCACGAACTGGTAAATCTTTTATTCGGTTTGCTCCATCTAGTAAACTATATTCACTATGGACATGTAAATGTACAAAATCCGCCATTTTTTACTTCCTTCTTTTCTTTTTTCTCTAGGCCTATTATATGACAAAAAAGCACAAAAAAAAAGGGGCGAACATTACTTTTTATGCTCTTTCCTTCTTTCTTTTATTTTAATTTTCCTTTTTTTCTTTTCGAAACCAACCTTTAAACCAATCACGAAATAAAACATCATTTTTCTTCTTTATATATATATATCCAATAACGGATGTAATAAAAGCTCCAATAGCATCAACTAATAAATCTCCCATTGTATCTACTAAACCATCATCTCCTAGTTCTGGAAAACGGAATTTTTGCATGTTGGTGCCAAATACACGGTCCATTCCAAATTCAAAGAATTCCCAAAATACTCCCATTGTAACAGCAAAACAAAATGCAAACATAACCACAAAGAAAGGACTTAATTTTACTTTCTTTCCATATCTATCATTTAATAGATAGACAAACATAAATCCAATAACTCCAATGATGACACCAGAAGTTGTGTGTAATAGGGTATCCCACCAAGGAAAGATTCGGTAAAAGTCTTTTATTTCTCCTAAATACTGTGCTCCAAAGATAAAGAGAGTAATAACAATTTGCATTGTAGCGGGCAAGTATACTCCAAATCTTTTAGATAAAATACTAGGATAGTAGGTTAAGGCAATTGTCACTACTGCGATAAAAAGTTGGTTATAGTCTTTTATTAAAATTCCTCTTACAATGATTAATACTAGTAACAGTCTTACAATATTCGTAATGCACATATTAATTATCTGTGTTCTCTTTGCTTTTTGTTCTTCCTCTTCTTCGGTTAGCTTTTTATTTTCCACTTTTCTCCTCATTTTTTCTGTTCCTTTCCACAGGTTATCTACTTTGTTGTTATAGGACCTTAATAAGTTCTCCCATATTTTTTCCTTGTACTTTTGGAACTAATAAAATTTCAAATTTTGATATTTTATCTCCAAATTGTATTTCTACAATATCTCCCACTTTTACCTCATAACTTGGTTTTACCTGTTTTCCATTTACTTTTACTCTACCATTATCTGCTACTTCGTTGGCTATTGTTCTTCTTTTTATTACTCTTGACACTTTTAAAAATTTATCTAATCTCATGCTTTTGCTCCTTTTTCTTCTTTATTCTATCATGCTCTTTAAATTTTAACAAGCAACACTTTTTCTATGTCTTTTTGTATTTTATCCCAAAAAAGTAGAACATATTTCGAAAGTATGAAATATGTTCTACTTTTTTATCTTCTATTATATACCTACGCTCATCGTTTCTGGTAGAGTAGAGCCTCCATCGATTACATAACCTTGTCCCGTTAAATAAGATGCTTGGCTACTTGCTAGAAATGCAGCTAATTCTCCTAATTCTTCTATTGTACCTAATCGCTTCATTGGAATTCCTTTGGCAATTCCTTCTACTACTTCTTTTGGATTATTACTGTCTGAATCTTTTGCAATTCCCTCTACCATTGGTGTCATAATATATCCTGGTAAAATTGCATTGACACGGATTCCCTTTTCTACCACTTCTGCTGCTAATCCCTTTGTAAATCCTAACAGAGCTGCTTTTGTTGTAGCATATGCAACCTCTCCTGTATCTGCTACCATGGTACCTGTAACAGAAGAAATGTTGACAATAGCACTGTCTTCTGGCATATATGGTATTACAGCCTTTGACATATTCCAAGTTCCTTTAATATTAATATCAAAATGAAAATCTCTTATCTCATCTGTTGTCTCTAAAAAAGGTGTTAGTTTTGCTACTCCCGCATTATTAACTAAAATATCAATTTTTTTATATTTTTGTATTACTTCTTTTACACATTCTTCGATCTTTTTACTATCTCGAATATCAACTAGATATCCTGTAACTTCATTTCCTTCTTTTTTTAAATTTTCTACTGTTTCATAAACCTTTTCTGAATAATCAAAAATGACAACTTTTGCTCCGTATTTTAAAAATACCTTTACAATGCCTAAACCATTTCCCATTGCTCCTCCTGTTACAATGGCAACTTTATCTTGTAATTTCATATTCTTCCTCCTTTGTTTTTAATCTCTGTTTTTCTTTATATCAATTGTAAAAATATTTTACATCTTAATAGATTGATAATCAAGTATATTTATGTAAAAATAGATGTATAAAAAATACATCTATTTAACATTCTTCTATTTCATATATTACCTTTCTATCTTTTAGTAAGTAAAATTATCTTCTTCTACAGCAATTTCTACTTAAACTTGTTGTTGCAGTGCCACATCCTCTTCCGCATCCGCAGCCACAGCCACTTCCATTACAATTTTCATTTGACGTATCATCTGTATCATTATCATTTAATAAATTTCGAATAAATCTTGTAATAAGCGCTGATAGATAGGCAAGCACAGTATATATTAAAGCAAAAACTAAAAAGCTGCTATCAAAAAATACATATGTCACAATTAGAAAAATAGCAAAAGCTAATGCTCCAATTGCACATGGACTATGGCAAACACATCTTTCTAAAACAGCTGCGATGATAATAGTGGCAATAGGAAGTGCAAAAAATAGTAATAAATTATTCATAATCCTTTCTCCTTATTTATGTATTTACCTTTTTAAAAAGGTATAAAGTGTTTCTATCTATTGATTTACTATATCTTATGACTCACTTTTTCTTTTGGTTACAAAAAGACTTCAAAAGATGTTTCTTTCACTTTTGAAGCCTTCTTATATTCGACTAAATTTTTTCTATTTATTTTCCTCATATTCAACTTTCATTAAATAAAGGCCATGTGCTGGTAATGTTTTTCCTGCTTTTGTTCTTTCTCCTGATGTAATAATGTCTGATATTTCTTCTGGTTTTATCTTTCCCATTCCAACTTCTAAAAGCGTTCCTGATATAATTCTTACCATGTTATATAAAAATCCGCTTCCAGTAAGTTCAATATAGATTCTTCCATTTTCTTTTCTCACTTCTGCTTTGTATATTACTCTTACACTCGATTTACTACTTGTTCCACTTGCTTTAAATGCTTTAAAATCATGTTCTCCTTCAAAATAGCTTGCTGCTTGTTTCATTTTTTCTACGTCTAACGGCATTGGTACATGATATTCTAGGTTACGATAAATAGCAGAACCTTGTCTTTCATTATTTATTACATATCGATATGTTTTTCTTTTACAGTTATATCTTGCGTGAAATCTTTCCCCTACTTCCTCTGCTTGTTTTATCACAATATTTCTTTTTAATTTTGAGTTAATTGCTACTGCGAATTTTTCAATTGGAATTTTACTTTCTGTTTTAAAATTAGCTACTTGCCCAAAAGCATGAACTCCACTATCTGTTCTTCCAGATGCATTTAATTCGATATTTTCTTCTCCTGTTACAGCTTCTATTGCTTTTTCTATTGTTCCTTGTATATTTAATCGGTTTGGCTGCTTCTGCCATCCGTTATAGTCTTTTCCATCATATTCAATTGTTAATTTTATATTACGCATTTTTTCTCCTTATTTCTATTTCTATTTTTCTTTTTTCTTTACTATTATACTATATTTAAAAAAATTTTCCAAATTTACTTGACAGTGTTTTTTCTTAGTACTATAATGTTACTAACAAAAGAATAATAACAATATTAAGATTAAGTAACTAAATATATTATTAGGAGGTAATAAATATGGAACAACCAAAATTAGAATTAGTAGCCGATTTTTACGAATTTACCATGGCAAATGCCTATTTTCAAAAGAAAATGGATAATAAAATAGCATATTTTGATGTCTTCTTTCGTAGAATACCAGATCAAGGTGGCTATGTTATTTGTGCAGGATTAGAACAAATAATTGATTATGTCGTAAATCTACATTTCACAAAAGAAGACATTGCCTATTTAAAAGAAACAAAACAATTTTCAGAAGAATTTTTATCCTATTTAGAAACATTTAAATTTACAGGAGATATATGGGCGATACCAGAAGGAACTGTTGTCTTTCCAAATGAACCACTTCTTACCGTTCGTGCTCCTATGATTGAAGCACAATTATTAGAAACCTGTATCCTTCTTACTCTAAATCATCAAAGTTTAATTGCAACCAAAACATCTCGAATCGTAGCAAGCTCTCAAGGAAGACCCGTAATGGAATTTGGTGCAAGACGTGCACATGGAACCTCAGCTGCTATCTACGGTGCAAGAGCAGCTATCATTGGAGGAGCTGTTGGAACTTCTTGTAGTCTTTCTGCAAAAGAATTCAAAGTACCTGTTTCTGGAACAATGGCACATAGTTTTGTACAAAGTTTTTCAACAGAGTATGAAGCATTTAAAGCTTATTGTGAAATCTATCCAGATAATGTCACTCTTTTAATTGACACTTATGATACCTTAAATAGCGGTTTACCAAATGCTATTAAAGCATTTGATGAAATCTTAAAGCCAATGGGTAAAAAACCTAAAGCAGTTCGTTTAGATAGTGGAGATTTAGCTTATCTATCTAAAAAGATTCGTATCCTATTAGATGAAGCTGGTTATGAAGATTGTAAGATTTGTGCAACCAATTCTTTAGATGAACATTTAATTAGTTCTCTTTTAGAACAAGGAGCCAAAATCGATAGCTTCGGAGTTGGAGAAAACTTAATTACTGCTAAATCCGAACCTGTTTTTGGTGGTGTATATAAATTAGTTGCTATTGAAGAAAATGGTACTATTACACCAAAAATCAAAATCAGTGAAAATACAATAAAAGTAACCAACCCAGGATTTAAAAAAACGTATCGTTTCTATGATAAAGGAACTGGTAAGGCAATTGCTGATATTATTTGTAAACATGATGAAACCTTGCCAAAAGATGAGTATGTATTATTTGATCCAGAAAATCCATGGAAAAAGAAAACGATCCAAAACTATGCAATAAAACCTTTACAAGTACCTATTTTCCAAACAGGAAAACTTGTTTATACCAAACCAACTTTAAAAGAGATTGCAAAAACTTGTCAAAAGGAATTAGATACTCTCTGGGATGAAACCAAACGTTTTGATAACCCTCATCGTTACTATGTTGATTTATCAAAAGATTTATGGATATTAAAAAATCAAATGTTAAATATGGTTTATTTTAATTAGTATAAAAGTTAAGAATATTAAAAAATATAGAAATATGATAAAGTTTATAGATAAAAAAAGCGAGGAGAACAATTTTGCTCTCCTCTTATCAACTAGAAAATAGAGTGTGCTACCTTTCATACACAGTAATTTGAAATTTGTAGGTACTTAGCAGGAAATATGACATTGACTATCTATATTAAAAGGTATTTTTCTCTATTCCCCTTTGTTGATGATATCAGTATAACACATTTTATCCTAATTTACAAATAAATTTTAAAATATATGTGGCCAATATTCTTTGTTAAATCGGAATAATTTAGATGGCCTATGTCCGCCATTTTCTTGATAATGTTCTGTTTCTGTTACCATGTCCGCTACTTTTCTTCTAAAATTTGCCTTTAATAGTGGCTTATTTAATAGAACTTCATATACCTGTTGTAATTCTGTTAAAGTAAATTCCTCTTTCATTAAATTAAAAGCAATCGTTGTATATTGTACTTTATTTTTCAATCTTTCAATTGCATAAATTAATAACTTTGCATGGTCAAAAGCTAACTCCGAATCTAGAATTTGAGTATAAATGACTATATTATTTTCTCTCATTTCTCGAATTACTCTTACCTTACTTTTTAATAGGGTGTCTCCATTTGTCAAAGTAATCTGTATATCTTCTGTCTGCTTTTTTCCCCATTTTTCCTCTTTTGTTGTCTCTCTTAATGTATCTAAAGAAATATCAAACCAGCCGATTTCCTCTAAATGATTTCCTGCTTTTAAATGTATTTTACTCTTATCTACTAGTCCCATATATGAAGCACTAATTACTCTTGTTCTTGGATCTCTTTCTGGATCTGCCCATGTATATAGCTGTTCTAGATATAAATCCTTTATATTTGCTTTTTCTTTTAAACATCTGTCTACTGCTTCTTCAAACTTTTCTTTCTCTCCTACGAAAGTCCCCGGAAATGCCCATTTATTTTGAAATGGATGTTCTGTTCTTCTTCCTAACATAACTTGCAATTTTTTTTCTGGTATTTTTCTATAGTTGTCTGTTTCTTCGTTCTTTATCGTAAATACAATGGTATCCACTGTTACTGATGGTCTAAAGTATTTCGTTACATCATACTCTTTTAAAAACTCTTTTTCTGACATCTTAAGTTCCTCCTCTATTTTTCTTCCATCTTTATTTTCATAGTCTCTTACTAAGCTCTCCTCTATGTTAATTAATATTATATCTTTTAATTTATTTATAGCTCACTTTTTTTTGAATAGAATAGCACTTGATATTATCATTCTAATATCAAGTGCTTTATTTGTCAAATATATTTAGTCATATTTTTTAGGAAATTGTTGTTTATCATTCATCTTTTTTCTTTCGTAAAAATCTTTAATCTTTCTATAATTCTAATTTCATGTCGCCGTCCTTGATAATTCCTTTTTTTCTTAATATTTTGCTTACTGCCCAAGCAATTAATCCTGGAAGAATGAAATGTAATACTATAATTTCTATTAATAATATCCATTGGTTCATCGTATTATTCATGGTTTGCCATGTCATTAATTGTCCAACAAGTCCTGCTGTTCCCATTCCTGCTCCTGCCGCATTATTCATCATATGAAATACACAGGTGGAAAGTGGTCCTAATATGGCACTTGCTACAATAGCTGGTAACCAAATAACTGGTCTTTTCATAATATTAGGTACCTGTAACATGCTAGTTCCAATACCTTGTGAAATAAGTCCTCCTAACTTATTTTCTTTATAGCTTGCTACTGCAAATCCAATCATGTTTGCACAACATCCTACTGTTGCAGCTCCTGCTGCTAATCTATTTAAATTTAATACAATAGCAAGTGCTGCAGAACTTATTGGTAATGTTAATATCATTCCCATAATAACAGCTACTAATATTCCCATTAAAATTGGTTGTCTTTCTACAGACCAATTGATAATAGCTCCTAATCCTTGCATAAAATCTGAAATAGGTGGTCCTATGAATAATCCAACAATGGCACCTGTTAATATTGTTGCAAGTGGTACTAGAATAATATCTACTTTTGTTTTTCCTGTTATTAACTTTCCGATCTCAATTCCAATTAAACTCGCAATAAATGCTCCCATTGGTTCTCCTGGTCCACTAAGTACAATCTCTCCACCTGTAAAGACAGTTCCTGCTAAAATTTTACTTGCAAAGCTACCTATTGTTCCGGCTATTGCTGAAGATACTGTTACATATGGACTTGCATTATATCTTCTAGCGACTCCAATTCCAATTCCTGCTCCAGTTAAACTAGCTGCAATTTTACCTATCGTAATTAGTATACCTCCTATCCAGCCCGGAAGTAACTTTCCTATTTGTTCAATAATTGTTCCTATAATCAAAGTAGAAAATAACCCCCAAGCCATTCCTGTCAATCCATCAATACATACATGATTAAATAATTTCTTTCCTTTTTTCATAACGCCTTTCATCTTGTTTTTCATCTTATTATTTCCCCCTTTTCTTTTATTTAACCTTTTTGTTTTTATCTTTTTGTTACTAACAAATCATAAAAAAATATCTTCTTTCAAAAGTATTTGCATCTTTTTCAATACCTTTAATCTATATCCATTTTACTTTCTCCCATTTAAATATTTGATATCTAATTATTACTTCATTACATATTCTATTGCTAATTCCTTTCTATTCTGCCTCTTTTTCCTTTTTGTTAGTATTATTTTATTACTATCTTGTTATTATTATATTAGTAATATCATCAAGTGTCAATACTTTTTTAGTTTTTCTAGTTTTGTTTCTTTACTCCTTCATTCCCCTCTCTTTTTCGATTACTATCTTGTCAAAAGTTTGATTTACATGTAAAATATTAAAAGTAAAATCAATTAGAGGTCAAATATTATGGGGATTAAATTGATAGCAAGCGATTTAGATGGAACCATTATGAACGAATTCAATACCATAGCTGGTGAAAATCTATCTGCTTTCCAAAAAATACAAGATAAAGAAATAAGGTTTGCCATTTCTACGGGAAAGCCTTATGCTTTAATTAAAGATGTTTGCCATACTTGCCCTGCAAGTTACGGGATTTTTGGTAATGGCATGCAAATTATGGATTTAAAAAACAACAAAGAAATTTATTCGCAGTCCTTATCCAAGGATGCAATTCGCATCTGTCTTTCTATTGCGAAAAAGCACCATCTTCATGTACATTTTTATACTAATCAAAAAATAGTTAGCGAAAAGTTAGCCTATATGGATTTACGTAACTACTTATTAAATAAAGATAAAGTAGATGGTATGCAAACAGAAATTGTACCAGATATTGAGACGTATTTAGAAACTTTAGAAGAGCCAATATGTAAGTTCGTAATAACAGGCCAAACAGATTTAACAAGTGTTAAAAATGAAATTCTAGAATTACTCGATGTTACCATTTTAGGGATAAAAAAATATCATCAATACCGAGATACTATAATTGATAAAGAATATGAATATTTAGATATTGCCCCTAAAGGAGCAAGCAAAGGAAAAGCTCTTAGTATTTTGCAAGATTACTTACATATAAAAAAAGAAGATACTTTAGCAGTAGGAGATAATATGAATGATATTGATATGTTACAAAATGCTGGTACGGGTGTCGCTGTTGCTAATGCTTTTGATGAAGTAAAAGATGTTGCTTCTTATGTTACTACAAAATCTGTAAATGAAGGTGGCTTTGCAGAAGCTATTAGAAAATACCTTGTTTAAAGAGAAGTTTCAAACAAATTGAAACTTCTCTTTTTATGCTACTTCTGTTCCTTCTTGCTTCTTTAAATCTATTTTTTCATCACTTCGTGTTTTTCTCTTTTGTTCTTTTACGTAAAAATATCTTCCTTAAAAGAAAGGTTTTTAATTCTTTTAATTTTTCTCTAATTTTTTAAATCTTTTGTTATCCTAATGTTTCTTCTAATTTATTTACTTTATCTTCCACTCTATAAATTGGTATTTCTTTACGTTTATGGGCAGAGGATAAATATCTCCTTTCGATTTCTTTCATCGCGCTTTCATCTGTTCTACCAGTTTCAATATATTCTGCTATTTGTTCATAGGTTATCCCCATTTTTTCTTCATCTGTTTTTCCCCCTAATCCATCATTAGGAGCTTTGTCGATTACTTTACTAGGTACCCCTAAATACCTGCCTATCCATCTTACTTCTTCTACGGTAAAGTCTCCAATTGGATTAAAGTCCGATGCACTGTCTCCCCATTTTGTTGTATATCCTACCATTCTTTCACATAAATTTCCGGTGCCCATAACAAGACACCCTAGCGTTTGAGCAATGGCATATAAAGTTGTCATTCTTAATCTTGGTTTTGTATTAATTCCTGCTTCTTCTCCTATTTTTTCAGCTAATCCAAAATTTTTCAATTCTTTATTGATTTCTTCTTCCATTCGTATATAACTCTCTGTTAAATCTACCTTTAATAGTGGTACTCCAAAAGTATCAGAAACAAGTTTTGCATCTTCAAAATCTTGTGAAATCGAATTACAAGGAAGTGCTACTGTATAAACATGTTCCTTTCCTAGAGCTTTCGTGGCAAGAGCAATTACAGTTGCACAATCTTTTCCTCCACTATTTCCAATTACGACTCCATTTACTCCCGCTCTTCTTACATAATCGTAAATCCAAAATATAACTTTATCTAATTCCTCTTTCATTTTTATTTCATCCATTTTCTTTCCTCCTATTTTTTATTTTATGTATTTTTCTTTCTCTTTATTTATAGTTTTATCTTTTTAATTTTCAAATAGGTGTTTTTCTTTAATATAGTAATAAACCTCATCTGGTGTTAGATAGCGGATACTTTTTCCTCTTTTTATTTTGTCTCTTACAAAAGTGGAACTTAAATTACTTCGCACATTTTCCTTAACTTTAATAAATTGATTTTCATATTTCTTTAAAAAAGGATTAGACTCTATGATATTCTCCATGGAATCTTGACCTCTTTCTAGTACTAAAACTTTAAATTTTTTCACTAATTTATCGGCTTCTTCCCATGTATGAAGTTCTTTTAAATTATCACTTCCGTATGGTAAACCATAGGTCATGGTCATAGTAAGTTTCCTGTAATTTTTCTACAGTTTCAATAGTAAATAATGGTTTATCACTTTTTAGCTCAATATCCGATAATAGGAATCTAGTATTTTTATCAATTACTAACTTTAACATCTCATAACGTGTTTTATTATCTAGTAACCCTTTTTTATTATATTTACTATTTACTGGCACAAAGATAACATTTTCTACGTCATCATACTCATTTACAATTTGTTCTGCTAGAGAGAAATGTGAATTTAATGGTGGATTATAGGAACCACCAAATACAACCATTACTTTTTTCTTTTCCATATTCTTTTTCTTCTAATAGCTAAACTATTAAACTCTCCTTTCTTCTATATATCAATTTTTCCGTTTTTGTTATTATCCTTTTATTACTATCATTAGTGTATCTTATTTTTTTCTATTTGTCAACTTTATTATACAGAAAAAAGAATGTTTTACACATTCTTTTTATTTTTCTTTATTTTCTTTTTCTTCCTTTTTATCTGTTGTTTCTTTTTTAGCTTGTTTTCTGCTTGCTTTCATATTTTGTTTAAAACTTCTAAATCTTTCTGCTGTAGTTGTTCTTCCATCTCCAAATCGCTTTGTTACAATATTTGTAATTAAAATTTTCTTTAACGCATCTTCTTTTACATCTGCAATTAGAGTTCCATCTTTAGCAACCGATATCTTTCCTGTTTCTTCAGATACTACTACTGCTATACTATCAGATTCTTTAGATATTCCAATTGCAGCTCTATGTCTTGTTCCTAATTCTTTTGCAATATCATTGTCTCCCGCTAAAGGTAGCATACATGCTGCTGCTGCAATTTTGTTACCAGATATAATAACAGCTCCATCATGTAATGGCGTTTTAGGGACAAATATATTTACTAGTAATTGTGGTGAAATTTCAGATTCCATACTAACACCTGTTGCTATAATATCCTTTATTTGAATATCTCTTTCAATAACAATTAGTGCTCCTGTTTTCTCTTTTGCTAGTTCTTCTGCTGCAATTACAATTTTATAGATATCTTCTTTCGTTTTCGTTGCTAAATCTTTATCAATTCCAAAGAACTTTGTGAATTTATTCGTACCTAATTGCTCTAACGCACGTCTTAATTCTGGTTGAAAAATAACGATAATCGCAATAACACCATATGTCATAACAGATGTTAGAATAAAGTTCAAAATCTTTAAGTTTAAAATAGAGCTTAACGCTGTTACGATAATGAGTAAAGCAATTCCTTTTACCAATTGCCATGCTCTTGAATTTTTTAATATCTTAATTAATTTATATCCTAAAAAGATAACAATTACTAAATCTAATATTAAGCTAATTAATTTGATAGGATACTGATATAGAGTTTGCATATATTGTACAATATTTTGGTTCCAAAAATTTTGCATTGTTATCATAAAATTATCAATCATTTATATATCTCCTATTTTTATTTACATCGCCATTAAGTAGAATATTAAAGTCCCTCCAAAAGCTACTACCATAATAGCTGCACAAATTCCTGCAATAATCCTTATTGCTAATCTTCCTTTATCTATTTTCTTTTTTGCCATCTTAAATTGCCTCCTTTAATTTTCAACAATTTATATACGTTATACCACAAACTTACTTTTTTTTCAACGAACTTAGTAATATATTTTTATCTTTTACTGGGAAAAAAGAGATTTTCTTCTTAGATACTTTCGCTTTTATTTATTATTCATTATTTATTATTTCAATTTTTTTATTATTTATCATTCCATTTGTTATTAAATTAAGTGTGCTGTAATAATTGTATAGCTATATGAATTTATAGTTATTTTAATATGATCAATTTCAACATACCAATTCTTACCTTGTTTATAAATTTTACTATTTTTATCCATTACTTTTTTCCTACAATAGGATACAACATCTTCTACATCTAATTTTAAATTCTTTTTTATTCTATCAATACCCATTTCAGTAGTATGAATTTTATCAACATTAGATAGTAAAATTTCTTTATTATCCATATTCAACTTCCTAAATTTATCCTTTCTTCTGTAAAATGACTTAGTCTATTTCTATATTTCACAAAAGAATCTCAAGCTAAAAGTAATTAGTTTGAGACTTTTTTGTTCTATCTATTTTCTTAATTCAGCTCCTAAATTATTTTCTAAGTCGACAATAATTCCATTCATGATAGTGTTAATTTCTTCATCATTCAATGTTTTATTTACATCCCTAAAAGTTAAGCTGTATGCAACACTTTTCTTTCCTACACCTAATTTTTCACTGCGATATACATCAAATAGTTTTGCACTTTCTAAAGCTTTTTTAGCTCTCTTTTGAATAATCTTTTCAATTTGACCTACTTCTACTTCTTCTGGTACTGTTATGGCAATATCTCTTTCTACTGCTGGGAATTTTGGTATTGGTGTATATTTTTTATTTGTTCTTCCGTATTTTACAAGTTTATCGATATCAATTTCTGCCAATAGTACCTTTGTTCCTACTCCATAGTTATTTAATAGAATTGGATGTACTTCTCCGAAAGTTGCAATTACATCTTTTCCTACTTTCATCACTGCACATCTTCCTGGGTGATACATCGTATTTTCTGTTTCTCTTGCAATGTCATATCTTGCAATTTGCGCTGCTTCTATTACATTTTCTACAATACCTTTTAATGTATAGTAATCATCATTTTCTCCATAAATAGCAATAGTAAGGATATTATTTTCAACAGGAAGTTCACCTTTTTCAATGCTTCCCGCTTCGTCACGGTATGTTCTAGAAATGTCATATAACCCAACCTCTTTATTCTTTTGGTTATAGTTATAGCTAACAGTTGCCATCATACTTGGAACTGTTGTGGTTCTCATAATTGTATAGTCTTCACTTAATGGATTCTGGATAGACACAGTTTGCGCTCTTAATATACTTTCTTTTGGTAAATTTACTTTATCCAAATCTTTTTCATTAATAAATCCATATGTGTAAATTTCAGATAGTCCTCTATCCACAAGTACTGCTCTTAATGTATCTTCTAGTTTTTGTTTTTTATTCTTTCCTCCCACCGTACTTTCTGCATGAATTAAGGTACTTCCTAAGGTATCATATCCATGAAAACGTAGCACTTCTTCTGCTAAATCTGCAATTCCTTCTATATCTTGTCTAAAGTATGGAGGAATAATGTTGTCTCCATCTTTCTTTAGTTCAAGCTTATCAAAGATTTCTAACATTTCTTCTTTTTCAATATTAGTTCCTAATAGCCCATTAATTCTTTCTACGTTTAATGCAATTACATTTTCTTTTTGTTTGGTTGGATATACATCAATTTTACCATCTATTGCTTTTCCTGCACCTAATAGTTCTACTAATTCCACAGCTCTATTAATTGCTCTTTCCGCATTCTCTGGAGATAGTCCTTTTTCATAACGACTAGAAGCTTCTGTTCGTAATCCTAATTTCTTAGCTGTTTTACGAACACTTCCTTTATAAAATACTGCAGATTCAAATACAACCGTTTCTGTATCCGATTCGATTTCAGAGTTTTGTCCTCCCATAACACCTGCTACCGCTACCGGTTTTTTACTGTCTGCTATCACTAGCATATCCTCTGTTAATTCTCTTTCTTCATCATCTAAAGTAGTAATCTTTTCATTTACTTTTGCTCTTCTTACTGTAATTGCTTTTCCTTCAATAGAGTTTATATCAAAAGCATGCATTGGTTGCCCAAGCTCTAACATAACATAGTTTGTAATATCTACAATATTGTTTATGCTTCTCATACCGCAGGCTTCTAATCTTCTTACCATCCATTCTGGTGATGGTCCTATTTTTACATTTTTTACAACTCTTCCTATATAGCGATAACATAAATCAGGAGCTTCAATTTTAACAGTTAATCCTTCTATATTGTCTTTGTTTTCTACTTTCATTTCATCGATATTTTTTCTTGGATTTAAGAAAGGCACCTGTAGAGTTGCTGCTGTTTCTCTTCCTAATCCTTCAATAGATAAGCAATCCGGTCTATTTGGGGTAATTTCAAAATCAATAATATCTTCTCCTATTCCTAATGCTTCTACTATATCTTTTCCTAAATCCTTTTCCATTTCTTTCGGAAGTATCATAATTCCCATTTCAATTTGGTCTGGATATCTTTCTAAACTTAATCCAAGCTCTGTTACTGCACACATCATACCACAGGACTCTATTCCTCTTAGTTTTCCTGTCTTAATATGAATTCCCCCTGGAAGTTCAGAACCATCTTTTGCAATTGGTACAATATCATTTTCTTTAATATTATTCGCACCTGTTACAATTTGTAAGATTTTATCTCCTACATCCACTTTGGTTACCACTAATTTATCGGCATCAGGATGTTTCTTTATTTCTAATATTTTTCCTACTACAACATTCTTTATGTCATTTCCTTTACTTTCTACTGTCTCTACTTTAGAGCCTGTCATGGTAAGTCTATCGGCAAGTTCCATTACAGGTACTTGTATATCGGCATATTCTTTTAGCCATTCTACACTTGCTTTCATTTTCTTCTCTCCTATTCTTTTTAATTTTCTCTTTATTTTTTTATACTTCTGTTATTTTTATGTGCTTTCTAGAATTGTTTTAAAAAACGGACATCATTTTCATAAAGAAGTCTTAAATCATCAATTCCGAATTTTGCCATTGCCACTCTATCTGCTCCGAATCCAAAAGCAAATCCGGAATATTCATCTGGGTCAATTCCACAATTACGAAGTACATTAGGATGTACCATTCCACACCCTAGTAGCTCAATCCATCCTTCACCTTTACAAGTTTTACATCCCTTTCCTCCACATACGAAACAAGATACATCTACTTCAGCAGATGGTTCTGTAAATGGGAAATGATGTGGTCTAAAACGAATAACCGTGTTCTCTCCTAAACACTTTTTGGCAAAAGTTTCTAAAGTTCCTTTTAAATCTGCCATGGTAATATTTTTATCAACTACTAGTCCTTCAATTTGATGGAACACTGGTGAGTGGGTTGCATCTACAGAGTCGGAACGATATACGGTACCTGGACAAATAATTTTGATTGGTGGCTTTCGTGTTTCCATGACTCTTGCTTGTACTGATGATGTTTGACTACGAAGTACAATATCTTCATTGATATAGAAAGTGTCTTGACTATCTCTTGCTGGATGGTCTTTGGGGGTGTTTAATTTATCAAAATTATATATTGCAAGTTCTACTTCTGGTCCATCTGCAATTTCATATCCTAATCCTACAAATACATCTTCAATCTCTTGGTATATCTTTGTGATAGGATGAATGCTTCCTAATTCTGTTTTTTTACTTGGCATGGTTACATCAATAGTTTCTGATTTTAATTTTTCTAATAGTTCCTTATTTTTTAATTCTTTTTCTACTTTTTCAATCGCAAGTTCAATCTCATCGCGAACGGTATTTACTAAAGCTCCAATAACAGGTTTTTCCTCTGGAGATAAGCCTCCCATTCCTCTTAATACTTGTGTAAGCTCTCCTTTTTTTCCTAAGTATTTTACTCGAACTTCATTTAAAGAAGTTAAGTCTTTAGCTTCTGCTATTTGATTCATAGCATTTTGTTTGATTGTCTCAATTTGTTCTTTCACAATCTTTCCTCCTTTTTGCTTTATGTATTTTTTGTTTTAAAATGAATAACTGTTTTATGGTAGTATTTTCTTTTTCACTTTGCTCTTTCTTTACTATACAAAATAGATAAGTAAATGCATCAAAAAAGCCATTCGCCTAATATATAGGACGAATGACTATCATTTCGTGGTACCACCTAATTTCGTTAATAGCAAAAACCGTTTTAACTATTAACCTCTATTTCCCTATAACGTAAGGAATACGTCTATTTCTACTGTACTTTTCAAAATAGCACCTCAAAAGTGAAATTTCTATTCTTTGATATAGATAGGCTCTCAGCTAATAACCTAATTCTCTGTTCTACATTAAAAAAAAGAATATACTTTGCTTTTTCTTCGGCTTTTATATTTTTCTTTTATTATACTTTACTATATTACCACAGCTTCAAAAAATTTACAAGTTTTCTTAACTATTTATTTTTCTTTTCAATTCTTATGGTTTAACTTGCTACTTTTACTACCCGCTTTAAAGAGACCATCTTTATCTGCTACACTTATTTCTAAGTGTTTTTATATTTTTTCTATTCTTTCTTTTATGTCAAATAGTTTTATTATTTACTTTTTATTTTTTGGTTATTTTTACTTTATCCTATTATTTTTCCTTCTAAGTCCTGATTACGATAAAGAGTTAAAGCCTTATCTAAAACAGTAAGTTTGAATTCTTTTCCGGATAGCATTTCTCCATCTACTGTAAAACGTATTTTAGTATTACTTTTTACTTCTACTTGGCTTGTTTTAAATATTTTAAACTTGCCCGTTTCTCCATGTTTTCCTTTTCTCATTTTTATTAAATATTTAGGAATTTTAATACGGTTGAATTTTCCCACAAAATATACATCTAGTAGGCCATCGTTTACTGTTGCATTAGGCGCTACTTTATATCCACCTCCATAATATCTACCATTACAGATGGCAAGCATCGTTAGTTCATCTTTTATTCGTTTCCCATTAATAGCTAGTTCTATAACTGGTGCTTTATAGTGAAAAAAGGTATAAACTACGCTAGTAGTATATAGCCAATTTTTAGGTACTCCCACTTTCTTCATTCGGAATACATTATTAGCAGAATCTGCATCCATTCCTAAACAAGCTATATTTAGGAAATAGCGATTATTGATTTTTCCTAAATCTATTTTTTGCGTTGTTGGAATAATTTCTAACATCGTTCTTGCAAAATCATTTCCACTTCCTGTCGGTATTACTCCTAACTTATTTTTTGTTCCTACTATTCCATTTACTACTTCTGAGATTAATCCATCTCCGCCTACTGCGTAAATAATATATTCTTTATCTTGATATTCTTTTACAATTTTAGTAGCCGAACCTCTTCGATACGTAAATCGAATCTCATAGTCTAGGTTTCTTTTTTTGCAAACTCTATCTATTCTCACCTTTACTTCTCGGTTTCTTCCTCGATTTGCATTTGGATTAATAATGAAGATATATTTTTGTTCCATCTTTTACCCCTTTTTTATTATTTTCAATTGCTCTTACTTTTATTTTTATTTATTATATATAATATTATACTTATGTTGCAAATTTCGACAAAATTTTAAAAAGAAATAGTATATATTACTAGTATGCATAACTTTACTAGGTGTCTTCCTAATTGTCTGGGAGAAAATTTAGTGTTAATATTTCTTAGAGGTGAGCAAAATGGACGAATGGGGTAAAATAGATTTAAAACTAGACGAATATTTAAAAGCACACAGCATTAGTCGTTCTAGTTTGTCTAGAAACGGACAAATTCACTATAAACAATTATTAAAATATTGCAACAATGATATGCAAAAAGTAGACTTAAATTTGCTTGCTAGAATTTGCAAGACTATTGATTGCGAAATTGGTGATATTATTGAATATACACCACCAAAAGAAAACACCAAATAGATAAAAGTCATCTCCAAAATGGAAGATGACTTTTATTCTCTTTCTTGATCTTTTCTTTTTGGTATTTGTTCAATCTTTGATTCTTCTTATTTTATTTATCTGATATGATATTACAAATTTGCATGCGAAGTATCTTTTCTAAATCCTGTAAAGCTACTTCTACTTGATATCCTATTTTCCCAGCACTAAAAATAATAGTAGAAAAATTTATTGCAGAAGAGTCTATTGTTACGGAATATCTTTTTTTCATTCCAATAGGAGAACAGCCACCGTGAATATATCCTGTTAATCCTAATAAATCTTTTGATTTTACCATAGCAATCGATTTTTCTCCTATCGCTTTAGCTGCTTTTTTCAAATCTAACTCTTCTGCTACTGGAATCATAAATACATAAATGATATTTGTTTTACCCATCGTTACTAATGTTTTAAATACTTGTTTTGGATTTTGTTTTAATACTTCTGCTATTTCTACTCCACTAATCGCATCTGTATCACCATAATAGTAGCGTTTGTACGGTATCTTTGCTTTATCTAGTATTCGCATAACATTTGTTTTTTCTTCCATGATCTACTCCTATTCTTTTCTCTTTTTTCTCTTCTATTGTACTACATTTTATAGCAAAAGAATAGGAAAAATATCAAAAAGCATTCTCTGCCATAATTGACTAAGTACATAAAATACAATATACTTTGGGCATATAAATTTTAATCATATATTAAATAGTAATAGTTTGATTAATTTTTAAATTTAATATATATTTAAAATACGAGGAGTGATTTTTATGACACATGAAATGAGGCTAAATGAGAAACCTTTTAACAATATAGATAAAGGTATTAAGAAAATTGAACTTAGGTTATATGACGAAAAAAGAGCTAAAATTAATCTTAATGATTATATTATATTTCATAAAGTAACGGATTTATCTCAAACCCTTAAGGTTAAAGTTACAGGATTATTAAGATATAATTCGTTTGAAGATTTATTTAAGGATGTTGACTTTAATATATCTGGTCCGGCAAATAGTCTAGAAGAGAAATTAAACAATATCCATCAAATTTATTCAATTGATCAAGAACATAAATATGGCATTTTAGCTATTCGTATAGAAAAAATATAAAGAAAAATAGAACAAGATTATCCAAGGTGATCTTCTTCCTTTCCAATTTGAATCTGATGCAATATTTCTACCTGTTGGATTCATGAATACAAAGTAATTTGAACAAATTAGTTCAAAAATTAAAAAAAGAAAAAACCTTAGCAAATCTACTTGTTAAGCTCTTCTTAACCATTTTCAAAAATTCTTTAAAATTTTAACAAAGTGCAAATGGCTTAATTATACAGTCAAAAAAATTAGATGTAAAATTATTTTTAACATCTAATTTTATACTTGTAATTTGTTAGTTAGATGATAATATTAAAACGAGTGATTTTCAATTATCACTCGTTTTAGAATATTACTAATTTTTGTTTTCCTTGTTATCTAATAAATAAATACTAATACAAATCATTCCAAAGCCCAACATTATTATTGATGATTTTACATCTATTTGATTTAATATATTTAAAACTACCACAGCTATTCCCATTGCCAGTGAAACTGCTTTAAATATTAAATTTATCAAATCTTTTATTTTAGTGTTTGAATAGTCTTTCTTTTTAGCTTCTAAAAGTTCTTCAACCGATACATCAAGTATATCCGCTAATTTTGATATTGTATTAATATCAGGACAAGATAAATCTCTTTCCCATTTTGAAACAGCCTTATCAGTAACATTCATTTTTTCGGCTAACTCATTTTGTGTTATACCTTTTTTCTTTCTTAAAGAAGCAATGGTTTCTCCAATACTTTTCATAGTTGCAACCTCCTTGATTTAGTATAATAAAATGTTACTATACTTTATAAATAAAGTAAACCAATAATTAGTTTAGTTTTCTCGACTATTAGTTTATTTACAGTAGAATAGTAGTTATACATACAATTAGTTAGAAGTTAAATGTATTTATTAACTCTTGCACCTCATTAAAAAATCTAGATAGATGGAAACCATCAGCAACAGCATGATGAATATTCATAGTAAGTGGCATCATAAGTTTTTTATGTTCTTCTTCATATTTTCCCCAAGTCACCACTGGAGCAAGGAACTTTCCTTCATCAAAAACATGAAGGTCAAAGTGTGTATATTTAACCCAAGGTAAGCAAGTTACATCAAAGAAATTCTGTGGCTGATTTTCTACGATTGCACGAAGCTCTCTATATTTCTCTCTGTCAGCCATAAACCTAGCATGAAATTCAAATAAATCATCAGAATATTCTGTGACCAGTTTAGTGAAACTTTCATCTTCTTTGTGAAAATCAGTATAAGATGGAGAAATATAGTCCCATTTAATTAAATTATCACCACTATCCCAGCTGTATTTGAATTCATCATGTGCATTGATAACCCTTGATACTACCCATAGCATTGAGGGATAAAATTTTAGATTATTTTTCTTTGTAAATTCATATAGCGGTGTCACATCAATATCAACAGTTAAACTCATAACAATACGCATATTGTCAATATAAAACTTAAAAAGATTTCCTCTTTTCCATTCATTCAAATCAATTCTTGTATATTTCATATTCGTTCACTCCTTTGTCTAATAGTTTATTATTTTATAAAATTTAAAACTCATTATTACCATACCTATTGCTAATAAATCTGACATAGCTAATTGAAGTATTGCTGCCCAAGGAATAGGTTCAAGAGGTCATGGTTCTATAAATGTTGCAAGACTTGATCTAATTAACCATATTATAGTTAAGAAAAAATACATTTCTTTTGATTCTCTATTTTCTGTAAATGCTCTTTTTCCCCATAATATTAATAATAAACTACTTCCAAATAATAAAGCAGAAAAACAATAATTAGTATAATCTATTCCAACAATTAAATTCTCATATTGCGTTGGTAAATAATCATACCACTGAAACATTGTTGGAACAAGGAAATGCCATAATCCAACTAACATCGCAATTCTGAGGATCGAAATCCAGATTATTTTCACTTGCAAAATCTTTTAATGTAGTTCTACTGTCTATTAAAACGGCATACTTGCCTTCTATAGCAGCTATTCTACATTGCTATTTCAAGTAAATCTCTGCAAAAATCTTGTGTACATTACTCTTCGCAGTTTCTTCCTCAACTCTTATTTGCCGAGCCGTGTTGTAAAGATCTTCTCGTAATGCCATAAATATACCTCTTTGTACTACTAGGAGGTGTACCCTTCGAGATTTATTGAAAATCCCCTTTGGGTACAGCATAAAGCTATTAATAATATAACATATTTTACAATTTTACTCAAAATCAAATTTTGTATATTATGTTTTTTATAATAACATATATTATTAAGCACCATACTAATACTATTGGTATAGCATAATACCATTTTTTAGGTTTTCCATCTTTCCATAAATCTTTTGCTTCCTCTTTAGATATTTCGATTATTTCTTTTGGTATCATTTTTATTGAAAGCCAAGCAAATATTGGCAAAATTATTATATCATCTAGATAACCTAAAACCGGTATAAAGTCAGGTACAAAATCTATTGGAGATAAAGCATAACCTACTGTTATTCCTGCCAATATCTTGGCATATAGTGGCGTTTCTTTTTTCTTCATTGCTATATAAATTGTTGATATATTTTCCTTTAACTTTTTAGCATTTTCTTTAAGATTCATTATTAAGACTCCTATCTAATTATAATAAATAAATTATTACAATTTTTTAAAAAACTTTTAAATGTTCTAATAATATTTTTATTCCCATAAATATTAAAATCAATCCACCAGCTGTTTCTGCTTTGCTTTCATATTTATTACCAAATTTACTACCAATTTTAACACCGATTACAGATATTAAAAAAGTAACTATTCCAATTATTATAGTTGAAAACCATACATTAGCTTGCAAAAATGCAAATGTTATTCCAACTGCTAATGCATCTATACTTGTTGCAATGGCTAAAACAACCATTGTCTTAAAATCTACATTATCATTACAATTTTCTGAGTCATTTGCAAATGCTTCTTTCAGCATATTAGCACCTATAAATACTAATAAACCAAATGCAATCCAGTGATCTATTTTTGCAACTAAACTTTCAAAGGTTGAACCTAGAAAATATCCTATTACTGGCATTAATCCCTGAAATACTCCAAAATATGTTCCAACTACTAATGCTTTTTTCCAACTCATTTTTTTCATTGATAATCCCTTGCATATTGATACTGCAAAAGCATCCATTGCTAAACCTATTGCTATTAACAATATTTCTAATACTGTCATTTTTTCACCTCATCTATTTGCAAACAAAAAAAGACTTTGCTTGCATTTTTTTGCAAACAAGTCTCATTATTTAAAACAAAGCCAGATATTTAATATCAGTATGTTGACTTCATTACATATTTAAAATATGCTAACTACTCCCTTATTTTTTATCATTATACATTATTGTGCAAAATTTGACAAGTATAAGCCAAAAAAATTGAAAATTCGCCATTATTTTGTGTTATATCTAATCTACATTTACACCTCTTTCTAATTGTTTCTTTCCAACTAGATAATATATAACATTATAAATTGAATATATTATTATACCTGCTATCATAACATATTTTATTGCTTTTACATTTGCTATATCAGTTGTATTAATTATATTCATAACACCCGTATTAAATAGCCCTATAAAATATGTTATTGCTAATGTAAATCCTGATGTGAACATATATAATACTAATCCTGTTATTATTGATTTTACCATTTTGTTTTTATTTGATTTATGACCAATAATAATTCCTACATATCCTACTAAAATTATACATACTATTTCTAAAAATAAAACAAATGAAATTATAAATAACAAATTTATAACAGTAGTATTATAGGTGTTTGCTGCTAATTCCAAACTTCTTTTTAATGTATCCATGTTTGTTTGCGAATAGTATGCAATAAATACACATACAAGTGCTACAATAACTGTAGTAAATGAACATATTATAGCCATTAAAACTTTAGATAAATATATATTTTTCTTCTCAATTGGTAATGTATGTGTCAAATAAGATTCATCCTTATATATATTATTTACAAATCTTACCCAAGATCTCATTAGTCCATTAATTAAACAGCTTACTAACATACCTATAGTAACCCCACTCATTATTTGTCCCAGAATACTAAATAGTAAAGAATTCTTTATATTTAGAAAAATTCTTGTTAGTATAGAAAATATAAATGCTAATATATAAAATACTACTACAACTTTATAAATCCACTTTAAATCATATTTCAATAACTTACCTAGCATTTAAAACACCTCCTAAAAATTTCATCTATTGAAGCATTTTCTTTTTTTCTAAGTTCGTCTGCTGGAGATGTCAAAATTACTTCACCCTTATCTATAAAAATAACTTCATCTAATATTCTTTCTATATCAGCAATTAAATGTGTTGATATAATCACACTTGCACCTTCATTGAAATTTGAAAGTATAGTATCTAGTATATAATCTCTTGTTGCAGGGTCTACTCCTCCTAAGGGCTCATCTAAAATATATAATTGTGCTTCTCTACTCATAACTAAAATAAGTTGTAACTTCTCTTGCATCCCTTTTGACATTTGGCTTATTTTCTTATCTAATTCCAAATCTAAATCTTTTAATAACTTAATAGCCTTTTCTTTATTAAAATTATCATAAAATTCTTCAAAAAACTTAAAAACTTGTGCTATTGTCATACTTTTATCTAAATAAGTTCTTTCAGGAAGATATGATATAATCTTTTTTGAATTTACACCTGGTCTTTCTCCATTTATCAAAACTTCTCCTCTTGTTGGAGTTAGTAAATCATTTATTAATTTAATTAATGTTGTTTTTCCCATTCCATTTTTACCTAATAGTCCGATTATTTTTCCTCTAGGAATAGTTAAATTAATGTTTTTAAGAATTTGTTTATTATCAAAGTCTTTGCATAGATTTTTACACTCAACTAATTTCATTTTTTCCTCCTAATTCCTGCAAGTATTTAACTGCTTCATTTAAACTTATACCTATATTTTGCATACTATTTAGATATTGATTTACTTTTTCTTTGGCCAATTCTTTTTTTACATTTTCAATTTGTTCTTCGTCTTCAGTTACATATTTTCCATTTGTTCTTTTAGTATAAACTAATTTTTCATTTTCAAGTTCTACTAATGCTTTTTGCATAGTATTAGGATTAACCCTCATCATAAGTGCTAGCTCTCTTACAGAAGGTAGTCTTTGTCCTTTTTTTAGTTTTCCTGAAACAATTTCAATTCTTATTATTTCAACTAATTGAATATAAATTGGTCTTTCATTATCATAATTATACTCCACAATTATTTCCTTTCTTTATTGTATTACTTGCATAATACAATAATACTATTTTATTTTTATAATGTCAATACAAAATGAGCAATTTTTTATAGTTACAAAAGGTTGCAAGACAGGACATTAAACACTATGAGCAGTTAATGAAATTATGCGAGAAGATTATAGACGAGTAATTAACGGATACAAATAAAAAATTACGAATTAAAACAAGAAAATGAAAACTTGAAAAATGAAGTTGAAAATGTAACAATCTTTAATATGATAAATAATTAAACAATGAAGAAATGTAGTATTTACAAATAATTTTAACTAAAAAGTAAAAAAAGTTGAATTTGGTTAAAACTCAACTTTTTGGTGCAGATTGGAAAGTTCAATCTGCTGAAATATCTATTTTAAAGCATTTGTTCAATTCTATTCGAGTAATTATTATTATATAATGTTAATTAAAACAATAAACAAATTTTTTAACTATATTCAATTGAAAAATTGTAATTTGTGATTATGATAATTGGTTTAAAAGTCGGTTATATTCATTTGATAATTTAGTATTATTAAATACTATATTTTCTCCATCTATTTGCCAAGAGTTTTGGTTGTCTGATAACATTTCTATTACCTGCTCTGATATATTTAATATTTCGATTATATCATCTATTGAATTCTCTACAGTTTTATCATCGATATGTGACTCTATATCTCCTACAAACTCTTGCTTATATAAATCAGTATAATAACTATCTAATCCTTTATCTTTTATATATGACATTGCCTTTTCTTCAGTAAAAAATTCTATATATTCTTGTTTACATTTTTCTAATTCATTTCGTGTATTCTCAATATATTTTTTAGTTTCTATAAAATCCTTACCATCTTCTACATAATTATTCACAGTCAATATATTTACTATCTTTTCATCATTTAACATTTTTGCAATCTTTATGCTATTATCAAAATTATCTTTTAAATAACTTTTAAATGATTTCTCTACTTCAGCATAATCTCCTTTAGTTATTGTTCTATCTAATCTTTCATATGTTTTTTCAATATCTATGTTTTCTGTATTAGCCATTTCACTTATTTCATTAAGTTCATTTTTTAATTTTTCTTCTTGTCCTAAATCAGAAATAACAAAATATGCAAAAACACCAACAACTAATAAAACAATTATACCAATCACAACTAACAGTTTCTTTTTCATTATTAATCCACCCTTTCATTTTTAATTAACTTATATTCTAGAAAATAATTATTATCGTCTAAATGATTTATATTTTCTTTAATCCAAGAATTATTTGTAATTAATTTATTAATTTTCATTTCTATTTTCATTTTTGAAGTTTCAATCAACATTTTATTTTCTAGCAAAGGGAGTATTTGATAGAACTATCAATGATTAAAACTTGTCCCGACATTCAATCCCGACATTTTATATGCATTTTAGAGTATTTTTCAGAACTTTAAAAAACTATTTTCTAACCCTTATAAAATGGGGAATTTTGCTCATTAACGCAAAAAAGTACAGGTTAGAAATTTGATTTCTAATCTGTATTTTGGTGCAGCTGGCCGGAATCGAACCGGCACGAGATTTAAGTCTCGCAGGATTTTAAGTCCTGTGCGTCTGCCAGTTCCGCCACAGCTGCATCTACTGGCATTTGTCTTACGACAGGTTTTATTATAATACGTAAATATTGTTTTTGTCAATACTATTTTTTTATTTTTTCTAAACTTTTTTGTAATAAAAAAAGATATAAGTCATGAACAATACTTATATCTCTTTTATATGAATTCATATAGTATCTATATATAATTCTTATTTTTTGTTTACTAAGTCTTTTAAAGCTTTTCCTGCTTTGAAAACTGGAGCTTTTGATGCTGGTATTTTGATTTCTTCTTTAGTTTGTGGGTTTCTTCCTTTTCTAGCAGCTCTTTTTCTTACTTCGAATGAACCAAATCCAACTAGTTGAACTTTGTCTCCTTTTACTAATGTATCTGTTACAACGTCAACAAAAGCGTTAACTGTTGCTTCAGCGTTTTTCTTTGTTTCTCCTGTTTTAGCAGCGATAGCTGCGATTAATTCAGCTTTGTTCATTTACATTACCTCCTATAAGATTTTGGTTTTGTTTGTAGATTTCTTTGCTAGTTATCTACTAATTAAGATTATTCGCCAGTTTTCCCCAAAATCCTTCTTTTTTTCTTTATTTTTTCTTGCAATTCTTTTTCTCCGTAAGGATTCACCGTTTTACTTACTATGTTTTCCTGATTTATAAGGCTTTTCAGCGATTTTTGTTTTTTCTTTATAAATACCGATTTTTTCTAAAAACTTGTAAATCTTTTGTCCGTAAGGAATCATATAAATGTCTTCTTTACTTAAAATTCCTAATGCAATAACGGATAATAGATAAATAACAATGGCGATTACCAATGCTATTATTGTAGCCATTTTTTCTGCAATTATTCCAGATAAGGTAATATATGCAAAATAAGAACAAACACTCATCATAATGGTTGCAATTACTGGTTTGACAATGAATTTTCCAAATGGTAAATCCAGTTTCATATTCTTTCGAAGGACTGTAAATCCAATGCTAAAGGAAATCATATGACATACTACAGAGCCAATTGCTGCACCTACTGCTCCAATTTCTGGTATTGGTACTAACACCAAATTTAAAATTAATTTAGCTAACATACCACATCCAAGAGCTGTTGCTGGTACCATTACTTTTCCCATTCCTTGCAATGCTCCATTTGTCGTTTGTGCAAGCACGGTAAAGATGACAGTTAATGCACTTACTGCTAATATCATAGCTCCATCTTTTGCATTTGGGAATAATAAATTTAAGATTGGCTGTGCAAAAATAATCATACCTATTGTACAAGGAAGTCCAATTAGCATTGTAATTAGTAAAGAAAAAGAAACTCTCTTTACTCCTGTGTTTTCATCCTTCTTTGCCCTTGCTTCTGATAGTGCTGGTACTAACGCAGTTGCAAATGCAATATTAAAGGATAATGGAAGAGAAGTTAAAGTATCTACTTTTCCACTTAAAATTCCATACTGTGCTTTAGCAGCTGCTTCTGGTAAAAATGTTTTTAGCCCTCTAACTACGGTTAAAGAGTCTACATTTTTATTAATAGCAGACATTAGAGAACTTAAAGAAATAGGAATCGATACACTTAGGATTCGTTTTATCATTTTCTTTACTGGTTCTCTTTTTGTCTTTACTCCTATCTCGTTCTTAATTGGCATCTCTCTTCTTCGAATTTTATAATAGGAAAAAAGATACATAAAGCTTAAAAACACAGCTAAAGTAGTAGCTAAATTGGCTCCTGCTGCCATTAGAGTAGTATTTCCACTTGACATCGTAAAGATTAATTCTACAAGTCCAATAGTAAGAATTGTCTTAAATACTTGCTCAATGGTCTGTGAATTTGCTGTTGCTTTCATATTCTTTCTACCATTAAAATATCCTCGGATTACAGAGGCAATAGATACAAAAAATATAGATGGAGAAAGTGCCACTAAAGTTAGTTTCGCTTCCGGTATTTGGAACCATACTCCAGCAATATATCCCGCGCCAAAGAATAGGGCTAATGTACCAATTAAACCAATTACTGCAAAGGTAGCAAATGCTATTTTAAAAACACGATGTGCTCCTTTATTATCTCCTACTGCTACTCTTTCTGATACCAATTTAGAAATAGCATTTGGAACACCAATCGAAGAAAGTGTTAACAGTAAAGCATAAATCTGATAACCAGAACTTCGAATCGCATTACCCGTATCTCCAAACCCTTCTTTATTCGTTAAATATAAGTTATATACTAACCCTAAAACTTTAATTAGCACTTGGGATACCATTAAGGCTAATACCCCTTGCATAAAGCTTTCTTTTTTTAGTTTTTTCCTTCCGTTATTCTCTCGATTTATTTCTGGCTCTTGCATCATCATTTCCTTTCTTTTTCTGCTTTCATTTGTTTTTTATTTCTTAACTTTTAAGATATTATGTTTTCATATATTTATTTGTATTTTTTTATATTTTATATTTCACTCTTTTTAATCATATTAATCATTCCCTAATTATATTAATATTAGAAAGAACATTCAAGTAAAAACAAGTAAAAAAAGTAAATTTATCAATTTCATAACCTAAATTTTCCTAAATTCTCCTGTTTTTTTCTTCTTTTATTTTAACTCTTTATAAATGACAAAATTTATTAAAAAAGCCCATTTTTTGACGATAAATTTCCTTGAAACCCTTGTATTTTTCTTGATTTTATAGGATAATATAGATGGAATAGTTTAAATTTTTGAAAGTGGTGAACAAGTTTTGAAATATATTGATAAACTCTTAAAAAAGTTAGGTACCAATCGTAATACTTTTGTCGCCTATATTTTAACTTTAGTTACAATTTACCTAGCTGTTGATAGATTAGTAGAAATGTTATTTTTAATTTTTACTGGCACATCAGTCTCTTATTGGGGACCTATTGCATACTTCTTTGCTATTGCTTGCCCTGTTTTTGGATTTGCCTTTGCTGCAGGTTCTGCTTATGCTAGTTCCAAAAATATGAAAATAACTCTTTTCTATTTATATGGAACAGGTTTTGCAATTATTACTATCTCTATGTTAGCACAGTGGGTAAATGAAATCATGTGGTTGCTATTTGTCTCTGTTCCAAATTACGTTGGAATTGTAACAGAATTTCCAGAGTTAGTAAAACCGGCATTCACTTCAATAGCAGTCTTGATACCTCTGGCAACCTTCTATCCAGTCTTTAAGTATTTTCTTTCTGATGTTGACAACGCTAGAGATATAAAAAGGTCTATTTGGGATTTTAGTGGTATCAGCTTAGCCCCTGCCCCAAAAGAAGTTGGAATATATACTTGTGAAGTCAGTTTATGTAAAGATAAAGAAACTGGAAAAGTATATAAAATTGCAGAAAACAGAAGATATGAACCATTACTTGCTATAGGTCCTTCTGGAACTGGAAAAACATCCCTTGTATTTGAACCACTAATGGCAAAAGACTTAGAGAAAAAGTTCTTTTATCATGAGACAGCAAAAGAAATGGGATATACAGCATTAAAAACTGGTATTGCTGTATTAAATAGCCCTTACGATAATGATTACCTAAACTCTCATTTTACATTAAATATGTTAACACCAGCTACTGGAAAAGAAAAAATTTATCTTTCCTATATGAAGAAACTTATCTTTGCAACAACAGGTAATAGAATCATTTATCGTGATTTAGGTATTACTTACTTATCACCAGATAATGAATCTACTCAAAATATAAGGAAAGTAGCTCAAAATTATCATATTCCAGTAAATATAATTGACCCTCAAGATAGTAATTCAAAAGGATTAAATCCTTTTATTTATTCAGATGCTTCTCAAATAGCAATCGCAATTTCTTCTGTATTAAAAGGTATGTATAATACAGCACATGAAGATGTAGATGAAGCTTACCGTGAAGATATCACATTTCAAGCAATCGAGAATGTATCCATTCTATTAAAAGAAATGTATCCAAGATTACATGGTGATGATTTACCAAACTTAGAAGATATGTTAAAAATGCTAACTAATTTCAAATTAGTAGAAGAAATGTGTGAAGAATTACAAAAGAATGAAGAATTAGCCAAAAAATACAGTATTCAAATCTCTTATTTTAAAAAGAACTTTTATGAAGATGGTATTGGTAGAGAAGATACAGAAAGGTATGTTTATTCTGCAATTACTCAATTAGATAATTTATTAAGATTCCCTGGTATAAAAAACATTCTATGTAATCGTAATAATAACGTAGATTTTGATAAAGCATTAGCAGATGGCGAAATCACTTTAATTTGTACTAGACGTGGAGATTTAGGACCGAATGCACATAAAGCTTTTGGATTGTTTGCTATCTTAGTAATGCAATATTCTGTATTAAGAAGACCAGGATCAGAAGCAACTAGAATTCCACATTTTCTATATATTGATGAAATTGCTGATTTTATAGGACCTGCAATTGAGCCATTATTTACTTTATATCGTAAATACCATGTAGGAACAAGTATTACTGCTCAAAACTTAAATCAATTGAAAGGAACTCATTTAAATAAAAATATATCACAAACCATTTTAGCCAACTGTGCTACTGAAGTAGTATTCGGTGGTTGTACACCAGAAGAAGGTGAGTGGTGGTCAAAAGAAATGGGACAAAAGAGGGATTGGACATTTAGTAATAACTATGATACCTCTAAGATAAAATATGATCCTAAATTTGGTAATGTAAAATGGGCATGGGTACCATATTTTGCAGCTGGTAAAATTCAATCTAACGGATTTAAGGTTGCTACTTGTAAAGTAAAAGATGTAAAAGGAAAGTTTGTTGCAGTAGAAGGTATGTTAGATTTCATGGAATCCAAACATAAGGAAGAACATTCTTTAAAACATTATAACTTTGAAAAATATGCAGATGGAACTACAGCAGAGCCAGAAGATAATACAGCAAAGAAATTTAACCCTAAATCAATTAAGTTTAATGGGGATAATAACGTAGACCCTATTCAAATGAACCATACGGATTCAAATTATTTCTTTGATAATGAGGATGCTATTGTTGTAAATTTCAATAAAAAGAAAAAGAATTAGAAAAAAGAATAAAAAAAGAAGATGATATATCTTCTTTTTTTATTCTTCTGTTTATATTTCGGCTAGTTTAAACTATGTTTTAATCTAAGCCTAATAATTTTAGTTCTACATTTTCTATTTTGTATTTGTTTGTTTTTTCATCTAGTCTAAATTCTGTTAGCGTTTTTTCTAAAGTTTGTTCATTTTGTTTTAAGTCTGTTGTGTAATATAGTTTTATTTGTGGGATTTCTACTCCATTGGTTACTATTTCTCTAAATACTTCTGCAGTATGTTTGTCATCTTCACAAACCATAATTAATTGTGGCATCATCTGGAAGCCTGAATCCATAGGTTGGAAATTAGCATAAAAATCTTGATATAATCTCATTCTTTCTATTAATTTCTTCTTCCAATCCTCTTCTCTTCTTACTACTTCAAATACAAATTGGATAGACTTTTTATTTTTCGTAAGTTTTACACTGCCACCAGAAGCTTTAAATACTTTTCCTAAAGTTTTTGCTGTAAGTGCTGGTTTTACTACATAACTTTCAAATGCCTTTACTTTTCTTAAATAAGCAATTAGAGTTTGATTTCCAGCTAATCTTTTCTTTATCATAGCAACTGGTTTGGTATTATCTGTTGGTTGCCATTTGCATTCAATATTTCTAGAATTCAAAAGGTATTTTCCCATCTTTTCTAAACAATAAATACGGTAAATTCCTTTTCCTTCTTCTGAAGTAAAATAATATCTAGTTAATATTTTAGATTTTACTAATTGTTCTAGTTTGTTATTTAATTTGTCTTGTGACTTTACTTCAATACCCTTCCACTCTAGCATTTGATATATTTGTCTAGAAGTGATAAATTCAAATTCATTTACTAATTCTAGTATGTGAAAGTGCAGTTCATTGATATGTCCCATATTAATTTTATGAACGATTTGGTTCATGGATACATATCCGTCTTTTCCATCAAATGTTTTAATTTCGCCTTCTCGAATTGCAAATGGAGAAACAACTGCTTTAATTTCGTTATCTTCTATCATTTTATATCCTCCTTTTATTATATAATATTTAACTTTATTTTTTTCTTCTCTGGTATAATTCTTTTTATATACACACGCACCTTTTGGCCGTATTGTATACTTTCTTTGTATTCTGCCATACCTACTAAATTCGGTTTTAATTCAATAAAAATTCCATTTTTGGACTTTTCTGTTTCTCTTGCGATTCCAATCACAGTAGAACCCTCTTTAAAATCTTTTATGTTTTCTTCCCATGTTCCTAGTAACTCTTTATAGGTCAACATCAGACGATTTTGCTTTTCATCTATATATTTTATCATAACATCAATTTTTTGTCCAATTTTGAAGCGTTCTGATGGTGATTTTATTCTTGCTACACAGATATCTTCAATATGCAATAATCCAACAATTCCGTCCTCCTATTTCCACAAATACTCCATAAGGCCTTATATTCTTTACGATGCCATGGACTATTTGTCCCACTTTCAGTTCTTCCTTTAGCCATTGAATCGCCTCTTTTCCTACCTCTTTTCGAGATAAAATAACAGTGTCTCCGATTTTATCTTTTATTTTAAATTGTAAAAGGGTATTGACCTTATTAATACAAATATTCGGTTTTGGGAATCCGGTTTCATCAATATTAATTGCTTCCACTTCTTCTCTTGGTATTACACCAATTAGTGGCGGTGTTAATTCTACATAAAGGTTATAGCTAGGGTCGCATTTTGTAACATATCCTTGCATAACTTTTCCTTCTTGTAGAAGATTCTCCACATTATTGACATGAATCGGTTCTAATTGTTCGTTCCAGCCTTCCGGAATAAACTTTTGATATTCCATAATAGCTTCTCCTTATCTTTTGTAGTTTCCTTTTCTTTTTTTCGTTTTTATTATCATTATATCGGTATTATATCGATATTCCTTTTTATTTACAAGGTTTCTTGCAAGATTTATTCGTTTCTTTTCTTGTTTTTCCTACTTTTACTTATCTTCTTTCATCTCTATTTCATTAGTTCTTTTACTTCTTGCTTAGTCAAATATCTCCAGCTCCCTATCGGTAAATCTTTTACTCCTATTCCTCCTATTTTGCTTCGATGTAGTGATAATACTTTTTTATCAATCGCTTCACACATTTTTCGGACTTGTCTGTTTTTTCCTTCGTGAATTGTAATTTCTAATCTAGATATTTCTTTCTCTTTATCTATCTTTAATATTTTCACCTTAGCTGGTCTCGTTGTATATTCCTCAATTTTTACACCTTTTCTTAATTTCTCTACTTCTTCTTGCGTTACTTCTCCTTTTACCGTTACCGTATAAGTTTTTTCTACCTCATGTTTTGGGTGTGTTAAATGATATACAAAATCTCCATCTGTTGTTAAAACAAGTGCTCCAGATGTATACATATCTAATCTTCCTACTGGTACCAATCTTCTCTTTACATCTTTAACTAAATCTAATACAGTGTCTCTATTAAACTGGTCTCTTGCTGTTGTTACATAACCAATAGGCTTATTTAATAGAATATATACATTTTGCATCTGATCTTCTTTTATTTCTTTTTGGTCTACTACCACTTTATCTTTTCCCTGATGTATTTTTGTTCCTAATTCTGTTACGACCTTCCCATTTACCATAACTCTCCCTGCTAAAATGTATTCTTCTGCTTTTCTTCTCGAGCAGACTCCGCATCCCTGCTAAATATTTTTGTAATCGTATTTTATTTTCGACATTATTCTCCATCTTTTGATTTTTTCTCCTTATTTTAGTAGCACTTCTTTTTTTCTTTCATATGATATATTGAAGTAGCTATTCTTGTATTGCTTTTTTACTTCTTTTTATTGCGAAAATCCGCAGTAAAAAGTTTATATAGATTGTCCGGTACATTTTTGTGCCGGATTTGATTTTTTCTTGTTTCTTAGCTATTGATTTCTAGCTTTTCTTTTTCTAGACTTTCTAGTACCTTTTTAAAATACTCTGGAATAGGTGCTTCTAATATTAACTCTTTCCCTGTAATAGGATGTTTAAATTGCAGTTTTTGTGCATGTAGCATTTGCCCTTCCACTCCAAATGGATTTTTTCCATTGGAATATACCATATCTCCTACTATTGGATATCCAATTTCTGATAAATGTACCCTTATTTGATGTGTTCTACCAGTTTCTATTCGGACTTCTAATAGTGTATATCCGTTAAATCTTTCTAATACTTTAAAATGTGTTACTGCATTTTTACCTTTTTTCGTTACCGCCATTTTCTTTCTGTCTTTTGTACTTCTTCCTATTGGCATATCTATTGTTGCTTCTTTTTCTTTCACATTCCCTCTTACAAGCGCGATATATATTTTTTTTACTTCTCTATTCTTTATCTGTTCACTCATTTTTATATGGCTCTCATCATTTTTAGCTATGATAAGTAATCCAGAAGTATCTTTGTCTAATCTATGTACAATTCCGGGTCTTATCTCTCCTCCAATGCCCGAAAGACTGTCTTTGCATATAGAAAGAATCGCATTTACTAATGTTCCATCTGGATTTCCATTTGCAGGATGTACTACCATTCCTTTTGGTTTATTTACAACAATAATGTCCTTATCTTCATAAATAACCTCTACTGGGATATCCTGTGCTTTTAAAGAAGTTTCTACTGGTTTTTCTTCTTCTACGGTTAAAATATCTCCTTCCTGCACCTTATACGATGGCTTTTGGCTCTTCTTATTTACTTGTATTTTCTCTTCTTGTATTAATCTTTGAATCGCTGTTCTTGAGTATTTTCCTACAGTAGCTAAATAACGATCTATTCTTTGTCCTGTTTCTTCTTTTTTTACTTGATATGTTTTCATACCTTTTTATTCTCCCTTTGCCTTTCTCTTTTTTATCTATATACTCATTAGAGGATTTTATAATCTTAAATTTTTTAATCTCTTTCTTATTATACTATATTTTTAGAAAATAAAAAATAGGTACTCATAAAACGGTACCTACTTTCTATTTTCTCTTCGTCTTTTTTAGCTGTTTGTCTTGTTCTTCTTTTACTTTCCTTTTTCTTTCTCTTTTTTCTGCTTTTTACTTTCGCTACTCTTTTTAATTTCTCTCCAGCTATATCCAGCAAAAAATGCTACTACCAATATCCATCCTAATATAATGAAACAATCCGCTATATTAAAAACAGGAAAATGATGTATCATTGGTGAAAAATCAATAAAGTCAAATACAAATCCTCTAAAGATTCGGTCTATTACATTACTTAGACCACCTGCTAAGATAAAGCTTAAAACCACTCTTACTTTTGTTTCCATTACCGTGTTTTGAGAAAAAGCAAATTTTGCAATAATTCCTAGTACAATAATATTAGTAATAAGAAATGTTACAAAATCATTTTGTCCTACCCCGAATGCTCCTCCTCTATTTTCTACGTATGTAAATTCTAAAACATTTGGTAGGATAACTTTATTTCCCTCCGAGACCATGTTTCCAACAACTAATTTACTAATTTGGTCTATTAAAATGAAAACAAGAATCAAGATAAGTAATAGGACAGTAGTTTTACTTATTTGTTTTTTGTTTTTTTCTTCTATTTTTATTTCCTGTTCTTTTTCTTGATTCATATTTTTACTCCTTTTTTATTTTTCTCTTTCATAGAATACAAAATCATCATCACTATATAGTTCTTTATATTTATCGTCTCTTGAAAGTAAGAGATTTAGTTTTGATTTCTTTCCGATTAATACATGGGTAATTCCATATTCTTCAAATTTATCCTCATAATATATATTAATATTAGAAATATTAATAAAATCTGAGAAGATATCTTTTCCTTTATTAAATTCTGGAGTATATAAGTCCGCTCTTGAATCAATAAAGACTGGGATATCATGTAATAGTAAATAACTTCCGTTGTTATACTCATTAAATATTTTCATGGTTGTTAGGTCTACATTTTTCTTAATGTATTCTACAGCATCTACTGGATAAGAAGATTTACTAATAAATTTACTATTTCTTTTTGGAATGAAGATTCCAAGTGAGGCTAATACTACAATTCCTACAGTAAGTGCTATTCCTAATTTAGACGTCATATGCTTTATGAATTTATTGGTTCCTTCTGGGTCATATTTATCAAATAAAGAACAGATTAAGTTATTTAGTACAAATGAACCAATTAATACAAACATGGACATCTGTCTTCTCGACATGAAGGTAAGTAGCAATAAGCCTCCTATCATGAAGAAGTCTCGCAATTTAATTTTTGTATCTGTAAATATTAAAATTGCTAATAGGATAATAATATAGCACATAATATCTTTTGAGTTAATCAAAGTAAGTGGTAAATGTTCACTGATATTTTGGGTTGTATTTCCCTCCATTGTCTTAATCAAATAGGTATATGGTGTCCCTTGTAATGGTGTTAATAATCCTGTTAAAATACATATTAGCATAATAACAATGAGCCACTTTCCAGCGTCATTTTTATGGATGACAAGTCGATATGGATTTTTATCTCTTTTTTCTACTCTTTCTTGTCTTTTTTCTTTATCTTGTTCTAATTTTTCTATTTTCTTTTCTAGTTTTATAATTTTTTCTTTATTATCTGGTTTTTGATCAAGATTCTCCGTTAATTTCTTGATTTTTTTCTTAAATCTCTTGATATCAACATCATAAGCAAGGCTGGATTTTCTTATCCATGCAATAATATATTCTACTACATATGGTAAGAATAGAATAAAGTAAAATGGCCATACTGCTAAATGAATGTTCGCAATTAAGATGGGTATAATCACTAGACTAATTGCATAACGTTTCTTTTTCGTTCGTAAGAACATTTCAATACAATATATTGTTAAGGTAAATAAAATAAATGTAACTAACTGTGCACGTGCTGCAATAAAATTTCTTAATAAATAAATAGCTCCTATTGTAATAAGGAAGGATGTTAATTTGTTTTTGCTTAATTTGCTTTGGGTTAAATATAGAGTGATTCCTAAGATACAAGCTAGTAGGATAGTAGAAAAATAGATTCCCCAATATCCAAAGCAATTAAAAATAAATCCAATAAAGACGTCATAAGCCCAATGTGGAAAAGTATATGGTAAGTCATGCCAAGTGTATCGGTCATGCTCCATATTAATTCCGTTTTGCATGACATCTTGTCCAATTTTTATAGTATAGAACGTATCATTTTGTAAGCTAATTGGTGCAATTGCAAAACAAAAAATAATAATGCAAAGAATTGCTACGATGTTAAATCTTCTACTGATTTGTTTTTCGCTAAGTTCTTTTTTTATCTTTATCTTTTTTTCCTCCGTTTTTTCTTTTTTCATTGCATATTCTCCTTTTGTTCTTATATTTTTATATTGCTAATCTTATCATAGAAAAGAAATGGTTACAATATCTTTCTTTCGTTTCTCTCCATTTCTTTTTTCCGCAATTTTTTTATAATCTTTTTTAGATATCATATTCTGCATATACAGCATTATGGTCTGAAAGTTCTGTTTGTATGGTCTTAAAGTCTATTAATTGCACATTATCACAGTAAAACATCGTATCTATACAAGCAGTTCCATTTTCTGATTTCCATGTATCTTCCGTATTTGCTAAACGATTTAATTCTTGTTTTATTATCTCATATTCCTGAAATTTATCTTTCTTTTGGTAGATATAGTTCCCTTTTCCTAATCTTATCTTTCCAACATTAAAGTCTCCTCCAACAATAATGATTTCCTTTTTATCAATGTTCTTTACAATTTTGTTTAACTGTTTTGCTGCTAATATTCGTTCTTCTTCATGTGTGGATAGATGAACTGAAAATAGATTTAGTTTTGTTGTTCCAAAAGATATTTTATTTCTTAAAATTCCTCTTTGTTCATGGGTAATGTCCGTTAGGGGCATTAAATAATTGGTAGAAAAGTCAATTGGGAAGCGGCATACAATTCCATCTCCATAATATCCACCTTCTAGCATTATATTGGTTTCCATTGAGCAATATTTTAGTCCAATTGCTTGACTAAATTCATAAATTTGATTTACATTTCCAGATCGTTTTGTGTACATATCAATTTCTTGTAAAAACACGACATCTGGTTGGTATTGTTTTAGAAATTCCGCTTGTCTTTTTACATCTAAGGTTCTATCGTTTCCCTCACCATGATGCATGTTAAAAGTAATCGTTTTTAATATCATAATCTTTACACCTCTCTTCTTTCTATTTTTTTGTCTTCTCTTTTTTCTTCCTTATTATATCAAAAAGAGTTTAAGAAATATATCTTTTTAATATATTTTTTAAACTCTTTATCCCTTTTATTTATTCTTTTTTTCTTTACTTTATTTTATTTTTAAATTGCCTCTTTTTCTTCTTTTCCCTCTTCTTGTTCTTTATTGTTATTTTCCTCATTTACTACTTCTAAGCTTCCAATTGATACCTCATAGGCTACTCTTGTTTCTATTGTTCCATCTGCAAATTTCTTTTCATAGGTTCTAGACTGTACTCTTCCTGTTACTTTTACAGCAGTACCTACTTCTAAGTTTTGGCAAAATCTTGCATTTCTTCCCCACGCAATTGCTGGAATGTAGTCTGACTTATTATATGCCCTATTTACAGCTAATAGGATATCTGCAATTTCCCTGCCAAATGGTGTCTGACGATAAATTGGTTTTTTACAGATGTACCCATTTAAAATAACTTCATTGGATACATTCTCTTTAGGGTCTGTATTTTCTTTCTCTTCCCCTTCAATTTCTTCTGTTTCTGATTCCATTAAATCTTTTGCAAACACCGTAAGAATTAACTTGTTCTTTTCATTTTCATAGCTGTTATATGATCTAAATTGTCCTTTTATTAATACCTTTTTTCCTATTTCTAGATTATTATCTGTTAATAGCCTTTCTGATATAGTAATTGGTATAATGTCTGAATTTCCACTTAATCGTGGTACTTCTAAATTAAAGATATAAAATCTTTCTCCATAAATTTCATGACTAAATTTCTTTTCACTTGTTACTTTTCCCACTAATATTAAGTGGTTATTATCCGAATAATTTGTATTCACTCTTTTTTCCTCCCCATCTTCTTTTTTATCTATTGTATTTTATTCATTGTGTTTTTCTTTTAGAATAGTAAATGCTCTCGTATAACCCTATTATACTACCTTTTTTTTCTTTTGTCTACATAAAAAGTTAAATTTGGATATTTTTTACTATTGTCTTGTTTCTAGTATATAAAAGTTGTATGGAAATTATTCCTAATTGATCACTTAAATCAAAATGTTGCTTATATTTTTCCATCCATATTTCCTGTGGTTCTATTATTTTATCTTTAAATTGAATTTTTCTCTGGATACATACTAATATCTTATCATCTTCCATACTAGAAGTTGTAATAGTAGCTTTGGGATTTAAGCCATATGTGATATAGGTTAATTCTTTTTCCTTTAAGATTGTAAATTGCATTTTATGGTCTGTATTAAGAACTAAAAGAGTAGCACTTAATAGAATTTTTTCTAAATTTTCTTTTTCTTCTATCATCCATTTTTCTATTTCCTGTATCCATATAGTATCAAATTTGATGTTTTTCAAATGTTCTATATTTTGTATGGTAATAGTAAGAATCTGAAACCTTTCTTCTTCTATATTTTTCAAAGTATTTTCTAAGTTTCTTTTTAGACTTGCTTCCTTTTTTCTAGGCGCTAATATTCCAATAAACTGCATGTTTCTTCTCCTTTAATGTATCCTATTTTTAGTATACCAGCTTTCTAGAAACTTATTCCATTTTTATGTTTTTATTTGCCTTCCTGTATTGTCTATTTTATATCCATCTTGATAAATAAGGTTAGATACTGTTACGACTTCTAATCCTTTTGCTTTTATATTTTTTAATAACATATCTAAGCTATCTGCTGTATGTTTGGTTCCATTATGCATTAAAATGATATCTCCTGGTTTTATTTTATTATCCAAACGTTGCCACATTTGTTCTCCTGTTAATTCTTTATAGTCTAACGTATCTAAAGACCATTGAATTGATTTCATCTGACTTTCTTCTGCTGCTTTTAATACAACATCGTTATATTCTCCATATGGTCCTCGATATAGCTTGCACGTTTGACCTGTTACTTGTTTTATTTTGTCATTACATTTCTTTATTTCTTCTATATTTTTCTCATAACTTAAATTATTAACATGTGGATGTGTATCCGAATGATTCCCTAATTCATGTCCGTGCTTGTGCTATTTTTTTTGCCGCTTCCGGATATTTATCAATCCAATCTCCTACCATAAAGAAAGTAATTTTTACTTGATTTTTATCTAATGTCTCTAAAATACTGTCAATATCATCACTATTCCATGCGCAATTCATAGTAAGAGCTACTTTTTTCTCCTGTACATCTACTGAATAAATTGGTAATAATTTTTCTTGTACTGCTGTTTGTACTGTTTTTACATTATCGACTGTAAAAAGCGTTGCCATACCAAATAATATAAGTACCATTATAGTTGCTGCCACATAGGATAATATCTTATCTTTATTAAACACAAAAAACATAAAACTCGAATCCTCCAAACATCTTGTTTATTCTCATTTTATGCTTTTCCTCTCTTTTTATGCTTTTTTCTTTTTTGCTTTTTTCTTTTTCTATTCTACATTTTTCTTTATTACTTTCAGTCTTGCGAATTCTTCTCTTTCTTTCTCTTCTAAGGCATTTTGAATTTGTCGAATGTCTTCTTGATATTTAGGAATTTGGATATTTTTCAAACTATTCGAACGCTTTTGTACTTTATTAATACTTTCTTTTAGCCTTTCTACTGTATTTTGAATCTGGGCAAGCTCAATCAAAATTTCTTTAATTTCATTAAATTTCAATATTGCTTTATCTACCGAGATAGTTGTACTGTATAGTCCATAATGAATTTTCATTTTTTTCTTTTCATAAACTATAGAAGGTATATCCACTCCCATTATAGTAAGGTATTTAATATCTAATCCATTTTCTTCTTGCATTCCATCTGCTAACTGCATCATTGTTTCAATCCCTATTTCCATATTCGCATTTTCCAATAGTTGATACCCTTCTTTGAAAAGCTGAACTGCCTCTTCATTTCTTTTCTTCATCTCTTCTTCCTGTTTTTGCATTTGACGAATAAGAATTTGTCTTTTCTTTTCTAAGAGTTCTGAGCCTTGTTTGGATAAAGCAAGTGTATTTTGCAATTTTATTAAATTCGTTTTGGTAGGCATTGTTGCATTTTCCATTGCTTTCCTCCTTTAATGTAACTTGTTTAATTCTTCCTCTGGTAATATTTTTAATATTTCCCATGCTAAATCTAAAGTCTCTTCTATCGTCCTTCTCTCATTTTTCCCCTGCTTTATAAACCTTTGTTCAAAAGTTTTTCCAAAGTTCAAATATTGTTTATCTAGTTTGGATAAATCACCTTCTCCTAATACTTTGGCAAGTGCTTTTACCTCTTGTACTTTCGAGTAAGAGCTAAATAACTGGTCTGCTAGTTTTTGATGGTCTTGTCTTGTATATCCTTCTCCGATTCCATCTTTCATTAATCTAGATAGAGAGTTTAAAATATCGATTGGTGGATAAATTCCTTGTCCTTCTAGCTCTCTTGACAATACAATCTGCCCTTCTGTGATATATCCTGTCATATCTGGAATAGGATGGGATATATCATCATTTGGCATCGTTAGAATTGGAATTTGGGTAATACTTCCTTTCTTGCCTTGTATTCTTCCTGCTCTTTCATAGATAGAAGCAAGATCACTATATAAATAACCTGGATATCCTTTTCTACTTGGTATCTCCCCTTTTAGAGAAGATACTTCTCTTAATGCTTCTGCATATGCTGTCATATCTGTTAATACCACTAGTATTTGCATTTCTTTTTCAAAAGCTAAATATTCTGCACATGTTAAAGCAACTCTTGGTGTTAATATTCTTTCAATACTTGGGTCATTCGATAAATTTTGAAAGGTTACAATTTTAGATAACACACCACTTTGCTTAAAACTTTTTCGAAAGAATTCTGCTGTTTCATACTCTACCCCCATCATGGCAAAAACAACAGCAAATTTCTCTCCTGTTTTTATACTTGCTTGTCGTATAATTTGTTCTGTTAATTGGTTATGTGGTAATCCACTTCCAGAAAAAATGGGTAACTTCTGTCCGCAAATCAGAGTCATTAGTCCATCAATTGCAGAGATTCCTGTTTCAATATAGTCTCTAGGATATTCTCTTGCTGTTGGATTCATTGGTTTTCCATTAATATCTTCTCTTTTTTCTGGAATAAAGTCTCCTAATCCATCAATCGGTTCTCCCTTTCCATTGAATACTCTGCCGAAGCATTTCTTCTGATAAGTTTAGTTTTAGTGGTTCTCCCTTTTGCTCAATTTTAATGTCTTTTAATCTTATGTTTTCGCTTCCTTCATATACTTGAATAGCGGTAACATCGGTGTTGGTGGAAATTACATTTCCAATTCGAACTTCTCCATCCGGTAGAATAAGATGGACTTGTTCATTATAGCCAATATTTTCTGGTGTTTTCATCCATACAATAGGTCCATTAATTTTTTCTAGGCCAATATATTGTGTCTTCATAGGCTCTTCCTTTCTTTTACTGTAAGTGTTTCGTATAGGTCTGTTCTAGTTCCTTCATTGATTTTTTTATCTCTTTTTGTAAATTTTGAAATGCTTCTAAATTGTTATTTTCAATCTCAAACTTTAGTTTCATATATCGTTCAAAATAACCTAGTTTTTTAATTTCAGAAAGTGGTATTCCTTTTTGAATTAGTGATAAACTAGTTTCATATATTACCAAAATACTTTCCATCATTTTATATTGTTTTTGTATTGGTACGAAAGTGTCTATTTCATCTAGTGCACTTTGTTGTAGGAATCCAATTCGAATACTTTTGCAGGTTTCTAGAATCAGTCTTTTTTCATCTGTTAGTACTTCTTGCCCTACTACTTTTGCAATTTCTAATAATTCGCTTTCTTCTTGTAATAGAGTTACTATTTTTTGTCTAACCACAAAAAAGTTAATATCTACATGTTCGATATACCAGTCTTCTAGTCTTTCTACATATTCACTATAGCTTATCATCCAGTTTATTGCTGGATAATGTCTTGAATAGGCAAGATTACGGTCTAATCCCCAAAATACATTTACAAATCGCTTCGTGTTTTGTGTTACGGGTTCAGAAAAGTCTGCTCCTTGTGGTGATACTGCTCCGATAATACTGACAGAACCTTCTTCTCCATTTAGGGTTCGAACAAGTCCCGCTCTTCCATAGAATTCGGAAAGGCGAGATGGTAAATAGGATGGAAATCCTTCTTCTGCTGGCATTTCTTCAAGTCTTCCAGATATTTCTCTTAAGGCTTCTGCCCATCTAGATGTAGAATCAGCTAAAATAGTAGTATCATATCCCATATCACGGTAATATTCGGCAAGTGTGATTCCTGTATAGATAGAAGCTTCTCTTGCGGCTACGGGCATATTAGAGGTATTCGCAATTAAAATGGTTCTTTCCATTAAAGGTCTTCCTGTTTTTGGGTCTTTTAGTTTTGGAAAGTCCTCTAATACTTCTGTCATTTCGTTTCCTCTTTCTCCACATCCAATGTATATAATAA
>JBKXSZ010000002.1:0-108101 GCA_047017005.1 Clostridia bacterium | reverse complement strand
TAACACCAATACCACACAATGGTTGTAGACCACCAAAAAGAAGAAGAGTATAATTCTTCAAAAAACAAAAATAATAAGAATATAAAGGTTACAAAATTTATGGAGGTGTAATTAATTCATGGCAAGATATAAAGATGAACAATGCCGTATATGCCGTAGAGAAGGACAAAAGTTATTCTTAAAAGGTTCAAGATGTTACTCTGATAAATGTAGTGTTTCTAGAAGAAACTACGCACCAGGAGATCATGGACAAAAAAAGAAGAAACTTTCTGAATATGGTACACAGTTAAGAGAAAAACAAAAAACAAGATCATACTATGGAGTAGGAGAAAAACAATTTAGAAAATATTTCGAAATGGCTTCTAACAAAAAAGGAAAAACAGGTGAAGTTTTACTTCAATTATTAGAAAGCAGATTAGATAATGTTGTTTACAGATTAGGATTTGGTTCTTCAAGAGCTCAAGCTAGACAATTTGTAAATCATGGACTATTTGCTGTTAATGGTAAAAAAGTAGATATTGCTTCTTACCTAGTAAAACCAGGGGATGTTATTTCTTTAAGAGAAAATAAAGAAAATAATACTATTAAAGGAAATGTGGAAGCAAATGCCACAAGACCAATACCAGAATGGCTTGAAAAAGACTCTGAAAAGGTAAGTGGTAAAGTAGTAAGATTAGCAACAAGAGAAGACATTGACCTACCAATAGAAGAGCATTTAATCGTAGAGCTTTACTCAAAATAATAGGTTATGATAAAGGAATAAGTCGTTGTGCGAGACAAGCACGACTCTATTAGGAGGTAAGAAATGATAGAATTCGAAAAGCCAAACATTGAATGCTTAGAAGCTGATGATATTAAAAATTATGCAAAATTTGTATGTGAACCATTAGAACGTGGTTATGGAGTAACCATAGGAAATTCACTTAGAAGAATCTTATTATCATCACTTCCAGGTGCTGCAATAACAAGTGTAAAAATTGATGGAGTAGTACATGAATTCTCAACTGTTCCAAACGTTGTAGAAGATGTTCCTGAAATTATAGTTAACTTAAAAGGTGTTAGACTAAAAGTAAATGATAATGAAGAAAAAAGAATATTTATTGACTTCAAAGGTGAAGGAGAAGTAACAGCAGGAGATATACAAACAGATGGTACGGTAGAAATACTAAATCCTGATTTACATATCGCTACTGTTGCAAAAGATGGTAGTCTACATATGGAAATGACTGTAGAAAGAGGAAGAGGATATAATTCTTCTGATAAAAATAAAAAAGCAAATCAAGATATTACAGTTCTTCCAATTGACTCTATCTTTACACCAGTTAAAAAAGTAAATTATCAAGTAGAAAACACCAGAGTTGGACAACAAGTAGACTTTGATAAACTTGTTATTGAAGTTTGGACAGATGGAAGTTTAAAACCATATGAAGCATTAAGTTTAGCTGCTAAAGTTATGACAGGACATTTAGAATTATTCATTGATTTATCCGAAACTGCTAAAAATACACAAGTAATGGTAGAAAAGGAAGAATCAAAGAAAGAAAAAGTTCTAGAAATGTCAATAGAAGACTTAGAATTATCTGTAAGATCTTTCAATTGCTTAAAGAGAGCAGGAATTGCTACAGTCGAAGACTTAACAAATAAATCAGAAGCAGACATGATGAAAGTAAGAAATCTTGGAAAGAAATCACTAGATGAAGTAACAAACAAATTACATTCATTAGGATTAGATTTTGCACAAGAAGAAGATTAATGAAATAACAGAATATAAGGAAGGTGAAACAAGTGGCAACAAATAGAAAATTAGGTAGACCAACAGACCAAAGATTAGCAATGCTTAAAACACAAACTACCGACTTACTATTACATGGTAAAATTGAAACAACAGAAGCAAGAGCAAAAGAAGTAAAAGCAATCACAGATAGTTTGATTGCATTAGCTGTAAAAGAAAAAGATAACTATGAAATGGTCGATGTAAAAGTTAGCAAAGCTAAAATTGATAGCAATGGTCATAAAGTTACAGAAAAAGTAACAAGTAAAAATGGTGTTGAATATTTAAAAGTAGTAAAAGAAACAACAACAGAAAAAAGACAAAAAGATATGCCGTCTAGATTAAATGCTAGAAGAAAAATGATGAAACAAATCAATAAAGTTAAAGATACAGATGTAGTTGGAAAACTATTCAATGAAATTGCTCCAAAATATGAGGGAAGAGTTGGTGGTTATACAAGAATCATCAAGGCTGGACCAAGACGTGGAGATGCAGCTGAAAAAGTAATTTTAGAACTAGTATAAAAAAAGAAATAAAGAAACTATGGAAAATTTTCATAGTTTTTTTATTTCTTTTTTTAAAGCGTGTGGTAATATGAGATGAGAATATAAAAATAAAAAGAACAAATTACACAGAAACGATATATGCCTACCAAGTAGACGGAACGCTAAACATACTTTAAACCTATCAGAAGAATTCAAATTTTTTGACTACGATAACCTATCATAGATAAAGAAAACAAAACCAATATGTCCTGTATTAGACTATACATATTCTTTTAATTCTATTTCCGAAGAGCAAATAGTAAAACTAAATAAAGAAGGATGCTAGTAGAATAGACAATGTGAGAAATAAGTTGACGAAAAGCAGAAAATCTGCTAAAATAAATAAGTAAATATGTTATCAAGAGTGGAGGAGAGAACTGGCTCGTTAATCCCACAGCAACCTGCTTTTAGAGCAAGGTGCTAATACCAGCAAAGCTTGTGGCTTTGGATGATGATTTGATAAAATAGAAATTATCCTCTGCTACAAATAGGTAGCAGAGTTTTTTGCGGTAACATATAAAAATTAAAGAAAGAAAAGAGGAAACAAAATGAAGAATTATGTATTTACATCAGAAAGTGTAACAGAAGGACATCCAGATAAGTTGTGTGACTATATTTCAGATACCATTTTAGATGAATGTCTAAAACAAGACCCTAATTCTAGGGTAGCAGTAGAAACATTTGCAGCTAAAGATACCATTACAATAGCGGGAGAAATTACAACAAATGCAAAAGTAGACTATGAAAAGATTGTAAGAGAAAGAATTAAAGAAATTGGTTACGATAACAGTGATACAGATATAGACTATAAAACTTGTAATATTAATTTAAATATCACAGCACAAAGTCCCGATATCGCAATGGGAGTTGATGTAGGAGGAGCTGGGGACCAAGGAATGATGTTTGGATACGCATGCAATGAGACAGAAGAATATATGCCATTTGCTATCTGTATGGCTCATAAACTTGCCAAAAGGCTTACAGAAGTGAGAAAACAAGGTATATTAAATTATTTAAGACCAGATGGAAAAACACAGGTTACAGTTGAATATGAGGAAAATATACCAAAAAGAATTGATACTATTTTAATATCTAATCAACATTTGCCAGAAGTAGATTTAGAAGTAATGAAACAAGATATCATACGAGAAGTAATACAAAAAATAATTGACCCGAAATATTTGGATGAAAATACAAAATACTATGTTAATCCAACTGGTAGATTTGTTATAGGAGGACCTCTTGGAGATACAGGACTTACAGGAAGAAAAATTATAGTAGATACCTATGGCGGATATGGACGTCATGGTGGAGGCGCATTTTCAGGAAAAGATGCTACTAAAGTAGACCGTTCGGCAGCATATATGACGCGACATATTGCAAAGAATATTGTAGCAAATGGCTTAGCTAACAAATGTGAAATAGAAGTTGCATATGCAATAGGAATGGAAGAACCAATGTCTGTTCATGTGGATACTTTTGGAACTGGAAAAGTAACAGAGGAAGAATTAATTGAAATTATTCATAAAAACTTTGATTTAACACCAAAAGGAATCATAGAATATTTAGATTTAAAAAAACCAATTTATTGTCAGACAACAAACTATGGACATATGGGAAAAGATAATTTACCATGGGAGAAAATTATTACTTTAAAAAGATAAAAAGTACTTGAAAGAATAACGAAAAATATAAGTCTAGCATACTATATTTTATAGGAGGAATAAGGTATGTTAGACTTTATTTTACACGCAGTGTTTTGGACATTGGCACTTTATGGATTATTTGAAATTATCAAAACAATTATATACATATGTACTTATACAAACTTAAAATCAGATGGTATCTATATGATAATAGCTGTTAAAAATCAAGAAAATAGAATAGAAGGATTTATGAGGTCTATTTTGTTTCGCATTTTGTATGGAAAAGAAGATTTTGTAAAAGATGTTATAGTGACAGATTTAGATTCTAGTGACCGTACAATGGATATTTTAGAAAAATTACAAGGTGATTATGATTGCATTAAAGTAGCAAATTGGAGAGAATGTAAAGAGATTTTAGATAGCGTAGATATTCGTAGAGAAAATTAAATAGAAAAGAAAAAAGTATAAATTCTGAAGAATTCTTAATAATTTCTTGAGATAATTGCAAGATAACAGAAAAATCAGTATAATAGAGAATAAGAATAAAAATAAGAATAAAAGGTACAAATATGGGAGTAGAAATTGTAAAGGAAGAAAATAAGAAATTAAATGAATTAAAAATGGAACCTAAAAAAGTAATGAATAGAGAAACAAAAGCGGATACTTTTGCAGAAGGTTTAAATTTTTACAAGTTGTTTTGGATTTTTTTTATTGGATGTATTGTTGGTGTTATTGTAGAAACTCTTTTTGGATTAATCGTAGAGCATAGAATTACAAGTAGAGCAGGAGTTTTATATGGACCTTTTAATCCAGTATATGGATTCGGAGCAGTTATTATTACTCTTGCTGTATATCCTTTAAGGAAAAAAAGTGCTTGGACTATTTTTGGAGTTTGTATGGTAGTAGGAGCTATTTTTGAAATTGCTTGTAGTTATTTTCAAGAATTTTGCTATGGTACGGTATCTTGGGAATACAGCGATATGCCATTTAATATTTTAGGAAGAACCAGTTTACTCTTTGCTATTTTTTGGGGAGGCTTAGGATTAACTTGGATAAAATATGGATATCCTCTATTATCTAATTCAATTGAAAAAATACCTAAAAAGATAGCACTACCAATTACTTGGATTTTAATTGTTTTTATGATATTTAATATGGCCATTTCATCTGTAGCGGCAACAAGACATGAAGCAAGAAGAAAAGGGATTGCACCTAAAAATAAAGTAGAAATATTTTTAGATAAACACTATAGTAATGAAGTGATGGACAAGGTATATTATAATGCCAAAGAAGTAAGATAGAAAAAAGAAATTAAGAAAGAGTAAGAAATAAAATTGATATTTCTTACTCTTTTGTTTTTCTCTTCTATTGTAAATGAAACAAATTTTTGATAAGATAAACAAGAAAAATGAATAAAACAAAAAAGAGAAGAGGACGTTAAATTTTGGAAATTTCAGGACAAATAGCAGATATTATATATCAAAACGAAATGAATAGCTATATGATAGCTATCTTTATTTTAGAAGAGGAAATAGCAGAACGAATAGGAGAAGAAGAAACAACTGTTGTAGGATATCTTCCGTTTATTAATAGTGGAGATTCTTTAAGACTGACAGGAAAATTTGTAGAACATAAAGAATATGGAAGACAGTTTAAAATAGAGACATTTGAAAAGTTAATGCCACAAACAGTAGAAGCATTAGAAAGGTACTTAGCTAATGGAACCATAAAAGGAATCGGCCCAGCAACTGCACGAAGAATTGTAGAAACTTTCGGAGAAGAGACCATCTCCATATTTAAATTTGAACCATATAAATTAGCACAAGTAAAAGGAATATCTAAAGAAAGAGCATTAGAAGTAGCGGAAGAATTTAATAGCAAATGGAATTTATGGCAAATTGTTAGCTATTTAGAGAAATTTGGAATTGGTGCAAATCATGCTAAGAAAATATATGATACATTGGGAATAGAAGCGATTAATGAAATTGAAAATAACCCGTATATACTTTCTGATATTGTAAGAGGAGTAGATTTTCGAAAGATAGATAAAATTGCAACAGATTTAGGGTTTGAATATAACTCACCAAAACGAATTGAAAGTGGAATTAAGTATAGTTTAAATTTAGCAAGCTATAATGGTAATGTTTGTGTAATTAAAGAAAATTTGATGCAATATGCACAGGATTTATTAAAAGTAACAGAAGATGATATTGATACAGCAATGATTAACTTAAGTGCAAGAGAAGAAATTGTAATTGAGAAGCGTGAAACTATAGAAGAGTGGGTATATTTAGCTGAAATGTATCAGGCAGAGCACAATATTGCACATCGCATTCATTTATTAGAAAAGGCACAAAATATAAAAGAAATACCTCATATTTTAGTAGAAATTGAAAAGATAGAAAAGGATACAGGAGTAAAATTATCTAGTAAACAAAAAGAAGCCATTAAAGAGGTAAATAACCATAATGTTTGTATTATAACAGGAGGACCTGGTACAGGTAAAACAACTATTATAAAAAGTATCATTGAAATGTATAAGAAGAGAGGAAAAAAGGTAGTTCTTTGTGCACCAACAGGAAGAGCAGCTAAAAAGATGACGGAGACAACGGGAGAAGAAGCCAAAACATTACATCGATTATTAGAAATAGGAAAATTTGAAGATGATGGGTTAATTCAAAATGATTATGAAGTTTCTCCTATAGACGCCGATATTGTCGTTGTAGATGAGGTGTCAATGGTAGATGTCTTTTTAATGAATTATTTGCTAAGTGCTATTTATCAGGGGACAAAATTAGTTTTAGTAGGAGACGTAGACCAATTACCTTCTGTAGGGCCAGGTAGTGTACTAAAAGACATGATTGCATCCGAAACTATTACTACGGTTTCCTTAAACAAGATATTTAGGCAAGCTGCTAAAAGTAAAATTATCGTAAATGCACATAAAGTAAATAAAGGACAAAGTTTTATTCATTCTGTAAAAGAAGAAATTGAAGATGTAGATAAAGAGGATGAGGATATTATTGAAACACTAGATGACTTTTTCTATATCCGTGAATATGATTTAAATAAAATTCTACAAGAAACAATCTCCCTATGTCAGGGAAGACTACAAAATTATGGAGATTATGATTTCTTTTCTAATATTCAAATATTAACACCAACGAAAAAAGGAATATTAGGAACGAAAGAACTAAATAAAGCATTACAAAAGGCATTAAATCCAAAGACAGAAGAGAAGAAAGAAAAAAGTTATGGAGGTGTCATTTTCCGTGAAGGAGACCGTGTGATGCAGATAAAAAATAATTATGATATGTTTTGGGAAAAGAAAGAACCAATATATGAAAATGGAAGTGGTGTTTTTAACGGTGAATTAGGAAGAATTGAGAAAATAGATGAAGAGGATAAACAGATAAAAGTAAAATATGATGATGGAAAAATTGCTTGGTATACTTTTTCTGAATTGGATCAAATGGAACATAGTTATGCAATTACAATTCATAAAGCACAAGGTAGTGAATTTGATGTAGTTATATTGGTAGTTTCACCATCTTCTTCGATGTTACTTACTAGAAATTTACTTTATACAGCGTTGACAAGAGCTAAAAAGTTATTAGTTGTTTTAGGAAGTGATAGAATAATTGACTTCATGGTGCAAAATGCGGACTTAAGAAAACGAAATACGGGATTAGAATATAAATTAAGAAATATAGAATAAAAGTTAAACAAAAAGTTAAAATGTCAAAAAGACTATTGACTTTTTGCAAAAATTAATTTATATTAAACTTGCAAAGGGAAAAAGTTTTTTTACGAGGAGGTGTAAAAAATGCCAGAAGAGACAATAGGATTAATTTTAAGTAAAATAAATGGGCTAACAGATAAAATAGAAAATGTAGTAGTAAATCAACAAAGAATGCAAGAGAGCGTAACTGAAATGAAAGAAGAACAAAAAGTCATGAAAGAAGACATCACAGAAATCAAAGAAGAGCAAAAAGTCATGAAAGAAGACATCACAGAAATCAAAGAAGAGCAAAAAGTCATGAAAGAAGACATCACAGAAATCAAAGAAGAGCAAAAAGTCATGAAAGAAGACATCACAGAAATCAAAGAAGAGCAAAAAGTCATGAAAGAAGACATCACAGAAATTAAAGAAGAGCAAAAAGTCATGAAAGAAGACATCACAGAAATTAAAGAAGAGCAAAAAGAGACAAGAAAAGACGTAACTGAGATGAAAAAAGACATTAAAATAATGAAGAAAGAGCAAGAAGATACGATGATTATTATTTCAAAACAAGTAGTACCAGTAATAGGAAAAATTATGGAAAAGCAAGACAAATGTTTAAGACAACAAGGAATGGAAATTGAAAAATGGAGAGCATAAGAAGGAACAAATGGAAGAAGGGAAAGAAGTTAATCAACTAATTAGTATTAAAGAAACCGAATTAGAAATATTAGACAGAATGAAAAAAGAAGAAATAGGGTTAATTAGAATGAAACTATTAATTTAGGAGAAATTAGGGAAAAGGTTGCATACATAAACGAAGACTAGACAATTGGAAAAATAGAAAAATAAAAAGAAGTGGGGGATTATCTCCACTTCTTTTGCTTTAGGAGGAAATTTGAATATAAAACAGTTAGAAAATAAGCTATTAAATAGTATCTACCCACCAACGTGTGAAATATGTGGAAAAATAGGAACAGAGATTATATGTAAGAAATGTGAAACGGTAATAGAAGGAGAATTAGAAAGTAAGCTACAAGAATATAGTGATAAGGAGTTCGCTAGTCACCTTTATCTATTTGAATATAGTGGAATCATACGAAAAAAATTAATTCAATATAAATTTAAAAAAGAAAAACAATTAGCAAAATTATTTGCAAAAATAATGTTAAAAAATGAAAGACTAAGTGGATTTTTGAAACAACATTGTGATATAATAATCCCAGTTCCAATTCACAAAAAAAGACAACAAAAAAGAGGCTACAATCAAAGTGAATTAATTTTGAGAGAATATATAAGAAGTAATAAAGAAGTTTGCATAGAAACGAAAGCTTTGTATAAAATAAAAAATACAAAACCACAAAGTAGTTTAGATAAACGAATGCGTACCCAAAATATTGAAAATGCATATCAAGTAAAAAACAAAGAAAAAATAATCGGAAAAAATATCGCTTTATTTGATGATATTTATACTACAGGAAGTACAGTAGAAGAATGTAGTAAAGTATTGAAACAAGCAGGAGCAAAAACAATATATATAATTACAATTGCAAAAGATTAAAAGAGGTGGAAAGATGGAAGATTTAGTGGAAAGTATATTAGACTATATTAGAGCAGATTATACGGATTATGCTATTATGATAAATGGCGAATGGGGAAGCGGAAAAACGTATTTTTGGAATCATAAAATACGTAATAAAATTGAGTCCATGCAATTAAACGGAAAGAAATATACGACTATCTACATGTCTCTTTATGGTATTTCTAACTTAGAAGAAATTAGTAAAAAGATATTTATTGAGACAACACAATTAATGGATAAAAACTTAAGAAGATATATGGATGCAAATGGGCAAACAAATATACCAGAATACGCCAAAACAGGATTAGACATGGCAAATTTCTTTGGCGTTACACAAAATGGAGATAAAATAGATTATGGAAAATTCTTTTCAACAGACGATAAAATTTTATGCTTCGATGACCTAGAAAGAGCTAATGTGGACGTTATAGATATTCTAGGATATATTAATAACTTTGTAGAACATGACCATATTAAAACCATTATTATTTGTAATGAAAAAGAGCTATCTACTAAATTGAAAAGCTCAAACTTAGAAATGAAAACTTTTATTGCTACTTATCTATTAGATAAAGAAGGAGACCTTTCTAAAACAGACAAGCCAATGGTGGAAAAGATACAAGATAAAATTGAATATGTATTTGACAAGGCAAATGATTATGAAAGAATAAAGGAAAAATTAATTGGAGAAACTTTTGAATACAAACCCGAATTCAACTATATCATTAATGGATTATTAATGCGATATGAAAATTATCCAGACTTAATTCGATTTTTAAGAGAGAATACAGGATTAATTATTTCTACTTTTAATAAAAGTGGAACCAGAAATCTAAGAATTCTAAAACATTCTCTAAATGACTTTAAGAAAATATTTGACATGGTAAATAAATATTATCCAAATACAAATCATCGAGTATTACAAACAATGCTTATCTTTACCATTGCTATATCTTTCGAAATAAAAGCAGGAAAAGTAACAAAAGATAAATTTGTAAATATAGAGAATAATGAAGAATATAAAGCAATTTTAGTGTCTTCAAGAATTTTAATGGATAATAGACAATTCTATATTAAAGAATTTGATAATAACTATTACTATAACTTCAAAGCAGACTATCGTTTCTTTAAATTCATTGAAATTTATGTACGAACCAGAATTTTTGAAATGAAAGTATTTAAAGATGATATGGAAGTTATTCGAAATACAATTGATACCGATAAATTACCAGGATATAAAAGGCTATTAACAGAAGAATATTGGAAAATATCAGATGATCAATTTGATGGAGTCATTGAAGAAGTATTACAAGATGTAAAGAACGGAAAAATACGTTTAATTGATATCGTAAAACTATTTGCTTACTTTAGTTATTTCTCTAAAAAAGGATTAATTTCCTATGACCTAAAAACAATTAAAGGTGTATTTTTTAACGGAATGAATATATCTTCCTTAACTTCACAATATTGCGATAACGTTGAAGAAGAGCTTTCTAGAATTGGAATCGATGAAGTAAGCGAAGATATGAATGATATTTTAAAACATTTCTATGAAATCAATAATACATTGAAAGACAAAATGTATCATGAAAAAGCGGAGGAACTATTTAAATGTATTCCAATGAAAATGGAACAATTCTATGATAAATTTGATAAAGAATGTATGGATATACCAATCTTCAAGTATTATGATGTATATCAGATGTTCCAAAGATTGTCCTGTGCTAGTAACGAAGATATTGTAAGTATCCGCGAGAAATTAGTAAATAGAGCGAATAAATATACAAAAGAAATAGAACCAGAAATGAAAAACATTAAGCAATTAAAACAAATTATGGATGACTATATTAAAGGAAAAGATATTAGCATTAAAATTGTTATGTTAAAAGATTTTTCAAAAGACTTAGGTTACATTTTAGATAAATATAAAACATCGTTCTTAGCTCCAAGAGAAAAGCAAGAAGCGGTAGAAGAATAGAATGAAATATAACAAATTACAAAAGAAAAACGATATATTTTAAATATCGTTTTCTTTTGTTAAAATTTTTGGAAAACAAATGCATAAAAACCAAGGAAAAACAAATACTAGTCATAAACAGAATCAAAAGGAGGGAAAATTTTGAAAGCAACAGGAGTAGTAAGAAGAATTGATGATTTAGGAAGAGTTGTTATTCCAAAAGAGATAAGAAAAACTTTGAGAATTAAAGAAGGTGACCCATTAGAAATATTTACTGATAAAGAAGGGGAAGTTATTCTAAAAAAATATTCACCAATAGGAGAATTATCTGAATTTGCAACACAGTATGCGGAAACACTTGCTAAAACAACAGGACATATTGCATGTATTACAGATAAAGATACCGTAATTGCTGTTTCCGGAGGTTCTAAAAAAGAGTTTTTAGAACAGAATATTAGTGATGAATTAGAACGATTAATGGAAGATAAGGAAGTATATACTAGTCGAGAAAATAGTGATGTATCAATTCCGGTAACAAGAAATGATAACAAAGATAGAAAATATAATTCACAAGTTGTCTATCCCATTATATCAGATGGGGATGTTATTGGAAGTGTGATATTACTTTCAAAAGAAGCAAATACAAAAATGACAGAAGTAGAACAAAAAGTAGTACAATCCGCAGCAAGTTTTTTAGGAAGTCAAATGGAAATTTAAGTATGAAAAATGATTATCCATGAGATAGTCATTTTTAATGTAAGTGATATACTTGACATAGACGCTATGGTTTAGTGGTAAATACATGGGAGTGGATGACAGTTACACTCTTTGTGTGCCTCGTGGGGGTTTTTGCAACTTCAAGGAGACTACTTTTCAGCTTCCTTCCATAGCAACAATGATACGCCCGATATTATTGAGTTCATTTCTTTTCGCGTCATATTTGTAATAAAGATAAAAATTAGGATAGTAGAGAACCGCGATATTTGGTACCAAACATCTAAGTGATATTTGGTACTTTTTTTGCGCGTATTAGCACAAGTAAAGAATGTTTCAGATTTATGTATAATAAATTTTGCTGATTTTCATTTTATGGATAAATATTTCCTTACGGTAAAAAAGATACTTGCAAGAAATCTAGATAACTATTGAAATATATGGATAAATGTAATATAATTTAACAATCAGATCGAAGAGAAAAGGGAGAAATCTTATGAAAGCAATAGAAATACGAAATAAATATCTAAACTATTTTAAAGCACATGGACACAAAGCAATTCCGAGTGCACCGTTAATACCAGAAAATGACCCTTCTGTTTTGTTCACAACAGCAGGAATGCAACCATTGGTACCTTATTTATTAGGAGCAAAACATCCAGAAGGAACTCGTCTTACCGATTATCAGAAATGTTTAAGAACAAATGATATTGATGAAGTTGGAGATAATCGTCATTTAACCTATTTTGAAATGCTTGGAAACTGGTCTTTAGGAGACTATTTCAAAGAAGAGTCTATTCAGATGAGTTTTGAATTCTTAACAAAAGAATTGAAAATTCCAGTAGAAAAATTATCGGTTACTTGTTTTGCAGGAGATGAAGATGTTCCAAAAGATACCGTAGCCGCAGCATGCTGGAAAAAAGCGGGGATTCCAGAAGAAAGAATCTATTTTTTGGGAAAAGAACATAATTTTTGGATAGCAGGAGAAGAAGGTCCTTGTGGTCCAGATACTGAAATGTTTTATGATACTGGAAAACCAGCATGTTCTGACCATTGTGACCCTTCTTGTGAGTGCGGAAAATATGTGGAAATATGGAACAATGTATTTATGGAATACTTTAAATCAAAAGAGGGTATATATACAAAATTAAAACAACATAATGTAGATACTGGTCTTGGATTAGAAAGAATGACCATGCTATTACAAGGAAAAGAAACTCCATATGATACGGAACTTTTTGCACCAATTATGGAGAAATTAGCGGAACTTGCAAAAGTAGAGAATATAAATAGTAGAAGAATTGTAGCAGAACATTTACGTTCTAGTATGATGGTAATAACAGATGGTGGAAGACCAAGTAATATAGATCGTGGTTATGTGTTAAGAAGATTGATTAGAAGAATGACAAGACATTTAAATAAACTACAAATTGAATTAGATAAAATTCCAGAATTAGTAGAACTAAATATTGAAACATTAAAAGAAATGTATCCGGAATTAGAGAAAAATAAGGAAACCATTAAACAAGTATTAATTGAAGAGAAAGACAAATTCATGAAAACATTAGAACGTGGAGAAAGAGAATTTGAAAAAGAAGCAGAAAAAATGAAAGCAGAAGGAAAAGATACTATTGACGGAGAAGTTATTTTTAAATTATATGATACTTATGGATTTCCACCAGAAATAACATCAGAATTAGCTAAAGAGCAAGGCTTTACAATAGATATGGCAGCGTTTGATAAACGATATAAAGAACATCAAGAAAAATCTCGTATGGGTTCAGAGCAAAAATTTAAAGGTGGATTAGCAGAGCAAAATGAGCAAACAATAGCATATCATACAGCAACGCATTTATTACATAAAGCATTAAAAGTAGTATTAGGGGAACATGTAAAACAGAATGGTTCCAATATAACAACAGAAAGACTAAGATTTGACTTTACGCATCCAAAAAAAATGACAAAAGAAGAAATCCAAGAGGTAGAGGATTTAGTAAATGAGAAGATAAAAGAAGATTTACCAGTAACTTGCGAAGAAATGTCTTATGACGAGGCAAAAGAATCTGGGGCAGTAGGACTTTTTACCAACAAATATGGAGATAAGGTAAAAGTATATACCATAGGAGATTTTAGTAAAGAAATTTGTGGCGGACCTCATGTAACACACACAGGAGAATTGGGAAGATTTAAAATTAAGAAAGAAGAATCTAGTTCTTCAGGAGTAAGAAGAATAAAGGCTGTTTTAATAAAAGATTAATTTTTATGCAAATAGAAAAAATAGGTATAAAAGAGAAAAGATAGGAGAGAATAAAAATGGATTGTATTTTTTGTAAAATTATTCAAAAAGAAATTCCTTCTGACATTGTATATGAAGATGATGAAATCTTAGCATTTAAAGATATTCACCCAATGGCACCAATACATGTGTTAGTAATTCCCAAGAAACATATTGATTCCATTAATCAATTATCCAAAGATGACGAATTATTAGTGGGAAAAATCTATATAGTGATCCAAAAGATAGCAAAAGAAATGCAAATAGCAGAAGATGGATACCGTGTTATTGTAAATTGTGGAGAAAATGGAGGACAAGAAGTAAAACATTTACATTTTCATCTATTAGGTGGTAAAAAACTAGGAACTAAGATGTGCTAAAATATTTCGCAAAAACCATAGGAAAAAAGCATAAATTATGGTATAATAAAGTTATAGAGTGAAACCGTGATAGATGGAGGGATTGAAAATGACAGATAGTAAATATGGAAAATTCCTTACTATTTTATTAGTAATCGTTATTATTGCTATTGTAGCATTATTAGGCTATTTGGGATATGATTATTATCAAAAATATTTTATTACAAAAGATACAGGAGAATTTTTAAGCCAATTTGATGGAGAAGTAGAAGCTACGAACCAAACAAATAATATTGGAGGTAGTGCAGAAAATCCATTAAATCAATTAAATGAAGCTGTTACAGGAGGCTCAAGCACTTCTGGAAAGACATGGACATATAAAGGATTTAATGTACTTGGAAAAATAGAGATACCAAAAACAAATTTAAAATATCCCATCTTAGATAAAGTAACGAAAAAATCAATTGAAACTTCTGTTGCAGTTCAATATACAACAGCAGGATTAAATGAACCAGGAAATACATTAATTGTAGGACACAACTATAGAAATGGATTATTTTTCTCGAATAATAAAAAGATAGAAATAGGAGACAGTATCTTCATTAAAGATAACTCCGGAAGAACTATTACATATAAAGTATATAACAAATATGAAACTGAGCCATCTGACTCAGACTATATTACAAGAGATACAAAAGGTGCAAGAGAGATATCTTTATCTACCTGTACAGATGATAGTAAAGCAAGATTAGTTATCTGGGCAAAAGAAGAGTAAAATTGAAAAAATATCTTGACAAACAACCAACTATCGTTTAAAATAATAATTGCACTGTTTAAGGACAGTCTTAAACAGTGCAACCCTATGTGGTGGATGTAGCGTAGTTGGTTAACGCGCCAGTTTGTGGCACTGGAGACCGTGGGTTCGAGTCCCATCTTCCACCCCACTAATTTAATATATTGGGCTGTAGCCAAGCGGTAAGGCACATGACTTTGACTCATGCATGCGGTAGTTCGAATCTACCCAGCCCAGCCAAAAAGAGGCATTAGCATTTAAGCTAATGTCTTTTAATTATGCTTTAGCTTTTATGGCGAATAGTTTATCACACACAAAATGGTTGTGCAAGTATCATATAGTACTATAGAAGAAAGATAATATATCATAAATATAGAAGATAAATTAACAAAGAGAGAATATAACAACACTTTTAAGGATTTGCTAAAGTAGTCATTACGTCAAGGATTGAATGAAGTGAAAGCCAGCGTCTTTAGGCGCTGGCAATGTTATAGGCCCTTACCACGCGTTTTACACGTAGCTATGATTGCCGAAATATAATTTCATAGAAAATAGGTGAAAAAGAAAAATTGACATTTTTTTGAAGAAACTATATAATAAATAACTGTAAAATGGTAAAAATAATAGAAAAGAAATTAAATGGAATTAAAGGAGAGATGCATTATGTTAAAAAAGAGAAAAGTTGTATTAATAGGAACTGGATTTGTAGGAATGAGTATGGCATATTCTTTATTAAATCAAGGAGGAATTGATGAACTTGTTTTAATAGATGTAGTAAAAGAAAAAGCAGAAGGAGAAGCGATGGACCTTTGCCATGGACTTCCTTGTGCACCTAGTAAAATCGATATTAGAGCTGGTGGATATGAAGAATGTAAAGATGCTGCTATCGTAGTAGTAACAGCAGGAATGGCACAAAAACCAGGACAAACACGTCTAGAACTTACTAAAATCAATGCTAAAATCATGAAAGATGTAACAGAACAAGTTGTAGCATCTGGTTTCAATGGAATTTTTGTTATAGCAAGTAACCCTGTTGATGTTATGACTTATGTTGTTGAAAAGGTATCCGGACTTCCAAAAGAGCGAGTAATTGGTTCTGGAACGGTGTTAGACACAGCAAGACTTCGTTTCTTAATTGGAGAATATTTAGGAATCTCAAATAAAAATATTCATGCATATATTATGGGAGAACATGGTGATTCTTCTTTTGTTGCTTGGTCACATTGCTATGCAGGTTGCAAGAATTTATTAGATATTATGGATGATAGAGGAGCATCTAAGAAGGATTTAGACAATATTTATACCCAAGTACAACAAGCTGCATATGAAATTATAGAGAAGAAAAAAGCTACGTATTATGGAATTGGTCTAGGATTAACTAGAATTATTAAAGCAATATTAAATAATGAAAACTCTATTTTAACAGTATCTACTTATCAAAAAGGAGAGTATGGAGCAGAAGGAATATATATAGGAGTACCAGCTGTTGTAGGAGAACATGGTGTGTCTGATATTTTAACTTTAAAGTTAAATGAAGAAGAACAAGCTAAATTTGACAAAAGTGCTTCTGTATTAAAAGAAATAATAGAAAATACAATTAATCCACTTTTAGAAGGAAAAGATTAAAAGTAAAGATATTTATATAGTAACAATTAAAAGTAAAGCCAGAATATCGCAATAGATAAGCTGGCTTTTTCAATAAAGAAATTAGTGGAAAATAAGGAAGAAACCAATAATGGAAATAGAGAAACAATTGATGAAAGATACCATAAAAAAAAGTATCCAAAAACATAAACTATATAAGGATAAAAAGATAGATTTAGATGAAGAAATAGAGAAATACGTCAATGAACGATATCCTAAAAGGTTTGAATATGTAAATAAAAGCTTAGCTGCTTTAGAAATGATAGTAAAGTTAAATAAAAAAATACCACCAGATGATATATGGAATAAAGTAGCAGAAGAGAATGGTTTTTTAAGTAATATTTCTATTGAATATATAGAAGATAAAAATTGGAGAGATGTGCGGTAGAAAAATAAAAAGAAAACAAAAGTATAAAGAAAATCAAGGATAGTAATTTGTCGAAAATTTACATGTCTTTTTTGTCGAATTCTGTTGAAACAAGAAAAAGAAAATAGATATAATAAAAGAGATAGATATGCAGTCAAATACATCTATCTCTTTTGATTTATATACGAAAGAAGTATATATTTCCTATTAAGTATATACTTCCTTTCTAGCAAAATCAAGAGGGCAAAAGAAGAAAAAGGAGGAAGAAGTATGGAAGAATTTATTTTCAACAATATCGAGAAAAGAAGGGGAATTTTTAAACAGGAAGAATATGATATTGTGCTATCGTATTATGAAGTTATTCGAAAAGCATATTTAATGGGAATGTTTGATATGTATGAGTTATTTCGAAAGGAAAGTAAATAGAAAATACAAAAAGAAGAAAAAATAAAGAGAAAGAGTAAAGAAAAGTATGGTATTAATAATAAAAGAACCTAATAACTTAGTTAAATAAAAGAAAATAGCAGGGGTTACTAAAAGAAAGGGAGAATTTTCAAAAGAAGTAAAAGAGATTGCTACTTTTTTAAAGAACAAATATCATCAGGATTTTTCCTAGAAGAAATAGTGGGAAAAAGAACATAGAAGAAGTAGGAATATAAAAATAGAAAAAAAGAAATAACTAAAAAATAATGAGGAATCAATTCTTCCTCATTATTTTTTTATAAACCAAAGTTGATTTTCGTATGTTTCGTAGTCAGGGTATGCATATACAAAGAAATTCTCTTTTTGAAAGATATCTTTCAAAAAATGGTAAAGATTTTTTTGCTCTTTAGAAATAAATAGAACAAATGTATCATTGTCATAGTAAACCATAACATCTTTCTGATTTATTTCCAAAAGCTGTTCTTCAAAGTTAATTTCTTTGTCTGTTGATAAAACAAAATAGCTTGAGGTTTCTGAAACTACAATTTCTTGCTTACCATGTACAATTGCATTTAAGTCTGCAATTGCTTTATCTGCTAATTTGTTAACACTTCCGAAAAGTCGAGAAAATCCTAAAGCATCAAATGTTGCAAAGGCTAAATCCTCCTTTGCTAGTTCCCGAAGGTCAGATGACTCGCAAAGCGAATATTGAATCACTTTGTGGTTAGGGAAGAGCAAGCTGAGATGAATAGCATAACAAAAATTCTTTTGGTTCATGTAAGAACCCTCCTTTCTTAAGTCATTCCATTGGTGCAATAAATAAAAAGGGTAGTGTGTATTTTAGAATTTTCTAAAACACCAATATCAACACACTTACTATATAAGTATACCATAAAGACTAAAAAAAGAAAATATAAATTGACATAAAATTTAAATTGACCGGTCGTAGTACAAACATAAAAACTAAAAGTGAAGTATCTAAAGCAGGAATTATTGGATTTACTAAATCTATGGAAAAAGAATTGGCAACTGGTAATACTTTAGTAAATGCAGTAGTACCAGGGACAGTATTAAATGTATATGGAGGAATGATTATGATAAAAATAAGATATATTGTCAAAAAAACATTAAAAAGGGTTTACACAAAAGGAAAAGCGTGCTATACTATATATCCAAAACCATTTGAATGAGCCTTGTAGAAATTGCTTTATGACACGAGACACATGAGAAATGGGATAATTCCAGAGGAGGCAAAAAAATGGAAAAGACAGTTAAGGAATTATTAACACTATTGCTTGAAAACGAGAAGTTCAACAACGAACGTTTTAAGCAGAAAATCGAAAATATCGAGGATGTTCCGGTATTTTTAGAAGCAGGAATTTGTGAGGAGGATTTAAGGGAGTATTTCATGCAAAAAAATGGAAAACCAGTGATTTTTGAATATCAATTTACAAACATGGTAAAGCGAATTCGGAATGGTTCTACTTACAAAACTATCCGTATTAAAAAACAGAAGAATAATTATATACCGGTACTGTGTTGAAATATCTTTAACAACCCAAAAAAGACCTAAGTTTTAGGCCTTTTTTGCTTTTTAAGTTATTGTGTGGGTGCATAAATAGACCAATAGAAAATAGCTGCAGTAAAAAAAGTAGAAGTCTAATGTAATGTCTAATTCATTAAGATTTGGTGGTCATAATACCTCTCTTATTTTAAAAAATAAGAGTTTTTTCCACAAGAAGAACCTTTTGTGAAAGTTGGAAATATACCATTTCCTCATTTTCCACACATCCACTTCAGATTCAATTTCATTTATTAATTTCATCGCTTCTATGGCTCAAAGGACATCTCGTTTAGATTTTTAAACAAAAAAGGAGACACTCTAAAAAGAATGTCTCTGGAAATAGTAATAGCTAAGTAGATATTACCAGCTATAAAGTTAGAATTGATAATGATAGAATCAAAAAGCTTAGGGGGATAATCAATTCTAACTTAAATGCTATACAAAGTATAGCTTATATATAGTATAACATAAAATAACAAAAAAGGCAAAAAAAAGAAAGCTATCCTCCTTATAAGGAAGATAACTCTGAACACAAAAATATGACATTTTGTGTTCAATGGATACGAGCCATGAAGGCTAGTGTCGCATTCCAATAGGTTAGTATTTCCTTACCTAAATTAAAAGGCTAGAAGCTTTTTAATTAAATCATGAAGTGTTTTAGAAACTATAAAGTGGGAGGAAGGTAAGGCCTATTACGAATGTAATTAATAGTATAATACAAATCTTGAATCTTGTCAACATAATACCAATAAAATAATAAAAAGGTGAATTAATCTATATATTTTTATTTTTCTTTTAAAATAAAATCTTTATTTGCATCTAGAAATTCTTTTTTGACCTTCTGTTAGATTTCCATTACAATTTGTTATTATACCTATTGATTAAAAAAATAAAAGTCTTAAAAAAAGAAAATAATAGGAAAACTCTTTTTTTTCTATGGACTTTTCATAGAAATTGGCTTAAAATAGAAATATCAGGAAAAATAGGAATCATATAAATTAGAAAAGAAAGGAATTGAAATTGATGAATATTTGGCATGATATTAGACAAGATAGAATAAAGAAAGATGATTTTGTGTCTGTTATAGAAATTACAAAAGGTGGAAAAAACAAATATGAATTAGATAAAGAAACGGGAATGTTAAAATTAGATAGAGTATTGTATACGGCAACTCATTATCCTGCAAACTATGGGTTTATTCCAAGAACTTATGCAGATGACCATGATCCATTAGATGTGTTAGTACTTTGCCAAGAAAAAATTATATCTTTAACACTAGTAGAATGTTATCCAATTGGAGTATTAAACATGATTGATGGAGAAGAACATGACCAAAAAATTATTGCAGTAGCAAAGCAAGACCCATTTTTGAATTGTTATAATGATGTATCAGAACTTCCAAATCACATTTCGGCAGAAATTATGCATTTTTTTGAAGTGTATAAACAACTTGAAGGAAAAAGTACAATGGTAGATAAAATTTTAGGAAGAGAAGAGGCAGAGAGAATTATTCAAGAATGTATTGATAAATATAATGAAAAATTTGGAGATAGAGAAGGATGTAATTGTTAAAAAAGAAGGAGAACTATATGCTAATAGAAAAACTAATATTTAATGTACTAGCTTTTGCACTCTTTATTTTAATTTTCTTTAACATGATTCGAAAAAATGATACAGGCTATTTAATACCACTAATTATACAAGCAGTAGGGATAGCTATTAATTTCTTTGAATTAATATTTATGATTCACCTAAATTTATTTTTTAGGATTATTATGTATCTATTATCGGTTATTCTACCAATAATTATTCTATTATTAGAGAAAAGGGGAATTAATTTTTTAGAATTAATATATATCTTATTTTCTAAAATAGCTTTAACGAATAAAGATACAAAGGCAGCTAAAACTTTTTTAATAAAATTAGTTAGTAAATATCCAGATAGTTATTATGGACATAAACTTTTAGGAGAAGTATATGAAAAAGAAGGCGGAATGCGAAAGGCAATTGAAGAATATGTAAAAGCGATAGATTTAAATAAAAAAGACTATGATACGTATTATAAAATTGCGCATTTATTAGATGAGTTAAACCAAAAAGAAGAATCTACAACAATGCTTCAAAATCTATTAAAAATAAAACCAGATTATTATGAGGCTTCTTATCTTCTGGGAGAAATCTTAATGGAACAAGAACATTTTAAAGAAGCAATTAATATCTATATGGAAGCATTAAAATATAATCCTAATAATTATGATTTATATTATAGTTTGGGTATGGCTTATACTAGATTAAATGATTTTCAGAATGCGAAGATATGTTATGAAAGAGCAGCTACTTTAAATACATTATTATATCAAGCACAATATAACTTAGCACAAATTGCTTTAATTTATGACGACTTAGATGAAGCGGAGAAGTACTTTAATGAATGTTTAGAGGATGAAAATCTAGAAGCGGAAAGTTATTATCATTTAGCAAGAATTGCTATCTTAAAGGGAAACAATGATAAAGCTGTTAATTATTTAAATTTAGCAATTGAGCTAAAACCAATCTTAATAAAAAAAGCGGATAAAGAGCCGTTGTTCTTACCAATCCGTAAATTTATTCGAATTCCAGATCTAGCAGCAACTGGTTCAGAAGGTGGAAAGAAAAAAAGAAAGCTAAAAGTGCAAGAGAAAAATGCAACGAAACATTTGGAAAAAACATATGAACTTACCAGAAAGTTAAGTAAAAATGAGTTGAAAGAATTGCAACGAAATACTAAAGGAGTAAAGCTAGAAAGAAAAAATAAACAAATAGAAATAAAGTATGAAAGAGAAAAAGAATAATAACGAGAAGAGAAGAAAAGATAAGCAAGGTTAAGTAAAAGATAGATATTATCTTTTCTTTTTTTAATCTGTATAAAATATATACCTACTTAGCACAAACATAGAGAATAGCTAAAAGACCAATATAATTGTAATAAAGTATGAAAGTAAATTTATAATCAACCAAGAAAAAGAATAAAAAGTTAAAAAAATCAGTATTTTTTTCTAAAGTTTTAAGAATTTATGAATATCTTAAAACTTTGTAAAAAAGAATAGAAAAAAAAAGAAAAATATGCTATGATGAATCAGTCATTTTTATATAAGCAATCACATATATTAGTATTGTTTATATAAGAAGGAAAATATAAGAACAAAGGAGAAAAAATTATGTTATTTCAATCTATTATATTAGGAATTGTACAAGGACTTACAGAATTATTACCAATTTCTAGCTCAGCACATTTAGCATTAATACCACAAATTTTCCATTGGGAAGAAATATCTCCATCTTTTGATGTAGCGCTACATGCAGGAACTCTTCTAGCAATTGCTATCTTCTTTTTCAAAGATTGGATAGGATTAATAGTAGGTGTATATAAACAAGTTGTAAAGAAAGAAAAGTCAACAGAAGGTAGAATGTTTTGGTATATTGTAGCAGCTACTATACCAGGAGGAATCATTGGATTTATTCTAGATAAGTTTGCAGCAGATATTTTAACAAAACCAATTATTATTGCAATTGCTTTGATTGTAATGGGTATTATACTTTATTTAGTAGATAAGAATGCAAAATCGAATACAAAGTATGAGGATATGACATTTAAACAAACTTTCTTAATTGGATTATCTCAAGCTTTAGCTTTTATACCAGGTGTTTCACGTTCAGGAGTAACTATGACAACAGGTAGAGCAATGGGAGTAGATAGAGAGTCGGCCGCAAAGTATTCTTTTATGCTATCTGCACCAATTGTATTAGGGGCTACTATTTTTAAATTAAAAGATTTTGTATTTAATCTTCCATTCTTTGTAGGGGTTATTACAAGTTTTATTGTAGGATTATTAGTTATTAAATTCTTATTAGAATATTTGAAAAAAGGAAGCTTTAAAGTTTTTGCAATTTATCGAGTTATTGTTGGAGTTTTAGTAATTGGGTTAATTATTGCAGGAGTATTACCTTTATGGGCTTAAGATAAAAAATTCTCAGAGAAAAATTTTTTCTTTGAGAATTTTTTTGCTTTTTTAAAGAACAATATTGACTACTCAAAACAAATGTTCTATACTAATATTAGAAAATAGATTGAGGTGAAAAAGTTGGAGAGACAAATTTTACATATTGATGTAAATAATGCGTTTTTATCATGGACTGCTGTTGATATGTTAAAAAAAGGTGCTACTTTAGATATTCGTACAATTCCAGCAATTATTGGAGGCGATGAAAATCAAAGAAGAGGAATTGTACTTGCTAAAAGCATGCCTGCCAAGCAATTTGGGATAAGAACAGGGGAACCAATCTATTTCGCAAGAAAGAAATGTCCCAATATTCAACTATATGCAAGTGACTTCTCTATATATAATCATTATTCAAGGAAAATGAAAGAAATCTTTTTAGAATATACGGACCAAATTGAGCGTTTCTCTATAGATGAATGTTTTTTAGACCTAACACATTTTTTAAGGCCGGGTGAAACACTATTACAAAAGGCATATGAAATAAAAGATAGAATTTATCAGGAATTAGGTTTTACGGTAAATATAGGGGTATCTCATAACAAACTACTTACAAAAATGGCATCTGATTTTGAAAAACCCAATAAAGTACATACTCTTTATCCAGAAGAAGTATCAAAGAAAATGTGGCCACTTCCTGTAGCTGATTTGTTTATGGTAGGGAAAAAAACTCTCCCTAAACTAGAAAAAATGCATATCAAAACAATAGGGGATTTAGCAAAAACAGAAGAACAAAAATTACTGCAACTTTTTGGAAAACATGGAAAGATGATGTATGAATATGCAAATGGAATAGACTATTCACCAGTTAATGCAGAAGAGGAACAACCTAAATGTATTGGAAATTCCATTACATTACCAGAAGATATTGAAGATATAGAGAAATTAACAGAAATTATTTTAGCACTTTCTGAGCAAGTAGGATATCGATTACGAAAACATCAGCTATTAGCTAAAGTTGTAGGAGTTCAAATTAAAACAAAAGATTTTCAAAATTTTTCTCATCAAAAGAAAGTCGATGTTCCAACTAATAGTACAAAGGAAATTTATTCTTTAGCCAAAGAACTTCTTCAGGAATTACATAAGGGAAGAGAAGTAAGATTAATTGGATTAAGAGTAGATAATTTATGTAATAAAAAGGAAATACAGCTTTCCTTATTTGATGTAGAAAAAAACGAAAAACAGGAAAAATTAGATACAACAATTGACCAGCTAAAACAGAAATATGGATATAATACAGTAACAAGAGCAGGGAAGATGAAGATTAATGATATTATTAATTTAAAGGGAGAAAAGAAATAAGTTAGGAAAAATGTAGAAAAAAGTCACATAAAAACAAAACATACATAAGATATACTAATAGCATTCTAGGAATAGAGTGTCTGTTAGGAGGTGTCATATATGATGGAACAGAAAGATTGCTATGAATGTGAATGTAAGTGCAGATGCAGAAGAAAAGCAAGAAAATGTTGCATTGATACTATTATTTTTATTTTATCAACGCTATTGGCTTTAACCATAGGATTAATAATAGGTAGTATACCAATTATAGGAGTAATATTATTACTAGCTCTTCCAGCTCTTATTATCCTTGCAATTTTATTACTATTAGCAATTATTTTAAGAGCAATAGATAAAAGATGCAATAAATGCAAAAAATACGAAGACAAATGCTAAACAATAAAAGGTGTGCTTAAAATTAAGCACATCCTACATAAAATAAATAGTATAAGAACAACGAAAGAAAGAGAAAAAAATTGCAAAAAAGAAGCTTTTAAGATACAATAAGAAAAAATAAAGGAGAAACAAAATGGCACAGATTATCGATGGAAAAGAATTAGCAAAAAAGATGAGATTAGAGTTAAAAGACGAAGTAGAAGAATTAAAAAGAGAAGGAATACTTCCTAAACTGGCTGTTATTATGGTAGGAGATAACAAAGCTTCTAAAATTTATGTAAGAAATAAAAGTAAAGCTTGTGAAGAAGTAGGAGTTGTATATGAGGAATATTTATTAAATAGTGATATTACAATGGACAAGTTGCTAACTTTAATTGATAGCTTGAATCATAAAACGGATGTACATGGTATTTTATTACAAAGTCCTTTACCATCTGGTTTAGATATTAATAAGGCATTTGCTTGTATTGATCCAGAAAAAGATGTTGATGGATTTCATCCTATAAATGTAGGAAAATTAGCATTGGGACAAGAATCCTTTATTTCTTGTACACCATATGGAATTATAAAAATGTTGGAAGCATATGACATTGAAATAGAAGGTAAAAATGCAGTAGTGGTGGGAAGAAGTAATATTGTTGGGAAACCAATGGCACAATGTTTACTACAAAAGAATGCAACGGTTACAATTTGTCATTCGAAAACAAGTGATTTAAAAGAAGTAACAAAAAAGGCAGATATTTTAGTATCTGCAGTAGGTAAGGTAAATACAATTACAGCAGATATGGTTAAAGAAGGAGCTGTTGTAATTGATGTAGGAATGAATCGTAATGAAGAAGGTAAATTAGTAGGAGATGTAGACTTTGAAGAGGTAAAAGAGGTAGCTAGGTATATTACGCCAGTTCCAGGGGGAGTAGGACCAATGACAGTAGCAATGCTAATGGCAAATGTAGTAAAAGCAAGTAAGAATCAAAATAAAGAAAAGAGAAAATAGCAAAGGAAAAAAGATAAAAGAAAAAAGGGAGCGCAAGAAAATTGAGCTTCTTTTTTTATTAAAAGAAAAAGAGAAAAGGAAACAATAAAAGCCAAAAGATAGAAAACAAAATAAGACTAAAACAAAGGTATAAGAAGGGAAGGGAAAGAATGAAAAGATTAGAAGACAAAAAAGATTGGATATGGCTAATTCATATACCAGGAGTTGGAGGAAAAAGAGCAATGAACCTATTAGAAAGGTTTAAAACTCCATCCCAAATACGAAAAGCAAGGAAACAGGAATTAGTACAAGTAAAAGGAATAGGAGGAGAATTAGCGGAAAAGATTACTTTTTTTCAAGAAATTGAATTCGATAGGAGAATACAAAAAGAAATACAATATATGAAAAAACAACAAATACATTTTATTACCATTGAAGAAAAAGAATATCCAGATAAACTAAGACAAATTTATGACCCACCGATTGGAATCTATGTGAAAGGAAATACTGAAATCTTATCTAAATATGGAATTGGAATAGTAGGATGTAGAAACTGTAGTCCATATGGAGAAAGGATAGCAAAGAAGTTTTCTTATGAATTAGCACAAAAAGGGATTACAATAATTAGTGGTCTCGCAAGAGGAATTGATAGTTATGCACATATAGGATGTTTAATGGCAGAAGGAAGAACAATAGCAGTAGTAGGATGTGGCTTAGATAAGGTATATCCAAAAGAGAACCTGAAGTTAGAACAAATAATACTAAAAAAAGGAGGAGTCATTATATCCGAATATCCAATTGGAACTCCACCATTAAAAATGAACTTTCCTGCTAGAAATCGTATTATAAGTGGATTGGCAAATGGGATTTTAGTAGTTGAAGCAAAAGAAAAAAGTGGTACTTTAATTACGGTAGATTTTGCTTTAGAACAAGGAAAAGATGTTTTCATAGTGCCAGGCAATATTGATAGTGAAAATTCCACCGGAACTAATCGTTTGATAAAAGAGGGAGCAAAAATGGTTACAAATATAGAAGATATATTGGAATAAAAGAGAATTGAAAGTAAATAAAATAAAAAGAAGAAGAAAATATTCTCTCGCTCTTTTCGTATTGCTACTAAAAGTAAAAATTAAATAGAGAGTATGTAAAGGGTAATGAAATATTTTACATATCGATTATTACAGAAACGTCAAGTGAAAAGTTAAAAGCAATTCTGTAAAGTAAATGCAATTTGTACGATTAAATGCAGTTTGAAAGCAATATTTTTATCTTAAAGTATTGCTTTTTTCTAGTTTATTCTGTAAAATTAAAGTATAAATTCAAAAAAATTTGCATAACAAACAAGCCAAATTGCATTTAATTTTTTTAGGGTAAAAGTAAAAGCTATTTGACTCTAGTTGTATAGATATTTGATTGTGCAAATGTTTTTGATTATTTGTTTATCTTTTTTCAATCATAAAGATATTAGAAAAGGCGAGGATTTGTAGTTATCTCGTCTTTTGCTATCTCTTGTATATTTAGCTTGTCTGCTAATTCTGTTCCGTAAATAAATGTAAATATCTCATATGGTGTTTTATTGCCTAATGATTGTCTTGGAGTAGAATTTATATGAGAAAACATTAAATCTACTTTATCCTGTGTTAAATTGTTCCAGTTTTGTCCATTGGGTAAAATTTCTCTTATGAAGTTATGATTATTCTCTACATGTGGCTTTTGACTTGATTGCATTGGATCACAATAGAAAATTTTACTTCTAATTTCTCCTGTTTCCATATTAATTTCAAATTGCTGTGGTTTGCCAAATTCAGTACCTCTATCTGTTAGCAGAAGAGAAAATAGTTTTCTATACTCTTCATCAGATAGTTTGTCCTGAAAGTCATTTAAAGTTTTTGACATAGAATCAGCTGTTTTATCTTTGTGTAGTATACCAATCATAAATGAAGTATTTTCAAATATGAAAGTTTGAATATATGGACCAGATTGATTGTTGTATACAGTATCCATTTCTGTTGTAGGAACATTAGGATTAAGAATTTTGTAATTGAGATAATCAGTATATGTTCTTCCTTCATAATTTTCTGGTTCCTTACGTTTTTTAAACTTCTTTTTAGACACTTTCCTTCTAACCTTTCTTTTAAGTGTTAAATTAGTAACATCCCAATCTTTAAATAATCCCATTTCTATGTAATTATATATTGTTTTTTCGCATAATTTTATTTCAGGATGGTTATTTAAGATTGTATAAATAGATTGACCTTTTTTAACAAGAGGACAGATGATATGAGCTAATTCAATTAATTCGGAAGTATTTAAATTAACACCTTGTCTAGAATCTTTTAATGTATATTCGTAATTCTTTTGTGCATCTTCAGCTTTGTAGAAATATTTATCTAAATTGCAAGATTTTAATTTATTACAATTATTGCAAACACCAATATTCCTGTCTCTATCTTTACAAGGAATAGGTTGAAATATTCTACATTTTCCTGTACATTTTTTGCAGTTAATGAAGTACTTACAGTTGTACAGATTATCATTGTTTAAAGGATTATGAGGTTTTAATTTTTTATGTTTGTTAATTTCTCTTGCAATAGTAGATTGGCTTTTATCTAATTCATTAGCAATTTCAAATTTTCTGTATCTTTGGTTCAACATTTCTTCTATTTTAATTCTTTGGCTTAATGTTAATTGTTTCCCTTTTTCGATCATATCTAATACTCCATTTCCACCAAAAACATTTGCATATATATTATACTAAAATTGCGTTAAGTTGTACATTAAAGACTTGTGTAAGACTAATTTCTACTTATATATTTGAGAATTGCTTTTACTTTTACAATTCACCATTATTACAGAAACATTAAATTTTTATTAAAAGACTTTATCTTTTTGGTAATTTATAATATAATGAAAATATCATTATAAAAAACTGCAAAACACTAAAATACAAACGAAGTCAGTTTATTGGCTTAAGGAGGATTAAAGTGGGAACAAAGGAAAGTAGACATAGTGTAGATGATAAGACAAAAAAATATAAAGTGAAAAGAGAAGGAACTAGTAAAAAAACGGGAAAGAAAAAAGGTAAGACAAAAGGCAATGGAAATCATCCAATGCGTAAAAAGATTTTAAAAATATGCCTTATTCTCTTTGCCTTATTAGTGATTGTAGGAGTAGGAGTAGTAGCTGGTATCTTCTTCTTTGGAAGTAATATAACAAAAGCAGAACTGCTATTAGGAACTTCAAATTCAGTAGTACAAGATATTGATGGAGAGACGATTACTGTTTTAAATAGTAATGAAAATCGTAAAGTAGTCAATTTATCGGAAATGGGAGAATACCTTCCAAAGGCTTTTGTTTCAATAGAGGATGAAAGATTCTATGAACATCATGGTGTAGATATTAAGAGAACTTTAGGTGCAACGGTAACATATATAACACACTTTGGGAAATCTTCTTTTGGTGGAAGTACCATTACACAACAATTAGTTAAGAATAAAACAAATGACAAAAGAGATAGTCCAATTCGTAAAATTAAAGAAATGTGTATGGCATATAAAGCGGAAAGAATGTTATCCAAAGATGAAATCTTACAAAGTTATTTAAATACCATCTATTTAGGAGGTGGAGGTAAAAATATATGTGGAGTAGAGATGGCTGCTCAATACTATTTCGCAAAGCCAGCAAATGAATTATCTTTAGCACAATCTGCGTATATTGCGGGAATAACCCATACTCCAAATACCTATGACCCATTTAAAGAAGAACCAAATACTGATAAAATAAAAACAAGAACCAAAACTGTTCTAGGTAAGATGAAAGAATTAGGAAAAATAGATGAAGCACAATATACCGAAGCAGTACAAGAAGTAGAAGATGGCTTAGCTTTCCAAAAAGGAGAAATTGCAGAACAAGTATATTCTTACCATACAGAAGCGGCTATTAATCAAATTATTAATCAGTTAGTAGAAGAAAAAGAAATGGATAGAGAATATGCAAAAACATATATCGAAAGTAATGGATTCATTATTCACTCTACCCAAGACTCTAGCATTCAGAATAGAATGGAAGAAGAATATGAAAAAGACACCTACATCAAAAAAGGCCGTCAAAAAGATAAAGATGGAAATCTAATTAATGACCATACACAATCTGCAATGGTAATCATCGACCATAAAACAGGAAATGTAGTAGGAACTGTTGGTGGACTAGGAGAAAAAACAGTATCTGGAAACCTAAATAGAGCAACACAATCAACGAGACAGACAGGTTCTGCAATGAAACCAATTTCAACAATAGCACCAGCAATTCAAGAAAAGATTATTACAGCAGGAACAGTATATGATGATTCCAAAACAAAATTTGGAAGTTATACACCTAAAAATGATAATGATAAATATAGAGGATTGATTACGGTTCGTGATGCCATTGGATATTCACAAAACATGGTACCATTAAAGATTATGACAGAATTAACACCAGGAAAATCCATCGATTATTTAAGAAAGATGGGAGTAACCAGTCTATATAAACATGGAGAAGATAAAAAGAAAGATGATGAATCTTTACCACTGGCAATTGGAGGTATCTCTGATGGTATTAGCCCACTTGAAGTAGCAGGAGCATATGCAACCATAGCAAACGATGGTGAATATATTACTCCAACCTTCTATACAAAAGTAACGGATATGAAAGGAAATACAATACTAGAACCAAAGCAAGAAAAGAGAAGAGTATTTTCAGAAGAATCTGCCTATGTTGTAAAGAGCATTTTAACACAACCAGTATTAAGTGGTACTGCGACATATTGTAAGATATCAGGAATGGATGTAGCAGCCAAAACAGGTACAACTAATAGCAATAACGATAGATGGTTATGCGGATTTACTCCATATTATACAGCAGCTACTTGGTTTGGATATGACCAACTAGAAGAAGTAAAATGGTCTGGAACAAACCCTGCAGGTTTAATTTGGTCTAACATTATGAAGGATATTCATAAAGGATTAGATAAAGCAAGCTTTGAAAGACCGGCTGGAATTGTAACAGCTACTATTTGTAAAAAGTCTGGAATGCTTGCGACAGATAAATGCTCAGATACCTATACAGAAGTATTTGTAAAAGGAACACAGCCAACGAAAAAATGTGAAGGACATATTACATTAACTATTTGTAAAACAACTGGAAAAATAGCAAATGAATATTGCCCAGAAACAGAGGAAAGAACTTATACCGCAAAACCAGAAAAAGAACAAAAAGCAAAATGGGATACAGACTACGGCGGAAAATTTGATATTGTAACAGACCATTGTACAATTCATACAAAACCAGAGGAGAAACCAGAAGAGAAACCGAAAGAAGAACCAAATACCAACACAAGTAAACCAGGAAATAATACAATTGATAAACCGGTAAATAATACAGTAGATGGCGGAAATACGAATACAACAAAGCCAGAAAATAATACAACGGATAAACCAGAAAAGCCAGAGGCAAATAATGTGCCAAACACAACAGAATAAAACAAAAAAAAGAAGAATAAAGATATATAGGGAGAAATTATCCTCTCCCTATATATTCGTATCTAAGATAAGGAGGAAGTGAGAAAATGGAATTAAAATTTTATAACACATTAACCAGAAAAAAAGAAACATTCACCCCTTTAGAAGGAAATGAAGTAAGAATCTATTCTTGTGGACCAACTGTATATAAAGATGCCACCATTGGAAATATGAGAACCAATATATTTCAAGATGTATTAAGAAGAGTATTACGATACAACGGATATACTTTAAAACATGCAATGAATATAACGGATGTGGGACATTTAGTCTCAGATGGTGATGATGGGGAAGATAAAATGGAGAAATCTGCAAAAGAAGAAGGAAAAACTCCATTAGAGATAGCAAATTACTATACAGAACGTTTTTTCATGGACTTAGAAAGGTTAAATGTAGAGAAACCTGAAATCATTTGTAAAGCAACGGACCATATTCAAGATATGCTCCATTTTGTAGAAGGATTAGTAGAAAAAGGATATGCTTACGAAACTTCGACTGCTATTTATTTTGATATTTCAAAATTAGATAAGTACCCTATTTTATCTAATCTAAATCTAGAAGATCAAAAAGCAGGTGCAAGAGTAGAAGTAGATGAAGAAAAGAGAAATCCACATGACTTTGCCCTTTGGATAAAAGCTCCCAAAAATCATATTCAAAAATGGGATAGTCCTTGGGGTCTATGCTATCCAGGATGGCATATTGAATGTTCTACCATGAGTAATAAATATCTAGGAGAAGTATTTGATATCCATACAGGGGGAGTCGATTTAATTCCAACTCACCATGAAAATGAAATTGCACAAAGCAAAGGATTAACAGGGAAAGTACCTGCTAGATTCTGGATGCATGGAGAATTTCTATTAATAGACGGCGGAAAAATGTCAAAGAGCTTAGGAAATGTGTATCTAGTAGAAGACATTGTAAAACGTGGATATGACCCACTAGCTTATCGTGTATTTTGCTATTCTTCCGATTATCGTAAAAAAATAAACTTTACATGGAAAGCAATTGATGCTGCAAATAAGTCTTTAATGCGTTTAAGAGAAGGATATTTAAAACATAAAAACGGAACAGAACAGATAGAAGAAACAATATTAACGGAATATGAAGAAAAGTTCCATAAAGCAATTAATGATGACTTAAATATGCCAAAAGCAATGAGTTATGTATGGGAAGTCATAAGACTACCTCAGAAATCCAAAAAGGCTGCTGAGCTATTAGAGAAAATGGATACGGTAATGGGATTAAGAATAACAGAAAAGCCAGAAGAAAAAGAAGAGGGGATTAAATTACCAGAAGAAATTAAGAAAATATTAGAAGAAAGAACAGCAGCAAGAGAAAATAAAAATTGGACAGAATCAGATAGGCTAAGAGATGAATTGAGAGAAAGAGGATATCTTGTAAAGGATACTAAAGAGGGAATGACTGTAGAAAAACTATAAAAGATTACAAATAGAAATACAAAGTTGACATAAACTAAACGGTGAGTTATAATATAAATAGCTTACCATTTAATTTTACATAAGCAAGAGGAGAAGACAGGAGGAATAAAAATGTTGAAATTAAGTGAAGAAGTATTAGATGTCCTTGAGGGAATTATCAAAGGACTAGACATATGTTTGGAGGATTTTGAACAGCTGGATGAGGAAGAACAAAAACTAACCAAAGCTTTTGTAACAACGTCAATAAAGGGTATAAATGAAGAGAAAACGGAATTAAAGGCTGCAAAAAAGAAAATCCTTTTTGCTCTTAGGAGAATTGAAAAAAGCCTAGGAAAAGCGGACCAAATACTATCAAATGAAGAGTATTATAAAATCTTTATGCAAGCAGTAAAGATAGATAAACTTAAGGTAATTGAGATTTCAATTGCAGAGTTGTTGAAAGAAGTTATAGAAGAAATGGAATGGGAGAAAGAACCGAACATATTAGCATAGAAGGGAGAAATTCCCTTCTATTTTTTAGACAACAAAGAAAAATGCTAACGGAGAAATAGAAATACTATTTAGACTGGGTTTGTGAAAATAGTACATAAAGCCATGAGCAACTAAATAGTATAATAGCAACTGCTATTGAAGTATATGGTGAACACTATCAAAAGAGCTAGGAGAAATTCCTAGTTCTTTTTCTATTTTACGCGTCAAATACGAATGGAAATGTTGTCTGTTTTCTATTGTAAAAAAAGTTCTTTTAGTGTAAAATATAACGATAAAGGTAATACTAACATTTAGGAGGAATGATTTTTTTGAGAATATTAGAAGAAAAAGACAAAGAGTTATATACACAATTTTTAGAAAGCCATGATAGATGTAATTTTCAGCAATCCTTAGAATGGGGAGAAGTAAAGAATGATAACTGGAAAAATGAAGTGATTTTAGCAGAGGATGAAAATAAAAATATCATTGGTTCTTTAAGCGTTTTAGTACGTAAAATGCCAATTTTCGGATATTTGATGTATTCTTCTAGAGGACCAGTAAGTGATATTCATGACGAAACTGTATTAAAACAATTAACAGAAGGTGCTAAGGTACTAGCTAAAAAGTATAATGCTATGGTATTAAAGATAGAACCAGATATAAAGAGTGAAGATACCGAATTTAGAAAGATCATGGAGAATTTAGGCTATAAAATAAAAGACAACGCTAAAGACTTTCGTGATGAAATTCAACCAAGATATGTATTTCGATTAGATATTAAGGGAAAAACGGAAGATGAAATTTTTGCAGGTTTTCATTCTAAAACAAGATATAATGTAAGATTAGCAACTAAAAAGGGAGTAACCGTAAGAGAAGGAACTAAGGAAGATTTAAAAGATTTTCATCGTATTATGGTAGAAACAGGTGCAAGAGATGGATTTATTATAAGGCCACTTGCCTATTTTGAAAAGTTATATGATTCCTTAGGCCCTAAACATTGTAAGCTATTAATGGCCGATTACGAAGGACAACCTATTTCAGGAGTAATAGAAATACTATATGGAAATAAAGCATGGTATTTATATGGAGCAAGCAGTAATGCTCATCGTAATGTAATGCCAAACTATTTATTACAATGGGAAATGATAAAAGTTGCTATTGCCAAAAAAATGGATGTCTATGATTTAAGAGGTGTTTCAGGAGTGGTTGATGAGAATCATCCACAATATGGTTTATATCGTTTTAAAAAAGGATTTGGAGCAGAATTCACAGAATTTATAGGGGAAGTATACATTCCTTTCAAACCATTTGTATATAAACTATATATATTCTCGGAAAGAACATTCCGAAAACTAAGAGGCTTTTTAAGAACAATGAAAAAGAAAAAATAAAAGATAAAAGAAGTAATATAGGTGGGAAAATGAAAAGTTTAGTAATTGAGAAAAAAGACTTAAAACATAATATTCAAAAAATTAAAGAATATGCCAAAACTAATATGCCAGATGATAAAGGAAATAATGTGAAAATAATAGCTGTTGTAAAGGCAAATGGATATGGTTTGGGACTAGTAGAATATACCAAGTTTTTAATTGATAACGGAATTTCTTTTTTTGCAGTAGCTACGGTAGAAGAAGCAGTAGCCCTAAGAGATGCTGGAATTAAAGAAGATATTTTAATGCTTTCTTCCACTGCAATTCCAGAAGAAATTAGTCTATTAATTGAGAATAATATTATTCTAACAATTGGTTCTAAAATAGCAGGAGAGACCGTAAATCGTATTGCTAAAGAACACAATATTGTAGTTCGATGCCATTTAAAAATTGACACTGGTTTTGGAAGATATGGATTTGTCTATAATGACTATAAAATAATGATAGATACAATTCAAGCTTTTACCAATATAAAAATAGAAGGAACCTTCTCTCATTTTTCTCTAGCTTTCTATACAAAAGATTCTTGGACAAAGGAACAATTTGACCGATTTATGAAAACAATAGAAGTACTAAAAATGAATGGAATTGAACCAGGTATGTTACATATCTGTAATTCTTCTAGTTTCCTTAAATTCCCATATATGCATTTAAATGCAGTAAGAGTTGGTTCTGCCTTTTTAGGAAGACTATCCGTACCAAACACAATTGGATTAAAGAGAGTGGCAACACTAAAAAGTAATGTTGCAGAAATAAAAGTACTACCAAAAGGATTTAATGTTGGATATTCCAATTCGTACCAAACGAAAAAAGAAACGACAGTTGCTATCGTGCCAGCAGGCTATTCCGATGGATTTAATGTAAGAGCAAATGATGATATGTTCCGTTTTGTAGATAAATTAAGACATTTATCAGGAGATATAAAAAGCTTTTTCAAAAAACAAAAATTAACAGTATCAATTAAAGGAAAAAGATATGATGTAATTGGAAGACTAGGAATGTATCATACCGCTATCGACATTACAGGAAAAGAGGTAAAAGTAGGAGACGAAGTTATGCTTGACGTTAGTCCTCTATATGTAGATAGTAGTATTAGAAGGGAGTATCGCTAATGGAAAAAGAACAAAAAATACCATTTTTTAAGAGAATGGTATTTGCCATAAAAGATTTTGATAAATATGAAAATTTCGCAGCAGAAAAATTTAGTACAGCTGTAAGGTATTTTCTTATTTTAATTTTGCTATTTTCTCTTATTACGACAATTGGAGTAGTAGCAAAGGTAGCAATGTTAATGAATCGCACTATTCAATATACGGAAAATGAAATGCCAGAATTTTCATATAAAGAAGGAGTTTTAGCCATTAAGCAACAAGAGGCTATTACTTTAGAAGATGAAAATAATCTAATACAAATATTAATTATGGATACACGATCAGAAGTTACTCCAGAAAAAATAACAGAATATACAAAAAGAATTGAAGCATATGATGCGGGAGTTGTTTTGTTAAGGGATAAAATGCTTATCAAAATGCCAGCAACAGCCAATGCCAATACCTATACCTATACAGATGTAGTAAATCAATTAGGAATAACAGAGATTGAAAATAAGCAAGATTTTATTACGATGTTAAAAAGTCCAAATATGTATATGGGATATGTCACGTTATTTATTGTATTTGCAATCTATAATATAGTATTAAATATTCCATTTATCGCAATTGACATGTTACTATTTGCATCACTTGCCTATTTAGTAGCTATATTATCTAAATTCAAAATGAAATTTAGTTCTTGTTACGCAATAAGTATTTATGCATTTACATTACCAATTTTATTAAGAACAGTTTATGTGGTTGTAAATCTTTTAACTGGATTCTATATGAAATATTTTGATATTATGTACTACTGTATTGCTATGATATATGTAGTAACCGCAGTATTAATGATTAAATCGGATTTGATTAAACAGCAAGTAGAGCTAATGAAAATATTGGAAGAACAAGAAAGAGTAAAAGCAGAACTAGAAGAGAAGAAACGAGAAGAAGAGAGAAAAAAAGAAAAGGAAGAACAAAAACGTAGGGAAAAAGAACAAGAAAAACAAGAAGAGGAAGCAAAAAAGCAGACTGAGCAAAAGGAGGATAAGAAGGAACATAAGAAAGAAGAAAAAAAGAAAACGGAAAAGAAAAAAAAGGAGGAAAACAAAAAAACACCTTCTAAGAAAAGTGGAAGAAAAGAAAATTCAAAGCAAGAAGAAACACAACCACAGCCAGAATTAATTCAAAAGAAAGAAATAGGAAAAGACAACGGATAGAAAGGAGACTGGAAAAAAGCATGAAGAATAGAAAAAGACAAAAACGTGAAGACCCAAAAAAAAAGAAAAGACAGATATGGTATTGGGGAATTGCAATTATAGTAGTGGTGTTAATAGTAGCTGCTGGAGCAATCTATTTCGTAAATAATAATCAGAAGAATAAAAAAGAGGAAGAGCAATTATCTTATACAGACTTAATTAAAAATATAGATGCAGAAAATATTGAGAAAATACAAATGGAAACACAAACAAATGCAATTAAAGTTACTTTAAAAGGTGAAAAAGCCCCTAAAACAGCAAGTGTTCCAAGTATGCAGGCTTTTATGGAATTAGTACAAGAAAAAATTGCAGAGGGAAAAGATATAGAGTTAATTCAAAAGCCACAAAGCGCTTATGTTTCTATTAGGGAAAATGTATTCCCAATGGTAACAATTGTATTAATTGGTGCTATGATTATTATTGTATGGTATCAGTTAATGGGAGGTAGTTCAAAAGGAAAGGTATATAACCCAGAGGAGACAGAAGATAGAGTTACCTTTGATGATGTAGCAGGTCTAGAAGAAGAAAAAGCAGAACTTGTAGAAGTTGTTAATTTCTTGAAAAATCCAAAAAGCTTTCAAGAAATGGGAGCAAAGATTCCAAAGGGAATCCTATTATGTGGAAAACCAGGAACAGGAAAAACATTAATTGCAAGAGCAATTGCAGGTGAAGCAAAAGTACCATTTATTCCTGTAAGTGGTTCTGAGTTTATCGAAATGTTTGCAGGAATGGGAGCATCTCGTGTAAGGAGACTTTTTGAAAGAGCAAAAAAACAAGCACCATGTATTATCTTTATTGATGAAGTAGATGCAATTGGCTCTACAAGGTCTAATAACACAGGAGGAGCAGAGACAGAGAATAATCAGACATTAAATCAATTATTAGTAGAAATGGATGGATTTGAAAAAAATCAAACGATTATCGTTTTAGCAGCAACTAATAGACCAGAGCTACTAGATAAAGCTTTATTAAGACCAGGAAGATTTGATAGGCAAATTACGATTGCACCACCAGATTTAAATGGAAGAGAAAAAATATTACAGATTCACAGTAAGAATAAAAAAATAGCAGATAATGTATCTTTTAGAAGTGTTGCAGAAGATACAGCAGGATTTACAGGGGCAGAACTTGCCAATATTATGAATGAGGCTGCTATTATTGCAACGGTAAATAAACATGAAGCTATTACCCAAAAAGATATAGGAGATGCTATTAAGAAAGTAACAGTAGGACTAGAAAAGAAAAACCGAATTGTTTCCGAAAAAGATAAAAAGTTAACGGCTTATCATGAAGCAGGTCATGCCATTGTTAGTAAATTCTTACCAACACAAGAAGGAGTAAAAGAGGTATCAATTATACCAAGAGGAGTAGCTGGTGGTTATACGATGTATCGAACAAGTGAGGATAAATACTATATTTCCAAAACCGAAATGGAAGAAAAACTAATTGCTCTATTAGGAGGAAGAGCTGCCGAAAAAATAGCATTAGATGATATTTCTACAGGAGCAAGCAATGATATTGAGGTAGCAACGAAAATCGCAACAGATATGGTAACCATTTATGGAATGAGTGATACACTAGGACCAGTAACATATAAAAGAGACACAAACGGACAGATGTTATCTTATTATGGAGAAGATATTGAAGAAAAAATTGGCTTAGAAGTAAAGAAAATAATAGAAATTGCTTATCAAAAAGCACAAGCTATTTTAGCAGAGAATATGGACAAGCTTCATGCAGTAGCACATAGCTTACTAGAAAATGAAGTAATCTCAGAAGAGGCCTTTAATCGATTCTTTGAATAGTAAAAGACCAAAAGAAAAGGATAAAGTAATAAGCAGGGTAGAAAATAAATAAATCAAATAGAAAAGATACCAAAAGAATGTTAAAAAATAATTTTTTGACATTCTTTTGGTATTTAATTTTTACCAAGGTTTATCTACTTTAAATTCTTTTCCATCTAAGTATGCTAAAAGAGAGTTTTGGGAAAAATGAAAGCAAATACGATAAGCACATAATTGTTGCGATTTAGCCTTAAAATCCTTATTTACTTGATTTATGCCATATTTACCATCCCCAATAATAGGATGCCCAATATGAGCCAAATGAGCTCGAATTTGATGGGTTCTTCCTGTTTCTAGCTTTACCTCTAATAGGGAAGTATTTTTTTCTTCATTTCCTTCTAAAACTCTATATTTAGTTATAATTTTCATATATCCCTTTCTAGGAATATCAGAAAGATACACTTGTGCTTTTTTCTTATCTTTAAACAAATAAGAAATAAGAGTAGCTGCTTTTTTTGATGGTATACCATATACTTGAGCTAAATAATATTTATCAATATGTCTTTCTTTAAAAGCTTGCAAAAGAATTTCCAAAGTTTGCTTATCTTTTGCAAATACAACAATTCCAGTAGTATTACGGTCTAATCGATGACAAGGTTTAAGAGACGGATTTCCTTTTTGGATATAAGAAGTAAGACTTGAAGAACCAGTTACTTCTATTCCAGCTGGTTTATTGACTAATAAGATATGTTTATCTTCATAAAGAAGTGAAAAAGAAACTCTATTTTCTAAAAGTGAATCTACAATATATAAAGTAAGAATATCGTCTTTTTTTAATATAACATCTTCATGAATTCTTTTCCCATTAATACGAATATCTTTTTTTCGTAGTGCTTTATATATCGTATTAAAAGAAAGACCACTAAAGTGCTCTTGTAAAAATATTGTTAATTTCTTTCCATTATCTCTTTTTTCTACAATTAATTCTTTCATAATACCTATATTATACAAGGGAGAAAAGAAAAAGACAAGATGTGACAAATAAAATACTTGACATAGACATAGGAATACATAAATATTTATGATTTAGGTAATGCATATGAGTGGATAAGACAAGTGTACAAGATGTTAGATATTCTTGTATAAAACACGGAGGTAATTGCTATTAATGGAGGTAGTGCCCCTACTTAGGACTGCTCTACTAGAATGTGTTTAGCAGTAAAGGTGAATGTTTTTTCATTTTTGTATTTGTAACACTAGAGTTTAAAAGATAATATTAGAGAGTGTGGAAAATATGAAGATAAAAATGAGCATTAGAATTTAATTGTGTGATTCAAAAAGTAAGATTTTGAATTGCCTTGTGCCAAAAAAGCAAATATGAGAAGAAATAACATTTCAATAAAATTGGAAATTTGCTTGATTTTTACTACTTAGTATGCTAAAATATCAAATAGTGATTTAATCAGATGGAAAAGCCTTAAGGAGGAAAAATACAATGCAAATCGTAAAATATATTATAATTGGAATTTATGCTGTTATCTGTTTAGCCTTAATCGTAGTTGCTATGATGCAATCCAAAGATGATATGGGAGCATCTGGAACAATAACTGGTTCTTCATCTAATAATTTTTATGAGAAAAATAAAGGTAGAACTAAAGAAGGAAAAATGAAAAGATGGACTATTATATTAGGAATTCTATTTGCAATTTTTTCTATTATATTAGGAATTGTGTATGTTATTTAGAAATTCGTAAAGAATAATAAAAAGGGGCAGCAAAAACTGCTCCTTATTTGTTGTTAGGAGAAGAGTAATGAAAAAAGAAAAGATGAAAGAGAAAAAAGAATTGATATTAGAGTTTATGAAAGATTCTTCCTATGTACCAATGAAACAAAAAGAAATGATGCAAGTTTTAATGGTGCCAAAGAAAGAAGAGTCTTCATTTCGTGATGTTTTAAAGGTACTAGAAGAGGAATATAAAATCAAGAAAAACAGAAAGAATCGATATTCTTTAGTAGAAGGACAGTATATAGAGGGAATCTTTAGAGGAACTGAAAGAGGATTTGGATTTGTAAAACCTATAGAGGAAGGATTAGAAGAAATCTATGTGTCTGGTGATAATACAAATGACTGTCTAAATGGTGATTTAGTATTAGTAGAAAAGATGGATAAAACAAGTGGAAGAAATATAGAGGGAAAGATTATAAAAATTTTAAAACATGAAAGAGATACTTTAGTAGGAACCTTTCAGAAAAGCAAAAATTTTGCCTTTGTTGTGCCAGATGATAGAAAACTGGGAACAGACCTATATATTTCCAAAAAGAATTTTGGTGGAGCGAAGAATAATCAAAAGGTAGTTGTTAAAATATTAAAATTTCCAACGAAAGGAAAAAATGCAGAGGGAAAAGTAATCGAGATAATAGGAAATCGCGACCAACCAGGGATTGATATGCTTTCGGTTATTAAAGAATATAACTTACCATACGATTTTCCAAAACCAGTGCTAGAAGAAGCTGATAGAATTAGCCTAAAAGTAGAAAAGAAAGATATTCCTCATAGAAGAGATTTAAGAGATGAAATTATCTTTACAATAGATGGAGAAGATGCAAAAGATTTAGATGATGCTGTTGCTGTTAAAAAGTTAAAAAACGGGAATTATCAATTAAATGTTAGTATTGCAGATGTTAGTCATTATGTTAAAGAAAACTCAAATTTAGATAAAGAAGCTATTCTAAGGGGGACTAGCATCTATATGTTTGATAGAGTAATACCAATGCTTCCTAAAAAATTATCAAACGGTATATGTTCTCTAAATGCAGGAGAAGACCGATTTGCAATCACCGTATTAATGGAAATAGATACAGAGGGAGAAGTGATAGATAGTGATATTTTTAAATCTGTTATTCAAGTAAGAGAAAGAATGAATTATCATGATGTAACAAAGATAGTACAAAGAAGTGATAAAAAAGTCTTAGACAGATATAAAAAGTATCTAGATGAATTTGATAAAATGGCAGAACTTGCGGATATCCTAGAGAAAAGAAGAGAAAAAGAAGGAAGTTTAGATTTAAATCTACCAGAAAGTAAAATTATTTTAAATGAAGATGGAAGGGCAATTGGAGTAGAGAAATATGAATTGACTATTGCCAATAGCATTATCGAACAATTCATGTTAACAGCAAATGAAACAGTTGCTGAAAAGTTTTTCTGGTTAGAAGCGCCTTTTATTTATCGTGTACACGAAGTACCAGATAATGATAAAATACAAGACTTAAATAAGTTCTTATTCAACTTTGGATATAAAATAAAAGGAAATAAAGAAAATATAAAACCGAAAGCGTTTGCAGAAGTATTAGAACAAATAAAAGGAAAACCAGAAGAAAAAGTAATTTCAAACCTTATTTTAAGGACATTAAAAGTAGCAAGGTATGAAGCGGAAAATAAAGGACATTTTGGAATAGCAAGTCAGTATTATTGCCACTTTACTTCTCCTATTCGAAGATATCCAGACCTATTTATTCATCGTATCATATCAAAGTATTTAGAAAAAGGATATAATTTATTAGAGAAAGAAAAGGAAAAATATAAAAATGAAGCAATTGAATATGCAAAGAGTTCTTCCGAACGTGAAAAAATAGCACAAAAAGTAGAACGTGAAAGTTTAGATATTAAGAAGGCAGAATATATGGAAGATATGATTGGTGAAGTATATGAAGGAATGATATCTAATGTTACACCTTTTGGCGTTTTTGTAGAGTTAGAAAATACAGTAGAAGGATTAATTCGTTTTGATGATTTAGGAAATGAATACTTTATCTATGATGATGAAAGAAAACAGTTGATAGGGGAACAAACAAAACAAATCTATAAAATTGGAGACAAATTACAAGTACAGGTAATAGAGGCAAACAAAGAATTAAGAAAAATTGCATTCGCCAAATGGGAGGAAGAATAAAAAGATAACTACCCAAATAGAGAAAAAGGAAAAAAGCCAGATATAAAGAATATCTGGCTTCTTTGTTAGCGAAAATAATCTAAAATAGGAGTAGCAAACAATAATAAAACAGAAAGAACAATAATAATACTACCTCCTATTTTATTTTTATTTTCCTTTATCTCATAAATAGCATAACTAATAGATTTAACAGTAATATATATTGCTAGAATCAGAATAATAAGAAACATGCATATATCATCCTTTCTTTTAGGTTTTTATCAATAAATGGCTAGAACGAATAGAAATTGAAGAATGTACTTGGAAGAAACTATTACAATAATTATCTAGCCAGTTATAAGTAGACCATTTATCCCAGGTTGGAAATTGTGATACGGCGTATTTACCAAATCCCGTAATATCACTTCTAAATTCTTGGGCTGTTTTATATAAATAGTCAGAAATATGACTTTCTAAATAGCGGTTAGCGGCTTCTTCTATTTCTTTTAGATTTTTATCTTCTAGATATTCAGAGTCTTTGTTCATCGATAAAATTTCGGCATTCAAACTGACTTTACAAGTAATGAAGGGAGAATTATTAATAAACTCTACTTTGTTTTTGGTTCGATTTTTCACCTTTAAGCTTAAATCAATGGTTGTATCTTTATCAAAGGGACTTGGAATATTAATATTACATGTTTTCAGTTGATTAGTAAGAATTAAATAACAAATAGTTTCAATACCATTTAATTCACCCACTAAGCGGTCACCATAAAAAACTGCAAGTCCCATATTTTCAGCATTTGGTCTGCTTTCTATTGGAGTTTCACCAGCCGTATAGGAACTATCTTTATCAAAGCTACTTTTTTCATTCTGCTTTTGCGTTTCTTGTGTATTAACATTTCCAAGAATGGCATAAGGTTCTACCATAGTATCATTTAAATTAGAAAAGAAGTCATTAATGGTAACATTAGAAGTATATCCCGTATATTCACTTGATTTGGGTGCAATTTCATAATAACGTGCTGTTAGTTTTTCTAAAGTCGGTTTAGAATTTTTTAAAAAGTAGGAAGCAGAACATTTGGAGACAATAATATTGCAGTCAGGCCTTACTTCAATATCATTTAGTAAGGTATAAATGTATTTCGAAATACCTTGATAAGCTAATGCTTCTGAGAAAACAATAACTTTGCAATGCGATAGGTTTATTTTTTTACTAATGTAACTATTAATAATATTAAGACCAGAATCAATAGTGGTACATTCAATGGAATTAATTACAGAATCAGAGGATTGGGATGAACTACTTTGACCAGAATCTCCTCCAGAGCTAGGAATCGATACTTGAAAACTAAGTTTTAAATTATTACTTTCTCCAATGTCCAATCCTAATGCTACTACGTAAGCTAAATCATCAATAGTATTTTGATAACTACAGCCAGAAAGACTAATGAGAGAGAGAAAGAGAAATAGAAAAATGGTAATATAAGTAATAATTTTTTTAAACATCTGGAATTTCCTCCTCCTTTTTATAAACGATTGAACCTTTTTTCTTTTTTGCTTTTCGATTAGCTAGAATCAAAATAGGAATACTAATACCATATAATAGGATTAAACTAAAATATCGAATAATAGTGATTTCAGCAAAACGAATTTGTGCAATATTAGAAGGAATTAAACTACATGCTAGAACAAGGTTACATAGAAGTAAAAGAATTCCCCTTTTATCTTGGATAGGAATGATTTTCTTAAAAATATGAGAAAGAAATAGAAGAGTCACACTTAAATAGGAAATTATCGCTAAAATCCAGAAAAAGATAAACAAAGCGTCTGCTCTTTCAAATAAACTTCCATAGTTATTTCCTCGAATTTCCATGTATAAAGAAGTGAGTTCTTGCGTTTTCGTCATAAAAGAAAAAGTAAAAAGCAAGGTAGCTACACTAAGAATAAGAAGAATACTTACAATAGTTATAGAGATAAGACTTATCTTTTTAAAATCTTTCTTTTTTTCTAACATAGGCGGCAAAAAGTAAAGAATAGCAATTCCACTAAAAGCAAAAATGTTAGAAATCCCACTAAGGAAAGTAGATTCAGCCCCGTAACCTAGAATGGGAAATATTCTTTGGTACGTAAACTTATTAATACCAGAAATACAAACAATAAAAATGGCAATAGCTACGATAGGAACGGTAAGTAAATTAGTTCTAATAACAGCTTTAGTACCTAATTTATTTACAAGATAAGCACCTGCTAATAGTAAAATAGCTAAAATAGATACTGGAAAGTACTCAAAATAAATTATTTTTATAGTAGTGGTAAAACTGCGTAAAAAGATAGCACTAATGTATAAGAAAAATAAGAAAAATAGAATACCTAGAAATATTTTTAATTTCTTTCCTCCTAAAAATTCTCCAATGTCGAGAATATCTTTATCTGGAAAATGACGCCATAATTTTGTAATAATAAAGATAAGTAGGATAATAAGAAAAGCAACATAAATGGCATTTAAAATAGCCGAAGACCCAGTAGAGATTAAAAGGGTCTTGGGTAAATTTAGAATAATATGATTTAGCATAATAATGGCAATTAAGCAAATTGCTTCTATTTTACCAACTTTATAAGTATCCATAAAATATTCTTTCCTCCTTTAAGGTGTATTTTGTTTTGTTGATTGATATTTCCATTTACGACTGATTGGTTCTTGTTTTTTCATTTGTTTCGTATCTAGGAAGGTAGCTCTTTTTTCACGTTTCCAAATAGGTTTTAGGAAGAAACCTTTTGTGGTTACATTGGTAATAGGTGCATAAGGTGCTAAATAAGGTACTCCAAAAGATTTCATACTGACAAGAAGTGCTAGATGAACAAACAGACCTAATGCTATACCGAGAAAGCCACAGAAAAATGCTAATAGGATATAAGCAAAACGGGCAATTCGAAAGTGAAAGCTGAGAGAAAAATCGGGTATAGCAAAAGAAGAAATGGCAGTAATAGCAACTAAAATAATCAAAATAGGACTTACAATACTGGCATCCACAGCAGCTTGTCCGAAGAACTAACGCACCGACAATTCCTATTGTTGGACCAATAGGAGAGGGAACTCGAATTCCAGCTTCTCGAATCAGTTCAAAAGACAATTCCATTACGATAATCTCAGAAATAACAGGGAAAGGAACCGATTCACGGGAAGCAACAATAGCAAAAAGAAGTTCTGTTGGTATAAGTTCTTGATGAAAAGTAGTAATTGCAACATAAATTCCTGGAAGAAGAAGGGTTATAACAATGGCAAATAAACGTATTAATTTTAATAAATTAGCAAATTGATATTTTAGATTAATATCTTCTGGAGAAGCGATAAAATCCAAAAAAGTACCGGGCATAATTAAAACATAAGGACTACCATTTACAATAACTACAACACGACCTTCTAGTAGATAGTTAGAAGCTTTATCTGGCCTTTCTGTAGCTAAAACCTGAGGAAGACTAGAAGAACTTTTATCTTCAATTAGTTGCTCTAATTGACCAGAAGAAATCAAATAATCAACATCAACATTATTTAAACGATATTTTACTTCTGCAACTAAATCATCATTTGCTATATTTTTCATATAACATATAGCACATTTTGTTTTACTCAAAGCACCTACTTCAATATTTTCAATTATTAGATTTTCATTATTAATTAATCTTCGAAGCATTGAGGTATTAGTACGAATAATTTCATTAAAGGCTTCTTGTGAACCGCGAATAACAATTTCATTATTAGGAGTATCAACACTTCTTTGTTTAAATCCTTTTACTTCAATATCAAATGCAGTATCAATCGTATCAATAAAAAGTGCGCAATTTCCGGAGTTGATACCACTAATAATTTCATCAAAATCGGATGACATCTTTACACTATTTTGTGGCATAAGAGAAGTAAAGACGTAATCTACTAAATTAAAACGTTTTACTTTACGAACGGTTATGTTATTACTAACAGCACTGGATACAACATTATCAGAATTAGTATCATAAATATTAGCACGGTTACGAAGCATCAAAGGTTCTAATAAAAAATCGTTAATTGTTTTGGAATCTACCATCCCATCAATGTACATAATAAAGGCATGATATTGTTTGTTTCTTGCAATTAAAGTAAAAGGGCGAATAATAATATCACTATTAATCATACTGTTATATTGTACTTTCATATATTCTAAGTTGACATCTAAACTGGTATAAATTTTTGGTGTTTCTTTAGATGCTTCCTTAGAAGATTCTTCTTTTTTTGCATTTTGTGGGTTAATTGTTATTCTTTCTTCATCGTTTTGTGGTAGGGTAAAGTCATATTCTATATGAGGGTGATAGAAAAAAAGACGAGAGAAAAGAGAACGGATAGAATTTTTTTCTTTTAACTTTTTAATTTCTTTTTCTTGCATTCCATCGGTTTTTGTTTTAGACATTTGTATCACCTTTCTTATTTATTTCTTCTTTGGTATAGTATTTTCAAAAAATAGAAAAATATCCATAAAAATGAATAAAACAAAGAAATAAAACTTAACATAAGATTAAAAAGAATAAAGCAAAAATTGTAAATGGTTTAGGTTGGATATGTTTATGAGAAAATTGAAGAAAAAGATTATGAAGTACTTTTCTAGGTATCAACTTTTGCGTAATTTGAAAAGTATACATAACTATGATATACTATATACATAGCGTGCTAGGCTATTAACAGAAAAAGGAGGAATTTCATCATGATAAAATCACTAGCAGGTATTAACCCAAAGGAGCTTCGGTATGGGAATATTGACGGACAAATTTGGAAAGCGTACGGCAAAGAAGTAAAAAATATTCAAGACTGTTTTTTTAGGAGTAAAGAAAGTTTTAAGTTATTTCCAACAAGCAAAAGTTTTCAATTGAACATTCCAAAAAAACGCTTTTGTCAAAGACGAATTGCAATGAAACAAATACGTTTTGACCAGACTAGCTGCAAGGTTTTGAATAAAGGACACAAACGGGAAAAGAAATATCTTACCGTATATAATGGTGGAACCTGTCTGATTGCGCTACATAGCATTTTACAATATTACCAAAAAGAGGTCTCGTTATTGCAGCTAGGTAAAAAAATTGTAAAAAGAAAGATGCGAATTAATGGGGCTGGGGTTCATCATATGGCAATGGATACCATTTTGGAACTGGAATATGATATCAAGAGTAAAATGTTATCAAATGCAACAGAAATACTGCAATCTCTTTTTACAGATAAGCCAGTATTGTGTCTTGTTCCTGTAAAGAAATTTCAAAGAGGTTTGAGCCATAAAGGAAATCAAGCTGTTCTTATCTGGGGAGTAAAGGAAGACAAATTTGTAGTAACAGATACTGTCAGCTCTATAAGGGTTCAGTATATAAATGCTAAGGAACTTATAGATATGACCATTAAAGCTTGGTCTTTTGAACCGATACGTACCTTTGATTAAACTCCTTACCACACTTTCTTATTATAAAGAGAGTGTGGTTTTTTTTAGTTAAAATAGAAAAAAAGTTTGTTCTAAAATGAAATAATTAGCCATATATATGGAAAAAGAAAAGAAAACAAATTTATAAAAATAGCTATAGAAGAAAAACACTTTTAAAATATAAAAAAAGATGGAATAAAGCAAAGGAATAGCTAATATACATTTAGTAAAGTTAAATTTGTACAAACATTTTTTAGGAGGTAAAGGATAGATGGAAAATTTAGGGTTATATCAAGATATTGCAAACCGTACGGAAGGTGATATCTATGTGGGAGTTGTGGGGCCAGTTAGAACAGGTAAGTCTACATTCATTAAGAGATTTATGGATTTGTTAGTTATTCCAAATATAGAGAATGAATATAAAAGAGAAAGAGCAAGAGATGAATTACCACAAAGTGCGGCAGGAAGAACGATTATGACAACAGAACCAAAATTTATACCAAATGAAGCGGTAGAGATTACGGTGGGTGATAATTTAAAATTAAAAACACGATTAGTGGATTGTGTTGGATATTTAGTAAATAACGCAATTGGCTATTTGGAAGATGATATGCCAAGAATGGTAAAAACTCCTTGGTCAGAGGAAGAAATTCCTTTTGAGCAAGCAGCAGAAATTGGTACGAAAAAAGTAATTCAAGAACATTCTACAATAGGAGTATTAATTACAACAGATGGAAGTATTACCGATATTCCAAGGGAAGACTATATTGAAGCGGAAGAGAGAGTAGTAAAAGAATTACGAGAATTAAATAAACCATTTGTAATTGTGTTAAATAGTGAAGATCCGTATACAGAATATACACGACAATTAGCAAAAAAACTAGAAGATAAATATCAAACAGCAGTTATACCAATGGATTGTGCAAACTTAAATATGGAAGATGTAGAGAATATTTTTGGAAAAATTCTTTATGAATTTCCAATTGAAAGAGTGAATATTAACCTTCCTAAATGGGTAGATGGATTAGAGGATCAACATTGGTTAAAGAAAGAAATATATCAAGAAATAAAAGAGGGATTTCAAGATTTAAAGATATTAAAACAAATTGATGGTGGCATTAGCAAGATACAAAAAACAGAAATTATTGAAAAGACAATGGTAGAAGAAATAAACTTGGGGACTGGAAGTGTAGAAATAACGATTCAATTAAAAGAAGAGCTATTCTATCAAGTTCTAACAGAAATATCAGGAGTAGAAGTAACAAGCGAAGGAGACTTATTTTCCATTATTACCAACTTAGCACAAGTTAAAAGAGAATATGATAAAGTAGCTTATGCCATAGAAGAAGTAAAAGCAAAAGGTTATGGAATTGTGACTCCGTCAATGGATGAGTTAATATTAGATGAGCCAGAGATGGTAAAACAAGGTTCTCGATTTGGAGTTCGATTAAAGGCAAAAGCACCATCCATTCACATGATAAGAGCTGATATTGAAACAGAGGTTTCACCAATTGTAGGAAGTGAAAAACAATCTGAGGAATTAGTTAATTATCTACTTTCTGAATTTGAGAGTGACCCGAAGAAAATATGGGAATCCAATATCTTTGGAAAGAGTTTACATGAACTAGTAAACGAAGGTTTACAAAATAAATTATGTAGAATGCCAGAAGATGCACAAGAAAAATTACAAGAGACATTAGAAAGAATTGTAAATGAGGGAAGTGGTGGATTAATTTGTATTATTCTATAAGAGGCAATAGTTGCCTCTTATTTTGACATATTGTGAAAAGTTATGACATATTTCTTGCTATATCTTTTTCCTTATGTTAAAATTACCCTGTAAAGCCAAGAAGAAATGCACATTATAATAAAAGAAATAATAGAATAGTAAAAAAGAAAAATAAGAAACTATTCTAAATTTGAAAGGAACGGTGATTTTCATGCAAGAGAATGTAGTTGCATTAGTAATGGCAGCAGGAAAAGGAACAAGAATGAAATCAAAAAAATCAAAATTAGTACATAAAATATATGGAAAAGAACTAGTAAAAAGAGTAGTAGAAACTGCTGAAAAAGCAGGATGCTCAGAAATTGTTACAATAGTAGGATATGCAAAAGAGCAGGTGCAAGCAGTTTTAGGAGATGCAGTAAAATATGCATATCAAGACGAAATGTTAGGAACAGGTCATGCTGTTATGCAAGCTACTAAATATTTAGAAGGAAAAACAGGAAAGGTAGTAGTTTTAAATGGAGATGTTCCTATTTTAAGACCAGAAACACTTAAAAGATTAATTGAAAAATCAACAGAAAATAAAGAATATGCAACTTTACTTACCGCAATTTATGAGGACCCAACAGGTTATGGAAGAATTGTACGTGATGAGGGAGGAAATATTAAAGGAATAGTAGAACATAAAGATGCAACAGAAGAACAAAAAGAGATTAAAGAGATTAATGCAGGAATTTATTGTTTTGACATTCCAGAACTTTTAAAAGCACTAAAAGAAATTAAACCAAACAATGTACAAGGAGAATATTATTTAACAGATGTTATCAAAATAATGAATGATAAAGGCTTGAAAACAGGAGCTGTTATTGTAGAAGATAATACAGAAATATTAGGTGTAAACGATAGAGCTCAATTAGAAATGCTAACAAGAATTTTGAAAATGAGAATCAATACCGAACATATGAAAAATGGTGTTACTATAGAAGATGCTTCTAATACCTATATTTACGATGATGTTGAAATTGGAGTAGATACGGTAATTCACCCCAATACTACAATTAAATCGGGAGTTGTTATAGGAGAAAATTGTGAAATCGGTCCTAATGCCTATATCCGTGAAGGATGTAAATTAGCAAATCGAGTAAAAGTAGGAAGCTTTGTAGAAATTAAAAAAGCAATTATAGGAGAAGGAACGAAAGTGCCACATCTTTCTTATATGGGAGATTGTGAAATTGGTGGAGGAAGTAATATAGGTTGCGGTACGATTACTTGTAACTATGATGGATTTAATAAAAGTAAAACTATTATTGGAGAGCATTCCTTCATTGGTTCTAACACCAACTTAGTAGCCCCAGTAACACTAGGTAAAAATACATTTGTAGCTGCTGGCTCTACTATCACAGATGATGTACCAGATGATTCATTAGCTATTGCAAGACAAAGACAAACAAATAAAGAAGGATGGAACAAAAAATAGATATACGATTAAATACAATTATAAAATAAACAAGAAATTAGAGAAAATTAGAATGTAGAGATGAGAAAAGGTCGAAAAGGCTTTTGGATGTAAATATGATAAGTATTATTATACGAATAAAGTTATAATAGACGAAATAGCAAGAATTGTAAAAAATAAAATAAATTATCAAAAGTAATTACATTTTATGCTTATAGCATAAATGAAAAAGTTTTAAGAGTTTATTGACAAAATGGGAAGATTTGTATAATATAAATATATATAACATAAACAATAAACAAAAGAGGATAAGAAACATGAAAAGAACAATCGACGTAAGCCTTATGGATGTAAGAGAGAGCACACTATACTTTACTATAAAAATAGCTTTGATAATATATGGAATAAAAAAGACAGTAATAGAAATCTGCAATAAGCAGGTTTTTGTTGCTGTCTTTTTTGCGTTTAATTAGTTATTAAATTTTAATATAAAAAATAAAACAGAGGAGGAATGAAAATGAAGGGAAATTTAAAAGAAAGGAAAGGTATTACATTAATTGCATTAGTCGTAACAATCATTATTTTACTTATTTTAGCAGGGGTAACCATATATTTTGCAGTCAATAGTGGATTAATCGAAAAAACACAAGAAGCGAAAAACAAATCAGAACAAGCGACACAAAATGAACTAAATACGTTAAATGAAATATATGGTGAATTAAATAGATATTTACCAAATGAAGAAACAGTAGAAAATATTTCAAAAACAGAGTCATATGTAGGATATTATGCAGATATAAATGCAGACGGAACAGTTGATGGAATAATATATGCAGATTTAGCAGTAGGAGGAAGTGGAACGTGGAATAGTAACAGTTGGTCTAGTTATGAATATTCACAAGTAACGGAAGGCTTAAAAAGTTATTATGTAAGTAGTGATAGTTATACAGGATTCGGCGATAACTGGACAAAACCAGTATTAACAGCAATAGAAGGAAGTGGAACAAAAGATAGATTTTATGTAATGGCACTAGAAGATTTTAACCCAGGAACATCTTATTGTTGGTATGCCGCAGCAGTTGGAAAACTAGATAATACAATAAGTAGTTCAACAAATGATTTTGGACAAGGAAAAACAAATACTACAACAATGATAGCAGAGTGGAATAAAGGTGAAAATGGAAAATATGGTCCTCAAGATGATAGAGATATGTGGGGAGTAATACAAAAAGCTGATAATGCAGGAAAGACATGGGACTTAAATAAATGGTTTGTACCGTCCAAAGCAGAATGGGCAACATTTGGGGATATGGCGTTTACCAAAATGGAAGTTACGGCAGGCAATTGTGGTGACTACGGACTTAAAGGCTACTATTGGTCTTCCGCCCAGAGCGGTACGAACAACGCGTATAGCGCGTTCTTCGGCGTCGGTTCTATGGGCAACTACGACGTCTATGACAACAACTCCGTGCGCTTGAGTGCGACTTTCTAATTTTGTAAAAAATTAGAAACAGAAAAAGCGTTATGTAAATAACGCTTAAAGCTCAAACCAAGATGAACTTCGTAAGAAGTTCTTGGTTTGAGCAATATAAAAATAAATTGGAAGAAAGAAAAAATGCAAGAACAAAACAAGCCAAAGAAAAATCATTGGACACAGACCAAAGTAGACAATGCAAATAAGAAAATAAGTCAAGAAATATATCAAAGAAATAGACAAGCACCTATACATATAAAAATAGATGATTTAGCTATATTCATAAATGATAGAATAACAAGAAGAGGAATAGCTAAAGGTCTAGTTTCAGTTCAAGAGGATTTGAACAAAAATCTTCTTGAAGTAGAAAAATATACAATTAAAGCACTTATGCTAGAAAATAAAAATCAACAATTTGATTGCCTATTGAAAGCAAAAGAAGTTATGAAAAATTGAAATATGGACAGATATAAGATTTCTCATGGTAAATAGGGCGATAACACCAGGAGAAATAAGCGAACTAATTAGGAGACAATTAGAAATAGACAAAGATATAGAGAAATGGTTACTTTCGATAGAGAAGGCTATATCCGCCAAAGGGTAAGATTAGCAAACTTTTATTAATTAAATGAAAGAAATTTAATATAATGAAAGTGGTTGCTCCACCCAAATTAATTGGTATTGTCAAAAGTTGAGCAATATAAAACTGAGTGTTATTTCCTCTTTTTTAAAGATAGCCTTCGAAGGCTTACTTAAATTAAAATATCTCCTCTGAATTTTCATGAATATAACTTTTTTAGTTTCTAACATACTAGAACGTCACAGACGTTCTGTATGGCCAGGGCCCCCCCTTTTCCCTAACAACCCTTTTTTAGAAAGATAAATAATAAAATTCTTGCGAATTTTATCAATTATCTTTTATAGCACGATTAATATTTAATTTATTTCGACTATGCTCAATAAATAAAATATTGTAATCGTGTTATAAAAATATTTGCTAATGCTCATATTTTTATAATTAAATTTTGTAAGCTAAAGCTCACAAAATTTAAGCTTGAACAAGTTGTAAAAAATAAATTTGTGATAATAGTAAAAATTATAGTAATTTAAAGTGAAAATGTGGTATAATAACTAATATAGGAGATGATGTAATTATGACAATGAAACAACAAGAATTATATAATGTAATTGAAAGTTTACCAGAAGAACTTTCAATAAAAGCATTTGAATATATAGAATACCTTAAATTTATGTATGCATTTGATAAAGCTCCAAGTAACTTAATTATAAAAAGTGACAAAGATTTATTAACTAAGCTACAAAAAGGAATGAAGGATACAGAAGAAGGAAAAGTATGCTCTGTTGAAGAAGCTTTTAAAGAAGTTAATAAAATTTTATTAGATTAAAAGCAGGAGGTCATACTATTGAATAAATATAAGGTACAATTATCCATACAAGCTAAAAACGACTATAAAGATATTATTCGTTATATTAAATATGAGTTGTTAGAGCCTACTATTGCTGAAAAATATGCTAAATTAATAAAAAATGAGCTCACATCATTAGAGTATCAACCTAGTAAATTTCCTGTTATTGATTATAACGTAATAAAACCATACCAATTTAGAAAATTAATTATTAAAAATTATATTGCTTTTTATTGTATTAATGATAAAGATAAAATAGTAAATGTTGTAAGAGTTTTATATGGTGCTAGTAATTGGAAAGACAAATTATAAATAATTTATAATAATTAATTTTCATGATATATAATTTATTTTAATTTTTTCTACTTCAACAATTAAATCAACAAGGAGAAGGCAAATGATTAGAAATAAGCGATATAGTCCCTTCATCCGCAGCAAAAAAGCCTGGATTTTAAATAAATTTAGACTTTTTTATTTTTATCTAAAATTATTTGTAAGTATTGGCATTATCGAATTCTACTTATTTTCATTATTCATTATTTTTACTCGGAAAAATAATACTTGTAAACTTTAAAATCAATTATTACAAAAACTTTATTGTGAATTTTCTGTTCGGAGAATTTTTATTTTAGAAATGCGGGAAAAAGTTATCAAGATTCAATAGTTGCTTATTATTATTAGAAGATAAGAAGGAAAACAAGACTACTATTAATAAACAGAATACAATACTTATATTAAAGATTCTTTTAACGATAATAAAGATAAAAGGTTAGAATAAGCAATTAAATAAAGTTTAGAAAATTAAATATAAATAAAATTGGCTTATTGCATATAAAAAATAATCTTATATAATATAGGCAGAAGTGGAATTTATTATGGCGAATGAAAGTAAAAAGGTAGAACTAATATTAGATACTATGTAAAAGATTATGAAAAAGTTATGTTTGCATTAGAATAAAAAATTATAATTTTAGTGAGTTGAGATTATGAATAATTTTAATATTAGAGAAATTAAGCAAAATAAATTGACTTATTGAAGTTTAAATTATATAGTTAAAAAAGAAAAGAAAAAAGATGTAAAAGAAGGGAAAATATGTATGTCAGCAAATACTACAAACACTAGAGAGCTATACTTTACTATAAAAAATAGCTTTGATAATATATGGAATAAAAAAGATAGTAATAAAAATCTGAAATAAGCAGGTTTTTGTTGCTGTCTTTTTTGCGTTTAATTAGTTATTAAATTTTAATATAAAAAATAAAACAGAGGAGGAATGAAAATGAAGGGAAATTTAAAAGAAAGGAAAGGTATTACATTAATTGCATTAGTCGTAACAATCATTATTTTACTTATTTTAGCAGGGGTAACCATATATTTTGCAGTCAATAGTGGATTAATCGAAAAAACACAAGAAGCGAAAAACAAATCAGAACAAGCGACACAAAATGAACTAAATACGTTAAATGAAATATATGGTGAATTAAATAGATATTTACCAAATGAAGAAACAGTAGAAAATATTTCAAAAACAGAGTCATATGTAGGATATTATGCAGATATAAATGCAGACGGAACAGTTGACGGAATAATATATGCAGATTTAGCAAAAGGAAATACAGGAGATGGACAATGGTATGATTCAGATGGTAATTACACAATACCTGTTGCTGAAGGGGTTAAAGACTACTATATAAGCAAGACAAATTACGAAGGAAGTTTTGGAACGAAGGACGTACTATCACCAACAGGAACAGGGAAAGATAGATTTTATATAATGGCATTAACAGATATAGACGGAAAAAGAAATGGAACACTTTATGACTGGTATAATGCTGCATATGGAAATATGAGTGATTATGCAACTGCAACATCAGGAGATTTCGGAACAGGAAAAGCCAATACAAATGCAATGATAGCTAAATGGGATGCAAAAGCATATGGAGAACAAGACCAATCTACAAATAACAAAGATATGTGGGGACAAATAAAGTCACAAGTTGCAAATGGATGGTTCGTACCTTCTAGAGCCGAATGGTCAGCATTTGCAGAAGAATTAGGAATAACAAAAGAAAATTATGCAAACAAAGGGCTTAGCGACGACTACTGGTCTTCCGCCCAGTACGATACTTTCCGCGCATTTAACGCGCGCTTCGGCCGCGGTTATATGGACTTCGGCGGCGTCTATAACGGCGGCTACGTGCGCTTGAGTGCGACTTTCTAATTTTGTAAAAAATTAGAAAGAGACATGAAGGTGTCCTGAAATAGGAACCCTAGAAGTAAAAAGTCCAGCTCGATAAGAGTTGAATTTTTGGATATAAAAATAGTTAGAGATACTGATAAATCAATACTTAAAAATAGTGATTTTAGTGGAAAACATTCACCTTTAGAAATTTGACTGTAGTAGTTGCACACATAAAAGAGAGTGCACAAAGCACAAGGAAATAGATAAATACGATTTAAAAAATTATGACAATTAAAATACGTAGCAAGTAGAAATCTAATATAAAATGAGAGGAAAAAGAGCAGAATATTCATAAGAAATCTTTGGAAAAATCGAATTTTACAAAAAATCCAACTCTTATCGAGCTGGATTTTTTGGCGTTAAGTTCCTATTTTAGGACACCCTTATTAAAGATTGTTACATTGCTTGTTCGCCAGGAATAATATAATCGACAATACCATATATAACAGCACCAATAATAGCAGCAAGCCAAGATATAGAATATCCAGCTACTACAAATTGAGTGATATATAAAGTAACAGCAGCTAATACAAAGCCCACAAACCCTTTACCAAATGGACTAGCATGTAATCCAGTAAATTTCGTGATAATATAATCAAGAGCTGTAAGAACCACTGCAGCTAAAGCTAATGCCCAAATATTATTAATTGTAAATCCTGGTGTAAAAAAGGCAGTAATTGCAAGAACAATTGCGGCTGTAACTAATCTACCTACGATTTGCCATACTGTACTTGCTCCACGGGAATTACTTCCGAGCATGTTCATTATTATCCATGATTTTTCAGTCCTCCTATTCTAAATAAGAATGTATTTTATCATTTTTTTTGATGGCTATTTATAGTATGAACATTTAAAAAATTTCTATTCGTAATTTTTATTATAATTTTTGGCAGAATAAAAAAAGAAAGAGAAGAAGTATACTTTTTTCAAATATAGAACAAAATACAAAAGAGAATCAAATAAAATCAAAATAAATTTGAATTAAAATAAAAGAAAATAGAAAAGGAAGGAAAGATATGTTAATTACATTTATTAGGTCTATTGTACTATATCTCGTTGTGTTATTCGTGATGCGATTAATGGGGAAGAGAGAAATAGGACAATTACAACCTTTTGAGCTTGCTATTTCTATTATGATTGCAGATTTGGCATCAATTCCTATGACAGATGTAGGAGTACCAATTTCCAATCGGTATTATTCCGATTTTAGGGCTATTGGTAATGCATCTTGTTATCTCTATTATTAATATGAAAAGCATACATTTAAGAGGGATTATATGTGGAAAACCAGCTATTTTAATTTATCGAGGAAGAATTGATGAAAAAGCTTTAAAAAAAGAAAGATTTACAGTAAATGAATTACAAGAAAGATTAAGGGGAAATAATATCTTTAATATAGGAGATGTGGAATATGCAATATTAGAAACCAATGGACAAGTTACAGTCATTCAAAAACCGGAGAAGAGAACGACAATACCAGAAGACTTTAATATAACTCCAGATTATGAAGGTCTTGCTTATGACTTAGTAATTGATGGAAAAGTAATGGGTGATAATTTAAAGAAAATAGGAAAAAACTATAGTTGGCTGAAGAAAGAAGTAAATAAGTTTCATATAAATCCAGAAGATGCATTGATTGTAACTTTGGATGGGAAAGGACAAATCTTTTGTCAAGAAAAGATGAAATCATAGAAAAGGAAGAAGAGATTATGTGGAAAGAAACGATTATTATAAGTATTATCATTGTTGCTATATTGCTGGGAAACTTAGCTACTAGAGGTTATACGCAAAAAAGTGTGGAGGAAATGAACCAAGATTTGGAAGCTTTACGAATAGAGATGGGAAAGAAAGAGAAAAACGAGGAGACACTATCCAAAGAGATAGAAGAGACTTTTCATAAATGGACGGATTTTAATGAAGAGCTTTCTTACTATATAGAGCATGATGAATTAGAAAAAGTTCAAACGGAATTAGTAAGTGTAAAAGCAAATATTGAAACAAAGGAATATGAAAATGGAATAGAAAGTATAGATAAAGCAAAATATTTATTAGAACATATTCAAGAAAAAGAAGCCTTAAATATAAAAAATATTTTTTAAAAAAGTAAGAAGGAGTCAAACTTGATTCCTTCTTTAAATATATTTAGTCTTCCAGCTGTGCTAATTAGTCAATATTGATATCCATTAAATCTTCCATAGAATAACTCCCTGGCTTTTGACGAATCAAGAATTTAGCAGCTTTAATAGCTCCTTGTGCGAAAACACTTCTAGAATGTGCAATATGTTTAATTTCAAAAGTTTCATAAGGACCGAAGAATTGTACAGAATGTTCTCCAACAATATTACCGCCACGAACAGAAGAAATTCCAATTTCTCTTTTATTTCTTGGTTCTCTTCTTTCATGACGAGAATACACATATTCATAAGAATTATCAAACTCTTTATTAATAGCATCTGCTAGAGCAAGAGCAGTGCCACTAGGAGCATCCAGCTTGCGATTATGATGTGTCTCTATAATTTCAATATCGGTTCCTTCTAAAATATGAGAAAGAGAAGCGATTACTTTTTTCATAACAGCAATATCAAAAGACATATTAGAAGAACGGAAAATTGGTATAGAATGAGAAGCTTCTTCTATCATAAGAAGGTCTGTATTAGAAAAACCGGTAGTTGCAATAACAATAGGGGTTTGTGATTTCTTGGCATAAGTTAATATTTCTAAAGTAGCAGATGGAACTGAGAAGTCAATAATAACATCGGCATCTACTTTTATTTTATTAATATCTGTGTATACAGGAAAGTCATATGCTTTATTAGGTTCTTTATCAAATCCCCCAACTACTGTCATATCTTCACTTTTATTTATTTCCAATAAAACTTGCTTACTCATCGTTCCATTACAACCATTAACAAAAACTTTAATCATAATAATTCCTCCTATTCATTTCTATAATGTGAAAAACAGATAGGATATTCCTATCTATTTTGTATTTTATCATATAAACTTTAAAATTACCATAGTTAAAAATACATAACTATATCGATATAGCTTTTGAAGTCTAGAATTACGTTTATACGCGTCAAAACTTTCGCGAAGAGCAGCATATTTATCGGCAAGTGTAATGATATAGCTTTCTTGATAACGAGGAAAAGAAAAGGTAACTGGCCACATATGTTTTAGTATAGCATCTTTTTCAATTGGATTTAGATGAAAAAGTTTATTTGCATTTCCAAAAGCTGTTTTTGCATGAGTAAAAGCATGAAAACCTTTTGTATCTGGTTGCTTTTCATGCCAATCATATAAAAACAAGTCATGAAGCATTCCAGCCCTTGCAGCAGACACATAATCTAGACGTCGTTTTTTAGCTATCCAATAACTTGCATAAGCTACGTGAATACAATGGTCAAAACACGTTGTATTATAGTGATGATTATATAATTTCATTTTTTGCACAGTTTCATTTTCTAATATTTCTTGAATAATAAGAGCAAATTCTGAATGATTTGCTAAAATTTCGTTTGTATCTAATGTCATTAAAATACCCCTTTATATTGCCATCTATTTTATATTATATGAAAATGCATGGCATTTATTTTTTATTTGTATCCTCATTATACCACGCATTTTCTTGTCCCCTTTTTAAATTAATAAATTTTTAATACTTTTAATAGAATTTTTAGTTTTTCGTTTCAATGCCATAAGCATTTAGTTCTTTACGTAAATTTTCTTTACCTGCTTCTGTCATTTCTACTAGAGGAAGTCTTGGAACTCCATATTGATAACCCATTAGATTTAAAGCAGCTTTTACAGGAATAGGATTTACTTCACTAAATAAACTATTGATAAGAGGAATACTCTCTAACTGGATTTTGGTTGCAGTAGAAGTATCTCCATCGAAATAGCTTTGTACCATATGATGATATTTTTTAGGGGCTAAATTTCCGATAACAGAAATGACTCCTAATCCCCCAAGAGCTAAAGTAGGTAATACTTGGTCATCATTACCAGTATAAATATGTAAGTTATCTCCACAAAGAGATGCAATTTTAGCAACTTGTGAAATGTTACCACTTGCTTCTTTAATTGCTACAATATTTGGAATTTTGGATAATTCTAAACAAGTTTCTGGAGTAATATTTAAACCAGTTCTACTTGCAACACTATAAAGAATAATTGGTAGTGTAGTTTCTTTTGCAACAGCTTGATAATGAGCAACTAAACCAGCTTGTGTCGTTTTATTGTAATAGGGGGTAACAATTAAAAGTCCATCTACTCCAACAGATTCTGCATATTTTGTCATTTCAATAACAGACTTGGTATTGTTTCCACCAGTCCCTGCAATGATAGGAACACGTCTATTAGCTTTTTTGATTGCAAATTTTATCGTTTCTTTTTTCTCTTCTAATGTCATAGTAGAAGATTCACCAGTAGTACCACAAACGATAATGGCATCTACTCCTTCTTGAATTTGAAATTCGATTAGTTTTCCAAACTCTTCAAAATTTACACCATTTTCTGTGAAAGGTGTAGGGATAGCTGTTCCACAGCCTTTAAAAATAATCTTTTTCATTCTTTGGCCTCCTTAAAAGGAATTAATAATCCAAAAAAATATAATTATATTCTTTCTTCTTTGTATTATATGATAAAGAAAATAAAAAAGAAATAGAAAACTAAAAAAATATAGGGTTATATTTAAAATTTTTAGTAAAAAAGTTCAGAGAATGGAAAAAAGGAATCAAAGAGAAAATTTCTCATATATATGAGAAGAGAGGTGAAAACATATGAAATGTAAACAAGCAAAAGAGCTGTTAGATAGCTTGCAATATGTACCATATCCAGTACTTCGTAATGTGAAACCAGATAGAGATTTGGCAGATAGAATGTTTCGTAGTTATGGCGGATATGAAGGAGAAGTAACGGCTGTCACTTTATATATATATCAACATATTCAATTTGAAGATGAGAATTTAAAAGAGATTATGTTAGAAATAGCGAAAATTGAAATACATCATTTGGTTTTAATAGGAGGATTGATTAAACAACTAGGGGATAGACCAGAATACCGAGATGATACTGGTAAGTTTTGGTGTGCAGATCGATTGAATTATGTAACAAAGGATATTTTAAAAACAATGGAATATGATATTGAGCAAGAGCAGAATACAATTGATAATTATGAATTTGAAAAAAGTTATACAGACAATAAGAGTATTCGTGATTTATTAGATAGAATTATATTAGATGAAACGGTACATAAAAAGATATTCAAAGGAATTGCAGAGGACTATAAAAGAGGGAAATACAAGATTTAAAAGAAGAGAGGTTTACAGTATTGGTTAACTTTTCACAAAACAAAGAAAGATTGCATACAATATAGGCATAAGAGGGAGGGATTGAATTTGGAATATATCAAACTAAAAGAAATGTTAGAGGCAAATAAACAGTTGCCATTTCCAAAGTTACAAAATATTAAAAAGAGTACCAATTATGCCAAAATGTTGTATGAGGATTTTGCAGGAAATTTAGGAGAACTTTCTGCAATTACCCAATATGTATATGAACATATTCAAATAGAAAATCAAGATATTAGTAGGCTATTACTACAAATTGCAATACAGGAAATGAAACATATGGAAGTAATTGGTTCTTTGATTAAACAATTAGGTCTAGAACCTAAATATGTCAATAGTTTAGGAGAAACATGGAGTGCACATAATGTAAGATATAAGACAGGTACGAGGAAAGAAACAATGCTATACAATGCAGAATTAGAAAAAGAAGCGATTATGGGGTATAAAAAAGCAATGATGCATACAAGAAATCAAAGTATCAGAGCTACTTTAAATCGAATTATTTTGGATGAAGAGATACATTTGAAAGTATTTCAAGACTTAGCAAATTGGAAAGAGTAAAAGAAAGGCTTGACGTAATTTGTTTATTTAAAATATAAAAAGAGAAGATAGGATTCAAATGAGCATTTCAATTCAAATAAGACCCCTATCTTTTTGTGGTGTAAAATAAAGAATAGGGGTTAAGTGAGACAGAATAATGGAGGCATGTTAATCGTGCGTGTGATGATGCTTTTATAAAACCAATGGCTCTGGGTGCCAGGTATCAGTTTGTTAGTATATGTACGCTAGAATTTCTTTATAGAGGGTGTGATTGGTAGATAAATAAGGCAATACAATATATAAGTATCATAGCTTTTTCAGGTATATAGGTTCTCTAGTATTTAGCGAGATTTGTTACTTGTGTTTGAACAGAAAAAAAGATATAATAAAAATAGAAGAAGTAGAAAATAAAGGGGTGCGATAAATAAAATGAATGTACAAGAATACGAAGCAAGAGAAGAACTAGCAGAGAATGAAAATAGCCATGTATTTCATATGTGGTCTCCATTACATGCAAAGATAGATGAAAACTATACTTTTGTAAAAAGGGGATATCTTTTTACAATTCTTTCTACTATTTTATATGTTATTATTTATCCAATTCTATTTGTATTTAATAAAGTGGCATTTGGGTTTTCTATTGAAGGAGAAAAGAATGTAGAGGGAATTCAAGCTGGAAAAATTACAGTATCGAATCATGTACATCCAATGGACTGTACAATGAATGCGATTATTAATGCACCACGTAAGACATATTTCCCAACTTTAAAGAGTAATATGGAAATTCCTATCATTAACTGGTTAATTCGTTTATTAAATGCGATACCAATTCCAGATGGAGTAGAAGCAAAGAAAAAGTTTGTAAAAGCGATAAACGGACTATTACAGGAAGGGAAAACAGTACACTTTTATCCAGAGGCATCTCTTTGGCCATATTGTACAAAATTAAGAAAGTTTAAAAAAGGAGCATTTGAGTTTGCAGTAGAAAATAATGTTCCAATTGTTCCGATTGTATATCTCTTTGAAAAACCAACGAATATGTGGGAACTTTTTAAAAGTAAGCCATGTATAAAAGCAAAAGTACTAAAACCAATATATCCAGATGAAAAACTAAGAAGAGGAGAAGCCGTTTTAGAACTAAAGGATAGAGTATACGAGATAATGGAAAAAGAGATACAAAAAAATAAAAGTGAAAATAAAATGTTAAAATAAAAAGATAGATAAAAAGAAAAAGAAACTTTAGATATTTAAAGTTTCTTTTTCTTTTTTTATCTATTTTTGAGTATTTTATTTTAAAAATCCATTAATAATTTGTTCTTCAGCTTCTTTTTCTGTTAATCCAAGAGACATTAATTTGATTAACTGTTCTCCTGCAATTTTACCAATAGCAGCTTCATGAATTAGATTAGCATCAATATCATTTGCAGTTATTTCTGGAGTAGAAATGACTTTTGCATTATCCATGATAATAGCATCACATTCTACATGCCCAAAACATTTGTTGTTTCCATTTATATTCGAAAGAAAATGTTGTTTTGAATTTTCTTTCGCAATAGAACGAGAGGTAACATGTGTACTAGAATTTTCACCATTTAAATCTACATGGAAGATTGTCTTTGCTAGTTGATTACCATGTGTCATGATTTTTTCGGTAATAATAAGATTAGTATCTTTTCCATCTAAAGTAGCATTGGTTTCACGAATAGTAGAGTCAACACCTTTAATTTGAGTCGTTTCCATTTCTAAGGTAGCACCATCTTTTAAGTGGATAATAGTTTGTGGATTCAAAATTTTCTTTCCTGTTCCATCTCCTTCTCCATAGTGCTTTTCAATGTACTTTACTTTAGCACCTTCTTCTAAAAAGAAACGGTGAATTCCATCATGTTCTGAAGTTTCACAAGAAGAATTGTGAATACCACACCCTGCAACAATTACTACATCTGCATTTTTTCCAATATAGAAGTCATTATATACAACATCGGTAAGACCGGATTTGGTAAGAACAACAGGTATATGTACACTTTCTCCTTTTGTATTTTCTTTCACAATAATATCAATACCAGGTTTATCGGCTTTCGTTATAATATCAATATTAGCCGTTGTATGTCTGTCGACACCTTGACCATCTTTTCTAAGGTTATATGCTCCTATTGGTGTTTTTTCGATATCTGCAATCTTTTTTAGAATATCTTGTGTTAAACTATCCATTTGCATGTTCCTCCTTTTTGATATGTCTGCATGGTCTTTCCATATCTAATAGTTTTGGTAAGACTTCTTCTTGCTTTCCAATTGCTTGAATTTGTCCGTCTACTAATAGAATAATTTGGTCTGCAATCGTTAAAATTCTTTCTTGATGAGAAATAACAATAATAGAACCTTTTGTTTTTTCATGCATTTTTTCAAAAACGTTAATTAAACTATTAAAACTCCATAAATCAATACCAGCCTCTGGTTCGTCAAATACGGTTAACTCTGAATTTTTGGCTTCTAACATAGCAATTTCAATACGTTTTAATTCGCCGCCAGAAAGGCTACTGTTTACTTCACGATTAATATATTCTTTCGCACATAATCCTACATCTGCTAAGAAATCACAAGCTTCATACATAGTAACATGTCCACCAGCAGCAATTTCAATTAGGTCTCTTACTGTTAAACCTTTAAAACGAACGGGTTGCTGAAAAGCAAATCCAATACCAAGTTTGGCTCTTTCCGTAATGGAAAGAGAAGTAATATCTTTACCATCAAAAAGAATTTTTCCGCTATCCGGTTTTTCAATTCCCATAATGATTTTGGCTAAAGTGGATTTGCCAGAACCGTTTGGCCCAGTAATAGCAATAAATTTTTGATTATCAATGGTAAAAGAAATATTATCTAAAATTTGTTTATTATCACGGTTGAATGTTATATTTTTTAATTCTAACATAATTTCCTCCTAATATATATCTTATTTCTATATCTACTTTTTATTAGCTTCGTCTAACATTTTAATATATCTGTATGAATTTGTCAATGTAACGAGAGAAAATAGCGAAAAAAAGAATAATGAAAAGGAATCCTTATTATACTATTCTTATCATTATTCTTTATATATTTTTATCTATCTTGAATTATCATTCTTTCTACAATTTGTACAGCATTAGAAGCAGCTCCTTTTCGAATATTATCGGCTACTACCCATAAATTAACACCAGAAGGAACAGAAGTATCACGGCGAATTCTTCCTACATATACTGCATCACTACCAGTAGCTTTTACCGCAAGAGGATAAATGCTTTTGCTTACATCATCTAATACAACAATGTTAGGAAAATTGGCTAATTTTTGTTTTAAATTTTCTAAATCAAAATCTTTTTCAAATTCAACATTAATCGATTCACTATGAGAATTTAAAACAGGTACTCTTACTGCTGTTGCTGTTATTTTTAAATCTGGTCTTTTTAATATCTTCCTTGTTTCATCTACCATTTTCTTTTCTTCTTTGGTATAGCCATCTTCTAGAAAGTCATCAATATGTGGTAGACAATTATTGTAAATGGGATGTGGGAATTTCAAAGGTTTTTCACCTTTAGCGCCATTTTTTAAATCCTCTACCCCTAATCTACCAGCACCGGAAACTGCTTGATAAGTAGAATAGACGATACGTTTAATATGATAAGCATCATCTAGTGGTTTTAAAGCAACAACTGCTTGGATAGTAGAACAATTAGGGTTTGCAATAATTCCTTTATTTTGAAAAATCGTTTCAGGATTTACTTCTGGAACAACAAGAGGAACATCTTCTTCCATTCGAAAAGCACTACTATTATCTACTACAATACATCCATTTGCAGCAGCGATAGGTGCGAATTTTTTTGCTGTACTAGAACCAGCAGAAAAAATAGCGAAATCAAATCCAGCATTATCAAAAGAATCTTCCTTTAATTCTTTTACGATATATTCTCTACCTTGAAAAAAGAGAGAAGTACCGGCAGAACGAATAGAAGAAAAGAAAACATACTCGGAAATAGGAAGATTTTTCTCTTCTAAGACTTTTAAAGCAGTTCTACCAACTAAACCAGTAGCTCCTACTACTGCTAATTTATATGTTTTTTCTGACATTGATTAACACCTCTTTGTGTAATATCTTAAAGAGAAATTCATAATTATGTATTTCTTTGCCCCTTATTATATGCTATTGTGCAAAAAAAAGAAAGTAAAATAAAGAAAATGATAGCATAAATTTTTAGTAGGATTTATCTTCATTAAAATCTTGAACTAACTTTGTTTCTTGATTTTCGAGATTCCTATTTGATTTTATATTTTTATCTTTATTTTTCTATATTTTTAGGTTCACTTAATAAACCTATTCATAGGCTATTTTTATCATATTCTTATTTATTTTTCAATACTTACACTGCATTCCCATACCAAATATTTTTCAATTCATAATACAACTCGTCTCTTGCTTTTGATATCGGTATCTTTACTCCTGTTGTTCCAAATATTTTTTTATTTGCTTTTTTTCTTATCCTTTTTTCTAATTTTTCTATTTTCTTTTCTCTTTTTTCTACTGTTGATATATCTATTATTTTTTGGTAGATATCCCCTTTATTTTGTGTAAATGCTCTTAATTGGCTCATTTCATCTATTCCATTTTCACTCCATACCTTTGCATCTGTACTTAATCTTTCTGATAATGTATGATGTACTTGCCCTTCTTGGCAACATCCTGTTAATTTATCTTTGTATCTATCATGTGCCTCTATTCCGTCCCATTGATTCATTAGATATGTTTTTGTCTCTTTTACTTTCTTTAGTCTATTTTCTAATCTTTTTGTATCTCTTCCTAATCCTTCATCTTCTTTTATCTCTTGTTCTACTTTTTTTATTGCTTCATTCATTATATTTTCTGTACTTATCGGGTCATATTGGTCTATTGCTTCTTTTAATTTTGTTTTTAAATATTCATCGTAATTTAAATGGTTTATATATTTTTCTAAATGAAACGTATCTAGCACAAATACTGATTTTCCTATCCATTCTGTTCCTGATTTTATATATGATGCTCCATCTCCCATAACAAATACTGTCTCTATTTCTTCTTTTTTATATGTACATTCTATGTAGTACGCTACATCTTCCCACATTTCTTGGGTATCTTTGTATAGCCCTGAAAACGTGAATTTATCTACTAATTCTTTTCTTACTTGTTTTACTTCTGGTATTCTTTCTGGTTTCGTTAATGTCCTTTTTCGTGTATATATTGTTATTATTTTTGATATTGTACAACCCTTTTTATTTCTTTCTTTAACATGATCTTCGTCAACTTGTATGTATATATTTTTTGACCTTATTTTATCTTCTTCTTTTCGTTCTTCTATTTCCATTTTCCATTCATTTTTTCTTACATTTTTCATCACTGTCGTTGCACTTATTTCCATTTCTGGTACAACTAATTTTCCGGCTTTACTATATGATTGTTCACTTGCTTTTTGTATTAATTCTGCTTTTACTTTTTTGTCTATTCTTTCTCCTGTTTCTATTCCTAACACTTTATCTGTTAAACATACATTTTCTCCTGTTTCTTTATCTTTGTAATATCTTCTTTCAAATTTTGCTTTTCCGTTTTTTGTTATTAAACTTTTATCTGCAAATCTTATTGCTTCATATTGATTTTTTCTTTTTGAGTCTTCAAATACTAAATTTTCTATTTGTGTTGCTATTTCAGAAAAAAGTTCTTTTCCTAAAACATCTGTAAAGTCTTTGATTGCACCAGTTAAAGAACTTACATCATCTCCATTTAAAACTTTTTTTACACCTTCTTTTAAAATTTTGTTGTTTTTCTCATAAATCTTTTGTATAATTGAATACATAAGAGATACCTCCTTGAATATTTATATTTTTGCTAAAAATATTCTATCAAATCGGTATCTCTTATTCAATTTTTTTCTAAAATTTCCCTACTAAAAGTTTATGCTAACAAAGAAAATTAAAGTAAAAATTACAAAGAATTTACTTACAGTATGTCAAATACAAAAATAAAAAAAGAACCAACGTTTTTAATCAAAAATCGTTGGTTTCTTTTAGGATTATGCCGATTCTTTTTGATATTTATCTGCAATCGATAAGCCTTGACTTAATTTTGTAAGGATTTCTTTTCCGTCCTCTTTTGTTAAAGGTCTTACGCTTGAAGCATCTAATACAACCGTTAAAGAATCTAATAAATCTTGACAGGGAGAATCTTTTTTTCGAGAGGTATAATAGGAGCCCCGAATAATCCAAACTTTTCTGCCTTTTCCTGCATCTTTTACCCAAAAAGGTAAGTCTAAATAAGGCCATATGGTACAATAAGACTTTCGAAAAAAAATAATAAATTCCTTTATACCTTCAGTTGCATTTGATGCAGTGATGCAATATCTGTCAAAAGAAGATGATGATTCCTCTTTTTTCGCAGAATGTAAAGTATATAATCCTATTGTTAATGAGTGAAACCGCATATATAATCTCCTTTCTTGCTATACATAGCAACATATATTCTCTACGATAGAAATACAAATGATAGTATACCACAGCTTACATAACGATACAAATCAAAAAAGAAGGAATAAAGAAAATATATAGATAAATGGAAAAGTTACTTTTTTATAGAAAGGAATTGAAAAAAAAACACTAGTATGATATAAATAAAAAGTAAAAATAGCAGAAAATAAAAGAGTGACAAATTAAAATTAGAGATAGAAAGAATGAAAATGAAAAATATCAAGTCATATAATTTACCAGAATTAAAAGAAGAATTAAAACAGATAGGAGAAAAGCCTTATCGAGCAGAGCAAATTTTTCAATGGATATATAAAGGGGAAGTAACGAGTTTCGATGAAATGACAAACCTATCCTTAGCATTACGTGAAAAATTAAAAGAGATTTTTGAATTTCAAAATTTTAAAATTTTAAAAAAACAAGAATCAAAAGATGGAACTAAAAAATATTTGTTTGATATTTTGGACGGAAATGCTATTGAGACAGTTCTAATGGAATACCATCATGGGAGAACCTTATGTGTATCTTCACAGGTAGGCTGCAAAATGGGATGCAAGTTTTGTGCTTCTACCGGAATTAAATTCGAAAGAAATCTAACAAGTGGAGAAATAGTAGAACAGATATTAGCTGTACAAAGAGATACGGGCTATACCATTTCCAATGTTGTATTCATGGGCATTGGAGAACCTTTTGATAATTATGATAATGTAATGAATGCAATTCGTATTTTAAATAATCAAAAGGGATTAAATATAGGGGCAAGACATATTAGTGTTTCAACAAGTGGCATTGTACCTAAAATTTATCAATTTGCCTCAGAAGGAATTCCTTGCACACTATCCATTTCTTTACATGCTACGAATAATGAAAAAAGAAGCAAAATGATGCCAGTCAATATTCGCTATCCAATTGAAGAATTAATGCAAGCTTGTAGGGACTATATTGCAAAAACGAATAAAAGGATATCTTTTGAATATGCATTAGCAAAAGATAATAATGACAATCTAGAGGATGCAAAAGAACTAGTAGTACTATTACATGGAATGCTTGCACATGTAAATTTAATACCTATCAATAAAATAGAGAATGGAAAATTTGTAAAAAGTAAAAATGAAAATATTATCCAATTTAGAGATTATTTAAATAATCATGGAATTGTTGCAACAATACGAAGAGAACTAGGCTCTGATATTGATGCAGCGTGTGGACAACTAAGGAGGAAAAATTTAAAATAACAGAGGTGAAAAGATGAAGGCTTTTGCTAAAACAGATATCGGAAAAGCAAGAGATATGAATCAGGACTATTACTATATCTCACAGCCAGAAGATAGTGTTAAATTATATATATTAGCAGACGGAATGGGGCGGATATAAAGGAGGAGAAGTAGCAAGTAGCGTTGCAACAAACGCTGCTAAAAGCTATATCCAAAATAACTTTAACGGAATTGCCCATGATAGAGAATCTATTTTAGCGCTAATTAAAAGTGCAATGGAATATGCCAATATGGTAGTATATGAGAAATCAAAAGAAATAGTAGAGTTAGAAGGAATGGGTACTACTTTAGAGGTTTGTTTAATATATAATAATAAAGTATTTATTGGCCATGTAGGAGATAGTAGAGTTTATCGAATTCGTAAAAATTTTATTCGAAAATTAACAATAGACCATAGTTATGTTGAAAAATTAGTAAGAGATGGAACTATCACAAGAGAAGAGGCATCCACTCATCCTAAGAAGAATATGTTAACTAGGGCACTTGGCTGTACTTCTTATGTAGAACCTGATGTCTTTGTAAAAGGATTTCTAAAAGGAGATATCTTATTAATGTCTTCAGATGGACTTACCAATATGATATCAGATGAAGAAATCTATACCATTGTAAAAGAAGATGTAGAAACGGCAGCTAGTAAATTAATTTATCGAGCTAATGAATTAGGAGGCTATGATAATATTACGGTTGTAATCGTGGATAGAGAATCACAAGTAAAAGAACTAGAAGAGGAAAATCGTGAAAAAGAAATAGAATAAAAAGAAAAAAGTAGAGAGAAAATTACCTAATTTTGCAAAAAAGCAAATGAAAAACATAGATGTTTAAGGGAGAGATAAATATGAATTTAGAAGGTAGACTATTAGGAAATCGATATGAAATCCTACAAAAAGTAGGAAATGGGGGAATGGCAACCGTATATAAAGCACAAGATAAAGTGTTAAATCGATTTGTAGCCGTTAAGATTTTAAGAGATGAATTTACAACAGACGAAGAATTTATTAAAAGATTTAATACAGAAGCACAGTCAGCAGCAAGTTTAACACATCCTAATATTGTATCTGTTTATGATGTAGGAGTAGAAGATGGACATCTTTACTATATCGTAATGGAATTGGTACAAGGAAAAACGCTAAAACAAATTATTGTAGAAGATGGAGCACTTTCTTGGAAATGGTCTGTTAATGTAGCAATTCAAGTAGCATCTGCATTAGAAGCAGCTCATAAACATGGAATTATCCACCGTGATATAAAGCCACATAACATTATTATTACAGAAGATGGGATAGCGAAAGTAACCGATTTCGGAATAGCAAAAGCTGTATCTAATTCTACCATAACAGCTTTTGGAACAACAATAGGTTCTGTTCACTATTTTTCACCAGAACATGCAAGAGGTGGTTATACAGATGCAAAATCGGATTTGTATTCACTAGGAGTTGTTATGTATGAGATGGTAACTGGAAAAGTACCATTTGATGCAGATACTCCAGTATCTGTGGCATTAAAACATATGCAAGAGAAACCAGTTGAACCGATTGAAATAAATCCAAACATACCCAAAGCCGTAAACCAAATTATTATGAAAGCAATGCAAAAAGACATTAGTTTACGTTATGGAAGTGCAAGCGAAATGTTAAGAGATTTAAGTAGAGCATTAAAAGACCCAGATGGGAATTTTGTAGTTATCCCAAATGAAGAAAATGATTTTCCAACACAAAAAATTCCAAGTCTGTATGACGCAGATATTGAAGAAAAAGACCCAGAAAATAGAGGAAAGAAAAATAATAAAAAGCAAAGTAAATTAAAGAAATTTATTAAAGAGCATAAAACATTATCTATGTTTATTGGAGCAGTTGCTTTACTTGCTTTAACAATTGGAATCACTGCACTTGTATTAAACTTAACAACAGTAAAAGATGTACAAATACCTAATTTAGTGGGAGTCTCAAAAGAGGAGGCAGAAAAACAAGCAAAAGACTTAAAATTAAAACTAGAAGTACAAAGCGAAGAATTCAGCAATGATGTCCCAGCAGGTTATGTTATATCACAAGACCCAACCTATATCGAAAACTTTAAAATAAAGGAAAAGAGTACCATAAAAGTAGTAATTAGTAAGGGACAAGAAAGTATTATGGTTCCTAAAGTAGTTGGAATGAAAAAAGAGGAAGCATATGATACTTTAACAAAATTAGGATTAGTTGTAGAGACCAAAGAAGAGACCAGCAAAACAGTAGAAGAAGGAGTTGTTATTAAACAAGATATTGATGCCAATACCCAAACACCTTCAGGAACAACAATTACTATTACAGTAAGTAGTGGAACAGGAATCAAAGAAACACAAGTACCAGGATTAACTGGAAAGTCTGAAGCGGATGCTAAAAAAGCACTATCTTCTGCTAATTTAAAAGTGGATGTTGCTTATGAAGAAGATACGACAAAAGAGGATGGAATTGTATTAAAACAGAGTATTGATGCAGGAAAATCAGTAGCAGAAGGAACGACTGTAGTAATCACGGTAAATAAAGTATCACAAAATAAAACAGCAAATATTACTATTAACTTAAAGAAAATAACAGGTGGATATGATAAAGAAGACGAGACGATAGAAGATAGTAAAAAGAAAGCAAAAGTTGTAGTAAGCATAGAATCCGGAAGCGGTTCTGGATTTAGTAGGTCAGATGTTGATAAAAATGGAACAACATCAGGACAAATTACAGGAGTAGGTCAAGTAACGGTAAAAGTTGAAATTACAGATAATGCAGGAGGAAGCTGGAGCGAAAGTCATGTGATGAACCTAAATTCTGATACCTCATATACTTTTGGATAAGAAATAGAAATAGTAAAGAAGAATAAATAATACACATAGACAGGAAACGGCTATTGTGCTAAATAGCCGTTTTGCTATTTAGAGTAAAAGGGAAAAATAGGAGAAGAAAATGAAAGAAATAGAAATACAAAAGAATATGCAAACAGAAGAAGTAGAAGAAAATCATGTAACCATAGTAGAGAAAATTCAAACGAAGTTAACAGAAGTGTACGAAAAGAGACAAGTTTTTATTAATAAATTAAAAAAACTATTGGGAAAACAAACTTTAATGTTGGAAGCTGGGGCTAGCGCACAAACAGCCAAAGTACGTATGGCAGAACTGTTAGCACACGATAAGCAATTAGTAGAAAGTGTCAAAGTAGAAGCCGGAGAAAATTTAATGACTATATCTAAGGAAGAAAAACAAGAAATTGGAAAAAATTTAAAAACACAGGAAGAGGAATTAGAAGAAAGATAAGAGGAGGATACATGCGAAAAGAAGGATTTATTATTGGAAATATAGCCAATCAATATATGGTACAAGTAAAAGAAAATGATAAAAAAATAGATTATGCATGTAACGCAAGAGGAAAGTTTAAAAAACAAGATATTTCTCCAGTAGTAGGAGATAGGGTAAAAATAGAAATAGCGGATATAGAAAAGAAAATAGCAGTAATCGAAGAAATAGAAAATAGAACTACTTTTATTAAAAGACCCAAACTTGCCAATTGTCAGAAATTAATATTTGTTCTTTCTACAGAAATGCCAAAACCAGATTTATGGTTACTGGATAAACAATTAGTTTTTGCAGAATATCTACACTTAGAGCCTGTCATTGTAATAAATAAGATAGATTTAGATAAGGATAAAAGAGTTGATAAAATTAAAAAACTATACGAAAAAATTGGATATCCTGTTATTCAAACAAATGCGAAAACAGGAGAAGGAATAGAGAAACTAAAAAGATATTTAAAAGGAAATATCAGTGCTTTTTCCGGCAACTCAGGAGTACGGAAAATCTACCTTAATTAATGGGTTGTTTGGAAGAAATATAACCGAGGAAGGAAAGGTAAGTCAGAAAATTAAAAGAGGGAAAAATACCACGACAGCAATTCAATTATATGAATTGGAAGAAGATACATATATAGCAGACACTCCTGGATTTTCTACTTTTGATATTTATGAAATTCCATCGGATGAATTAGCACAATATTATATCGACTTTACTCCCTATATTTCAAATTGTGAATTTATAGGATGTCAACATATAAAAGAAAGAAAGTGTGGCATAAAAGAAGCAGTAGAAGAAGGAAAAATTGCAAAAGAAAGATATGAAAGATATCAAAAAATATATGAAGATTTAAAAGAAAGAGAGGCTCACCAATGGTAGAAGTATCCACATCTATTTTAAATGTAGAAAAAGAAAAATCAATGCAAACTTTCTATAACTTAGAAGTAGCACACACAGACTATTTTCATATTGATGTAATGGATGGAAAATTTGTAAAGAAAGATACCACTGAAGATATGTTTCAATATGCCGTTACATTAAATGGTATTATTCAAACTCCATTAGATATACATTTAATGGTTGAAGAAGTAGAAGAATATATATATGATTATCAAACAATAGAGCCTAATAGTATTACATTTCATATAGAAGCAACTAAGACACGAGAAAAGACAATGGAATACATTAAACTAATAAAAGAAGGTGGCAGTAAAGTAGGGCTTTCCATAAAGCCAGATACTAAAATAGAAGAAATATACCCATATTTACCATATATTCACATGGTATTAGTGATGACTGTTGAACCTGGAAAAGGTGGACAAACTTTAATTCCAGATACGATAGAAAAAATAAGAAAGCTAAGAGAATTTATTGAAGAAAATAAATTAGAAGTAGACATTGAAGTAGATGGAGGAATTAATGTAGAAAATGCATCTATTTTAAAAGCAGCAGGTGCAGATATCTTAGTAGCAGGAACTGCAATCCTTCATTCGAAAGATTATGAAAAAACAATTAAACAGTTAAAAGAATAAAATAACATAAAATAGTAAAGAAGTTAAGTGAAAAGAACGGTAAGTATTTACCGTTCTTTTGATACTTTATTTTTACTTTATTCTATTTTTTATCATCTGTTTTTTGTGTGCCTTTTGAAGCAGCTTTCTTTGAAGAAGTGGTGTTTGTAGTTTTTTTGGTATCTGTCCTTTTCGTAGTAGGTTTCCTTGATTCTTCTTTTGGTTCTTTTTTGGGAGCTTCTATTTTTTTAGCTTCTGCTGTTTTCTTATCTTCTTCTTTTTCTTTTTCTTTTATTACTTTTTTGGGTGCTACATTCTCTTCTTTAGAAACTTTTTCTTTTTGTTTTCCTCTACCATAGAAAAGATTCATAACCATAGTACCTAAACCAATAACAACACAAGCGAATTCAATAAATATACCGAAGAATGGAATTTGTTTTAAAAGTACAAGAACAACTACAAGTACTGCTACCATTAGTAATGTTTTATACCAAGTTAATGTTTTAAATTTACTTGCAATATAGTTTGCAAAAGCAATACAGGTAATAGCAAAAGATAAACAAATTGCTAATATAAACACTGTTAAAATAGTTAAGCTAATACCTTGTAAATATGGAATCATAAGGAATAGAAGGCATAAAGCTGGAATTCCAATACAAGTTAAAAGTCCAACTCCGATAGTTGGTAAAAACTTTTGGCTAACTAAAATACCAGAAGCTTTTGTGAATTTAGGTGCTACTAATAAGGTAAGTGCCCAGATAATAAGTACAAATACTAATGCAGAAATAAGGGAAGGTACAATACTTGCTGTGATTGTTTTTGCTTGTTCAAAAGAAACATTTCCAAGTACGGTATCTTCTGGAATTTGGACTTGCTTATTTGCAGTATAGGTTAGATTTCCATAGATAGCACCGTGTGCATTATTATTGCTAAAAGAAAGATTAGCAGTAGATAAATATACATTTCTTCTAACAGTTCCAAGAATTTGAGTGGATTGCGTAAAAGCGTTTAAATCACGATAAACAAATCCTTCACTGCCAAGAACAAAGGTGTTGGCACATACATATAAATCCCCAGAAATACCACCATTTACTGTAACATTATTTCCACAAATATATACATTTTTGTAAATTAAATCAGTTTCGATATTAACTTTATTTGCAAATATAAAAACATCTCCGGCAATTTCCCTTTTTAGTGTAACTTCATTAGCAAATACAAATACATTACCATCAATCAATTCATCTACTGTAACATTATTGCCAGTAACGAATTTATCTCCTTCATTAATTTGCATTTGTAAAAGATTTTCAGCACTATTTTGTTGTTGTGATGCATTTGTTTCTGTATTGTCTGTAGCATATGCGAAACTATATATTCCTAATAACATGAAAATAGTTAGGATAGTGGCTACAATTTTTTTCGTTTTTTGTTTCATCATTACCCTCCTAATATAGATTTTATTAAAATAACTATATATCAAAGTAAAGTCTTTGTCAATTTAAAAGAAGAGGGAGAAGGGAATAAATATATAATACTATAAAAAATAAAAGAAGAAGCGAAAAAACTATTTCTCTTCTTCTTTGCGTTCTAAAAAGTAAGCACATTCGTTATTAAGTGTTACTTTTTGAGAGGCTATCTGTTCTAAAGAACATTTACCATCTTTTTGATAAACACAATTTGCTGAACAATTAATGTTTGTCAAAATAATCACCTCTTATATAAGTAGTATGTAAGATTTAAGAAATTTTATACTACTTTCTTATCAGGCTTTAAAATTACTGGATTTTTACAATATTTACGAACAGGGCAAGTTTCACATTTTGGATTTCGAGCTGTACAAATATTTCGTCCATGCCAAATAAGAATATGGTTTATATCTTTGTAGTATTCTTTAGGAATTTGTTTTAATAAATCCTTTTCTACTTTTTCTGGTTCTATTTCTTTGGAAAGACCAATACGATTTGCAATTCTCTTACAATGTGTATCAACTGCAATTCCTTGAGGCATATTAAAAGCTTCTAACATTACAACATTAGCTGTTTTTCTACCTACTCCAGGAAGAGACATTAGTTCTTCCATTGTATGGGGAACTTCTCCGACGATATTGATTTACTAAAATTTCTGCTGTTTTCTTAATATTCTTAGCCTTGTTTTTATAGAAACCACAAGGATGAATTAAATCTTCTAAAGTTGATATATCCATTTTTACAAAGTCTTTTGGTGTATGGTATTTAGAAAAAATGTTAGGAGTTATTTTATTTACTCTTTCATCTGTACATTGAGCGGATAAGATTACAGCAATCAACATTTCAAAAGGAGTAGTGAAATCAAGACTACATTTCGCATCTGGATATATTCTTTTTAAATCTTCAATTAATGAAATTACTTCGCTTTTTTTCATAGTTTGTGTTCCTTTCTGATATTTTCAATTTGGTATATAAATTTTACTCTTTATTTTATAACTATAATTTTATCATAGCATAAAATAAAGAAAAGAACAATGAAATAAAAAAGAAGATCAAAAGAAAAGACGAAGAATAAATAAAGACAGAGTCACTTTTTTTAAAGATTTACATACTATATATTAAAGGGAGGTAATAGATTATGTTTTGTGCTTTTAAAAAAACAATTGGAGTATGCTTGATGGGACTTCGGACTTGGAATTCTCCTCGTTCTATTACTTCCTATTACAGGTTGGCTATTTGCTTTAGGTATAACCATATTAGCAGTTGGCTTCGCGTGGCTTTCTTGCTAGCAGAATAGAAAAAGATAGGAGAGGATAAAGATGACAGTGGTAGTAAAAAAAGTTCCTAAATTTTTAAGGGGGTTTGTAAAATTAATATTTGGCATCAAAGATTAATTTACTACATAAAAGGAAGTAACCAATTTTAAATTCTGGTTACTTCCTTTTTTCAACACAAAAAAAGTAGGATATTCCTACTTTATCATGTATCTATCATTTTAAGAATTAAGCTCTTTTAACTTTTCCAGCACGTAAACATTTTGCACATACTGTTATTCTTTTTGGTTCTCCGTTAACAATAGCTTTTACTTTTCTTAAATTTGGTTTCCATGTTCTAGTAGTTCTTTTACTAATATGTGAACGAGTTATACTTAATTTGTTTCCGTGACTTAAAGATTTTTCACAAATTTCACATTTTGCCATTAGTCTTGCACCTCCCATATATGTTTCTAGACTGACTATCAATTATTCTAGCATATATTTTTGGAAATTACAAGCATTTTTTTAGAATTTCTAAAAAGTAAGAGCTTTAAGGAATTTGATAAAATAGAAAAAAGATTCAATATTCAATAAAGATAGAAAAAACATTAAAGATATGATAAAATAGTAGTAGAGCAATAGCTAGTAGCAGAAAGGAGGTTTTCTTACCATGACCCATAATCGGAACAACAGATTACTAGAAGAAGAAAAAGAACAGGACCAGATATCTTTTCAAGAAGCAATTAGGAGAATGATAGCAAAGAAATCAGATTTAGATAGGATTTATCAGTACTTGAAAGAGGAATATAATGAAGATATGACACCACCAGCAGAATTGAGGGAATATATTCTAGAGAATTTAATTGCTATTATTAATCAAACATCATCAATAGAAAGAGCGTTTAAAGTGAAAAGCTTTATTGAAAAGACAATTGATAATTATGCGGATTTTCGATTTAAACCAAGTGAACTATTGGAGAAAACAAAGATGACCAGAAAAGATGCAGAGATATATTGGGGATATCTAGGGTATGCTCTTATAAGTAGGTAAGAAGACAAAGAAGCTTATTACAAATTTGTAATAAGCTTCTTCTTTTTTTAAATCTTTAAAAACAACTTTAAAAGAAGGAAAATTTGTGATATATTGTAAAAAGAAAAAAGCGAAAAAGATACAGATAGAGAAATTTTTGTCATAAGGAGGAAATTGTGGCAGATTTATCACAAGATGTTAAATATGTAAAAGGTGTAGGTCCTAATCGAGTAGTATTGTTAAATCGACTAGGAATTTATACATTAGAAGATTTAATTAGCTATTATCCAAGAGAACATGAAGATAGAAGCAAAGTAAAACCGATTGCAGAATTGGTAGATGGGGAAGAAACACTTATTAGAGCAATGGCAGTATCTAGAATATCGGAGGTACGTATTCGAAAGGGATTTACTTTATACAAACTAATTGTAAGAGATGAAAGTGGTACTTGTCAGATTACTTGGTACAATCAAAGCTATATAAAGAATTATTTTAAACCTGGGCAAATCTATCAGTTCTACGGAAAAGTCAGTAAAAAATATGGAAATATTGATATGCAAGCCCCTGTATTTGATAATGAAAGTAGTAGTAAAAATACAGGGAAAATCATACCAATTTATCCACTTACAGCACAATTATCACAAGCCACAATTCGAAAAATTATCGAAAATGGCTTAGGATTAGTAGAAGAAAAAATAGAAGAGACTCTTCCAGAAGAAATAAGAAAAGATTATCATTTGATGGATTTAAATACAGCTACTCATCAAATACATTTTCCAGATACTTTTTTGTCTTTTGAAAAAGCTAGAAAACGACTAGTTTTTGAAGAGCTATTTGCTATGCAGTTAGCGCTCCTTACTTTAAAAAATCAATATGCAAAAGAAACAGAAGGAATTGCTTTTTCAAAAGAAGTACATATGTCCGATGTTATTTATCAATTACCTTTTCAATTAACAAAAGCGCAGTTAAGGGTATTAGAAGAAATTGATACAGATATGGAAAAGGCCAAAACAATGAATCGTTTACTTCAAGGAGATGTTGGAAGTGGTAAAACCATTGTGGCAATGATTGCAGCATATAAAGCGGTGAAATCCGGATATCAAGTAGCTATTATGGCACCTACTGCTATTCTAGCAAGTCAACATTTAGAAAGCTTCAAACAAATACTAGAACCTTTTGGAATTCGCTGTGAGCTATTAATTGGTAGTGTTACAAAGAAGCAAAAGGAATTAATGAAAGAAAGACTAAGAAGCGGAGAAATTGATATTTTAATAGGAACACATGCTATATTACAGGAAAATGTAGTATTTTCTAAATTGGGTTTAGTTGTAACAGATGAACAACATCGTTTTGGAGTAAGACAAAGAGGAATCATTGCAGAAAAGGGGAATAACCCAGATGTTTTAGTTATGACAGCTACTCCTATTCCAAGAACTCTTGCCTTGATTTTATATGGAGACCTAGACATCTCTATAATTGATGAACTGCCTCCAAATCGAAAGAAAATAGAGACCTTTGCCGTTCGTAAGAATTTAGAAGGAAGAGTTAATAATTTTGTCAGAAAACAAATTCAAGAAGGAAGGCAGGCATATATTGTATGTCCTTTGGTAGAAGATAAGGAAGAGCTAAATTTAAAATCTGTTTTAAAATTAGCAGAAAAATATAAAAAAGAGATATTTCCAGACTATCGAGTAGAATATATACACGGAAAAATGAGACCCAAAGAAAAAGATGAGATAATGGATAAATTTAAGAAGCGGAGAAATTGATATTCTAATTTCAACAACGGTAATAGAAGTAGGCGTGAATGTGCCAAATGCTAGTATTATGGTAATAGAAAATGCAGAGAGATTTGGATTAGCGCAATTACATCAGCTAAGAGGAAGAGTAGGAAGAGGAGAATATCAATCCTATTGTGTTTTAAAATATGAAGGAAACAATGAAGTAATACGTGAAAGAATGAAAGTTATGGTACAAACCAATGATGGCTTTGTAATATCAGAAAAGGACTTAGAGCTTCGAGGCTCAGGGGAATTTTTTGGTACAAGACAACATGGTCTACCAGAATTTAAAATTGCAAATCTTTTTGAAGATATGCCGATTTTAAAATTAGTACAAGGATTAGCAATCAAAATTGTAGAAGAAGACCCAAAATTACAAAAAGAAAAAAATCAGAGCTTAAAGAAATTGGTAGATAAAAAATTCAAGAATCGTATTGAAATATAAAGAAAGCTTGACAAAAAGAAGGAAACTAGCTAAGATGAAAATAGTCGAAATAGAAAAGAAAAAGGATGTTGAATATGGGAAAAGTTATTATATGTTTAATAGGAAGTATTGTTGCTTTAATAGGAGTAATTATGATATATGATGCTAGAATACTTACCAAAAAATTATTTGGATTTGGAGACCAAAATGATGCTTCTTTAGGCTTAAAATTATTTGGATTTGTTCTTACAATGATTGGTGCAGGCTTACTATTTTTTTATATTGTATAGAGAAGAAATAGAAAAAGCAAAACGACAAGAAGAAAATCTTGTCGTTTTGCTTAGTTCTAGGGATTGTAATTCCAAATACCTAGATGACCTTTAACAGCAATAGGAAATGCAAGTGGTTCTATCTCCTCTAAAAACCATGCATACACCACATAAATATTCCTGCTTATTTTCTTTGATTTTATTTAAGAATTCTTCATCCATATATACGCAATCTATTAATTTGCATTTACAAATGATGTTACCAAATCCCATTGTAACATTAGGAATTAATTCTAATAGTTCAATAATATGAGACTCTTTTTTTAGTACTTTTTTACTAGCATGAAGATATAGTTCACCTCGATAAGAAGTTTTCCAACTTCTTGTTTCTATCTTCTTTTTTCCTTCTTTGATAAGAGTTGCCCAGGGCTCAATTACGCTTAATACTTTCATAGAGAGAATTCTCCTTTATATAGAGTATTTATCAATTTTATAAAATTATAAAAAAGATATAAGTTAAAGTCAAGCGAATATTATATTAGAGCAATTTACAATACTATAAAAAAGTAGTATAATAAAAAATGGTAAAACTTTAGGAGGGATAATATGCAAAAGAAGAAAATGCGGTGTTTTATCATTTTATTTATATGTTTTTTTCTAGTGAACATGGCAGGGTGTAGCCAGGAAAAGACTACTCATATAGATTATTATACAGAGAGTCGATTATCTCATATGTCTACAGAGGAATTTCTAAATTTAGCCGAAGAAAACAAAGCACAATCTCAAAGGGATCATTTCTTTGTAAATATTAGTACGCTAATAAAGGAAAGAATTGCAGATAAGAAGGGAGAAAATAGATATGGAGAACATTTAATAGTAAGTGTACCATTCCCAGAAGAGAAAGGAAACGAAGAAATCATAACTACAATTATTGAAAACACTCTTTCACCAAAGCTTGAGCAAGCTGATATCTGTAAACTTATTGTAAGAACAGAAATGACAAAAAATAAAGAAGGAGAAGAGGTAACCTCAAAAGCTGTTTATCCTATTATGCCAGATGAGTATGATAAGTACAATCTAGAGTAGCAATAAAATATATCCCAAGATGTGCCAGTAATCTGGCACTTTTTATTGTATAGGAAATTTCATATAGATATTGCAAAAACAGTTATTTAAATGAAAAAATGACACTTGCATAATTTAAAAAAATATGCTAATATTATAAACATATACAAAAAGAGAAGCAAAGTAAAGCAAATAAAAATAAAAACAGAGAAGAAGAGGAGTACATATATACTTACTTAAAAAGAGAAAGAAGTCAGCGGCTGAAAGCTTCTAAAGAAAAGGTATATGGAAGGTAGCTTTGGAGTTGATATGTTGAAAGAAGAGTAAATATATCCGCTTATTCCAGCGTTAACAGGAGAAGAGAAAGATAGTAAAAATACAAGAACAGATATAAATACAAGTGCTTTTACTATTTAAATTAAGGTGGTACCGTGAGAAAAGTAGCCTCACCCTTAGAATAGGGTGAGGTTTTTTGTTTTCAAAAAAAGGAGGAAAAAATATGTGTAAAGAAGGTAAACATCAATTAACAGACAAATTTAATCCACAGGAATTTGAAGAAAAAAGATATGAAGAGTGGAAAGAAAAAGGATATTTTAAACCAAGTATGGATAAAACAAAACAAAGTTATTGTATTGTGATGCCTCCACCAAATATTACAGGAAAACTTCATATGGGTCATGCATTAGACAATACCATACAAGATTTATTAATTCGATATAAAAGAATGCAAGGATATAATACCTTATGGGTACCAGGAACAGACCATGCGGCTATTGCTACAGAGGTAAAATTGGTAGCTAGTATTAAGGCAGAAGGAAAAACAAAGGAAGAGTTAGGTAGAGAAGGATTTTTGAAAAGAGCATGGGAATGGAAAGAAGAATATGGAGGAACTATTGAAAAACAACTTGCTAAATTAGGCTGTTCTTGTGATTGGGATAGAGAAAGATTTACCATGGATGAAGGTCTTTCAAAAGCAGTAGAGAAAGTTTTCATCTCTCTATACGATAAAGGCTTAATCTATAAAGGCAAACGAATGATAAATTGGTGTCCATATTGTAATACTTCAATTTCTGATGCAGAGGTAGAATATGAGACAGAACCAACGCACTTATGGCATATTCGTTACCAAGTAACGGGAGAAAAAGATAGATACATTATTGTAGCAACAACGAGACCAGAAACTATGTTAGGAGACACCGCTGTAGCGGTACATCCATCTGACGAAAGATATAAAGATTTAATCGGAAAGACTTGTATTTTACCAATTATGAATAAAGAAATTCCAATTATTGCAGACCCATTTGTAGAAAGAGAATTTGGAACAGGATGTGTAAAAATAACGCCAGCACATGACCCAAATGATTATCAAGCAGGATTAACACATAATCTAGAAATTATTGAAGTATTTGATGAAAACTTTAAAATGGGAGATTTACTTCCAGAATATAAAGGAATGGAATTACTAGAAGCAAGAGAAAAAATTGTAGAACGATTAAAAGAAATTGGTGCTTTAGTAAAAATAGAAGACTATACCCATAATGTAGGAAAATGCTATCGTTGTCATCATACTATAGAGCCTAAAATATCCGAGCAATGGTTTGTAAAGATGAAGGATTTAGCAAAACCAGCTATTGATGCAGTTCGAAATGGTGATATTCGCTTTATCCCAGAGAGATTTGATAAAAACTATTTTCACTGGATGGAAAATGTTCAGGATTGGTGTATATCGAGACAATTATGGTGGGGACACCGTATTCCTGCCTATTATTGCGAAGACTGTAATGAAATTATGGTAGCAGCTGATATGCCAGAAAAATGTAGTAAATGTGGTAGCACACACTTTCACCAAGATGAAGACTCTCTAGACACTTGGTTTAGCTCAGCATTATGGCCATTTTCTACATTAGGTTGGCCAGAAGAGACAGAAGACTATAAAACCTTCTTCCCAACGAATTGTTTGGTAACGGCTTATGATATTATTACCTTCTGGGTATCAAGAATGATATTCTCCAGTTTTGAACATACTGGTAAAAAACCATTTCAAGATGTATTTATCCATGGAATTGTGAGAGATAGCCAAGGTAGAAAAATGTCTAAGAGTTTAGGAAATGGAATTGACCCATTAGAAATCATTGCAAAATATGGAACGGATAGTTTACGTTTCTCTTTAATTCTAGGAATTTCTGCTGGAAATGATATACGATATATGCCAGAAAAACTAGAATCAGCTTCTAATTTTGCGAATAAATTATGGAATGCATCTAAATTTGTATTAATGAACTTAGAAGATTTTGATGAAAATAGAAAAATAAATTTAGAAGAATTATGTGGTGAAGATAAGTGGATATTATCCAAACTAAATACACTTGCAAAAGAAGTAAGTAGTAATATTGATAATTACGATATTGGAGTTGCTTGCCAAAAAATCTATGAATTTATCTGGAATGAATTCTGTGATTGGTATATTGAAATTGTAAAAACGAGACTATATAACAAAGAAAATGAAACTAGATTCCAAGCACAATATATCTTAAATAGAGTTCTTAAAGATAGTTTAAAACTATTACATCCAATTATGCCTTTTATAACAGAAGAGATTTATACCAAGCTATATGATACAGAGGAAAGTATTATGATAGCAAGTTATCCAAAATATGATGAAAAATTAAACTTTCCAAAAGAAGAAAAACAAATAGAAGAAATCAAAAAGATAATTGTAGAAATTCGTAACTTAAGAACAAAGATGAATGTACATCCTTCGAGAAAGGCAGAACTTATCTTTGTAACAGAAGAATATGTAGATATCTTACAAAAATCAGAAAGTTTCGTAAAGAAATTAGGATTTAGTGAGAAAATAGCAATACAAAAAACAGAACAAGGAATTCCATCAAATGCTATTTCCGTTATTGGAAATGGGATGAAACTATTTATTCCATTTGAAGAACTAGTTGATATTAAAGCAGAAAAACAAAGACTACAAGCAGAAAAAGAAAGATTAGAAAAAGAAGTACAAAGAGGAGAAAAGATGTTATCTAATCCTGGATTTGTAACAAAGGCACCAGAAAAGAAAATACAAGAAGAAAAACAAAAACTAGAAAATTATCAAGCAATGTTAAAAGAAGTAGTAGAAAGATTAGCTGCGATGTAGAAAAAGGAAGAAAGAGAAGAAAAGCGATTTTCCAATCTTTCTTTTTTAAAATAAAAAACTTGACGTAAAAGTTAAAAATAGATAAAATAAAAATAAAAAATAATAAAGTAAGAAAATAAAGAAGAAAGGGTAAGAAGTAATGCTAGTACGTAAAAACATTGGTACTGTAGAGAGCGCTATCCTTTAAACCAACAAGAAAATAGAATAGGAATAATAGCAGAGCTATAAAATAGTTTGGCTTATTTAGAATATAAGGAAAAGATAGGATTCAGATAAGAAGCCTGTCTTTTTGTTGTCTAAAAATAAATAATATTGGAACTATTTTAGCAGGGGTTACGATATATTTTGTAACTCAAAGTGATTAATTGGAAAGACAAAGGAAGCAAAAGGGAAAAGTGATGAGGGAATACAAAATGATTTAAATACGATGAATTTAGCAGAAGAAGAAATTGCAAAACATTTAAATGGAACATTAGTGCCAGAAGAAATAAAAGATAAAATACCAGAGGGATTCCATTATGTAGAAGGAAAGATAGAAGAAGGAGCAGTAATAGAGGATACAGAAGGAAATCAATTTGTATGGATACCGGTAGATGGAATTAAGGTAAAGTATGAAAGACAAGATTTTGGAAAGCAAGCTGGAAACTATTCTGACTTTTTCGAAGAATTAGTTACTACTTTACAAAATAGTGTTAACGAAAATGGAGGATTCTATATCGCACGTTTCGAAGCAGGAAATAGTAATAATATAGCAAGAACAAGTGAAAATGACCCAATAACAGATAAGGTAGTTAGTAAGAAAAATAATACGGTATATAATTATGTGACAAGAGATCAAGCTAAAGAATTAGCTGAAGGCATGTATCCAGGTAAGTCAAAATTAGTGAGTAGTTATGCATGGGATGCGGTAATGAATGAGAAGAGTGGATATTAAAAGATATTAGTTTCACAATAGAGCCAGGACAAAGCATTGCATTAGTTCGGTAAAACAGGTTCTGGTAAAACGACAATTACAAACCTTATTAACCGATTCTATGAAATACAAAGAGGAGAAATTTTATTAGATGGGGTGAATATCAAAGAAATTAATATTCATGATTTAAGAAGAAAGATAGGTACCATTTTACAAGATCCATTTATCTATGCAAGGAGTATAAAAGAAAATATTACATTAAATGAACCAATAGGAGACGAAGAAATAGAAGATGCGATCAAACTTGCTTCTGTAGAAGGTTTTGTAAATGCACTTCCAAAGGGGATGGAAACTATTGCAAGTGAAAGAGGAAGTTCGTATTCAACAGGACAAAAACAGTTATTAGCTTTTGCTAGAATATTTGCTCATCAGCCAAGCATCTTTATTTTAGATGAGGCAACTGCAAATATTGATACTCATACAGAACAACACATCCAAAAATCTGTTGATATTATATCCAAAAAGAAAACCTCTATCTTTATTGCACATCGACTTTCTACTATTGTAAATGTTGATAAAATTATCGTTTTGGACAAAGGTAGAATCATTGAACAAGGAAATCATGAAGAGTTATTACAAAATCCAAAGGGATATTACACCAAGTTATATACTTCCTACTATAATAGTTTAGAAACTGCATAAAGAAAACAAAATCAAAAATATGAAGGACAACTTATGGAAGTAGGTTGTCTTTTGTTATGCGAAAAAATGTCGAAAACTTCCCATGTTTTGCTAAAACTTCCTATGTTTCGCTATAGGAAAAAGTTACCAGTTAAGATATAATTAGAACATGGACAAGCCAAAAAGGAGGGAGCATAAATTGAATAGTAAATATTATGAGAAGGACAGATTGCTGTTGCTAGAAATTACGGAAGAAATTGACCACCATGTGGCGGAAAAACTAAGGAGGAGAGCGGATTATGAAATTGAGAGATATATGCCTAAAAGAGTTGTATTTGATTTTAATCGAGTTGTTTTTATGGATAGCGCCGGAATAGGAATGTTAATCGGTAGATATAAAACAGCAAATATGTTTGGTGGAAAATTGGAGATATGTCATGTGAAAGATAGTGTAAAAAAAGTATTTCAAATGTGTGGAATTTTAAAGATTATACCAATTTGTACAGACATTGAAAAAATACAAGAAGCGGGTTAAGGAGGATAAGAAGTGAATAGTCGATATGAAAATGAAATGAAGTTAGAATTTTTAAGTAAATCTTGTAATGAAGCTTTTGCACGTATTACAGTAGCAGCCTTTGCATCACAATTAGACCCTACAATAGAAGAGTTAGCGGATATAAAAACAGCGGTATCAGAAGCAGTTACAAACAGTATTATTCATGGATATGAGAATAAAGAAGGAACAATAAAAATAGAGGCAAGAATTCAAGAAGACACAATAGAAATCGAAATAACGGACCATGGAAAAGGAATTGAAGATGTAGAAATGGCAAGACAACCACTATATACTTCAAAACCAGATTTGGAAAGGTCTGGAATGGGCTTTACTATTATGGAAAGCTTTATGGATGATATGAAGGTAGAGTCGGTATTAGGTCTTGGAACAAAAGTAAAGATGAAAAAGAAAATAAAACAAGAAGAGGAAATAGAAGAAATTGGCTGCTGTCAAATAAGCTCTAATAATCAAGAAGATTAAAAAACAAAGAAAAAAAAGTAAATTACTTGAGAAAAGGAGCTTTTGATATGTATGAAAATAAAATAGAAGAAATCCGTGCAGCTCAAGAGCGGTGATAATCAAATTATGACTAAATTAATTGAACAAAACAATGGCCTTATTTGGAGCATTGTAAAAAGATTTCAAGGAAGAGGTTATGAAATTGAGGATTTATACCAAATTGGAGCAATGGGATTTATTAAGGCAATACAAAGATTTAATTGCGAGTATGAAGTAAAACTTTCTACCTATGCAGTACCATACATATTAGGAGAGATAAGAAGATTTGTAAGAGATGATGGATTAATAAAAGTAAGCAGAAGTACAAAGGAACTAAGTCAAAAAATAAAGGTTTTACAAAAAGAATATTTCGATAAAAACAATAAAGAAATTGGAATCTTAGAATTAGCTGAAATTTTAGAGCTACCAAAAGAGGAAATTGCAGCTGCAATGGAATGTAATAGAGAAATTACTTCGCTTCACCAGGAAGCCTATGAAGAATCCAATGGGAAAGAAACGATGTTAGATAGGCTAATACTGCAAAAAGATGAAGTAAGTGAGGTAGTGGAAAAAATATCTTTAAAAGATGCTATTGAAAATTTAGACACACGTTCTAAAGAAATTATTTTATTACGTTACTACAAAGATAAAACACAAACACAGGTGGCCAAAATATTAGGAATGTCCCAAGTACAAGTTTCAAGATTAGAGAAAAAAGTATTAGAAAAAATGAGAATGAAATTAATTTCTTAGCATAAAATAAAAAAACTTCTAATTACTAAGAACAAAAAAAGGAGGACTCCTAGAGTGAAAGAAAAACAATACAAAATAACAATTTACTTTTTAGGAGCAATTCTTCTTTGCTTTTTATTACCTGTTTTAGCATCTCCTAAGTTTAAACAGCAGGAAAAAGAACAGGAACGACAGGAGAGAACAGACAAAATAGAACCAGGTATTAGTACCTATGATTATCAAAGCTATCAAACTATTAAGTTATTTCATAATAAAACAGGAGAAGTACAAGAGATAAAACTAGATGATTATCTAGATGGTGTAGTAGCAAGTGAAATGCCAGTAGATTTTGAATTAGAAGCATTAAAAGCCCAGGCAGTAGTTGCAAGGACCTATACTTTCTATAAAATATTACATCAGCAAGGAAAACATGAAGGTGCCGATATTTGTGATAATTCGGCGTGTTGCCAGGCATGGATAAGTAAAGAAGATAGACTTGCTAAATGGCCAGAAGAAAACAGACAAGACAATTGGAATAAAATATTAGCAGCTGTGAATAGTACACAAGGAAAAATTATTACATATGATGGGGCTCCCATTGATGCTTTTTTCCATTCCAATAGTGGGGGAAAAACAGAAATGCCTTCTAATGTATGGGGAGGAAATGGATATCCTTATTTACAGGTAGTAGAAACAGCTGGTGAGGAAAACTATACACAATATTCTTCAAAAGTAGAACTTTCAAAAGAAGAAGTATTAGAAAAAATGAAAGAAAAGTATGCAGACATTGAAATTTTATGGGAGCAGGAAGATGCAATTAAAATTTTAGACTATACAGAAGGAAATCGAGTAAAGACCATAAAAATAGGAAACAAGGAAATAGCGGGAGTAGAAGCAAGAACTATATTTGGCCTTAAATCAGCAGATTTCACAGTAGGAATAGATGGTAATAAGGTTATATTTCAAGTTATAGGATACGGTCATGGAGTAGGAATGAGCCAGACGGGGGCAGATAGTTTAGCAAAACAAGGAAAAAATTATGAGGAAATCATCAAACATTTCTATACAGGAGTTGAAATAGAAGATTATACAGAGAAATAGAAAAGAGAAAAAAGAAATAGAAAAAAAGAGGTATCAAAAGAGATACCTCTTTTTGAAAATAGCTATTTTCTAAGAAGACAGAAAACTCTACCAATAGTCGGTTGCGATTTTAAAGGAGAAGTGATACTATTTTTTAGTAAAGTTTAAAAGAGTTTAAGAAAAAAATAAGAAAAATAAAAAAGGAAAGTAGAAAATGGATAAGGAAAAGGTTGGAAATTTTATTAAGAAATTAAGAAAACAAGCTAATATGACCCAGAAAGAATTGGGGGCTAAGTTACATGTTACTGATAAAGCAGTATCAAAATGGGAAAGAGGATTAAGCTTCCCAGATATTACAATGTTAAATTCATTAGCAGAGATTTTTAATGTAACAGCTTCTGAAATATTAAATGCAGAAATTGGGAGAAAAGAAGAAATCAACGTAGAAAAGAAAATTCAAGAAACAGTAGAAGAAATTACACATGCAAAAGAAAAGAGAGAGAAGAGAAAACAAAAGGCTAAAAAAATTATAAGAATTACAGCGATTATTTTCTTTAGTCTTTCTGTAATTTTACAATTAGGATATTTCATATTAAAAAGTCATGGATACGAATATATAATAGATAATATGTATTACATAATAAATGAGATGATTCTTTTATCTGCTATGTTAATTGTTGTTTTATGTATAAAGAAAAATAAAGTAAAAGATATTATCACATATAATTTATTCGTTTTTCTGACTATTATAAATCTAGCTTTTATGGTGCGTAATGGCTTTCAAAATAAATCTATCCTTAGTGTTTCAAAAAACTTTTCAAATGAATTAGTTCTAAAAGTGGAGACATCTACAGGGAAAACAACAATTTATCACCAAAATAAGTTTTATCTTTTTGCAAAAGCAAAAGAAGAGTTTCCTTATGAAACAATGGGGAATATAAAATACCAATGGATAACAAATGATGTTTGTAGTATTACGTATCGTGATAAGGACAATAAAATTAGAGAATATGTATCTACTTATGGCGATAGAGGAAGCGAAACTTCATATTATCAAGTGATAACCACACTATCTGGACAATGGCAAGTCCAGAATCAATATGGTAGCGATACACAATTCACTGTAGATTCAAAAGGAATTACAATAAAAAGTAAAGGTAAAACAGAACTATTTGAACAAGTCGGTTGTAAACAATTTGGAACCACTGCTTTAGTGCTTTATCATAAAGAAATACCAAAATATGTAATAGCTTTAAATGAAGATTGTAAAATAGAAGAGAAAACGGGATTAATACAAAAAGGTGGGACAGTTACACTTCAAGAAGTTTCAATGGAAAAAACAAGAGGGGAAACTTTATATTGTGTTACTTACAAAGATGAAAAAAACTTAGAGAATTATAAAATAGTGGATATGGATGCAAACGACTATAAAATTAAAAATGGAATTTTATATATTAGCTATGATGGCGAAAATATAGTAGAAGTACCAGGAGATTTCTCCAATGGTGATGACAGCTATACAAAATATAACTATCAAATTAGCAAAGAAAAAACAGTCTTTTTCTATAAAAGTAAAGGAAAGCAATATTTGGTATATTCTAATGACATGGGAAAAAATTGGAAAACAGTAGAAATTGGCAATAATTTTACAATTCAAAACATACACTTTATTAATTCCAATATTGGATTTATGCTTGAATTTGAAGATGTAGCTATGGGAACTGCCTATGGGAAAATTGTAAAAACAACAGATGGTGGAAAAACATGGGAAGATATTAGCTATGGAATAGGTGAGGATGGACAAAAAATTTTTAAAAGAGGTAGCCAAATAAAATTTATTAGTGAAAAAACAGGTTTTTTAACAATGCCGAACGCTAGTGGTGACTCTTGTGAGCTATATAAGACAAAAGATGGAGGTAAAAACTTTTCAAAAGTAGAGATACTAGATAGTAATATATATGATTATTACAATTTACCAACAATAGAAAATGAGAAAATATCAATATTAATATCACAAAGTTCCGATGGTGACTATAACGGAGGGGATAGTAAGACGTATTATTCAAAAGATATGGGAGAAACTTGGAATTTGGAAGAATCAAGAAAGTAAAAAATAAGAAAATTTTGCTATTTGTAGTAATTCTATCGATTTTTTCAGGAATATTAATTTCGACTGTAGTTTTAATTTTTAATGGAAATAAGACAGAGAAAAAACAAATAGTAGAACAAAAGAAAAGTCCAAACTTAGGAGATTATGTAGAACTAAAACTAGAAGAAGGATATAAACAAGAATCGATAAAAGAAAAAAATGGAACAGGAAATTATCTTTTCACTGTTCAGCAGGATTTAAAATGGAGAATTCTTAGAAGAGATAATGAAAGAGAAAATTTAATACTAGTTTCAGAATTTCCTATATTAACAGACAACGGAGAAAAAATAGGATTTGCAGGAAAGCTTGGAATGTAGAAGAAGAACTTAATAAAATATGTTCTATATATGGACATGGAACTGGGATAAAAGAAGCAAAAAGTATAAATGCAGAAGATATAAATACGATTATTGGATATGATAAAACAAGAGAGAAAGATGGTACAGAATCTAAATATGGAAAACAATATTTTGGATTTGATAATGGTATTTTTCTAAAAGAAGATAAAGCTTATGAATTGCTATTCGACAATCAGTATTATTGGCTAGCAACCAAAGGAGTTGGATATTGTTCTGTGTGGGCTTATTATAATATACTTAGTATAAGTAATGAAGAAATTAGAAGTAATATGGTTTTTAGCAGTGATAACGAAACGAGAGAATATAGTTGCGGAGTAAGACCTATTGTTGTACTAAATTCAAGTACTAAGATTGATGAAGAAAGTGGAGATGGAACGATAGAAAAGCCATATCAATTAATAGTGGAAAAATAAAATATTAAATAAAACGTTGAAAAAACTTAATAGATTCTATAAAATAGGGACGAGAAAACGAAAGAAGAGGAATTGAAAAGAAGAATGAATGTAAGAGATGAAAATATAAAACAAGAAAAGAAAAGTAGTAAAATAAATAAGATAGAGAAAAAAGATATTTTTATATTTATAGGAATGTTATTTTTTTCATATACTATTTGCTATACGTTATTTTTTCCGCATTGTTCACCAGACACCTATCTTTTTAAGAACTTGGGATATTTTTCTTATGGAGTTAATTTCTTTTTAAAAGATGGTAGGCTATTTAGTGCAATGTTCTCCATATTAGGTGGAATTTTGAGGATACCATTTGATGTATTTGTTGTCCTTTCTTCTACGCTTGCTATTTTGTTTTTAACTTTAGCAAGTTTTAAACTATATAAAATGCTAAAAGAAAGAATAGAGATAAAAGAAAAAGGAAAAGACTTATTACTTGTCATGATAGCTATATTAACAATATGGAATGGAAGAACAATAGAATTACTAATTTTTGCAGAATCAGCTATTATGTGTTTGGGTGTATTTTTAACTATATATGCAATTCAAATCTATTTAAAAGAGAAGAGAAATCCGCTTCTGAAATCCTTTCTTATACTTGCTATTGCAAGTTTGTGCTATCAAGGAAGTATTAACTTGTTTTTACCTGTAACGTTAGCTTTATTAATGCTAAAGGAAGGAAAAGAACATAAACAAAAAATAAAATATTTCATAAAAGAAACATTAAAATTAGGAATTATATGGGGACTAGCCTTATGTGTTGCTGCTCTATTTATGTACGAAATTCGTATTAGAGTAATGCGGGCTAAGGACAATGTTAGTAAAACCAACAGATAAATCACTTAGGGTTCTAATACAAGATATTTTTCAATTTACCTTTATTTCTACTTTTACATCTTCAGGAGATTTTTCAGGCTGGTTTACAACAAGTATTTGCCTTGTTACAGGAATTGTACTTATTAGTAATAAAAAAACTAGAAAAAGATTTTTATTATATTTATGGGTAATCCTATTAGCTGGTTTAGTATGCAGTGTACCTTTAAAGGTAATGTCTAGTCCAGGACTAGGAAGTAGGCTTTTAATAGCAGCTGGAGCGGTAGTTGGAATATCTGCTATCTTTTTGGTAGATTGGATGAGTAGAGAGAAAAATAAAAAAATATATATTTGTGTTTATGTTTTGGTTAGCGTGTATTTTGCTATAAATACGTTTGGGTATATGAAAACTTTACAAATCCATAAAGAAATTAATCAAGAAGATAGCTATATTATGCAAGAAATAGCTAAAAAAGTGCAAAAGTATGAAGAGGTAACGAAAAATAAGATACAGAAAATAATGATAGTACAAGATAAAAAAGCATCCCTAGGACTTGGTCAAGAAAATGCAAAATCGAGAGTAACAGCAAGGGGAACAGCTCTTAGATGGTCCATTCCATCCGTAGTTAAGCTAAGCCTAGGTGATAATAGAAAAATAGAGGTTATTTATACAGTAGAAACGCAAGAACAATATGAAAAAATGACACAATTACATGAGCAAAACTGGGATTCTTTTAATAGTGAACAAATTCAATTAGTAGGAGATACTATGTATTATTGTATTTATTAAACAGAAAGAAATAGAATAATAAAATAAAAAAGAAGTATAAAAAGGAAAACAAAATAAAATGATAATAAAAATAAAATAAAAAGAAGAAAATGTATATTTCCTCTAAATCTGGAAACAATTTTAATAAAGATTGTTTTAGGAGGAAAATACAATGAGAAGAGAAAGAAGAAACTCCCTTTCAGGAGAAGATAATGGAAAGAAAATATTATATTGGACTGGAAGCATATTAGGAATTGCTGTTATTGTTTTTGTTTGTTCTTTTATGGCATATTCCAATAAATTAAAAGAAGAAAATAGTAGTTTGAATAGTGAGAAAATTTCAAGTTTAATGCCAAGTAATACAACCAATACAGTAACAGAAGAAGCAAATAGTAAAATAGGTAAAGACGTTAATGAAATGAAAAATGAGATAGCAGCAAATGAAACAAATTCTATTAATAATATAGAAAATACAACAAATAAAACTTCAGAGAATAAAACAGTAGAGAATAAAACAGTAGAAAATAAAACAACAACGAATACTACAAAAACAAAAAAGAAAGAAGAAACTAAAAAGGAGAATAAAGAGGAAGAAAAGAAACAAAAAGAAGTTACATTTATTAAACCAGTAGAAGGGGAAATTAGTAAAGAATTTGCCAAGGATAACCTAAGTTATTCAAACACATTAAAAGAATGGACAACACATTTAGGAGTTGATATCAAAGCAGATAAAGCAAGTGTTGTAAAAGCAGCTAGTGATGGAACTGTAAAATCAATAAAGAATGACCCACGATATGGTTTAACAATTGTAATGGAACATGAAAGTGGATATACAACAGTATACTCTAACTTGTTAAGTACAGAATTTGTTGTTGTTGGAGAAAAAGTAAAACAAGGACAAAGTATTGCGACGGTAGGAACAAGTGCAACCTTTGAAATTGCAGATGAAACACATCTACATTTTGAAATATTAAAAGATAATGTAAATATTGATCCTGCAACATGCATGAAATAAAATAAAAAATAGGCTGTGATGTTTAAATACAGTCTATTTTATTTTTAAACTAAAATTATATATAAATGGTAGAATTAAAATTATATTAAAAGTCTCTTTACAGTAAAATAAGATAATGTTAAAATATACTTCATATGAAAAGAAGGTAGGGAGAATTTTGATAGATATCATAGATAATACAGTGTATAATTTTTTAGCATCTTTACAAAACTTAACATTAAATAATGTAATGATTATAATCACAAGTTTTGCTTCAGCGGCTTCTTTAATCTTAATTACAGTTTATTTATTTCTTTTTACCAAAACAAGAAAAGATGCCAAATACGTAGCAATGAATTTAGTAATTGTATTTTTAATTACACAAATTTTAAAAAATATATTTGCAAGACCAAGACCAAGTGTATTACATTTAGTAGAAGAAAGTGGATATAGCTTTCCAAGTGCACATGCTATGGTTGGATTTGGATTTTATGCTTTTTGTATTTATTTAATTTATAAAAAAGTAGAAAATAAGAAACTAAAGTGGTTTTCTATTATCGGCTTAAGCTTATTGATTTTCTTTATTGGTATTAGTAGAGTATATTTAGGAGTACATCATTTTACAGATATAATTGGGGGATTTGCTTTTGCAGCTATATATATATCAATATTTATTAAGTTTATATATAAAAAAGGTGTATTAGATAAATAGGAAATTAAATACAAAAAACTAAAAATAGAAAAGATAAAAGTAATTATCCCCCGGCTAAGCCGGGGGCTTTTTACTCATAACGCCTAAAAGGCTATGTTACAAGCAGAGCCTCAAGGCTCATAGCTGTTCCGACGCATGCGTCTCTTATAACCCGTTAAACGGGTCTTTATATTCTTTTATTGATATTTGATCATACATCATATCTTCTTGTAGTTGATTTCTCACATATTCTGCAATTCTTTTTGCATTTTTACCTACCGTGTCTACATAGTAGCCACGGCACCAAAAACTTCGTTGGCCAAATTTGTACTTCAAATTTGACCACCTCTGGAAAATTATGAGGCTGCTTTTGCCTTTTAATATTCCCATATATTTTGACACTGATAATTTTGGTGGTATTTCTACAAACATATGCACATGATCTGGGCAAACTTCAGCCTCTATAATTTTCACTCCCTGCCAATCTGAAATATCTCTCAAAATTTTACCTATTTCTAATCTTTTCTGCCCATAAAAAATTTTTCTCCTATACTTTGGTGCAAATACTAGAATAATTTCGTTAGTTGAAAAAGAGTAATACCATAGGTGTAAAATTTGTAATAAAAATGTAACGACATGAAGTTAAGCCATTTGCAGACATTAATTAGTAGAGATAATAAAATAAATTTAAAAATACGACAAAAACACAAAAACGCTTGATTTTTCAAGCGTTTTTAGTGATTTTTTCACTCTAATTTGATATAATTAATTTGGAAAAAAACTTAACAAAAGGAGTGAAAAAATCTATGAATAATATATCACAAATTTCAATATTTGAATATAGGGAAATTGAAAATTTAGGAGATTTAGAAAGATTAAAAATATTTTTTGAAAATATAGATGATGATAAATTATGCGAAAAGCTTGAAAAAACAAGAAAGAATGGAAGAAATGATTATCCAGTAAGAACAATGTTAAATTTAATTTATGCAATGAAAATATTTGGACATAGAAGTGTAGAATCATTTAGAAGAGAATTAAGTAGAAATTCACAACTAAGAATAGCATGTGGATTAAGTGAAGGGAAATATAAATATTGTGGAGATAGAAAACATTTAGTACCACCAGCAAGAGTATTTACAGGTTTTTTCAACAAATTAAAAGATTGTAAACAAGAAATTGAAGAGATATTTGAACAATTAGTAAAATTTATGTATGAAAATTTAGAAGGATTTGGAGAGGATTGTGCAATAGATGGGAAATATTTAGATACATATGCAAATCAATATAAAGATAATAGATGTAAAGATAATAGGGCTGAACATGATGCAACAACTTCATGTAAAACATATTACATGAAAGATGGAAGCAAGAAAAATGAGTGGCATTATGGATTTAGGGCACATATAATATGTGATGCAAAATATGGATTACCAATAAAAAGCAAAGTAACACCAGCAAATAATTCAGAACAAACAGAATTAGATAATATGTTAAAAGAAATGGGAAACAATGAAAGAGAAAAATATAAATTAGAGAAAATGAAAAACTTAATGGGAGATGCTGGATACGATAGTGGAAAAAGAAACAAAAAGCTAAAAGAAGAATATAATATAAACCCAATAATGGATATAAAACATATATGGGATAAAGAAGAAAAATATAAAGAAATAGAAAATCAACCAATAGCATATACTGAAGAAGGAGAAGTGTTTTACATAGTAGATTTAGGTAATTATGAAAAGATGAAATATGTAGGATATGATAAAGAAAATAATGCTTTAAGATATACAAGGTATAATACGGGAAAGAAAATATATAGAATACCATTAGAAACGGATTATAGAATATTTACACCAGTAGCAAGAGATAGTAAAAAATTCAAGAAGAAATATAAAATGAGGACAGAGATAGAAAGGTTAAATGGTAGAATAGATAGAGATTACATGTTTAATGATCATTTCATAAGAGGGCAAAAGAAAATGGAGCTAATGCTAAATCTAACATTTATTGTAATGCTAACAATAGCAAAAGGACATATAAAAAATAAACAAGACAATATAGGAAGTTTAGTAGCTTAAATAAAATTAAAAAAACACATAAAGTTGTAAAGGGATTATTGCGCCCTTTTTTCTTTGGATAAAAATGCGATTTAAAATTTCAGAAGAAAAACAAGTGTAAAAATGGAAATATGAGGAAGTGAAATCGCTGAAAATGGCACAAACGAAAAAATTCTACTATATGATATTTGCAATTCCACTTTGTGTGTGATAAACTTGACATTGTATCATATGTAGTGCTTTCTTCTTTAGTTTTTTTACTGAATATACTATTCATGATACACAACTCCTTTCATTTATTTTATCAATTATGCGTCGAAACATATTGATATTATAGCATGAAAGGAGTTGCTTTGCTACAAAGCTAAAGCTTATGCTACTACCGGCATAGCCGGAAGATTACTTACATTAAAAACAAGAAAAGAGGAATTTTCTCTTTCCTTGTTTTCTTTTTTCTATAGATATGGTTTTAATTCTTGGATATTATCCTCTTGCATTTGGATGAAATTTTGTAAAGTATCTTTTATTTCTTGATCTATATTAGGATAATGATTTAATAATTTCTTTCCTTCCACAATTCCCATATTTGTACCTTGAATTAGCATATCTGCAATATGGGAGTTGGATTTATCATTTATTGTATTCATTTGAACACCAGTCCATCCCATTACTTTGTCTTTTATATCATTGTTATTAGGAAGTTCTCCAAATTTGTGATAAATATCATTTGTTTTTACTACAACATTACCATAATTGTTATATTGATTACTCAATAATGTTTTGAAATTATCATCTTGTACTTTTTTTGAAACAAAAGAAATAGAATCCATTCCCATTTTAGCAGCTTTATGCAACTCTTTTAAAACTTTTAAATTATTGTTTTCTTCTTCATTTTCCATTTTACATTCCTCCTTTTATTAGTGTTTGCAAATGCATTAAAAATATAAATTGAAAAATTTGAAAATTTAAAATTAAAAAAGCAAAAAAGCAAAAATAAATTAACAAAAGAAATAATCTTGATACTTTTGTCGAAAAAAGGTATACTAAGAAAAGAATGAGAGGTGGTAAAATTTTGGGAAAAGTAGTATGGACAGATGAACAAAAACAAGCAATACAAGAAAAAGGTTCTAATATTTTAGTAGCAGCGGCAGCAGGAAGTGGAAAAACTGCTGTTTTAGTAGAACGTATTATTCACAAAATATTAGATGAAAAGATAGATATTGACCAAATCCTAGTAGTAACTTTTACGAATGCTGCTGCTTCAGAAATGAGAGAAAGAATATTAGAGGCAATTTATCAAAAAATTGAAGAAAACCCAGAAGATACCAATCTACAAAAGCAGCTTATTCTATTAAATAAGGCGAGTATCTGTACCATTCACTCTTTTTGTTTAGAAGTAATTCGTAATAACTTTTTTGAGATTAACATTTCTCCAAATTTTCGTATTGGAGAACAAGCAGAGATAGAGCTTTTAAAACAAGATGTGTTAGAAGATATGTTTGAAGAAAAATATGAAAATCAAGAAAAAGACTTTTTAAAAGTAATTGATAAATATACAGGATATCAAAATGACCAACCATTAAAAGATTTTATTTTACAAATATATAACTATATCTCTTCTAGTCCATTTCCAGAAGAATGGTTAGAAGAAAAAGTGGAAATGTTTCATTTAGAAGGAAAAGAGAGTCTAGATTTTTCAGAAACAATATGGGGAAAAGTAATTTTGAAGGATTTAGCAGAAGAATTAAAAATGGTAATTCTTTCTTTTCAAAATATTAGTAAGAAATTAGCAAGATATCCAGAAATGCAAAAATTTTATCAAACAATTAGCCAAGATATTGATATGCTTGAAGGACTGTATCATAGTTTGGATAGTTGGGAAAAAGCATATCAAATAGCTTCTGCAATTCAGTTTAGTAAATGGCCAATTGATAAAAAAGCACCAGCTATATTAAAAGAAGAAACAAAGATTGCAAGAGATAAGTTAAAGAAAAAAGTAATGACATATTTAGCTAATGTCTTTTGTTATTCGTCTGATGAAGCGATGAAGGATATTGGGCAGATGTATGAAACATTAGCGATTTTAAAAAATTTAGTATTAGAATTTGATGAAAAATTCGTAAATGCAAAAAAAGAAAAGAATATGATAGATTTTCATGATATTGAACATTTTGCTCTACAGATTTTAGTAAAGAAAGATAAAGAAGGAAATTATGTACCTACAGGCGTAGCAAAAAAATATCAAGAAAAATTATCAGAAATAGCAATTGATGAATATCAGGATAGTAATTTAGTGCAAGAATATATTCTATCAACCATTTCAAGAGGAAATAACATCTTTATGGTAGGAGATGTAAAACAAAGTATTTATCGATTTAGACAAGCAAGACCAGAGCTGTTCTTAGAAAAGTATGAAAAATATCAGCTAAAAAAACAACAAAAAGAAGGAGAACATTTAAAAATACAATTATTTAAAAACTTTAGAAGTAGACAAAACATATTAGACGTTACCAATATGATATTTAAAGATATCATGAGTAAAGAAGTTGGTGATATTACTTATGACATACAAGAATATTTAAATTTAGGAGCCAATTATCCAGAACCAGAAAACAATATTTTATATGCAGGAAAAGCAGAGTTACATATTATTGATACAAAAGAACATGAAGAAATAGAAGAAGTAGAATCTGAAGAGAGAATGGAAAATACCGTATTAGAAGCTAAATTTGTGGCCAAGAAAATAAAGGAATTGATAAACAGTAATTATCAAGTATATGATAAAAAAATTGGCTATCGTCCAATTCAATATCGTGATATTGCACTACTATTAAGAGCAACCTCCATACAAGCACCAATATTCGAAAAGGAAATGCAAGAACTAGGAATTCCTGTATTTAGTGATACTTCTGCAGAATATTTGGATTCTATTGAAATACAAACAATTATAAGTGTATTAAAAATTATGGACAATCCAAGACAGGATATACCCCTTGTTACAGTGCTCCGTTCGCCAATTGGAATGTTTTCCGATAACGATTTGGTACAAATACGTCTTAGTAATAAACGAGAAAATTTTTATGATGCTATGTTAGAAGCAAGAATTCAAGTAAAAGGAAGACTAAAAGTAAAACTAGAGAACTTTTTAGAAAATTTAGAAAATTGGAGAAAAAAACAGGAGTATTTACCATTAGAAGAACTGATATGGGAGATTTATTTTGATACAGGATATTATCAATATGTAGGATTAATGCCTGATGGAGCTATTAGACAAGCAAATTTGAAAATGCTATTTGAAAGAGCAAAAGAATATGAAAGAGCATCTTTTAGAGGATTATTCAACTTTATTCATTTTATTGAAAAATTAAGACTTAGTAGTAATGATTTAGGTGCTGCTAAATTGATAGGAGAAAATGAAGATGTTGTTCGTATGATGAGTATTCATAAAAGCAAAGGGTTAGAATTTCCAGTTGTATTTTTGTGTGGTACGGGTAAGAAGTTTAACATGCAGGATTTAAATCAATCTATTTTAATGCATCAAGACTTAGGATTTGGACCAAAGTATGTAAATTATGAAAGGAAAATTGAATATAACACACTAGCCAAGGAAGCAATACGAAGTGTTTCTAAAGTAGAGACGATAGCAGAAGAAATGCGAGTACTTTATGTTGCTTTAACAAGAGCAAAAGAGAAGTTATATATTACAGGAATTTCAAAAGATGTACAAAAAGATCTAGAAGAGAAAGAACAAATGCTTTCCATTCAAAAGGAAGACAATCGAGATAGAATACATCCCATTTTAGTAAAAAAATATAACTCTTATTTAGATTGGCTAGAATTAGTTTATCAGTATGAAAAAGAAAAAATAAAGGATGTTATGACATTAGAAGTCCATGCCAAAGGAGAGTTGCTAAAAGCGTTAGGAAAGAAAGCAGAAGAAAAGATAGAAGAAAGTTTCTTAGAAGTATTACAAGAAAAAAGTTTGAAAAAAAATTTAAAAGAAAGCCAGAAAGAAATACAAGAAAAATTAGAAAAAGAATATGTAGCAATGGAGGATATTACAATACCAACGAAGATGTCTGTAACTGAAATAAAGAAACAAAAACAAGAGAAGAAAAAGAAAGAAAAAGAAAAAACATTAGAAAAACAAAAAGAAGAGATAGTATTAGAAGTACCAAATTTCTTAAAAAACCAAGTAAATATTTCAGCCGCTCAAAGAGGGACTTTAGTTCATATGTGTATGCAAAGACTTCAGATTCAAGAAAAATATGATATGGACAAAATCCAAGAAATGATATATGATATGATAAAAAATCAGATAATATCTGAAAAAGAGGCGGAAAATATCCCAATTTGTCCAGTTTTAGAATTTACTAAATCTGAAATATGGGAAGAAATGAAACAAGCGCAAATAGTAGAAAGAGAAAAGCCGTTTTACTTACAAATTGCAGCAAATGAAGTTTTAAAAAAGAAATCAGAAGTAACGATATTAGTACAGGGAATTATTGATTTATATTATATAACAAAAGATAATCAACTTGTATTAGTGGATTATAAGACAGACTATGTTTCAAAGGGAAAGGAAAATAGTTTAATAGAAAAATACAAGGAACAATTAGAAATATATCAAAAGGCATTAGAAGAAAGTTTGAAACGAAAGGTAGATAAGATATATTTGTATTCTACTAGTCTAAACAAATCAATTAAAGTGAGGTAACCAATGGAAAAGGAACAGACCCAAACATGGAAATGGATTTTATTTATTAGTATTATAACCCTTGCAATAACGAAAGTAGCAGAAGGAGTTCCAGGAAATGTAGCAATGCTGTTATATATAGGAGGAGCATTTTTTGCCCTTCCTTTATTAGCATATGTTTTAGGGATAAAAATAAAGAATATGGAAAAAGAAGAAGGCTGGAAACTATGTAAATATTCCATCTTATTATATTTCCTTCTTAATCTCATATTTGCAATCTATCAAGTATATATAAATCAAATGGACTTTCACTATTCAATTTTTTATCCACTTGCAGAGTCTTGGATTTTTTTAGCAATTCCAATTTATTTTGTTGCGTATTTATTATTAGGAGAAAAAAGAAATGTAATTTTATCAGGAATATTAGTAGCTATCATTATAGGAAATATTACAGAGGCAGGAAACGTTTTTGGAATCTATTCAATAGCAGCATTATTTCCTTTCTTTTGGTATGGAATTCAATGGGATGAAGAAAAAAACAAGAAAAATGTAGTATTAAAAATAATATTGGTAATAGTAGGAATTGTTGCAATATATTTCCTAAAAACATATTCTTACATATTCAAGTTTAATACACAACTAGAATTTATTACTAATACGATGAATGTTATTAATGGTATTACGTTATTATCTAGAATCATAGTATATCCAATATGCTTGGCAGCAATTAGTCTATTAACCAATATAATAGAAAAAATAGTAAAACGAATAGAAGTAAGAGAGGTAAGAATAAAAGAAATTACATTTAGCCAATATATATTTGGAATTATAATAGCAATTTTAGTTACTCCAATTGTTAAATATCAATTATTATATTATCAAATCAGTAGAACAAGATTTTTTATAGCAATTCTTCTAAGTATTTTACTTAGTATAGGGATTCCTATTATAACCCAAAAATGTATTCCAAATATAAAAGCAATTTATCAAAAATGGATACAATATAAAGAAAAAATAAACCAGCAAGAACAAGAGAAAAGAAAAGCAAAAAACAAGAATGAGAAAAGTAAAGTAGAACAAAAAACAATCTCAACATCTAATGGATTAATTCGTTTTTTTAATAGTAATGGAATAGTAGTTTTATTGGGAATACTACTATTTGTAAAAACAGGTATTATGTATTTAAATACCTTGTGTATTGAAACAGAATGGGAAGAGAATTTTATACTTATTATGGGCTCAATAGGATATGTTGCGTGCATAATAATTCCTTTATTTTTTATTAGAAAAAACAAAACACGAATGACATGGGTTATTATTTTTGATTTGTTAGTGAGTGCATTATTGTTTGCAGATGATTGTTATTATAATTATTCTTCAAACTTTGTATCTGTATATCAAATTGGAAACTTACAATATGCTGATGAAATTGGAGCGACTCTTCCTAATTTGTTGAAGATTCACCATGTTTTATATTTTATTGATATTTTAGTATTGGTACTAATTCGTTTTACATTTATTAAAAATGAATATAAAACAAATAAAGTTTCACCAATTTTAGCAACAATATTATGTATTACATTAATAATACCAGGAAAAGAGGGATTCGTATTAGCTAAAGATGTACCATGGGACAAAATAGAACAGGTAAAAAGAGCTTCTATTTTTGGATACCATTTACAAGATTTACAAAAGAGTATCAATTTTGAGAAAACAATACCATATAAAGAGAAATCGGAAGTATTAAAAGCTTATCAGGAAGTAGAAAATTATCAGATAGAAAATCAATATAAAACGAGTGAATATCATGGAATTGCGAAAGGAAAAAATGTAATTATTGTACAATTGGAGTCTGTACCACAGGTAATGATTAATAGAGAATATCAAGGAACGGAAATTACTCCAAATTTAAATCAATTCTTTAAGAAAAATGTACAGTGTACGAATGCTCATATGCAAAGTCTAAGCTCTACAGCAGATTCGGAGTTTTCTGCAGCAACATCTATTTTTCCTTTAGAAAATGGAATGTCTTTTAGTAAATATCCAGCTGTAACATATCCAGATATATTTCATATTACAAGGGATAAAGGATATATGACGAATGTGATTCATGGAAACAGAGGCAACTTCTGGAATAGGTCCCAAGCATATAAAGGGTTTGGAGTAGAGAATACAATATTTGATGACCAATTTTCGAAAGATGTACAACGATATAGCTATTATGTATCAGATGATGAAGTGTATAAAAAATCTGTAGAAGAGATGAGAAAACAAAAGGAAAAAGGAGAAAAATTTTTATATAGTATTATAGCTGCTAGTTCTCATACTCCATTTACTTTAGTAGGAATGGGAGAGGAAGAAAGAGCAAAATTACCAATTCAACAAGATGGAACAACCTTAACGAATTATATACAGTCGGTTAGTTATGCTGATGCTGCTTTTGGTAGATTTCTTCAAGAGTTAAAAGAAGAAGGTCTATATGAGGATAGTATAATTATTGTTTATGGAGATCATACAGGACTGGGCTCTAGTGAAGAAGAAATAGTTCAATATTATGAAAGTATCGGATTGGAAAATAGAATTCAATACAAAATAGAAGATACTAAAGTAGCAATGGGAATGAAAATTCCGGAAGTAGAAAGACAAGTTATTACAAAACCGGTAAGCAAAATGGATATAAAATCAACTATATTAGATTTATTAGGAATAGAAGATAAATTCTCATTAGGCTCTACCATATTTGGAAATAAAGATTATATGGAATTAAATAATGGAACGATTCTTACAAATAGTTATTATGAAGTTTCTAATATATGGTATGATATAGAAACGGGAGAAGAAATTGAGTTGGATACATTACCAAAAGAAGAAAGAACAAAACTAGAAAAAATAAAAGAACTAAATACAATAAAAATTAATATATCTCAATCAATTCCAGGAAAAAACTTATTAAAAGGAATGAAATTCTAACTTTACAAATTATGTCTACTATAGTATAATAAAGAAGAAAAAAAGGAAATAAAGGATGCAAAAAATATGAGAAGAATGAAAACAATTTTTATGTACATAGGACTAATAGCTGCTTTCTATATATTTTCTAACGTGTTGATATATTTTTCTATACAGTTATCCTATAAAAACATACCGGAGGGAGAGATCGTTAAAGGTTCTCCAGAAATAGTGGTAACAGATGCAAAAGCAACTAATATGAATGGCTTTATTAAAATAAAAGTAACCAACCAAACAGATACGACAATTAACAATCGATATATTAAAGTGGATTTATTGTCTCAAAATGATAATATAATGGGAACAAAATCTTTAGTTGTAGATAATTTAACACCGGGTGAGACGCGAGAAATGGAGATTAAATTTAAATTAGAAAGAGTAAAAAGTTTTAAAATAGAGACAACGGATGAAATTATAAAAGAGGAAGAAACAGAGACAGAAAGAAAAGATAAAGAAATGTATGATATGGCATTCTTAGTAAGTGGTATATTACTATTTCCATTAGTAGTGACAACTATCTTACCACCATGGTAAAAGAAAGATAGATGAAAAGGGAAAATGGGTAAGAAAAGAAAATTCTTACTCATTTTTCTTGTATATGACAATAGACTGTAAAATTTTCAAAGTTTTTCGAGTAAAAGGATTGCTATTTTACCAAACGTGTAATATAATTGTAACAGTTTCGTAACGAATACGTCATAAAAATGAAGAAGTAAAGGAGAATGGCAATGTTTGGCTTTGGACAGGATATAGGAATTGATTTAGGCACGGCAACGGTTATTGCCTATGTAAAAGGAAAGGGTATTGTACTAAGAGAACCTTCTGTTGTAGCTGTTGATAATAACACAGGAGAAGTATTAGCGGTTGGACAAGAAGCGAGACGTATGTTAGGAAGAACTCCAGGAAACATTGTTGCTACAAGACCTTTAAGAGATGGTGTTATATCCGACTATACAGTAACGGAAAAAATGCTTAAATACTTTATTAATAGAGTTTGTGGAAAATTTATATTTGCACCTAGAATTATGATTTGTATTCCTTCTCAAGTAACTGAAGTAGAAAAAAAAGCGGTTATCGATGCTGCATCTCAAGCAGGAGCTAGGAGAGTATACTTAATTGAAGAACCAATTGCAGCAGCTATTGGGGCAGGAATTGATATATCAAAAGCTTGTGGAAATATGATTGTTGACATTGGAGGAGGAACTACTGATATTGCGGTTATTTCATTAGGAGGTTCTGTTGTTAGCACTTCTCTAAAAGTAGCAGGAGATAAATTTGATGAAGCAATTGTAAAATATATTAAGAAAAAACATAATGTGATGATAGGAGAAAGAACTGCAGAAGACTTAAAGATTAATATTGGATGTGTGTATCCTAAAATTCAAGACATGGAAATGGATATCCGCGGAAGAGATTTAATCACAGGACTACCTAAAACACTTACTGTATATTCTAGTGAAATGTTAGAAGCATTGATAGAACCTGCTATGTTGATTGTAGATGCAGTACATTCTGTTTTAGAAAGAACGCCTCCAGAGTTAGCAGCTGACATCAGTGATAAAGGAATTTATATGACAGGTGGAGGATGTTTAGTAGATGGACTAGACAAATTACTACAAGAAAAAACAGGAATTAATGTTATGATTGCACAAGATGCCGTATCTTGTGTAGCATTAGGAACTGGAAAAGCATTAGATAACCTAGATGCACTAGAAGGGAAGTCTTCTAGATAAAAAGAATGATAAAGAAAAAAGCTGTAAATTAAAATGAAAATATAAAACAAGTATCAAAGAAATTTTATTTTAAGTATAATCCTCTTTAAAATAAAAGTAATAGCAGTTAGCATTAAGCGCACTGCTATTTTTGCGGTGGTGCGACGGGCATGTCGTTTAGTTAATCGGTGAAAGTCCGTAGTGGAGGTA
>JBKXSZ010000001.1:114509-173782 GCA_047017005.1 Clostridia bacterium | reverse complement strand
ATTCAATAGTTATAAATAATTTAAATAAAAAAATTATTAAAAATAAAAAACTTAATAATTTGATCAATATCCTATAAAAGCAAAAATGCCAAAATCATTTTATGAAAAGTAAACTTAAAAAGAACCCACTAAAAGACAAAAAAATAAAAAGTGATATATAAAAATAAAAAGAAAAAATAATAAACAAAGAAATGAATTTTATCAATAATATACTTCAAAAACAATCTTAAAAAAACTATTTAAAACCATCGGAATCAAGAGGATTATGCAAAAATGAACGAACAACAAAACAGGTTACATAAATAGACAAGAGTAGAAAAATATAAAGGAAACAATGAGGTGAAAATATGAAAATTAAGGCGCTAAAAATTAATTCTTTTGGTAATATAGAAAACAAGGAATTAAAGTTAGATGAAAATACGAATATTATTTATGGGAAAAATGAAGCAGGTAAATCGACTTTATTAAAATATATTACTTGTATGTTATATGGAATTTCCAAAAATAAAAGAGGAAAAGATATTTCAGATTATGATAAATACAAACCATGGAATAGAGAAGAATTTTCTGGGAAATTATCTTATACTTTAGATAACGGACAAGCGTTTGAGATATTTAGAGATTTTCATAAAAAAAATCCCAAATTATATAATGAAAGTTTAGAAGAAATATCAAATCTATATCATATAGATAAAACAAAAGGAAATGAATTCTTTGTAGAACAAACTAAGGTAGATGAAGAATTATTTCTTTCAACGGTAGCTTCTATGCAACAAGAAGTAAAGTTAGATAAGGCAACACAAAATACATTAATTCAGAAATTAACAAATTTAATTTCTTCTGGAGATGACAATATTTCATATAAAAAAGTAATAGATAAATTAAATAAACAATTAATAGAAGAAGTAGGAACAGACAGAAGCCAAGGAAGACCTATTAATATAGTAGAAGAAAAAATAAATCAATTAAAAAAAGAAAAACAACAATTAGAATTATTTTCGGATAAGAAGTATGATATTGAAAAAAATATACAAGAAAAAGAAGAAGAAATACAAGAAAAGAAAATAATTATTTCTATTTTAAATAATCTACAAAAGATAGAAGAAGAACAAAAACTCAAAAATGAAAAAATAAAAATACAAAAATTAGAAGTAGAAGAATTAAGTATTAAAAAGAAAGAATTACAAGAACAAATAGAAGAAATAAAAAATAAAAAGGAAAGTAAAAAACAAGAAAAGTCAAATAAAACAATAATGTGTATAGCTTTGGTCTTTATTCTTATCATTATTTCAATATTAGTATTTCTATTTTTGAATAAGATAATAGGAGGAGCAATAGGCGGAGTTTCTATTATAAGTCTTTTATTATGGTTATTACAAATACAAAAACAAAAAAGAACAACAAGAATACAAAAAGAAGAACAAAAAATAAAAATTAAAAGTATACAGAGCCAAATAGAATTATTAGAGGAAAATATAAAAGAAAAGGAAAACAATATAGAAAATATTATACAGAAAGAAAAAAAAGAGAAAAAAGAAAAGATAGAAATAATAAAACAAGAATTTAAGACTAAAATAGGAAAAGAAGATCTAGACTATATCTTACAAAAAAATAATGTAGGATATGAAGCAATAGAAAAAGAGGAGGAGTATCACCAAGATATTTTAGAACTTCACAAACTAGAATTAGATAAAGCTAATATTATTCCAAAGCTAGATCAATTGGCACAGATGGAAGAAAAGTTATATCAATTACAAGAAGAAAGAAAAGAATTAAATGAAAGAGCGTTTATCATAAATAAAACAAAAGAATTGTTAGAAAATGCATATTATAAAATGAAAAATTCTGTTACTCCTAAATTTACGAAACAATTATCCAAAAATATAGGAATAATAGCGAAAGGAAAATATAAAAATGTTAGATTTAATGATGAAAATGGATTAGTAGTTGAATTAGAAAATGGAGATTACATTCCAGCAGATAGACTAAGTATTGGAACGATAGACCAACTATACCTTTCTTTAAGACTAGCTGTTTTAGATGAATTAACAGAAGAAACTCTACCTATTATTCTAGACGAAGCTTTTGCATATTATGATACTGAAAGATTGGAAAACATTTTAAAGTATATGAACGAAGATTTAGGAGATAGACAAATTATTATTTTAACATGTACAAATCGTGAAGAAGCAATATTAAATAAATTAGAAATACCACATCAATATATACAAATATAAGGGAAAGTAGAAAAGAAAATACTTTCCTTTTCCTTTAGTGGAAACTTTTAGTAGGGAAAATTTGATAAAAAATTGAATAAGAGATACCAAATTGATAGAATATTTTTATCGAAAAAATATTTTAAAAGAAGGTGTAAAAAAGTTTTAAAGAGAGAAGATGTAAGTTCTTTAACTAGTGCAATCAAAGACTTTACAGATATTTTGAAAAAAGAACTTTTTTCAGAAATTGTAACACAAATAGAAAATTTAGTTTTCCATGGATGTTGTAAAACATTAGAAAATAGTGTATAATAAAAAAACTGTAAATTACAAAAAAGGAGAATGAGGAATGTTTCAAAAATTAGATGCCGTAGAAAAGAGATATGAAGAACTTACAAAAATGATTAGTGACCCAGAGGTAATTGCAAACCAAAGTGAATGGCAAAAACTAATGAAAGAACATAGTTCAATTTCAGAAATAGTAGAAAAATATAAAGAATATAAAAAAACAAAACAAGCAATGGACGATGCAAAAGAACTTTTCGATGATAAAGAAATGAGAGAGCTTGCAGAAATGGAATATGAAGAATGCAAAGAAAAATTGCCAAAAATAGAAGAAGAACTAAAGATATTACTAATTCCAAAGGACCCAAATGATGATAAGAACGTTATTTGCGAGATAAGAGCTGGTGCTGGAGGAGATGAAGCTGCACTATTTGCAGGGACTCTTTTTCGTATGTACAGTATGTATGCAGAAAAAAAGCATTGGAGATTAGAAGTATTGAACGAAAATGAAACAGGATTAGGTGGATATAAAGAAATTTCTTTCATGATTACGGGAAAAGGAGCTTATAGCAGACTAAAATTTGAAAGTGGAGTACATCGTGTACAAAGAGTTCCCGATACAGAATCTAGTGGAAGAATCCATACCTCAACAGCTACTGTTGCAGTATTACCAGAAGTAGAAGATGTAGAAATTGAGTTAAACCCTGCAGATATTCGTATGGAGGTATATCGTGCATCTGGAGCTGGAGGACAACATGTAAATAAAACTTCATCTGCAGTTCGTTTGATTCATGAACCAACTGGCACTGTAGCAGAATGTCAAACTGAAAGGTCACAATTGCAAAATAGAGAATATGCAATGCGATTACTTCGTTCTAGAATTTATGATAAAGTAAAAGCAGAACAGGATGCAAAATTAGCAAATGAAAGAAAGAGTCAAGTAGGTTCAGGAGATAGAAGTGAGAAAATAAGAACATACAACTACCCACAAGGGAGAATAACAGACCATAGAATAGGATTAAGTATTTACCAAATGGAAGATTTCTTAAATGGAAATTTAGATGAAATGATAGATAGTCTTATTACAGCAGACCGTGCAGAAAAATTAAAAGGCGAAGACGAATAAAAGGAATAAAGAAACCTCTTTTCACATAAAGTATTAGTAAAATAAAATGTGAAAAGGGGTTTTCCTTTTGAATGAAATATTAAAAACAACTTTATTAGGATTACTTTTTGGAACTTTTGGAACTACCATAGGAGGAATTATCGGAGTAACTTTTAAAAATACCTCTAATAAATTTTTAAGCTTTATTTTATCTTTTGCTTCTGGGCTAATGATTTCGATTGTATGTTTTGATTTAATACCAGAGGCATTAGCTATTACAAATTTAGCTAATATTTTTCTTGGACTATTTTTAGGAGTTGCAGGGATGATTGTTTGTGATGTGTTAGTAGAAAGAAAATTTAGTGTAAATGCTAGATTTCAAGATGGAAAGAATACATTACTAAAAACGGGAATTATTGTAAGTATTGGATTGGCAATTCATAATTTTCCTGAGGGATTAGCGATTGGTTCTGGTTTTGAGGCTTCTTTGAAACTAGGATTATCTTTAGCTCTTGCTATTGCACTACATGATGTACCAGAAGGAATATCCATGGCTGTTCCTATGAAAAATGGAGGAATGAAGAAAAGCAAAGTAATTTTTCTTGTTATATTATCTGGAATTACGACAGGCATAGGAGCTTTCTTTGGAGCGCTAATAGGAAACATATCGGAAACGGTAATTGCGATATGTCTAGCTTTTGCGGCAGGTGCTATGTTATATATAGTTTCAGGAGAACTTATTCCAGAATCAAATAAACTTTATCGTGGAAGAATGACAGCGATAGGAAATGTATGTGGATTTCTAATTGGAATTTTGGCTACTAGAATATAAAGAAAAAAGACAAAGAAAAATAGTAAAAATAATGCAACAGAAAGAAAAATATGATATAATAAATAAAACTTAGTTTCAGAGTAAGCGGAATCTAAATAGATGCGCAAAAGAAAGGATAATACAAATGGAACTAAAGAAAGCTTTATGGGAAAATTTCAGAAATCAATATCGGATTTGTATTGATGAAGAAGGAAGACCAAAAGCCTGTGGACATGATGCTTGTAAAGACTTGATTCATATTTGCAATAGCATAGAAGGTCTAAAGGATGACAATCCTAAATATGGAAATATGGATAATGGTTTTATGCAGGTAAAAAACATTATGGAATTAGCAGAGAAGTATTGTATTATTGCAGAGAATAACTAGCCAGGCAGGCTAGTTATTTTTATATACAAATAATAGATCAGAATAGAAGAAATTTAAAAAATAAGTATAAAATCTATTTTATTAATGATATAATATCTCAGATTGAAAAACAAATGAAGAGGTGAAAGAAATGAAGAAAATAATGTTCATTTGTACAGGAAACATCTGTAGAAGTGCAATGGCACATAAAATGTTAGAGAAAATAGCGGAGGAAGAAAATTTAGATATAAAAGTATATTCAGCTGGGATATATGCAGAAAATGGTGATACATCTACCTATAATGCAATTGAAACAATGGAAGAATATGGGGTAGATTTAAAAGCACACCGCGCTACCAATGTAAAAGATTCTGAAATTGAAGAAATGGATTTGATTTTATGTATGACACTTTCACATAAAGTATCCTTGATAGCTATGTATCCAGAGTTAAAAGATAAAATATATACTTTAAAAGAATATGTTCATTTTGATGAAAATAATAAAGATAAAGATATTAGCGACCCATGGGGATTTGATTTAGAAACATATCGAAGATGTGGAAGCGAAATAGAAAAGGCGGTTCGTATGTTAGTTACAAAATTAAAGCAAGAAGAAAATGAAAAATAAATTGACAAAAATAGAAAGAAACGATACAATAAACACAAACAAACGTTCAAAGGAGAAGAAAATGCAAGAAATATTAGAAGGACTCAATAATAAACAATATGAAGCAGTTACAAATTATGAAGGGCCATGCTTAGTTATTGCAGGAGCAGGTTCACGGAAAAACAAAAGTATTAACACATAAAATTGCATATTTAATAGGAGAAAAAGGAGTAGCTCCATGGAGTATTTTAGCAATTACTTTTACCAATAAGGCTGCTAATGAAATGAAAGAAAGGGTAGAAAATCTAGTTGGAGAGAATGCAAAAGATATTTGGATGGGAACATTTCATTCTATCTGTGTTCGCATTTTAAGAAGATATATTGATAGAATTGGATATGATTCTTCCTTTATTATTTTTGATACTTCTGACCAAAGAACATTAATTAAAGAATGTTTAAAAGCATTAGCTATTGATGATAAAATGTTCACAGACCGTTCTGTATTGTCCGAGATATCCAATGCTAAAAACGAAATGTTAGAGCCAGAACAGTATTTAGTAAAAGCTAATGGAGATTATCGTAAGGAAAAGATAGCTAGAATATATACCATGTATCAAAAAAGATTAAAAGAAAATAATGCAATTGATTTTGATGATATCATTAATTTCACAATAAAAATCCTAATGGAAAACCCAGATGTATTAGATTACTATAGTTCTAAATTCAAATATGTGTTAGTAGACGAATATCAAGATACGAATAAAGCACAATTTACCTTAGTAACTTTACTTGCTTCTAAATATGGAAATATAACAGTTGTAGGAGATAATGATCAAGGAATCTATAGTTTTAGAGGTGCAGATATATCAAATATTTTGAATTTTGAAAGGGATTTTCCAGGAACTAAGATTATAAAGCTAGAACAAAACTATCGTTGTACACAAAACATATTAAATGCTGCTAATTCGGTTATAAAAAATAACGAAGTAAAATATGATAAAAAATTATGGACAGAAAATGAAGAAGGAAATTTACCAGAAGTTTTTTGCGGAGATAATGAATACGACGAAGCAAGTTTTATTGTCAATCAAATTAATCATTTAAGAAGAGAAGAATATTATAAATATACTGATTTTGCAGTGCTATATCGAATGAATACGCAATCAAGAGCGATAGAGGATATCTTAAGAAGAGAAGATATTCCATATAAAATTGTAGGAGGACTAAAGTTCTATGAAAGAAAAGAAATTAAGGATATTATTGCGTATTTGAGATTAATACAAAATACGAGCGATAATTTAAGTTTAAAAAGAATCATAAATGAACCCAAAAGAGGAATTGGAAAAACAAGTTTAGAAAAGGTTCAAACACTAGCAGAAACACAAGGATTATCTATGTATGAAGTAATTAAAAGAGCGGATGAATTCGGATTAAATAGAGTATTTTTAAACTCTAGAGAATTTATTGAGCAGATAGAAGAAATTCGCGAAGAAAGTAAAGCTTTATTAGTTTCAGAATTAATTAAATTGATTTTAAACAAAACCGGATATACAAAAGCTTTAGAAAACGAAAATACAATAGAAGCAGAAAATAGGATTGAAAACTTAGAAGAATTCTTGACAGTAGCAATTGAGTTTGAAGAAGAATCGGCAGACAATACATTAAGTGAATTCTTAGAGGGAATTACTCTATCTAGTGATATTGATGGAATGGATGAAGAGCAAGATTCAATTACATTAATGACACTGCATAGTGCAAAAGGACTAGAATTTCCAGTGGTATTTTTAGTAGGAATGGAGGAAGGAATTTTCCCAGGATATAAATCTATTGGAGAGCCAAAAGAACTAGAAGAAGAAAGAAGATTATGCTATGTAGGAATTACAAGGGCAAAAGAACATCTATATCTAACTTGTGCAAAACAAAGAACGATGTTTGGTTCTACCACTTGTAATAGTATTTCAAGATTTCTAAAAGAAATTCCAAAAGAACTATTAGAAGGATATGATGAATATTTAGGAGATAAATCACAAAATAACATGAAACTATCTGGTTCCGAATATGAATGGGAATATGGAAGTAACTTTAGTAGTAAAATTACTTCTCATAGTATTAGGAAAGGTTCTCTTGAAAAGAAAGAGAATACAAATACATCTGGATTTTCTTTCAAAACACCGGAGAGTTTTTTAAATTCATTGAAAAAATCAAAACCAACAATGAATATAGACTTGTCACAATATAAAACGGGAAAAAGAGTATTTCATAAAAAGTTTGGAGAAGGTATTATCAACTATGTAGAAGAAGAAGGCGAAGATTTAAAAGTAGATATTACGTTTGACAAAGCAGGACATAAAAGATTGATGGCAAAATTTGCTGGTCTAGAAATAATAGATTAAAAGTAAAAAAGATTCAAATAAATAAAAAATTAGAAAAGAAAGAAAATTAATTTAAAAAATTTCTTTCTTTTCTGTTTTTGTATAAAAGTGAAAAAGAATGTTCATAATAAAAAATAGATTATTCAAAGGAAAGGAAGGAAAGAATATGTCAAATTTAAATCAAGTAGAACTTCAAAATTTAAGACATCTAATAGGAGCACATGAAACATCCTATGAAAAATTAAACACCTATGCTTCTCAATGTGTAGACCCACAGATCAAGCAGATGTTTACAAAATCTGCTCAAGATGCATTAAACACAAAGCAAAAGTTAATGAGCTTTTTAAATCAATAACAAAAAAAGGAGGAAATAAAAATGGAAGAAAAAACAATGGTAAATGATATTTTGGAAAATGTGAAAGCATCTCTTACAACTTACCAAAATGCTATTTCAGAAAGCGCAAATATGCAATTAAGACAAGCACTTCAACAAATTCGAAATAACGATGAAAGCTTTCAATATGAATTATTTAAAATAGCGCAATCAAAAGGATATTATAAACCTGCAGAAAGTGCTACAGTAACAGAAATTAATACTGTTAAAACGGAATTAGAGCAATAAATAGAAAACTAGTTTGTATTTATATTACAAACTAGTTTTTTACTATTTGAATGGATGCAATTATTACGGAAATAAGGAAAAGGAAATTTTACGAAACGAGAGATAAAGGGATAAAATGAAAGATAATTCTCGAAAAACGGAAGAAATCACTAAAATTTGGCCAATATAATCATTGTGAAAATGAATTAGATTCGATAGAATAAAACAAGTATAAAAGGATAAAAAGGAGTTGTTTGAAAGTTTAGTGATATGAAAAAGTTATTCGTACACATAAGAACCTCAATTAAATTTATCTTACTTGTAGCTATCGGCCTATTTCTTATAATTGGTGTTGTATCTTTTGTATATAAACCAATCTATAAGGTGGAAGTAAATGGACAGACCATAGGATATAGTCAAGATAAAGCAAAATTACAAAAGAAAATAAATGATTATGTAAAAAATGGCGATGGAGAAAATATTGCATTTGTGGAAATCGAGGAAATGCCAGAATACAAGTTATGTTTGTTGAAAAAAGGAATTGTTCCTAATGATGATGAAATATACAAAAAAGTTACGGAAGCAGGAACACCATATTATAAATATTTTGCTATTATTGATGATGATGAAGAAAAAGCATACGTATCTAACTATGATGAAGCAGAGACAATTGTGGAACAATTAAAAGAAAAAAATAGTGCTAATAAAGATGATATTCGACTATTAGAGAAATATGAAACGGAATTAAAAGAATTTAGTTCTGTAGAAGAAGTAGTAGCAAATCTATATGAGAAACCAAAACCAGTTATACAAAAATCGGTAAAAGTTGCTTCTACAGGAAGCCAAGGATTTAGTACATCAAGAGTAATGTCTAATCAAAAAGTAAATTTAGGAGTTAGTTTAATAAAACCAATAACAGGAACTATTACTTCTCGATTTGGAAATAAAAGTGGAATCCGTTCTGGGGCACATACTGGTCTAGATATAGGAGCACCATATGGAACTAGTATAAAAGCAGCTGCTAGTGGGACTGTAATATTTGCAGGATATAAGGGGTCATACGGAAATCTTATCATTGTATCTCATGGGAATGGTGTACAAACCTATTATGGACATTGTAGTTCTTTGGTAGCGAGTGTTGGGCAACAAGTATCACAAGGACAAGTTATAGCAAAAGTAGGTTCAACAGGGAATTCAACAGGAAACCATTTACATTTAGAAATAAGAGTAAATGGGGTAGCACAAAATCCACAAAATTATTTATATTGATTTATTAAAGATAAAATAGAATAAAAGTAAAGATTAATAAAAATAAAACAGATAGTACTTTATAGCTATCTGTTTTATTTCTATTTTATCAGCTTTTAAAATCACTTTTTAGAGTTACTACAAAAATATTTACTACAAATTTTAATAGCATTACTTTTTATAAAGATTTTTCCATATTCTTTTAACTTAGTAGAAAACAAATCTGCTTCTGGAACACTAGATGCAAATTCAGTAATAGCAGAAACAAAAGGCTTGAAGAGTTTGGAATTAGCATGTAAATTCTCTAAAACTAAATAATACTTATCTTGATATTTATATAATACTGTTCTACCAGCAAGACCAGCTAAATTTTTTAAATTGCTATGTGCTAGATAGTTACAAAATTGACAGAAAGTATCAAAACTTTGAAAACGATAAATAGCAAGGCTTGTATTAATAGGATTTGTTTTTCTTTTAATATGTACTTTTCTCTTTTTACTTGCATCCTTTTCTGGGACTAAACGAGTAACTGTTAATACAAAAAAACCATCTGGAGTAGCAAATGCTTCTAACATTACTTTATAATCTTTTGTAACAAAACCAACTTTTTCCTCAGCTTCTTTTAAGACATCTAAAAATAAATCTTGAGATTCAGCTGGATTTGTCATAAAATCACGAAAGTTAATATGCTTTTTTTCTAAGTCTTCTAAATTTAAAGTAATTCGAATTTTATCTTCACTAAGTTTTTCAATTTTCATTTAATAAGAGCCTCCTCTATTATGAGTATAAATCTACATCTTTCTATGTATACCTCTATTATACTACGAAAGTATGCAAACGGAAACGAGTAAAATATGGTAAAAAAACACAGGAATTACCAACTCCCTTACTATATAGTACTCAATATTTAGGAAAAAGGTACTAAATAATATAGCATAAATCAAGAAAAAAGAAAAGAAAAACAAGTAGAAAAATAAATTAAATAAAAAAAGAAAGAATAAGAAAAGCATAAAAAGAAAAGCCCAGAAAAGTAAAGATAAAATTTCTATACAAGAATTGTTAAAGTTATATGAATTTACTTGAAAAAATTGCTGTTTGTGTATATAATAACTAAGATGTAAAGACAAAGGAAAAAATAGGTTTCCGTAAGGGATAATGGAGGTTAATTATGGCTACGAGAGATAAAAATATATGGATATTACTTGTATTTATTATATCAGGATTAGTAATAGGTGGATTACTAGGTGAATTATCAGCACATATAGACTGGCTATCTTGGCTATCTTATGGACAACAATTTGGTCTAGACGAGCCAATTTCGCTGGATTTAAATATTGTTAAAATAACTTTTGGACTTATGCTAAATGTAAATATTTCTAGTATCATTGGTATGGCAATTGCAATTTTTATCTATAAAAAGATATAAGAAGCTTCAAAATAGGGAATAAATAATAGGGAGCAAAATAATTATGGGGCAGAAAGGTTGGATTACAAATGGGTATGAAAATGAAAGAACTCCCAATGTCAGAAAGACCCTATGAAAAACTAGAAATGTATGGGCCAAAAGCTTTATCAAATGCAGAATTACTCGCTATTATCATTAAAAGTGGAACAAGAGAGGAATCTTCTGTTATGCTTGCACAACAGATATTAAATTTAAATCAATCCAAAAAAGAAGATAGTTTACAATTTATGCAAAATATTACCATCCCAGAATATATGAAGATAAAAGGGATTGGAAAGGTAAAAGCAATTCAACTAAGTGCTGTCTGTGAACTTACCAAAAGAATGAGAAGACCGATTCATCAAACCAAAATAAAGATGGAGAATTCTCAAGATGTAGCAAACTATTTTATGGAAGAAATGCGTTACGAAAGTCAAGAGATTGCAAAAATGGTATTGTTTACAGACCGAAACGAGGCATATAAGATTGTAGATATTGCATTAGGCGCTACTAATTTTGCAGCAATAGAACCAAGACACATTTTAAGACAAGCTATTAAATATGATGCTCAACGATTTATTCTAGTACACAATCATCCAAATGGAACCCCAAACCCAAGTAAAGAAGATTTTCGCATAACAGACCGTATTGTAGAGGCATGTATGGATATCGGAATGGAATTAATAGACCATATTATTATTGGAAAAGATACTTATAGGAGTGTACTATATATGCAAAAGATGAAAAAGTATTGGAGTTAGCAAAGGAAAGGAATGGAGAAAATGAAACTTTTTAATTTAGGTGGAAAAGATATCGGAATTGATTTAGGAACAGCAAATATATTAGTGACATTAAAAGGAAAGGGAATTATTTTAAACGAACCATCTGTTGTAGCAATCGATAGAAAAACAGGACAAATTCTAGCAACAGGTTTTGAGGCAAAAGAAATGTTAGGAAGAACACCAGACCAAATTAAGGCCGTAAGACCAATGAAAGATGGGGTAATTGCCGACTTTACTGCAACACAGTTAATGTTAAAAAATATTATTACAAAAGTATGCCAAAGATATAATGCGGGAAAACCAAGAGTTGTGGTAGGAGTACCTTCTGGTATTACAGAAGTAGAAGAAAGAGCGGTAGAGGAGGCTGTTATTCATGCTGGAGCAAAAGAAGTATATCTAATCGAAGAACCAATGGCTGCAGCAATAGGAGCAAATTTAGATGTAGCAGAGCCAAGTGGAAGTATTGTAGTAGACATTGGTGGAGGAACAACAGAAGTTGCAGTTGTCTCTTTAGGGGGTGTTGTTGTTAGCTATTCTTTAAGAGTGGCAGGTGACGAACTAGACGAAGATATCATTAATTACATTAAAAAAGAGATGAACTTAGCAATAGGAGAAACAACCGCAGAAGAAATTAAAAAAGAAATCGGATGTGCTCTTCCACTTATGACAGAAATGTCAATGGAAGTAAGAGGAAGAGATTTAGCAACAGGACTTCCAAGAAATGTACAAATAACTTCTAGCCAAATGGAAGAAGCAATGAAAGATTCTATTAATGAGATTGTAGAAATCGTAAAAACGACATTAGAAAGAACACCACCAGAACTTGCTTCTGACATTATGGAAAAAGGAATCGTATTAGCCGGTGGAGGAGCATTAATTAAAAACCTAGATAAATTATTAAGTCAAAAAACAGGTATGCCAGTATATATTGCAGAAAATCCATTAGATTGTGTAGCAAGAGGAGCAGAAAAAACATTAGAAGATTTAGAAAGATTAAAAACAGTTTTAATCAATGCAAGAAGAAAATAAAAAGTAGGAGAGAAGAAAGAAGAATGTATCGAAATAAAAAGAGTGGAATCATAGGGATTATTATTACAATTATTATTTTAATACTATTAGTTATCTTGTCTAACATTAATTTAGACAAGCTTTCCTATGTGGAAAATGCATTTAGTAATATTGTTATGCCAATACAAAATGGATTGACGTATTTAAAAAATAAAATAGCAGGAAATAATACATTCTTTAGCGACATTAACAACTTAAAATCCGAAAATGAAGAACTAAAAAATAAAAATAGTAGTTTAGAACAATCTTTAAGGGAACTAGAAATGTTAAAATCCGAAAATGCTACCTTAAAAGAATATTTAAATTTAACAGAAAAATATGGAGAATATAAAACGGTTCCTGCATATGTCATCAATAAAGACATTACAAACTATAATAGTGTTGTTGTTATCAATGTAGGAAGTAAAGATGGAATAACAACTGGAATGACAGTTATCTCGGATAAAGGTTTGGTAGGTCATATTATATCTGTTACAGATACTACGTCTAAGGTCCAAACAATTGTAGATACAGCAAGCGCAGTTAGCTGTACAATAAGTACAACACAAGATGGAATTATAGCAAGGGGAACTCTAGACGAGAAATCAAAGTTAAAAGCAACCTATATACCAACTGAGGCCAATTTAGTACAAGGAGATAGTGTTGAAACATCAGGTTTGGGGGGCATTTATCCAAAGGGAATTCATGTAGGAACAATTGGAAAAATTGTAAATACTAAAAATATAACAGACCGATATGCATTAATTGATACAGCAGTTGATTTTGAAAAATTAAATACCGTATTAGTTATTATCAAATAAAGACGGATAAAGTATCCGTCTATTGGTTTTTAAGAAATGAGGTGAACCTAAATTTGAAAAAAGCATTAACGCTATTGTGTACTTTTATTGTTTTTTTAATACTATACTTTTTACAAGCAAACTTTTTTAGTTGGTTTAACCTAGCAGGAATCAAGCCAAATCTATTCATCATCCTAATTCTTTTCCTAGGTCTATTTGCAGGAAAAAAAATAGGAATTATTAGTGGAATTATAACAGGATTATTATTAGATTTATTCATCGGAAAAACAATAGGAATATCAGCTCTAATGTTAGGAGTAATCGGACTATTGGGAGGATATTTTGACAAAAACTTTTCTAAGGAAAGCAGACTAACCATTATGCTAATGGTAATAGGTTCTACCTTTTTATTTGAAATTGGTACATATATCTTAAATATAGTAATTGCTTCTTCTACAATAGAGATTCTTACTTTTATAAAAATTGTAGTAATAGAAGTTCTATTTAATACAATTCTAACGATTATTTTGTATCCAATCTTACAAAAGGCAGGATATTATATAGAAGATACTTTTAAAGGTACCAATATACTAACAAGATACTTTTAAATATACAAAAAAGAAAGAGAGGTGAAAATAGGAGTAGTGAGAGGACAAAATAGACCCGCAAACGTAAAGTTAAGATATAATTTAGTAAATACATTCGTATACATAATTGGTATTGTACTCCTATTGCAACTCTTTAATTTACAAATTATTCACGGAGAAGGATATCGTACAGAATCAAATACAAGATTAACAAGAGAAACAAAACTAGAAGCGGCAAGAGGAAATATCACAGATAGAACTGGAAATGCTATTGCAAGTACAAAGATGGGATATGGATTAGAAATTTACAAAAGTAAAATCGATGCGCAAGCATTAAATAATACGATATTAGAAATTGTAAAAGTACTAGAAAAAAACGGAGATAGTTATGTAGATAATTTCCCAATTAGTATTAATCCATATGCATTCCAATTTGACAGTGAGGAAAAAGCAAACAAATGGAAAGAATCCAATAAACTGGAAACGAATTTAACTGCGGAACAAGCATTTCAGAAGTTTAAGGAAAAATATAAAATAGAAAATGATAATGTAGAAGAAGCTAGAAAAATAATGACAATTCGTTATCAAATTGCGCAAGATGGATATAGTAATACAAAAGCAGTAAGAATAGCTGATAATATTAGCAATGCTAGTGTAAATCAATTTAGTGAAAGAAACAGTGAGTTTCCAGGTGTTAATGTAGTAGTAGAACCAGTACGTAACTATGAAAAAGGAACATTAGCTTCTCATATTGTAGGATACATTGGAAAAATTAAAGACACAGAACTAGAAACTAGAAAAGATACTTATGATATGAATGATGACATTGGAAGAGCAGGAATAGAATCTGTTTTTGAGGAATATCTAAAAGGAAAAAGTGGAACAAAGCAGATAGATATGGCAGTGGATGGTACCGTTACAGGTGAATATGTATCACAAGCAGCAGAAGCTGGTTCTGATGTTGTTCTTACCATAGATGCAAACTTACAAATGGTAACAGAAGAAGCTTTAGCAAATAACATACATAAAATTGCAAGTGGAGGATTTTCACAGACTTATAATACGAATTCTGGTGCTGTCGTAGTAATGAATGTAAAAACTGGAGAGATTTTAGCATTAGCTAGTTATCCAAGTTTTGACCCACAAAAATTCGTAGGAGGAATTAGTGCGGAAGACTGGAATGCTGTAAACACAGAGGACAAACCACTTATCAATAAAGCGGTGCAGGGTTCTTATTCACCAGGTTCTACCTTCAAAATGGTAACAGCAATTGCAGCATTAGAGACAGGAACTATCAACACAACCAAAAAAATTAATGATACAGGAGTATATCCAAAATATACACAACCCAAATGCTGGTATTATACACAATATCATAGAGGACACGGATGGCAAAATGTATCGGATGCTATTAAAAACTCTTGTAACTATTTCTTCTATACAGTAGGAGATGAAATGGGAATTGACAATCTAGAAAAATATGCGAGATATTTTGGACTTGGTACAAAAACGGGAATTGAACTTCCAGGAGAATCGGTAGGAACCGTAGCTTCTAGAAATAATGGGTCTGAGTGGTATCCAGGAATGATTACTTCAGCTTCTATTGGACAGGGAGATAACTCTTTTAACCTAGTACAAATGGCAAAATATATTAGTATGTTAACAAATGGAGGAAAAAGTATTCAACCAACTATAGTAAAAACAATACGAAATGCAGATGGAACAGAAGTATCTAAACAAGAGATTGAAAAATTTGTAAAAGAAAAATTAAACTTACCAGAAGAAAATACAGAAGATTTACAAATAAACCAAGATAATTTAAAAGCTGTACTAGAAGGAATGCGTTCCGTTACTACGGAATCAGGAGGTACTGCATATTCTGTATTCAAGAACTTTAATATTGAAGTAGGTGGAAAAACAGGTTCTGCTGAAACAGGAAGAGATAAAAATGCAAAAGTAAACGCATGGTTCACAGGATTTGCACCATTTGATGACCCAGAAATAGCAGTAGTTGTTATGGTAGAAAATGGAGGTCATGGAAATTATACGGCAGAGGTAGCAAGAGATATTATAGCAGAATACTTTGGTATGAATGCAGGAGAAGTCACAGAAGATGTAACAGCAAGGCCATATACAGAAAGTATACGCTAAAAGGATGTTGAAAATAAAGGAGAAGAAAAATGAAAAATTGTATTAATATCAACTTAAAAAAAGATGAAATTACAATTAAAATTAATGATAAGGCAACACATGAGGAGGTAATGGAAGCACTAAAGAAGAAAATGACAGAGTTAAAAAAACTATATAAGGAAGAAAAAACACCAATATTTGTTACAGGAAAAATATTAAAAAACAAAGAAATAGCAGAAATAAAAGATTACATCACGGCTCAAATAGATGTAAAAGTAAAATTTGATAGTCCTAAATCTTTAGGATTACATGAAATAAAAAGAGTATTTAGTAAAGATGTTTCCATTTCTGAAACTAAATTTCATCATGGTTCCTTACGTTCCGGACAGAAGATGGAATATGAAGGTAGTATTGTTATCATCGGAGATGTTAGTGTAGGAGCAGAAGTAATTGCAGGTGATAACGTCGTTGTAGTTGGAAATTTAAGAGGGTTAGCACATGCAGGAGCAAAGGGAAACAAACAAGCAATTATTGCAGCTTCTTACTTAAGCTCTCCTCAAATTCGAATTTCGAACGTAGTAAAAGAAATGGATGAGGAAGAATATGCCAATGTTATGATATCAATCCAAAACAATGAAATCGTAATCGAATAAAAAGAGTAAAAAAATAAAAACAAAACAAGTTCATTCTATAAAATAGGAATGGACTTGTTTTTAACTTAATAAAAGTAAAATAAGACTAATAAAAAGGCCAGTATCCTCTACTCCTTCTTGATATAAAAAGAAGATAAGACAGATTAATAAGATATCATCAAAATATAATTTTATTCCAAAGATCTCGAAAAATTCACCTCTATTTTCTTCTTTAGAACGACTTTGAGAGGAAAGCGGAGATACTTCTACAGCATCATTTTCTACTTTACTAGTTGCTTTAGATTTTAAAGTAGATACATTAGAAGTGTTTTTTATTGGGTTACGAATAGAATATCCATAAGGATAGGGGTATCTTCTACCCATTGGAAACCCAAAATAAGGATAGGAAAACATCATTTTTTCTTATCACCACCAGTAAAATTTAACACTTCTAGTACTTTACTCATGTTAAATAATTTAATATACTGCTCTACTTTTTCCTTTCGACTATCTTTAAGATATGGCTTTAAAGATAAAAGCAATTGAGAACGAGGGTCATTTTTGTTATTATTCATTTTCTCCATAATCGTTTTCATTTTTAATAGAGTTTCCATATCAATAGAAGGGCCATTATTCTCCGTTGCATTAGAACTTGCATTAGAATTAGAAGAAGATGAATTATTAAACATAGAAACAAGATTACTTAACATTTCTGGGTTTATATTAAAGTCTGAATTGTTAGAACTTGTATTTTGTCTTTTATCTATATTCTCTTCTTCTTGTCCAGAGCCATTACTAGAATCTGAAGAATTTTTTTTCGTAAAATTTTGTAAAGCATTTTTAATATTTTCTGGCATATCTTTACTATTTAACATAGAACTCAAGTTTTGTATCATACCAGACATATCTTCTTCCTTCATAGACATTCCCCATTTCTATTTCATGTTCTTTTTTATTTCTTCTACAATTGCATTCTTATCCTTTGACTTTAATATTTGATTTGCTTTTCCAATTCCCTCTTCCAATTGTTTTTTATCCATTTGTGATAGTAGCTTCATCATGGAAGCAATATCCAGATTCCCAGGATTTATATTTTTATTTTGATTTGAATTCAAATCAATCCCTCCTTTTTCTTTCACTTTCTATATCATATGCACCCAAAAAGTAAGTATTAATAGATTTAGTACGTTATATTGTATGAGGGAAAAGAAAAAAAAGTGACAAAAACAAGTAGGAAAAAAGGAAAAAGAAAAAACGACAAAAAGGGAAATTATTACAAAGATGTCACAGAAATGTCATGAAAAATTAATGAATTCCATGAAATAAGCTTCCGTAAAGAGATAGAGCAGATTTGGATTACTAGGAAAAAACTCCCATTGAAAAAGAAAATAAAAAATGTAAAAATAAAAGTATATATATTGTAGGAAAAAGTAGAAAAAAGGAAAAACAAACACAAGAAAAAGACAGGCAAAGAGGAGGAACTTGTATGCTTAGAGAAAGGGTAAAAAAATTAACAGCCAGTATTTTGATGGTAGCTATTACATTTGCTAATATTTCTGTTTTAGCAAATGGTGTTTATGCTGCAGATAGCGAGCTAGAACAACAGGGTGTTACAACAAATAATAGCAATGTAGAATTTGATAGTTACTTTTTAGGTGAGAATGGAGAAAAGAGACATCAAATAGTAGGTGACTTAAACAAAGATGATTTGATTCTATATTTCTCTATTAAAGTAAAACAGGGATATCTAAAAACAGGAAGCATACAAGCAAATGCAAACGAAAAAAATGCAAATGCTAATTTTAATATGCAACAAAGTCAAGAAGACTTAAACATTGTGCGAGAAGTAAAAGATAATAAAGTAACACTAAACCAAATAGCAAGTGGAGCAGAAAGTGTAATTGCAATCCCAATTAAAGCAATTAAAGAAGATAGTATTTCTTTAGCAAACTTTAATCAAGAAAATAGAATAACTTTTAGCGGAAAATATGTCAATAATGAGGGAAAAGAAATTGATATAAAGAAAGAAATAAGCCTACAATTAACATGGACAGCAGAAAATAAAGTACTATTACAACAGGAGATAACAAATTATGTTCCTTTTGCAAATGGAGAAAAAAAGGGTGTTATGTTAGGAACTATGGTAACAGTAGGACTAGAAAATAACAGTATGCCAATAGGAAAACAAGTGATTAAAATAACAGTGCCAACGATACAAGAAGAAAAAATAGACAGTTTAGCAATTGTATCTGAAGGAAAAGCTATTGCAAAAGAAAATTATCAATATGATAGCAAAACAAATACTTTAATAATTCAAGAAAATAATCTACCAAATGAACAAAATATAATTAGCTGGAAAAAAGCACCAAAACAATATGAAATCAGTTATATTTATGGAGAAAATACTTATAACAAAATCGGAAAAGACGAAATAACAATTGAGCAAAAAACAGAAGCAAACCTTACCACTTATGGAAGCGCTATAGTAGAAAACAAAACAGAAAATATATTAAGTCAAAAGGTAAAAGAGCAAATAGGAGGAATTGTAGGATATCAAGTAGGAATAACAGAAGCAGCCAATAAGGGATATTTATACACAAATACCGAAAACCAAAAAGAGAATGTAGAAAAATTAGAGAAAAAATATCAAACCAAACAAACAGTATCTATTCACTATTCAGGATTAGTTGATGGAATCCAATTTATGATGACAGATGATAAATTTGTTTCCACACAAGTAGATAATAAAACAAAGGAAGAAAAAGAAATATTAACAGATACCAATTTCGGAACGATACATAATACCTATTATCAAAAAACAATCATTTCAAAACAAGATTTCGATACATTCTTCGGACCAAACGGATGGATAGAGATTCAAAACAATGTAGGAGAAGTAATTGCTAAAATAGATAATAAAACAGAAGCGGATGAACAAGGAAATTTTGTAATTACTTATGAAAATCAAGATACAGATATTATTCGTATTGTTACCAGTAAGCCCGTACAAGAAGGAAACTTTACCGTACAACATGTAAAAGCAATTAAAGGAGAAGTAAGCTATACCAAAGAAGAAGAAAAAACATTTGAAGCTTTGAGAACCTTTGTAAATGGAGAAGCAACTTTAGAAAATAGCAATATTGCAAAAGCAGAAGTAGCTGCAGATATGAAGTTAGAAGAACCAATAACAAAAGTAGATATAGAAATGAATAAAACGAGTTTTTCTACTATTGCTAAAAATGAAGGAATCGAATTAAAAGCAATCTTAAGAACAGATAAAGACAATTATGATTTATTCCAAAATCCATGTTTTGAAATTGAAATGCCAAGCTATGTACAAAATGTACAACTAAAACAAATACAATTACTATTTAATGAAGAAAACAAATTAGCAATACAAAATTATGAAGTAGTAACAGGAGAAAATGGAAGACAAATTATCCGTGTGACTTTAACAGGTAAACAAACAGGATATATGTTAGATGCTGTTACCAAAGGAGTTAATCTATATCTAAAAATGGATTTAACTTTAGACAAGTTATCACCAAACAAAACAGAGAATATTAATATAACCTATACAAATGAGCTTGCTACCCAATACGAAAACGGAGGAGAGAAAGGAAGTAGTAGTATTGAGACAAGAGCAGTAGCACCAGATGGAATGGTAAATATCTCTACAATAGCAGATTTTAATGAACAAGGAGAAAGTATTACTTCTGTAAAACAAGGAGAAGTAACCGGAAAAATAGAAACCCATGCAGATGCAAAAAATGCAAAAATGACACTTACGGTTATCAACAACACAGGAGTAAATACAAACGGAATTACTCTTTTAGGAAGAACGCCATTTAAGGGAAATAAATCTATTGTTTCTTCACAAGATTTAGGAACGACAATTGATGGAAAAATGTTAGGAGCTATTAGAGCAAATGGGTTAGTAGCGGAAGATGTAGAAATCTATTATTCAGAAAATGGAGAGGCAAACAGAGACTTAAAGAATTCAAATAACGGTTGGACTACTTCACCTGCAGATTATACAAAAGTAAAGTCCTATTTAATTGTAGTAAATAATAAAACATTGGCACAAGGAGAAAGTATTCAATTTGAATATAATTTTGAGATACCAGAAAACTTAAGTCACAATAATAATCTATATGGAACTTTTGCAACCTATTATCAAAAACAAGTTCTTACAAGAAGTAATAATCAAGATGTAACAGAAGCAGATAAGGTTGGACTAACAACAGGAGAGGGTCCAGAAGTAAAATTAGAAATTTATCCAGAAAACAGGGAAACAACATTAAAAGAAGGAGCAATTGTAGATTTCAAAGCCAAAATCACAAACACTGGAAAAGTAGATGTTACAGGAGCTTCTTTCTCAACAGTTCAAATACCAGATGGAGCTACTTATGTAGTATATAAAACAACAGATGAAACAGATACATCGGAAAATGGTATAGCAGCGGGACATGTTGGATTTTTTGATAGATCAACAATTAGTGAATCACCTTTTGATTTAAAAGCTGGAGAAACAAAAGAAATTTCCTTTAAAGTAAGAATGAAGGATTTAGAGGGAAGTGCAGAAAAGAAAATAAAAATATCAGCTAATATAACAGCAGATAATTTAGAAGGAACCATTACGGCAGCAAGTAATGAATTAACCATAACAAAAGCTGACTTTTTCTTCTATTTAATCGGACAAGAAAGACCAGATTTATATTATCAAGGAGGCACGCAAGACTTACCAAATAATGCAAACTTTACCATAAGAGTAACTAATCATAGTGATAGAGAAATTAAAAATGTTACCTTTAAAATGATGGTACCAAAGAACTTAAAGAATGTACATGCATATCGTTATATCAATGAAGAAAATGAAACAGAAGAAGGAAGTAGCTATAACCCAGATACAGGAGAACTAAACTTTAAAATTGGAACATTAGCAAGTAAAGAAGAAATGTCGTTACATATACAAGGCGAGGTAATAGGAGCAATCGACGGACAAGTAGAACAAGATATTGTTTTAAAATCAACTCTTTCTGGAACAGGAACAGAAGAATATACATCTAATACGATAGTAGCACATTTCGCAAAAGTAAAACTATCCATTACCAAAGAAGCAGATGTAAAAGAAGAATATGTTTCAATAGGACAAGAAATTAATTATACCATTACAGTAAAAAATGAATCTAATGTATATTCTTCTACTTCTAATGTCGTAGATTATGTACCAGAAGGATTAGCCGTACAAGAAGTAAAATATCAAATAAATGATGGAGAATGGGAAGAAGGATATATAGCAGATACCAATATTGTTAGTGTTGATTATGGTTTAGAACCTGAAGATGTTATGACAATAAAGATAAAAACAATTGTCGAGGGGATTGAAGGAAGAGAAGAGGACTTAAATATAAAGAATACAGCAACAGTAACGAATAAACAGGAAGAAGAAGAAAAATCAGATGATGTAGACCATATTATAGAACCAGATGAAAATCCAGATGACCCAAATGCACCAGTATATAAAATAAGAGGAACAGCATGGTTAGACAGTAATAAAGATGGAAAACGCGATGAAAATGAATCGACTTTAAGTGGCATTCGAGCAATTCTAATTGATAATAATACGAAACAATATGTAACATCAGAAACTGGAGAAAGATTAGAACTTGTATCGGACCAGTATGGAGAATATCAATTCGAGAAACTAAAGAAAGGTAGTTATCAAGTAGTCTTTATCTATAATGCAGACCAATATGGACTAACTACTTATCAAAAACAAGGAGTAGATAGTAATCTAAATTCAGATGCAGTAGGTCAACAAATCAAATTAGATGGACAAGTAATCAATGCAGCTATTACGGATACCATAACAATTGACAAAATCAGTAAAGGTAATATTGATATTGGATTAATTGAAACAGACAAATTTGATTTATCCCTAGATAAATCTGTTCAAAAGGTAACAGTACAAAACAGTAAAACGACGAAAACCTACGAATATAACAATTCAAAATTAGCCAAAGTAGACCTAGACTATAAAAACATCAATGGAACAAATGTTATTATTGAATATAACGTTACAGTAAAGAATGAAGGGAAATTAGCAGGATACGCAAAGAAGGTAACAGATTACTTACCAAAAGGATTAAAATTTGATGCAAATATGAATCCAGATTGGTACATAGATTCTGATGGAAATGCTTCAAGTATTGCATTATCTAATACGAAATTAGAACCAGGTGAATCCAAAACATTAAAACTAGTTCTAATAAAGACCGTAAATGGAGAAGACTTAGATATTATTAATAACAACGTAGAAATTGCAGAAGACTATAATGAAAATAATGTAGCAGATTATAATTCGACACCAGGAAACAAGAATACACAAGAAAATGATTATAGTTCAGCAGATGTTATGCTATCTTTAAAGACAGGTAGAGCAATACTATACGTTGGAATTATTCTAGCAGCTGTTGGAACAATTTGTACAGGGATTTACTTTATTAAAAAGAAAGTTTTAGATTAAGGGAAAGGGGGAATACAATTTGAAAAAACAGACTAAAATAGGATTAATGATACTTATCGTACTTTGCATATGTTTTATTCCCATTATATCTAAAGCTGCCTTTATTAATGTAAATTCAACATGGAATAAATATAAAAGTAAATATCCATGGAAGAGCGAAAATGCTATTGCTATATCGGAATTTCGTGTAGCACAAACAAATGGTGTGGGTTCATTTGCTAATCTTATGATATATTGTATCGAACATGGAAAGCATATACATAATGGAGATTATATCAAGGATATGGCAAAAACTACAAGATATACCAAAGGAAGTAGTCATACATTACCGATTGACACAGCCTATATTCTTTCTACTTATGAGAAACAATATAAATGGCTATATGAAGACTCGGGAGTAAATATGTATTCCATTGCTTCTACACAAAAAGAACAATATGCTGTTTGGAGAACTTCTATTAACATAGAAGGAAGTTGGAAACCTATCGATGTGGGAGAAAAGTTAAATGAATTTGCACAGAAAGCAGCTAAAGACAGTGATAAAGTATATAATACATCTCAAAAGTATAAAAATTATGCTAATGCTGTAAAGAATGCAGGAGGATTTAATCCAGCTTTTGCATCTACTTCTCCTAAGATGAAAGTAAGTGGTAGTAACTATATTATAGGGCCATTCAAACTAACAGGTTATGTACAAGAAAATACCAATACTTGGGGAGGAATTACTCCCAATAGTGATAATCTAAAAGTATTGAACCAAAATGGAAAAGAAATTGGATATTATGATTGGGTGTTTTCGAAAGCAGATGGAACCTATATTGCTCCAGAGAATATAAAACCAGGAAGTAACTTCTATATTAAAATCCCAGTAAGTAAAGCAAATGGAATTACCTCCATTAAACTACAATTTAAGGTTCATCATATGAATATACACGGAAAATATTGGGATTTAAATGGAAAATATAGCGGAATAACAGCACAAAAGCTATTAGCAGTAGAAGAGCTATATAAGAAAAAAGAGAATAAGACGATTACTTCAAAAACGGTACAATTAACAACAGAGGTAGGAGGAACTGTTTGGAATGATGCTCCATTAAATAAAGGAAATACACCAAATGGTATTAAAGAATCTGGGGAATCTGGAGTAGCTGGTGTTACGGTAACTTTATACAATGGAAGCGGAAAAGTAGCTTCTACAACAACTTCAAGCAATGGTGTATATCAGTTTAAAAACTTACCAATGAGAAATGATTATTATATTATCTTTACCTATGATGGAATGACATATAAATCTACAACCCCAGTTCTATATGGAGGTTCTGGTTATGCGAATAACTCAAAAGCAGCAGAAAGTTCTTCTGGCAGAACAGCATTTAACAATAAATTTGCAGAAATAGCAGAAGGACAGGCAAGAAATCCTAGTGGAACAAAGACAATGAATTTAACATATACAAAAGCAAATCATGCTAGCTATGTAAATCATAATAGTAATTTCTTAATTAACGCTAGTACGAAAACAGCAGGCTATACGATTCCAGGAACTGCAACTTCTACAAAGAATATTAACTTAGGATTAGTAGAAAGAAATCCAGCGGATTTAGCAGTGATGAAAGATTTACAAAAGATGGATGTAACCATCAATGGAAAAACAGCAAGTTATGCCTATGATAAAAGAAGTGGAAAAAATGGTTATGAAATTAGTGTTAAATATAGCGATGTTAACTATTATGGAATGACATATAGTAGAGGAATTTATCGTTCAGACTATAATTATCGTATGGATCAATATAGTAGTGGAGCTATCGATGGACTAACAGGAATCTATAACGAAAATGCAGGAAAGACAGGAAGAGAATCTACAGCATCCATGAATAATGAACTTCGTGTATTTGCAACCTATAAAATTAGTGTAAGAAATCAGACAAATGTATTAACACAAATAAAAGAGTTAATTGATTATCAGGATTCCGATTATAACATTGTAGAAACTTATGCAATGCTTAACGGAACAAGATACAATATTACATGGACGGATAATGCAAAATATGGAAATAAACATACGTTTAGCGGATATACTTCAAAATATACAAGAAGCTTAGAGAATGTAAAATTAAAATCTGGAGATACTTTTGAAATCTATATAAAATATGAAGTAAATAAAGATAGCAACGGTAGAATCATCATGAACGGAAGTAAAGATAATCTAGCAGAAATAAGCTCTTACGCAACCTATAATACGTCAGGAGCGGTAGAAGGTGTGATTGATAGAGATTCTGCACCAGCAAATGCTAGAATTGGAGATAAAACTACTTATGAAGATGATACAGACTATGCTCCACCATTAACATTAAAATTCACAGACAAAGAAAGAGAGGCTTCTGGATTTGTATGGGAAGACACAGCAAAAATAACTTCAACATCAGGAGGAGCAAAAGTAGGAGATGGAGCAAGAAATAGTGGAGAACCAATTGTAAATGGAATAACGATACAGTTAATTGAATTAAGAGGAAGTAGTAAATACCTATGGAAAGAAGTATCTTCTACAAGCTCAGGATATAAAATAAGCTCATTTATTCCAGGTAACTTTATGATAAGATTTAAATACGGAGATACAGAAAAGACAGTAATGGTAAGTGGAAAAGGTGGACAAAATGCAAAATCATATAATGGTCAAGACTATAAATCCACTGTATTCCAGAAGGGAAGCGGAAGCCTATTATCCGATGCAAAAGATGATTATACAAGAAGAGTTACAACCAATACAAACTTCAAAGTACAAAATAATAAAAATGCAAGTCTACTAGGCATTATCAATAAAATAAATAATAAAGATACATTAACAGCAACAGAACAAACAAGAATTAAAAATGAATTAATACCACAAACATATCAATATGCAGATACGAATGGAATGAGTATAGAAATTGAAAATCCAGCAGAAAACACGAAGAATATTGATTTAGGATTAGTACAAAGACCAAAGGCACAATTTGTATTATCAAAAGAAATAAAGAAATTAAAACTAACCTTAGAAGATGGAACCGTATTAATTGACGCATCACCAGATAGAAATGTAAATTACGTAAAATGGATAGCGCCAAGTTACGGAGCTGGAGAAACTGTACGAGATAGAATCAATAGAACAAGACCATTATTATCTAGTGGTATCGCTTCTATCGAAATTGATAATGAATTAATGCAAGGAGCAACCTTAGAAGTAAGATATAGATTTACCGTAAGCAATACCGGTGAGGTAGACTACGATGACCAAGATTTCTATTATACAGGAATTGTTAATAGTAGCAATAAGAACAAGATGGTAGCATCAAGTGCTAATACGATTGTAGATTATGTATCGAATAACTTGAAATTTAACCCATCAGACAACCCGGATTGGAGTGTAACAACACAAGATGACTTAAAGAGTCAAGGATTAGTGGATAGTACAATTGATTTAAGTAAATATCAAACTATAATTAAGACAGATAAACTTGGTTCAGTAGGATTAAAACCAAGAGCTGGAATTGGACATGGAGCGACAGAAAACGATACAAAGGCCAGTGTAGAATTAGTATTAACTAAAGTAATTGCAACAGAAGATGGAGAAGATGATTTAACTTATGAGAATATAGCAGAGATAGTAAAAACGACAAATCCAGTAGGAAGAAGACAAGAAAGCTCTATATTAGGAAATCATGACCCAAATAAAACACCATCTGAAATTGATAGTGACAAAGCACAAGAAGTAACAATTACTCCACCAACAGGACAGGCAAGAATTTACTATATCTTAGGACTAACATTAGGAATTGTATTAATAGTTGGAATTGTCTTTATTCAGAAAAAAGTACTAAAAGGGAAAAAGAGAAAATAATATTATTGAGAAAGACAAAATAAGAAGAAGTAAATATTAAAAGGGATAAATGAAAAGCATAGATAGTAAAATAGTAAAAAGCTATTTTACTATCTTCTTTTTTCAGCGGTGTCTTCATTTGTAATAGAAACTTAATAAAAGCAGAAAAACAAGCATCCGTAAAAAAGAGAGGAAAAGGAGAAAGAAAAAGAGAAAATAAGGTTGAAAAATCTGGAAAAAAGTGTAGAATAATAAGTGATTTAATATAAACCGGAAAATACTTGCTAGAATTAACATAAAAAGTTATTAAAAATGCTCGTAATACGTTGAAAAACAACAGAAAATGGCGTATAATAAAAAGAGATGAAATAATATTTTATGGGAAAAGTAGGAGGAAGTTACAATGACAAAAAAATTAGGAAACAAACTGATTGCCAGTATCTTAGTAATTGCAATGTCTTTTGCCAATGTTTCATTACTAGGAAATTATAGTTATGCAACAGGGGGATTGGAAAATCAAGGAACTACAACAAATAATGAGAATGTAGAATTTGACAGCTATTTCCAAAATGAAAAAGGAGAAAAAGTACATTCTTCAAAACAAGATATTAATAAAGAAGATTTGAAGATGTATCTATCAATTAAAGTAAAAGAAGGTTACCTAAAAGAAGGAAACATTCAAGTTACAGGAGAAAAAGAGGATACAAATCCAAACTTTAAAATGCTTAATAAAGAAGAATCCTTGGAAGTAATTAAACAGATAGGAGAAAATAAAATAGACTTAAATCAAATTAATAATGGACAAGAGGTAGTATTAGAAATACCAGTTGTTGCCATGAAAGAAGGAAAATTTGATTTAGGCTTTTTTAGCAAGGAAAACAGAGTAACTTTTTCTGGAACATATATAGATAGTAAAGGAAAAGAAAATAAAATAGAAAAAACAGTTTCCTTAAAAGTAGAATGGGAAGCAACAGGAGAACTAGAGCTAGCACAAGATATTATAACTTATACAACAGTGGAAATGGGAGAAAAAACACAAACAATGTTACAAACAAGTGTGAAAGCAAGTGTTACCAATCACTCTTTACCAATAGCAAATGGAACAGTTCAAATAACAGTACCAACAATGGGAGGATCAAAACCTGTTAGTGCAACTGTATTAATGCAAGGAAAATATGTAACAAGTAGCTATAATAAAGAAAATGGAACATTAACACTTTCTATTAATCATGGAGTTGAAGAAGACGGAAAAGTAACATGGGTATCTGAAGAAGATTTTCTAATTACTTATCTATATGATACAACAGTAGCAGAAAATACAGAAGTAAAACTAGAACAAAAAACAGTTGCAAATATCCAAGCATATAATGCAACCAAAACAGAATTAGAGCAAGAAAACACATTAAGTAAAACAGTAAAAGAAAAAATCGGAAATGTAATTTCATTTGATGCAAAAGCCGAAGGAGAAATAAGCAAAGGATATCTTTATTCAAATATAGAAACGCCATATGTAGTAAAACAAACAGCAACTATTGGAAACAAAGATTTAACAGATAAAATTACATTCCTTGCAAAAGAAGATAACTTTATTACTTTAGTAGAAAATAAAAAGAAAGAGACAGAAGAAGAAAGAACAAATGGAACCACAAATACAAATTATCAAAAAGTAATAATTGCAAAAGCAAATCTTCAAAATATATTAGGAACTGATGGAAGCATAAAAGCATATACACAAGATGGAACCGTAATAGGTATTATTAATAAAGATACAACTCCAGATGAGAATGGTATGCTAACAATGGACTTTGCCGGAAAAGAAATAACAGACTTTATATTAGAAACTACAAAACCAGCTCAAGCAGGAACATTAGAGGTTAGTTATTATAAAACAATAAAAGCAGATAATGCATTTAGTCAAGAAGAAAGAAAAGCATTTAATGAGCTAGAAGTACAAACAGAAGGAGTTGCAACCTTAGGAACAAAAGAACAAGCAAAAGTTGTAGCAAACGCTGTAATAAATATGACAGAACCAACTACAAAAGCAAACTTAGAAATAGAAAATAAAAATTTATCTACAGTTGTAACAAACGAAAATGTTCAAATAAAGGCTATTCTACAAACAGATAGTAGCAATTATGATTTATATCAAAACCCGGTAATAGAAATTACATTACCAAGTTATGTAGAAAAAATTAGTTTAAAAGATGTAAAAATGCTATTTACAAATGAACTAAAAATAGTATCTAGTGAGGTTGTTACCAACAGTGACGGAAACAAAGTAATTCAAGTAAAAACAGAAGGAAATCAAACCAAATATAATACAGATGGAGTAACAAAAGGACCTACTATCTTAATACAAAGTGATATAACACTAGACCAATTAACATCAAGTAGAGAAGATACCATTACAATGAAAGTAACAAACGAAAAAGCAACTCATTACGAAAATGATGGAAAAGCAGAATCCAATATCCATGTAGTAGCACCAACAGGTTTAGTAACTTTAAATAGTATTTCTAACTATGCAGGAGAAAATTCGAAGGCAACTTCTTTAAGTGGACAAGAACAAATCGGAAATCTAGAAATAAAAGCAGAAGCAAAAACAGCAATAAATGAAATCTCCATTATCAATAACTATTCTAATAGTGTACAAAACATTCGAATTTTAGGAAGGACACCATTTAAGGGAAATAAAGGAATTACCAATGGAGAAGATTTAGGAACTACTTTTGATGCAACACTAAAGGGAACTATTACAGCACAAAATGAAGAAGCAAAAGAAAACACCATTATCTATTATTCTGAAAATGGGGAAGCAACAGAAGATGTAAATAATCCAGCAAATGGATGGACAACTTCACCAACAGACTATAGTAAAGTGAAATCTTATTTAATTGTATTAAAAGATTATGAACTAAAAGCAGGAGAAATGTTAAACTTCAGCTATGAAGTAAATCTTCCAGAGAATTTAGACCATAATCAATCTGCATTTAGTACCTATTTAGTATATTTTGACAATGTACAACCAAAACAAGTTCTTCCAGATAGACAAATAGCACCACGCGTTGGATTAACAACAGGAAAAGGACCTATATTAAATGTAGAATTAAAAGAAGAAACACAAAATAAAGATAAAGTGCTAATAGGACAAAGAGTAAAATATACAATTACCGTAACAAATGATGGCGAAGCAAATGCTGAAGGTGTAAAGGTAAGAGCAACAATCCCTGAAAATACAGTATATACAGAATATAGAGGATACGAACTAGGAAACAATTATATTACAGATGAGACTGTAAAAGAAAAAGCTTTTGATTTAGGAACATTAAAACCAGGTCAGAGTATAACAAAAACATTTGAAATATTGGTAAATCAAGAAGCTGCAGGAAAGAAAATTGCAGTTACTGCAATAGTAAACGCTACAGATTTAGGAAAAGAGATTAGTTCTAATACAATAGAAAACACAATAGAAAATAGCTCATTAACTTTAACAGAAAAATCACCAACATTTGAAGAAAATGTAAAAGTAGGGCAAGACATTACTTATGATATGTTAGTAAAGAATGTAAGCGATGTAGCAACAAATGATACCGTGTTAAAAACGACAGTACCAGATGGAACAAAATATAAAGAAGCAAATATTTTAGTAGCAGATGCAGATGGAAATATAAGTTATGTAACAGATGGAATTAGCTATGATGAAAAAACAAAAACGGTTATCTGGAATATAGGAACATTAGAAGCTGGTAAAACAAAACAAGCAAGATTAATTGTTACCATCGAACAAGAAAAACAAATTATAAATCAATCCACAGTATCGGCACAAAACGTAGCAGAATATAACTCACCTAAGATTGTACATAGTATAGGAACACCTAAATTATCTATTACAAAAGAAACAACTGCAGAAAATAAATATATAAAACAAGGCCAAGATATTGAATATATCATTACCGTAAAGAATGAGGGAACTGCAGAGGCAAAAGATGTGAATGTAAAAGATACTTTACCAGAAGGATTAACAGCAAAGAGTTATTCCTATGAATTAACAGGAACTTCTACCGCATCTAGTAAAGATAATAGTATTACAGGAACAGAACTAAATATTAATGAAACAATCCCAACAGGAGGAACCCTTACCATTACACTAGTTGCAACAGCAACAAATGTGCCAGAAGGAAAAGATGAACAAGAAATCAAAAACACAGCAGTATTAACAGATGAAAAGGGTAATACGTTACAATCACAAACCATTACAAATATTATAGAAAAATCACAAGAAGATCCAAACAACCCAGACAATCCAGATAATCCGGGTGATGTAGCAGATGGAAAATATAAAATCAGTGGTAAGATTTGGGAAGATACCAATAAAAATGGTATCATAGATGAAAATGAGCCAGCTTTAAGTAATGTAGAAGTTATGCTTATTAATAAAGCAACAGGAAACTATGTAAAAGACCCAACAACAAAAGAAAGAAAAACAGCAAAAACAAACGAAAATGGAGAATATACAATTGATAGCTTAATTAATGGCGACTATGTAGTAGTGTTCAATTATGATTCTGACAAATATAGTATTACAACATATAAAGTAGAAGGAGCATCCGAAGAAGTAAACTCAAATGCTATATCAAGTAAAGTTTCGGAGGATGATCAAAAGAAGAAGAATGCAATAACAGACGCTATTCATATTGAAGATTCTAGTGTAAGCTATATTAACTTAGGATTAATCAAAAATGAAAAATTTGATTTAGAGTTAAATAAATATGTTTCAAAAATAACAGTACAAGACAGTAAAAACACTAAAACATATGAATATGACAAATCTAAACTTGCAAAAGTAGACTTAGACTATAAAACATTAAATAACACAACCATTATTGTAGAATACAAAATTGCGGTAACAAACACAGGAGATATTCCTGGATATGTTAAGAAAATAGTAGACTACATGCCAAAAGAACTAGAATTCAGTTCAGAACTTAACAAAGATTGGTACTTAGCAGATAATGGCGACATATATAATTCTTCATTAGCAGATGAAAAAATTAATCCAGGAGAAACAAAAGAAGTAACTTTAGTGTTAACGAAATCGATGTCAAGTGAAGATAATATGACAGTAATTAACAACAATGCAGAAATTTACGAAAGCTACAATGACTTAGGAGTAAATGATAACGATTCAACGAATGCTAATAAAGCACAAGGGGAAGACGATATGTCTAGTGCAGATGTACTATTATCATTAAAGACAGGTAGTGCTGTAATGTATATTACATTATCAATTACAATCGTAGCTCTAATTGGAGTTGGAGCATATATGATAAACAAAAAAGTACTAAAGATATAAAAGAAAGGAGGAGACAAAGAAATGAAGAAAAAAATGATTAAAATAGTAATAGGAATACTGATATTAGCAACCGCTTTTATATCTTTAAACTTTATTCTAAATGCAGAGAATGTAAATAAAATTGCAGAGATAGCAGGAAGTCAATTCATAAAAGCAATGGCAAGTGCACAAAGTAAATTAGATAAAGTAAAAAGTACTTATGGAGATGGAAAAAATTTATATATCAGTGATAATGATATGGGCACAGACCCTAACCTATACTGTATTGAATTTGGAAGACCATTAGGAAATAATATGGATGAAAAAGCAACCTATCCATATAAAGGCATTTTAGGACCATATAATGCAACTTCAGAAGTAGGATATCTTCTTTCCATGGAAAAAGATGCTGCTAGAAAATCTTATATGAGTTCTGTACAAGTTGCAATATGGGAGTCTAAACTAAATATAGGAAAACCGGTTCAATTCTTTATCAATGATAGGAGTCAATGGGCAACCGAAGAGAATTATAGAGGATTTATCGAAAGTGCAGCAAAAGGAAGAGCTTTAAAGAAAGAAGCAGATGCTTATGCCAATGCACAAGCAAGGTATAAAGAGCCAACAGAAAAAAACACGAATGCAACAGCAAAAGTAAGTGGAGATAGCTTCTTAATAGGACCATTTAAAGTGAATTATTCAAAAGAATATTTTGGAGGAGCAACAGTAACTGTAAATGGAGAAGGATATTCTAGTACAGGTTCTAGACCAGGCAAAATGTTTTCTGGAATTGTGGGGGCCGAATTGTTAGACCAAAATGGAAAAGCGGTAACATCAAAATGGACCTTTACTGATAAAAACGGAAATGCATTAAAAAATAAAGCAGCAGGAAGTGATTATCAATATCCAAATCCAAATCAGGAATTCTACATCAAGATGGATTACAACGAAAATGTAACCCAAATAACGGGACTTAACTTCAAATTTAAACAATTAGAAGTAAAAGACGGAAAATACTATAAAATAACAGGTGGAACCTATACAAACGGAGGCTATATAGGAGAACATTCACAAGAATTAATGATAGGTTCTGCAACGCAGGAGTATGTTGATAAATCATTAAACATAAAAGAGGATATTTCACTAAGAATTACAATTAGCGGAACTGTATTTAAAGATATGCCAAATACAAAAGGAAATCATGAAGATGCAGCAGACGGGAAATATGATTCCTCAAGGGAAGTTCCAGCAAAAGGTGTTATTGTAACACTTTATGATAAAGACGGAAATATGGTAGCAATGGAACAAGTAAAAGGCGAAATTCGAACAAACCCAACATTAAGTAATGATGACGGATATTATGCTTTCAAAGGTCTAAATCCAACCAAATCTTACTATGTTAAATTTACTTATGATGGTCAAGATTATGAACCAACCAAATACGATGGAACAACAGATTCAAAAGCAACGGATACAAAGACAGAAAGAACCACATTAACAAATCGATTTGCAGAAATTAAAGCATATCCAAATAACTATACATCAACGAATTCTTTAGGATATGGATTAAGCAATAATATTGCTTATAGTAAATATAAATATAATACAGCAACAGATAGACAACTTACCTTAGGAAATATTCATTGCTCAAGTAAAGAAGCAACTGAAAATGGAATTTACACACAAATTACGAATGCTATCAATAGCTATATTGCAAATAATCATAAATTCCCAGACTTAGCAAAGGACATTTATCCAACGATTATTGCAAACAACAGTGGTGATAGTGAAATTAGAAACAAACTACAATTTATTGAAGACACAAAAATGAATGCCTATACAGGTTCAAATGGAAAAGATAATTTAGTATACTATCCAAGTATCGGAAACAAAGAAATTAAAGACATTGATAATGTATCTTTCGGAATCAAGGAAAGACAAGAAGTTGACTTAGCAATTAGAAAGAATATTTACAATGCAAAACTTGCTATTAATGGAAAAGAACATACTTATGATTATCGTTCACTTGCAAAACTAGACTTTGAAGTACCAATTCGTGTAACAAGCGAGAAGGGGGCACAAACAGCACCTGTATACAAATCGGATTACGAATTTAGAATTGAAAACTACAATAATAGCTCTCTAAATAGTAACTTAGAAGCAATTCAAGCAACCATAAGTAAAGACCAAGAATTAAGAGCATTTGTAACCTATCAGATTGTAATTCGAAATCAATCCAGCAATTTATATGGAGAAATTACAGAATTAGTAGATTACTATGATAAAGACTATACATATTCATCTTCTTATATAGGAGATGCAAATGGTAATAAGAAGCAAGACATCTCTTGGTCACAAGGACAAAAAGCAGATGTTGCATATAAGACAGATAAATACAATACTATGTATACAACAGGCTTAGCAGGACAGAAGATAGGAACAGACGACTTATATGTATATATTACTTATGAAGTAAACAAAGACTCTGACGGAAGAATTCTATTAGATGGAGACACTGACGTAAAGAGAAACACAGTAGAAATTAACGGATATAAATCCTATAACAATAATGGAGAATTAGCAGGACTTATTGATATTGACTCTACACCAGGTAACTACAACCCAAACAACATCGGAACGGATACAAAATATGAAGACGATACAGACCAAGCTGCAGGATTAAAATTTGTACTAAAAGGAGAAAGAAGCTTAAATGGATATGCTTGGGAAGATAAGACAGTATTAGATAAAACATCAGGAGCTAAGATAGGAAATGGTATTCGTGAAAAAGGAGAGCCTACTATTGCAGGAGTGACAGTACAATTAGTAGAAGCAAAATCAGGAGCTGAATATGTATGGCAACAAACAACAACAGGAGATAATGGATACTATCAATTTAATGGATATATTCCAGGAAACTACTTCGTAAGATTTAAATATGGAGATACCGAAAGCACTGTATTAACAAAAACAAATGGCGGTAAAAATGATACTTCCTATAACGGCCAAGACTACAAATCTACTACTTATGTAGAAAAAGGAAATACAACATGGCAAATAGAAAGTACGCCATTACTATCCGACGCAAGAGATGACATGACAAGAAGAAATAGTCTAAATAGTTACTCACAAGAAATGACAAATCACAAAGCACAAGTATTAGCATCCTATAAAGCACGACAAGTAAATAAAGAATTATTAAATGAAATGATAGCTAATACCTATATGTTAGCAAATACAGAAGGAATGTCCTTAGGAATTGAAAAAGCAGATACAGAAGCACAAACAATAGGAGATTTCAAAGATTATGCTATAGAAAATGTGGATTTAGGATTAGAGAAACGTCCAACAGCAGAATTAAAAATGACAAAAGACTTAGCACATATAAGAGTAATTCTAGAAGATGGAACCGTTCTATTTGATACCGACAAAACACAAAAAGACATTGCTTGGCAAGGACCAGATAGAGGAAATCAAGTAACGGTAACAATGGATGAAAACCTAATGCAAGGAGCTACTGTAGAATTAACTTACAAAATGACAGTTACAAACGTAGGAGAAACAGACTATACAGGAGGAACCTTCTACTATACTGGTAAAGTCGGTGGAAATGATAAAGTAGTAGAAACAAAACCAACAAAAGTAATAGACTATATCGAAAACAATCTACACTTTAATCCAGAAGATCCAGCAAATAGTGGTTGGGAAGTTATCTCGAAAGAAGCACTACAAACAGAGAACGCACAAGATACCTTAGTAGATAAAAATGTAGATGTTAATAGCTATGCAACCATTATCCAAACAAAGGATACAAACCCACTTGTAACAAAAGCATTAAAACCAGGAGAGAGTACAGAAGTAGCAAACTTAGTATTAACAAAAGTAATGGCAGCAGATGATGAAAGTGATAGTTTAACCTATGCTAACAGTGCAGAGATTGTAAGATTAACCAATACTGTAGGTAGAAAACAAGAAACATCTATCGTAGGTAACCAAGACCCTACAAAAGACCCAGCAGAACAAGATGCCGATAGTGCAGAGTTAGTTAGAATTTTACCTCCATATGGTGGAGTAAATAACATTGTATACTATGGAATTGCCATTGTAGTAGCAGCAATTGTATTAGGAGTAGGAATCTTCTTTATCAAGAAAAAAGTAATTACTACAGGAAAAGAAGAAAAACCAAAAAACAAAGATGAGAAATAAAAGCTACAAAAAATAGCAGCAAGAAGAAACAAAGGGACAGTGCAAAAAGATAGTATAAGCTAAAGCAATATAAGCAAATTTAAACAGACTGTATAAAGAGGATACTTTATATGGTCTGTTTTTTACGGAAACTAGAATTAAAATTAAAATATAATATAATATAGGAAAGTAACTATTAATAGAAAAATAATGTTAAAAATAAATTAATTAAGCGCGAAAAATGAGAAAAACAGAGGAAATTTGAAATGGAATTAAAATTATTGTAATAAAAGATATGTTATTATAGTATCATCTTGAAAGAGGGGGGAAATTCATTATGAAAATACAATTTATAGGAACGGGAACAATCCCTGATATAACTAATAGTGCTAGCATACTAATAAACGATCACATACTATTTGATATCCCAAATGGTAATTTAAAGGCAATGATAAGACAAAACATAAATATATTAAAAATAGATACAGTAATAATTTCACATACACATGCTGATCATTGCTTTGATGTACCTTTTCTTTTATGGTATAAGAAAAATTACCAAAAGGAAATTGAAGAATTATCAACAAAAATTATCACAGATAAAATCACACAAAGTACAGTAGAAAATCTAATAGATTTATCACATTTTAATTCCGCAAAAGAAGCTAAAAAGGAATTTATAGATGCAAAAGAAGTAAATAACATAGAAAAAATATGTGATGACTTAGAAATATTAAATGAGACAATGGAACATGTAAGTATCAAATATGCTAATGGATATGTAATAAAAGAGAAAAATATAAGTATAGGATTAACAGGAGACACAAGTTTTTGTCAAGGAGTGAAAAATCTAGCGAGTAAAGTAAATTATTTAATTTCTGATATGACATTAGAAGTAGGAGATGATTCTCATATGGGAATAGACAATATATTAAAATTGTTAAAAGAATTTCCTGATTTGAAAATTATCCCTATACACATGCATGATGAAACAAGAGAAAAAGCAACAAAGTTAAATATAGATAATTTAATAATATTACAAGATGGAGATATTTTAGAAATATAAAAGTATTTAATAGTACAAAGAGTAAAACTATGTAAAGTTGAAAATAAATAAAGTTGGCTAAATTTTAAAATAGGAAAAGAATAACTGCCAAACAAGAATTCATGATTATTCAAAAAATGAAAAAGGAAGCAAAAAGCAGAAGATAAGGAGGGAATTTACAAACTAAAAAAAGAGAAGTATATTTAGAACTATATGGAATTTATATAGTAAAATAGTTTAGGCTATATAAAAATATTTCCTTTTTCTTTTTTGTCAAATACCTTGTATTTTTCCCTATAATATAATAAAATATGAGTTGTAATATGTAAGTATTTGAAACAAAAGACAAAATGAGAAGATAATATATCACAAGATGTAAAAAACTTTTTCAAAATGACTCCTTAAATCTGACATAATTTTACGGATTTTAGGATTAGAATGATGTCAGAAAGAAAAAGTATGAGGTGGTTAAAGAATGTTTCAAAATATCGCAAACGAATATCAAGAACGTAATTTATACGAAGATGCCGAAGTAAATAAAAAAGATAAAAGAAAAAAAATATTACAACAATTTTTTACCAAGCAAAATATAGCAATATATATTGTTTCCTTTATGCTGTCCACGGTTGGTTTAGGACAAGCTATCGCTCCTTTTGGACTAGCCATGCTTGCGGCAGTATGCAGTAATGAAATTCCTATATGGGGAGCATATATTGCTACATTAATAGGTACTTGGATAGGATTTGGAACGAATAGTTTTTTTATCTACTTTTTAACAACTCTTGTTTTTATGGCTGTTGTATTACTAGTTAAACCAAAATATCAAGATGAAGAGAGAAATGAAAAGAAAAAACTAGGAATTCATTTGTTTTTCTCTACTTTTATTGTACAGATAATAGGAATGTTTTTTCATGAGTTTCTGATTTACGATGTATTAAGTACTTTTATGATAAGCATTACTTCTTGTGTATTTTATAAAATATTTGCAAATTCTATTACGGTTATTAGAGAATTTGGAATAAAAAGAGCTTTTACCATAGAAGAAGTAATGGGAGCAAGCCTAATGCTAGCAATTGCATTTACGGCATTGGGAAACTTAAGTGTTTTTGGATTTTCAATTCGCAATATTCTTTGTATTCTATTAGTTATGGTGTTAGGATGGAAACAAGGAATTTTAGTAGGAACAACAGCAGGAGTAACAATTGGCACAGTACTTGGAATTTTAAGTAATCAAGACCCCATGTTAGTCGCTGCATTTGCTCTTTCTGGAATGTTAGCTGGTATCTTTAATAAGTTAGGTAAAATTGGAGTTATTGTAGGATTCATTATCGGAACCGCATTACTTACGTATGCAAGCAATGGAGGAGTTTCTGTTTTAATCTACTTTAAAGAAATTGTAATTGCTTCTTTAGGATTATTATTAGTTCCTAAGACAATGGAAATTAATATTGAAGAAATCATTGGAAAAACAAAACTATTACCAACCAGTAGTGGAGCATTAGAACAAAAAGATGAAACGGTACAGCGATTAAACAGCATGTCAGAGACCATATCGGAGATAGCAAAAAGTTATCAAGAAGCAGCAGCAACAGTTGTAGAGGAAAAAGAACTTGCGGAAATCGATAAATTAAAACAGGAATTTTTAGAAGAATTAGGGATGAATTTAGAGGGATTAGAAGACAATATGATATACGATGACATTGTAGATTCAGATGATAGCATTATTTCAGACTTATTTATGTTATTAATAGAGAAAGATAGAATAGACAATCAGGATGTGTTAAATGTATTTGCTAAATACAATAACTATATTATAGGATTTGACGATGAAGAAATAAGTCAAAATATACAAAGAGATATCTCAAAAATAGTAAATGCCATTAATACTACTTATCATAATGTAAAGGCAGATTTTGTAATAGAAAAGAAGGTACAGGAAAACAAGAAAACAATATCAAACCAACTAGATGGGGTATCCAAAGCAATATCTTCTTTAGCAGATGATTTAGGAAAATCTGAGGAGGAAAAACAGGAAGATAAAAGAGAAGAAATAACACTTTTATTAAAACAAAAAGGAATTCAAGTATGTGATTTAAAATTAAAACAAGAAAAAGATGGTAAATATATTATTAGTCTTTATACAGAAGCTTGTAATAAAGAACTAGAAGAAGAGTGTAAAAAAGATAAGATAGAAAAAGTTCTATCAAAAGCATTAGGAGAAAAAGTTATACGAAAAGAAGCCAAGTGTGCTATCAAAGCAAAACAAGAATATTGTAAACAAACCTATATGTCTGATGATAATTACACAATACAATTAGGAATTGCAAAAGCAACAAAAGAGGGATCCAGTGTATCTGGAGATACAACATTACAAACTAAATTAGAAGATGGAAAAGTATTATTAGCATTAAGTGATGGTATGGGAAGCGGCCCAAATGCTCAAAAGAGTAGTAAAATTGCTATAAAAATGTTAGAAAGACTTTTAACATCCGGATTTGATAAAGATGTATCCTTTGGTTTAATTAATTCCACAATTAACTTAAATACAGACGAAGATACTTTTGCTACATTAGATATTAGTATATTTGATTTATATGAAGGAACTGCAGAATTTATAAAAAATGGAGCATGTCCAACTTTTATCAAAGAATATAAAAATGTCCAATTAATAAAAGCAATGAGTTTACCAGCAGGAATTCTAAATGAGGTAGATTTCACAGCCTATGATAGAGATTTGAAAGATGGGGATATTATAGTAATGTGTTCTGATGGTATTTTAGAGGCTAATTCAGAATATAAAAACAAAGAACTTTGGATACAAGATATTTTAAATCAATTAGAAACAACAAATGCGCAGAAAATAGCAGATATTATTTTACAAGAAGCAATTGATTATAACATTGGAAAACCTAAAGACGATATGACAATCATAGTTGCAAAAGTAATGAAAAAGAAATCACCAAAATTTTAAAATTGGTGATTTCTTTTTATAGTTGTTGTATAAAATTTAAAAATAAAAAATATAAAAAAATATATATTTTTCTATTTATTTTTCTGTAAATCGAATTATAGCGTGCAATGTTTTATGTGTATTATCTTTTATGGTAATAGTATGTTCTTTTTCTCCCGTCTTTTTATATAAACAAGAGATATGATCACCATACACTAATTGCTTTTTATACATGATTTCAATAGTGGAGATATCTATATTTTTATAAACATCATCTGGAAGAGCTTCAAAAGCAAAATCTAGATAATATAAGTTATTTACATGATGATTTGTGTCAATATCTCTTCTTTGAATTGCGTATTGGAATTCAGAGACAAAACTTTCTGGCTCTTTTAATTTTTCTTCTATTGGTTTATCAAAAACGGTTTTGTCAATGCATCCATAAGCATCTATCATCTCTTGAGAAAATCTAGTAATAGAACCAGTTTCTGTATTAATTAAAATCCATTTTGAAGTAGCCTTTGCAACTAAAATTCCATCTCCATCATAAATCTCAAAATCACGGAAAGAATAGAATTTTTCTGTTCTTTGTGGCCATGTTTTAATTTTCAATTCCGTTTCCCAAATTGGTCTATCAAATATTTGTAATTTCCAATTTAATAAAAGCCATGTTAAATGTGTCCTAGGAATATCATTTAATCCATAACCTACAGAAGCAGAAGCTTCTCCAGCGGCTTCTCCCATAAATCGAAGCATAGACCTTGGAGTAAGATGATTAAATTCATCTACATCACGGTAATCAACTCTAAATTTGTATTCTAATATACCCATAGACATAAGTTCCTTTCTATTTTTATTCCTTAGTATTTTATTTTCAAACCTATTATATCATTAGCTGTCAAGTAAACTAGAAGGGGAGTTTAAAAAAGAAAAAATAAGGAAGGAAAAGAAAGAAAAGAAGGAATAAAATTAGAATGAAAAACGAAAGGGAAAAAAGAATCGTAATATTTTAGTTAAAATATTGTATTTTAGCCTAAATGTATGATATGATTTTATTTGTATTAATATGTCTGTTTTGGACATGCATGGAGGGAAAAATGAGTAGAGGAAGAAGATATGAACAAGAACCAAAATTAAACATGAAAAAAGTTTTTGCAGTTATTATTGCAATTGTTGTTATTATTATGTTTGTTTTTGTAATAAAGACCTTACTTTCAAAGGATAAAGAACAAGGAAAGAATATAGGAACTCAATATTTTGCAATATTCTCTAATAATAAATGGGGAGTTGTTGATTCGAAAGGAAAAACAATCATTGAGCCTTCTTATGAAGACATGATTTTAATACCAGACAGTAAAAAGGATGTATTTATTTGTACTTATGGTACGGACTATAATGCAGGAACATATCAAACAAAAGCATTGAATGCTAAGAATGAACAAATTTTTAAAGATTATGAAAAAGTAGAAGCTTTACAAAATCAAGATAAAAGTAATACGGTATGGTATGAAGAAAATGTATTAAAAGTACAAAAAGATAATAAAACCGGTCTAATTAATTTAGAAGGAAAAGAATTATTGCCTTGTGAATATGATGAAATTACGACTTTAATTGGAACTAAAAATAGTTTACTATTAAAACAAGGAGATAAGTACGGTTTAGCAGATGATAAGGGTTCTGTCGTGATTCCTGTAGAATATGAAGAAATAATGGCAATGGGAACAGATTATCAAGAAGGATACATTATAAAAAAAGATGGAAAATATGGTGTAATTGGTTTTGATAAACAAAGTATTTTAGAACCAAAGTATGAAGAAGTAAAACCAGTAACAGGAAACAATATGTATGTAGTAAAAGAAGATGGAACATTAAAACTAATCCAAAAATCAGGAGAAACTGTTTTAGATAAAGGATTTAACAATATAACAGATATCCATGAACAAAACATAGTAGTTGAAAACAAAGGAAAATATGGAATATTAAATACAGCAGGAGAAACAAAGGTAGAACCAACCTATGAAGAAATACAATATGCATTTGGAACAAATTATATTGTAAAAAGAAATGGAAAATATGGTATCATAAACACTGAAGGAGAAACAAAAGTAGAGCCAACTTATAACAGTTTAAGCTACAACAAAGAAGCCGGAATTTTATTAGGTAGCAAAGATGAATTAGATACAGACTTTATAAATGAAAGTTTTGAAGTAAAATTGACCGGAATATTAGCAGAAATGAATACACAAAAAGGCTATATGAAAGTTAGAACAGATAAAAAAGATACTTACTATAACTTTAAATTTGAAGAAAAAACAGCAAAAGATATCTTCACAATAAACACCTTATTTGTCATTGAAAAAGATGGAAAATATGGATATGAAGATAAAGATGGAAAAGTAATCGTACAGCCAGTTTATGATGAGGCACAAGAACAAAATAATTTTGGATTTGCAGCAGTAAAAAAAGACGGAAGATGGGGCTGCATTGATGCAAAAGGAACTGTTGTATTAGAACCAAAATATAATTTAGATAACAATATTGTTATTGATTTTATAGGAACCTGGCACTATGGAACAGACCTAAATATAAATTACTATACAGATAAATAATAGGAAAAACACACAAGAAAAGGTAGGAGAAAAATGGAACTAAAGGCAAAATACCAATATAGTTATTTTATCTATCCCTATGTAGTAAAAGAAGATAGATATGATAAATATATGCTAAAGTTAATAAGAAACAAGAAATGTAATATTCGCTTTTTTGAAAAAGAAAAGGATTTTGATATTTATTCCTATTTCTTGCCTACACTTAGGGAATATCTATTCCCTACCTTTGAATATAGTAAATTAAAAATACGAAAATTTCAAGAACTTGATTTTAAAATGCAAGCAGCGATTCTTTCCAAATATCCTTGTACTGTGTTCGAATATGATTTAAAACAAGACATACAAGGGAAAACAGGACAAAGAAATGGAATTTTCTTTAAGATACAAAAAATAGAATTAATTTGCTTTCAGACAGGAATTTGTTTTTTAGCGATAAAAACCAATATAGAAGAAAGTAATAAATTTTCCGATGTACTAGACTTTAACTATAAATTTCGAGATATTCATTCCGAATTTAAAGCATTAAAAGAATTCGAGAATATTAAGATACAGACGGATATCTTTCAAAATAGTAAACAATTATCGGAAGTAATAAAAGAATTAACAGGCTCGGCAGTAGATACTAAAAAAATAGATATTGATACAGACCGATTTTTAACGTATGCCTATACGTGTATTGATCAAGAAGAATGGAATGATAAAAAGAGTTTTGAAAATGTAGAAAATGAGTTTTTAAAATATGCGAATGTTTTGCCAAGTTCGTACAATTCTAACTTTGAAAGAGAGAATATAAAGGAAGACTTAAAAATAATTTCAAAATGGAAATATAGAAGATGGGGGTTTACAAGACTAGGCTCTACTTTATTGGCATCTGGAATCGATATGGAAAACTATACTAAATTGCCATTTGCCTACGAAAACGAATATTTCTATACTTATATTTTAGCCCTATATCAAAGAATATATCTAAAGAAGTTAATGGTAGAATTTAAGAAAAGTAAAAAGAAAGAACAAATGCGAAAAGAATTTATTAAATTTACAAAAGAGCTATATCTTCAAGATATAACGGATAATGATACAGGAGGACTAATGTATCAAAGATGGAAAGAAGTGTTAGAAATAAACGAGTTATATCTAACGGTAAAAGAACAATATGAAGTACTATATAAAGAATTAGATATTGAAAAAGATAAAAAAGTAAATAAATTTATTTTAGTAGTACTTGCCATTTCTTTATTACTAAATATATGGAATTTCATTTTGTTATTCGGAAATAGCTAGAAGAAAGGGGACAAGAAATTTCCTTTCTTCTTTTTTAGGAGGAATTATGAACGTAAGTTGTGGAACAGATATAATTGAAATTAATCGAATTAAAGACTCCATAGAAGATATGGGAGAAGCTTTCTTAAATCGTATTTTTACACAAAAAGAGATAACATATTGTGAATCTAGAAAAAAGCAGAAATATCAACATTATGCTGCAAGATTTGCTGCAAAAGAAGCGGTATTTAAAGCAGTTTCTATTTTGTTGAACGATAAATATAGTGTATCATGGAAAAATATCGAGATTCAAAATGATGAGCAAGGAAGACCACAAGTATCTTTTATTGGAATTACATTCGATAGGATAAAAAATGTGGATATTAGCTTATCACATTGTAAAGAATATGCAGTAGCAACAGTAGTATTGATATATAAATAAAAGAAATAAAGAAAAAAGAATATAAGTAACTTGAAAAAAGAAAGGAAGTAAGAAATGACGGAATTTTTCGACTCTCATGCCCATTATAACGATGAGAAATTCGCACAAGATAGGGAAGAAGTTTTAAAAGCAATTTACGAAAGTAACATTACCACATTAATATGTGCAGGATATAGTCTAAAATCTTCAAAAGAAGCATTAGAAATTGCAAATGCTCACAATTTTATTTATACAATTAGTGGAATTTCTCCCAATGATATTCCGGAAACAAAAGAAGAATTTAATAACCAACTAGAACAATTACGAAAAATAGCAAAAGAGAAAAAAGTAGTGGCAATAGGGGAAATAGGATTAGACTATTATTGGAATAAAGAGAATAAACAAATGCAAGAATATGCTTTTAAAGAGCAAATAAAACTTGCAAATGAGTTAAATAAGCCTATTGTAATTCACACAAGAGAAGCGGTAAATGATACATTAGATATTCTAAAAAACAAGCAGAAGGCAGAAAAGGCAGGAGTATTCCATTGTTGTCCCTTTAACCGCGAATTAGTAAAAGAAGCATTAAAATTAGGATTTTATATTTCCTTTGCAGGTCCTACGACTTTTAAAAATTCAAAAAATGCAGAGGAAATAGCAAATCTTGTACCATTGGATAGGATGTTAATTGAAACGGATAGTCCTTATCTTTCACCAGAGCCATATAGAGGAAAGAGAAACGATTCTAGGAAAGTAAAACTAATTGCAGACAAAATTGCAGCTTTTCGAAAGAATTCGATAGAAGAAATAGCAAAGGCTACTTATGAAAATGCAAAAAAGATTTTTGAAATAGAATAGAAAAGAAGCTACACTTTAAATTTTAAAGTGTGGCTTCTTTTCTGTTATCTTAAATTCTCTAAAGCTTCTATTCTATCTTCAATAGAAGGGTGGGTAGAAAACCAGTTCTTTTTTCTCTTCCTTTTTCCATTTTTATCTGTATCACGAAATGGATTAACAATAAACATATTTTCTGTAGAAGTATTTGCAGTTTCTAATTCATTTGGGTCATTATCTAACTTCCTTAAAGCATTAATTAAACCATCTGGATTACGAGTAATTTCCACAGCAGTAGCATCTGCTAAAAATTCTCTTCTTCGAGAAATAGCAAGTTGCATTAATTTAGCGAAAATTGGTGATACAATAAGTAAAACAAGTCCAACTAACATCATAATAACACCACCACCATTATTATCTTTACTATTACTACTTCTACCCCATAGGAAAGTTCTAGATAAAAGGTCTGCTAACATAACAATTAATCCAACCATAACAGTAACAACAGCAGATAGTAAAATATCATAATTTCGAATATGAGACATCTCGTGTGCTAATACACCCTCTAGCTCATAATAATCTAGTTTTTCTAATAATGCAGTAGTAACGCAAATAACAGAATGTTCTGGATTTCTACCAGTAGCGAAAGCATTTGGCTGTGCATCTTCAATAATATATAGTTTAGGACGGTGAGAAAGTCCAGAAGAAATCATCAATGCATCAAAGATATTCACTAATTTTCTATTTTCCTCTTCTGTTGCAGGTCTTGCTCTATTTAATGTTAGTACAATCTTATCACTATAGTAATAAGAAGACCAAGCAGAAATAATAGAAAAGGCAAGTGCAATGACAAGAGAAATTGGCCCTAAATCAAATGCCATACAAATATAATAAACAATTAAGGTAATAACAAGAACAAAAAGAGAGACAATAATTCCTGTTTTTATTTTATTTTTTCGTATATCTTCAAACATAATAGCCTCCTATAAATAGAAAAGTGAGATATTGCTAGAATAAAGTTTTCCTATCCCAAACATATAATCCCACTTAAAAATTTTCTATTTGTTAAAATCCACTTTTACATTTTTTCTTGCTTCTTCTGTTTCTGTTTTGAAAAGCTCTTCAGGTGTGAAATGGAACATAGAAGCAATTAGATTTGATGGAAATACTTCTAATTTTGTATTGTACATTGTTGTTGTATCATTATAGAATTGCCTAGAGAATGATATTTTGTTTTCCGTATTTCTTAATTCTTCTTGTAGTTCAGAAAAGTTTTGATTTGCTTTTAAATCTGGATAATTTTCTGAAACCGCCATAATAGTTTTTAAAGCACCGGCTAGTTGATTATTAAGCTCTGCTTTTTCTGCTACTGTAGATGCATTTGCCCATGAAGAACGTAATTGAGTTACTTTCTCTAATACGTCTTTTTCATGTGCCATATAACCTTTTACACATTCTACTAAGTTTGGAATTAAATCAAATCTTCTTTGTAGTTGTACATCAATTTGGCTCCATGCATTTTTTACTCTAAGTCTTGCTGTTACAAGTCCATTATATAGAGCGACAACCCAAAGAATGATTAGTACAACAATGATTAAAACGATGATTAATGCTGTCATATTTTTTCCTCCTTTATACTTGGAATGCTTCAATATGAGTCTGTTTTATTCTGCTAGATTGATTATCTATTTATCATATGATATATTCCAATAAATATACCTTCATCATAGCATATTTCTAAAAAAGATACAACATTTTAGGAAGGTTTCTAAAAAATGTAATAAACAGTAAAATTGAAAAGTAAGGCCAAAAGTGAGTGAAGAAGCATATAAAGAAAGAAAAGAATAATAAGGATAAAATAAAAAGAAAAAATAAATTGCTGAGAGAGTAAGAATGGAGGATGTTAAACCTAGCAAATGCAGAAATACCAAGGGATACAAAAAACTTGCAAAAAATATAAAATAGTGGTACTATAGATAAGCTTTAAAGCATATACATATATTATAGTACCCAAAGAAAGTGTTGTAAACCAGACTGTACAAGCTGTTTGTCATGATTTTGTAATAATATTGAAATGAAAATGCAATAAAAATTTGACAAAAGTTTCAATATATAGTAAAATTGAAGTGTTGCTTAAAGGAGGTAACGATGGTTTCAATAAAAAAAGATGAAAAAGCATCCTTGTCTATGCTGAAGATAATTGGTATTTGTTTAATCCTTATTTTATGTTCAGGAGTTGCAGTAATGGCAACAAGTTCAAAAGTAAGAAATGTTAAAATTATTTTATCAGATAATTACGAGAAAGATGTCTTTACATCCAAAACAAAAGTATCTGAAATATTAGAAGAAAATCATATTGTTGTATTACCAGATGAAAAGGTAATTCCTGGAGAAGATGCAGATATTACAGATAGTAATACAATAAAAATTTCAAAAGCATCAGAAGCAGAAATTCAAGTTGCAGAAGTAACGGAGGAAAACACCAATACAACAATTGATAAAATATTAGAAAATTATGCACCAATTATCGAAAAGATTGAGGTTATACAAGAGGAAATACCTTTTGAAACAATTACAAAAGATGTAAGTAATGATGCGAAAGCAACTACCAACCAAGTAATAAAAAATGGTAAAAATGGAATAAAAGAAGTAACATACAAAGTAAAATATCAAAATGATATTGAAATTGAAAGAACAGAGATATCTTCTGAAGTAATTAAAAAACCAGTAGATAAAGTTGTTCAAATAAAACAAAAAGTAACATCTCGTTCTGGAATTAGAACAGCAAGTTCTAACCCAGCAGCAAGCTCTTCTTCTACACTTGCAAAAAGGGCAGAGGGAAGAACACCAACTGTTAGAACAATGAATGCATCTGCATATTGTTCTTGTGCAAAATGTTGTGGTAAAACAAATGGTAAAACGGCATCTGGAGCAACTGCTACTCCTTGGTATACAATTGCAGCAGGTAAAGGCTTACCAATCGGTACTATCGTATACATTCCAGCACTAAGTAACAAACCAAATGGTGGATGGTTTATTGTGCAAGATAGAGGTGGAGCAATTTCCAATAACAGAATAGATATTTTCACAGGTTCTCATAGTGAAGCTTTAGGATTTGGTAGAAGAAATCTAGAATGTTATGTATATATGTAAAAAATAAAAAAATAAGCAATATTAAAATCTAGCTAGAAATGGCTAGATTTTTTTCTTACTTCACGGTATAATCAAAAGGAAAAAAAGAACATATGAAGATAATATGTGGAAAAGTAAATGCAAAACAGGAGGTATATGGAAATAATATATACTTCTTCAGCATAATAATAAAGGAGGATAAAATGAAATTAGTATCATGGAATGTAAATGGTTTAAGAGCAGCAATGACAAAAGGGTTTGAGGAATTTTTTAATCAAATAGATGCAGATATTTTTTGCTTACAAGAAACGAAATTACAAAAAGGGCAAATTGACTTTAGTCCAGAAGGCTATTATTGTTTTTGGAACAGTGCAGAGAAAAAAGGTTATTCTGGAACTGCTGTTTTTAGCAAACAAAAACCAATATCGGTATCTTATGGGATAGGAATAGAAGAACATGATAAAGAAGGAAGAGTAATTACTCTAGAATTTCCTAACTTCTATATGGTAACAATTTATACACCAAATTCAAAAAGAGAACTAGAAAGATTAGCCTATAGAATGACTTGGGAAGAGGAGATAAAGAAATATTTAAAGAAATTGGATAAAGATAAACCAGTTATTATGTGTGGTGACTTAAATGTAGCACATAAAGAAATTGACCTAAAAAACCCAAAAACAAATCACAAAAATGCAGGATTTACAGATGAAGAAAGAAGTAAAATGACAGAACTACTTAATGCAGGATTTACAGATACTTTCCGTTATTTGTATCCAGAAAAAGAGAATATCTATTCTTGGTGGTCCTATATGTTTCATGCAAGAGAGAAAAATGCAGGATGGAGAATTGATTATTTTCTTGTATCCAATAGGATACAAGAAAAAATACAAGAAGCGAGTATTTATACGGAAATAATGGGAAGTGACCACTGTCCAGTTGGATTGGAGATAGAAATATAAAGGAGAAGTGGCATGAAAGATGAAAAAAAACAAAATAATTGGACAAAATGGCTATATTGGTTCCTTTTTGCAGTAGCAATTGTAATAGTATATAAAACATTAGATAATTTTAGTGAAATTATAGATTGGTTCCAGCGTTTAATAAGTTTGTTAATGCCATTTTTAATGGGAATCTTATTGGCCTATTTATTTTATTTACCATGTAGAAAAATTGAAAGTTGGTATAAAAAAACAAAAATAAAGATGATTTGTAAAAAAGCAAGGGTACTTAGTGTTATTACGGTATATATTATTGCTTGTATTCTATTAATTCTTGCGATAAATGTTATATTACCTGCATTAGCACAAAGTGCAATGGACTTATTAAATAACTTGCAAGGATATTATGGAATGGCAATGCAAAAGATAAACGAAATGCCACAAGATTCTATTTGGCATAAAATAAATGCCACAGAAATAATTCAGAAATTGCAAGGAACGGATTTTACGAAATACTTTAATATAGAACAATTAGCACAATATGCAAAAGGCGTAATTGATCTAGCAACTAGTGTTTTTGATATTTTTGTTTCTTTAGTAGTATCTGTCTATATATTAGTAGAAAGAAAAGAAATACTAGAATTTTTGAAAAAATTAACAAAAGCTGTCTTTTCCAAAAAGACTTATCAAGGAATTAGTAAATATTTTAATAAAACAAATGAAATCTTCTTCCGATATTTATTAAGCCAGTTATTAGATGCTTTTGTAGTAGGAGTTTTGGTATCTATTGCAATGAGTATATTAGACGTAAAATACGCTGTATTATTAGGAGTTTTAATTGGAGTTTCAAACTTAATCCCTTATTTTGGAGCGATTGTAGGGGTAGGAATTTCTATTATCATCACGATATTTACAGGAGGAATCGGGCAAGCAATATGGATGGCAATTATCGTTATTATTTTACAACAAATTGATGCCAATATCATCAACCCACATATTACGGGAAATTCACTAAAAATAAGTCCACTATTAGTTATCTTTGCTGTCACAATAGGAGGAGCTTACTTTGGTGTTCTTGGAATGTTTTTAGCAGTTCCTATTATGACTGTTTTAAAATTACTCTTATTAGATTATATTGACTATCATAATCAATTAAAAGAAGAAAAAAAGATAATATAGTAAATAAAAAGCAAAAAGAAAAAGATAAAAAAAGAAGAAAGAAAACGGGGATATTAATGAAATATCCTCGTTTCTTAATAAAGATTTAATACTTTCCTTCCTTTTTTCTTAATAATTCTATGATATAACAAAAATAAAGAGAGGATGCTAGAGGATGTTTATGAATAGCTATATATGTGATATAATAAAAACATATTATAAAACTCAATAAAATAAAAATAGAAATAAGATTAGAAAAAAGATATATACAAAGATAAAATAATAAAAAGAAAAGAAATGAGATGAAAAATATCTTAATGTAAAGGAGTAAGATATCAATGTATAATATTTTAGTTTGTGATGATGATAAGGAAATAGTAAATGCAATTGAAATTTATTTAAGTAAAGAGGGATACCATATATTAAAAGCATATGATGGGCAAGAAGCATTGGATATTATGAAAAAACATGAAATCCATTTACTCATTCTAGATATTATGATGCCAAAAATGAGTGGAATTGATGTAGCCAAAAAAGTAAGAGAAGACAAAGCGGTGCCGATTATTATGCTTTCTGCTAAATCTGAGGATTACGATAAAATTTTAGGACTTAATACAGGTGCCGATGATTATGTAACAAAACCATTTAATCCAATGGAATTAGTTGCAAGAGTGAACTCACAAATTAGAAGATATACCTCTTTAGGAGCTATTGTAAAAGAGGAAGAAAAAAATACATATCAAACTGGTGATTTAATTATTCACGATGATACAAAACAAGTTATTGTAGAAGGAAAAGAAATTAAATTAACCCCAACAGAATATAATATCTTAAAATTTTTAACAAAAAATAAAGGTGTGGTATTTTCGATTGAACAAATTTACGAAAATGTATGGGAAGATGAAGCATATGGAGCCGAAAACATAATTGCAGTACATATTCGACACATTCGTGAAAAGATAGAAATAAATCCAAGAGAGCCAAAATATTTAAAGGTAATATGGGGAATCGGATATAAAATGGAGAAGATATAAGGAAAAAAGAAAGGAAGAAGAAAGTGGAGTCGAAAAATATTAAAAAATCATGGATTCTAAAGACAATCTGCTTTTTATTAATACCATTATTTGCATTTGCTATCTTTATCAGCGCATTTAGTATGTTTTACGTAGTAGAATATCCAGAAATGAAAACAGCTAATTCCTATTTTGATACAAATGCATTCAGCAGTTTATATAAAAGTAATCTAACTACATGTTCACAAACAATTAGTAAGGTAAAAGCAAGACTATATCGTAATTATGGAGATGAGAAGTATGTAGACGAGTATTTAATACAAAAAAATGAAGACAGTACGATTTTCTATACAGGAAAAGTTATCTATCCATACGATTCTAATTTTCGATATTTAGTATTTAATACAAGTACAGGAGAGGCCTATACAAATTTAGAAAGAACAGCAAGAACAGACACAATAGAAAAGATAAAAGAAGAAATTGCAAAAGGTGGCTATCATTGGAACTATAAAGAAGGACAAATAGATACCAATATTAAAGGTTTATCAATAGAAGATTTAAAATATAAAATGGAGTACGAAGATATTGCAAAAAATGATTATGAAGTATATACATCTATCAACACAGATTTAGAAAATTCCGATAATTTTTTTGAGGCGCAATTAGGATTTAAAATATTTAAAGATATTTATAAAGCTTCCTATTTTTTACTTCCTATTTCAGTAGTTATTGAGATTGTAATGTGTCTATACTTATTATTTGCAGTAGGACATACGAAGAAGAGTGATGATATTACATTAAATTATATTGATAAAATTCCATTAGGAATTTTAGGATTCTTAGCATGTATTGTATATACCATTGAAATTTGTTTTGCTGTGCTATTTTATGAAGTGATTAATATTTCTAATTTAGCAATGGCATTACCATTTGCACTTATGATATATATAATTGCTATAACAACGATTTATCTATTGGGAAGTATAATAAAACGTTTTAAAGCTAAAACATTTTTAAAAAATACTATCCTATATCTATTGTATCGTTTCTTAAAGAAAAGATTCGGAAAACTATGGAAAGAACTAACATACAATATTAACTATAATATTAAAATTGGTATTCTATATTTTGGATTCCTAATCATTTCCTTTATTCTTATTTTATTAACAGGATCATTAAGATTTTTAGGATTATGCCTTATTCTTGCTTTCTGGGGGATGACTTTTTGGTATTTGTTAAAAAGAATGAATGAATTTAACTGTATAAAAGAAGCGATTAAAAATATTTATGAGGGTAAAATAGATATTAACTTAAATGAAAACGAATTAAAAGGTGTATTAAAGGAATTAGCTGTCTATGTTAATGATATTGCGGGAGGATTTTCCAATGCAGTGGAAGAAAGCCTAAAGAGTGAAAGGCTGAAGACAGAATTAATTACCAATGTATCTCATGATATAAAAACACCGCTTACTTCTATTATTAATTACGTGGATTTATTAAAACAAGAAAATATAGAGAATGAAAAGGCAAAAGAATATTTAGAGGTATTAGATAATAAATCTCAAAGATTAAAGAAACTAATAGAAGATTTAGTTGAAGCCTCTAAAGCATCTTCTGGAAATATCAAATTAAATAAAGAAATATTAAATTTGAAAGAATTAATAAAACAGGTAACAGGTGAATTTGAAGATAGATTTCAAAAAAGAGGTCTAGAGATTATATTTACTTTCCCAGAAGAAGACATTCCAATTTATGCAGATGGCAGATATATGTACCGTGTGATAGAAAACCTATATGGAAATATCGCAAAATATGCATTAGATAATTCTCGAGTATATGTAGATATGGTAAGAAATGGTAAAGATGTATTAATAGCAATCAAGAATGTATCAAAGGATAAATTAAATATTTCAGCGGATGAATTAATGCAACGTTTCGTTCGAGGAGATAGCTCAAGAAATACAGAAGGAAGTGGTCTTGGACTTTCGATTGCAAGAAGTTTAACAGAATTGCAAGGAGGAACTTTTGAGCTCTATCTAGATGGTGATTTATTTAAAGTAACAATAGTGTTACCGATTGAAGAAAAGAAAAAGCTATAAAAAGAAATAAACAGTAAGATAATATAAAATGAAAAAGACAATGGAGTTATTTCCATTGCCTTTTTCAAGTGCGACAGGTATGTTGGTTAGCTAATCGGTGAAAGTCCATACCAAAATATGGATCAATAAGTAAGTAAAGAATGAAAGTTAAACGGCTTTTGTGCCAATATAAGAAAGGGTTATTATCTAATTTATTAACATATCTCTATTATTAATGATAGGCTAAGAAAAAAAGGTCTAGTATTCCTACTAGACCAATATGAAAAAATTCATATTCAATATAAATTGGATCACCACTTGCGACAACCGCTCTAATTCTATTGGTGTGCAATAATTGCATTAATTCCACCTTGTGCAATGGCTGTTAAAGTAAGCATAATAACACCTGCAGTTAGTACACCTGCAATAATTGGTGGAATTGCTTTTTTAGGTGGTAGGTCTAAAAAGTTTGCAATTAAAGAACCTACCCATGCACCTGTTCCAGGAAGCGGAATTGCAACAAATAAGAATAAACCTAAAGCCGCAAATGTTTGAAGCCTTTCACTTTCTTCTATTTTTCTAGTAGCTCTTTCTGTTGCCCAATCAATTACAATTTTAAAAGGTTTCCATCTTCCAAAAAAGTCAAATAATGGTCGGATGTATTTAACAATGAAGTAAACTGGAATAATATTTCCAATAAAACTAACAATGAAAGATTCTAGATAAGATAAATGGAAAGTTAAAACTCCAATTGGAATTGCTCCACGAAGTTCAATAATAGGTATCATTCCTATCAATCCTGTTAATAAATATCGTATTACTAATGGTAAAGTTGCCATTTTTTATCCTCCTAAAATAAATCTGCAAAATAAATTTTACTATATTTTAACATACTTGTCCATCTTCTTGAAGTAAAAAATGGTATTTTTTGACGAAAGGATATTGACTTATTGAAGTTTAAATTATATAGTTAAAAAAGGAAAGAAAAAATATGTAAAAGAAGGGAAAATATGTATGTCAGCAAATACTACAAACACTAGAGAGAGAGAGAGAGAGAGAGCTATCATTTAAACCAACAAAAATAATAGAAAAACAGAGCGCCTTCTGTTTTATTTACGCGCAAAAAATAGGTTGTATAAAAGTGCAACCTGTTTTTTGCGTTTTTTAATATGTTCATAATAGAAAGAATTAAAATATCCGTTATATATTTTTTTAATTCTTTCAAATGTATCATAAAAACCAAACAAGAGAGGAAGGAAGAAAAATGAAAAGTACAGAAAAAGCAAAAAGTACAGAAAAAACAAAAAGAAAAAAGAAAGGAATTACCCCAAAAGATTTACTAATCATAACAATAGTTATTGTAATTCTTGTAGTAGTAGCATTTTTTATCTTTAAGAAAAAGGATACTACTCCAAAAGCAAGACCATCAGAAACAGAAGAATTTGTATCCATATTAGAAGATGGTACAAAACAAAACACCAGCAATAAATTAGCAGAAACAAAAGAAATAGAAGGATTAGAAATATCCAATATACGATTAACAGAAAAAGATGGATTAACTCTATTATTAGCAGATGTAAGAAATCCGGGAAATAAAGATAATGGAGATTTTGGAGTAGATATTAAGTTAGTAGATAAAGAAGGAAACGAACTAGCAACAGTAGGTGGATATATTGATTCTGTAAAAGTAGGAGAAACTGTTACCTTAAATATAACAGTGACGTCTAGTTTAGCAAATTCTTATGATTTTGAAGTAAAAAAAGCAGAATAAAAGGGAGTAAAAAATATGGCCGAGATAGAAAAGAAAGGAAAAATAAAAGGAATTACATTAATTGCACTAATTATCACAATAATCATATTACTTATCTTAGCAGGAGTGACGATAGGAGCAATAGGAGGTAATTCTGGAATTCTAACAAAAGCAGAAAAGGCAACGGCGGAATGGAACAAAAAAGCAGAAGAAGAGCAGAATGCAATAAACGAAATAAACAAAGAATTAGCGATATTGAGTCCCAAAGGAAATGTTCAAATAGAAGGGATTCCAATGACGCCAAGAAACACACAAAATACAGGAATACAAAATGGTGTGGAAGCAGGACCAATTATAGTAAAGATAACATACCAAGTAAAAGAAGGGGAATCCATATATAAAGAATGGAGCTTAGGAGAAAAAAACGAAAAAGGGGAATTAATATGGCAAAGGGTAGAAGAAGGAAATGAAAAGACAATAGAAATTACTACTCCAACAACAGTATATGCGAGACTATCAAACTCTTTATTAGAAGAAAGTGATGTTGTTACATTAGGAATTAATAATATTGATAATATAGCACCAAATCCATTCTATCCAATTGTAAGTAAAACAACAATAGACACCATAACCGTAACAGGAAGTACAACCGATACAGCTGATGAAGGGTCTTCGAATACAATATCAGGAGTAAGAGGATATCAATTTAGTATCAATGACGGAGCATGGACGCAAGAACAAGTAAATAATAGCTATACTTTTGGAAACTTATCTGCAGGTACTACTTATCGCATTAAAATGAAAGCGATTGATAAAGCTGGAAATGAAACAATCACAAATACGATATCAGCCCAAACGTTATCTTTACCAGATAGCAAAGATATAACCTTTACTGCAAACATTCCGAATGATCAGTGGACAAAAGAAAATGTAATAGTAACGATTAATTGGCCACAGGATATAAAAGGATTAACATTACAATACAGAGTTTTACCAGTGGGAACTAGCCAAGGAGAATGGAAAAGTGATACTTCTAAAGTAACAATAACAGAAAATGCAACAATAGAAGCAAAATTAAGAACAGAAAGTGGTCAAGAAAGTGGGGTAGCAAGCTATAAAGTAACAAATATAGACAAAACAGCACCTGCAAGCTTCACACCAACTGCAACTAGCACCAGTAACTCCATTACATTAACAGGAAGTACAACAGATTCTGGATCTGGAATAAAGGGATATTACTTTAGTAAAGATGATGGAGCAACATGGACAGCAATACAAAGTGGAACAAGTTATACTTTTACAGACTTAACGAAAAACACAACATATAAATTAAGAATGAAAGCAGAAGATAATGTTGGATTAATAGCGACAACAGAAGCGATAACTAAAGCAACCAGTGATATCCCAGGAGGAGATAGTAATATCACCTTTACGCCAAGCCCAAGCGGATGGACTAATGGAAATGTAGCAGTAACAATAAACTTTCCAAGTAATATAGCAGGATTAAAGAAACAATATAAAATAGGAAGTAACGGAACATGGACAAACTATACAACAGCCGTAACAATGACAGCAAATGGAGCACTATACGCAAGATTAGTTGATAGTACAGGTCAGGCAGGAAATACAGCAACCTTTAATCTAAGCAAAATAGATAAAATAGCACCAATCATTTCCGAAATTACAAACTCTAGCAATGGAAATTGGACGAAGGAAGAAATAACATTAAGTTGGAAAACGACAGACGAAGCTTCTGGAATAAAAGTAGTACAATATAGCAGTGACAATAAAACATGGGGAGATTTACCAGCAAACGAACAAACAGGCTTAAAAAGAAATAATGAAAGAAATGATACGACTTATTTAAGAGCAGTCGATAATGCAGGAAATATATCTAATGTAGTCTCTACATCAATGAAGATAGACAAAACAGCACCTGCAAGCTTTACACCAACGGCAACTAGTACCAGTAACTCCATTACATTAACAGGAAGTACAACAGATTCTGGATCTGGAATAAAGGGATATTACTTTAGTAAGGATGATGGAGCAACATGGACAGCAATACAAAGTGGAACAAGTTATACCTTTACAGACTTAAGTAAAAACACTAGTTATACCTTAAAGATGAAGGCAATTGATAATGCAGGAAATGAAAGAATATCAAATGCGATAACTAAAACAACAAGTGATATCCCAGGAGGAAATGATGTTATCACCTTTACACCAAGCACAACAGCTTGGATAAACGGAAATGTAACAGTAACAGTAAATTGGCCAACAAGCAATGTTCCTAGTGGATTAACAAAACAATATAAGAAAGGAAGTAGTGGAACATGGACAACCTATACAGCACCAATTACGCTAACAAGTAATAACACCATATATGCAAGATATATAGATAATACTTCGCAAGCAGGAACAACAGCAAGTATCAATATAACGAATATCGATAAAACAGCACCAAATGCATTTAACTTAACCTATACGAAGACAAGTAATAGCATAACCGTAACAGCAAGTACAACGGATACTGGCTCTGGAATAGCAAAATATCAATACAAGATAGATAATGGAACATGGCAAGACAGTAATAAATTTACAGGATTAACAACAGGTTCAACCCATACCATAAGTGCAAAAGCAATTGATAAAGTAGGATTACAGACAGAAGCAACAAACAAAGACCTATCAGTAACAATAGACAACATAACCGTACCAGCTATTACTATGACAGGAAGTCCAACAACACCAACAAACGGAAATGTAACGGTAAAAATTCAATTCGGAGCAAGTGGTTTAACAAACCAATATAAGGTAGGAAACGGAGCATGGACAAATGCAACAACAGCAACAGGAGCATATACCCAAACAATTACTTCAAGTACAAACCAAACCATATATGCAAGATATTATGATGGAACAAACACCTTTGGCTCAAAAACATATGCTGTAGCTAATATTGATAAATTAGCACCTAATAACTTTACACCAACAGCGACAGTAACAAATAACAGTATTACGCTAACAGGTTCGACAACAGATGCAGCCAAAACAGCAACAAATGCATCGAGCGGAATTAAAGCATACTACTTTAGTAAAGATAATGGAGCAACATGGTTACCAACAGGGGGACAAACAGGAACTAGTTATAC
>JBKXSZ010000001.1:0-114499 GCA_047017005.1 Clostridia bacterium | reverse complement strand
ACACAATATAATAAAACACATGGAACAAATTATGGAGTACAAATCATATCAGCAGGTACGGTAGATACAGTAACATTAGGTTCTTCAGATTTTGGAACGTGGAAGACATCATATAATAATGCCATAACAACATTAAATACAAAAGCACAACAATATTTAAATACAACATATGCAAGTAGTGCAAGATGTGTTGGAAGTAATCCTAGTAACCCATCTTCTGAAAGTGGTTACTTTAAAGGAACTTATGATTATTTAGGAAAATATGGATGGAATGGTGTGTTCAAGGATACGGATACCAATTATGAAACAGATTATAATCAAATGAAAACTTTGAATATAAATAAAACAAGTCAACCAAGTCCATTTGGTTCTTTTTACTGGCTGGCTTCTCGTTATGTTGACTCTTACTCTGGTGGTACGGACTTAAGTATGCGCAAGGTAAACACTAGCGGCGGTTTGAGCTACCTCGGCGCCCAAGGTGCTTTGAGATTTACCGGTTCCGCGAACAGCTACGACAGTAGTTATGGCTTACGCCCAGTATTCACTCTAAAGTCTACTATCAAAATAACAGGAGGAGATGGAGTAAATACACCATACACATTAGCGCCATAAATAAGAAGAGCAACATAGAGTTTTTCTATGTTACTACGGCGATATTTGGTATTTAAAGTGAAAACTATACAAAAATTCTCAAGTAAAATTGAGCAAGTTTGTATAGTTTTTCTTTTTTGTTGTATAGGAAAATTCTAAAAAAGTATTTACAGATTACAACATATAATTCTAAGTATCCTTTAATGAATAAAAAATGAACTTTGACAACAAGGGTTAATGCAAGATTTTAATCGACTCTGAAATATTAATAAAGATATTAAGAAATATTTCTTAATATCTTATTACATAAATGTTATAAAATTAAATTACCTGGGAAATAAAGAAAAATAAATCGATTCTTGGAATAGGATTTATTTTTCTACGAAAGTCTTTAAGATATTTTCTGCTATTTCTTTTAAATTTAAAGAAGTATTAGTAGGCTGATAGAAAGTGATACAATAAATTGCTTTATCACTTTCTATTAATGCCGTATATCCTAATAAATCAGAATTTATAGTTTGACTATGAAAGCTATACGAATAAGCTAAAGTTTTTACATTTGGTATGGATATTTCTATACTACTATTTGTAATAGTAAAATTAGAAAGAGCTTTGCTGGTAGATTCTTGCTCACGGGTTAAAATAGTGGATAAATTGATTTCTTTTTTCTTCTCGGTTTTAGAAGCATAAAGAACAAGATTTTCTTTTTTTGCATAAAAGTCCATAATATATGCATCTGAAGAGTTTTGGTTTTCTATCAATCTTATCTTAGCTGGAACCGTAAGAGTAAAACTATTATCTTTTGCTAATAAAGTAGAAGGTTTTTGTAAAAAATAGAAGAAAATAGAGCAAGCTATTATAGTAATAATACTAAAGGTTACAATACCAATCCATATAATTTTCTTTTTATTTAAATTCGATTCTGCTACATTGTTTAAAGTAAATAAGTCCAATTTATCACCTGCTTTTATATTCTTTTGCCTATTTTAACCTAAAATACGAAATTTTACAACTATTATGGAAACAAAATGGAAAGGAAAGAGAACAAAAAACAAAGAAATAATAGAATGAGAGGTTAGGTTTGACAGAAAAAGGAAGAAGAAATATAATTAATTCATTCAAAAGAAAATAGGAAGCAAAGGAAGGGAAAAGAAATATGTATACAGAAACAAAGATAGATGTTAGATACCAAGAGACGGATCAGATGGGAATTGTACATCATTCGGTTTACCCTATTTGGTATGAAGTGGCAAGAACAGACTTTACAAAAGAAATTGGAATGACTTATTGCGAAATGGAAAAACAGGGAGTCATGACTCCTTTAGTAGAACTATCTTGTAAATATATGAAACCAGCTTGCTATGGAGATACGGTAACCGTTCGAACAAGAGTAGAAAAATTAACTCCTGCTAGAATTGTATTTGTATATGAAGTATATAAAGGAGACGAGCTACTAAATACAGGAATGACAATGCATGCATGGACAGGGAAAGATTTAAAACCGATGAATGTAAAAAAACATAAGCCAAAAGTTTATGAGATTATTTCGAATACAATGAATTAGACAATGTAATGCTAAAATTAAATAATAATACCGAAAGTGAGGGTGGTAATGATGGAAGAGTTAGATCCGGAGGAAATTTGGGACATGTTGATACCAGCTTACAGCAGAAAAATCAATACAAAGAATGAAAAATCAATCGAAAAAATATCGAGAGACAAACTTACAGAAAAACAAAAAATATTACGGAAACCATTGACTTTGTCCTATGCTTTATGGTATATTATAAAATAGTAAAAATTAGACAACTCGAAGGAAAAAGTTTTCTATTTTACATAGAAAAAATAATCAAACTATTTCTTAAAGTAAGTAAGGGTGGTTAAGATTAAAAACTTGAGTAAAACAAATAAATTTTAACAAGAAAAATAAGGTAGGTTGGTAAAAAGAAAAGTTACCAGCATGCCTTTTTGTTGCCTAATATTACGTTACTTATGTCAAACAAAAAGAAGAGGAATTAAAACAAAAAAGAGCTATAAAATCTATTTTAAAAGCAGTGAAATGGGGGATATAGAAACTTATTGTTTTTAAGAGGGACTTCTTTTGAAATATATTTTTTTCTAAAATTTTTAATTCTGCTTAATATTTTCATAGGGGTGATTTTTTAAATGAAAGAAATTAAGTATGAGAAAGCCTCTCGTAAATCTTTCGCAAAAGTTGGCGACTTTATTGAAATGCCTAACTTAATCAAAGTACAAAAAGATTCATATGATTGGTTCATTGAAGAAGGCCTAGGAGAAGTTCTAAAAGACATTTCTCCCATCATAGACTATTCAGGAAATTTAGTTTTAGAGTTTTTCGACTATTTTATGGAAGACAAAACAAAATACTCATTAGAAGAATCAAAAGAAAGGGATGCAACTTACTCTAGCAGATTACATGTTAAAGTAAGACTAATCAATCGTGAAACAGGAGAAATCAAAGAGCAAGAAATTTATTTAGGAGATTTCCCTATCATGACAGATAGCGGTACTTTCATTATTAATGGTGCAGAAAGAGTTGTTGTTAGCCAATTAGTACGTTCACCAGGATGTTACTATGCAGAAGACTATGACAAAACAGGAAAGAAGATTTATACTTCTACTGTTATGCCAATTCGTGGAGCATGGCTTGAATATGAAACCGATGCTAATGATGTATTCTATGTAAGAGTAGATAGAACAAGAAAATTACCAGTAACTACTCTATTAAGAGCAGTGGGTCTTTCAACAGATGAGCAAATTATAGAATTCTTTGGGGAAGAGGACAAAATATTAGCAACTATCCAAAAAGATACTATAAAAACACAAGATGAAGCATTAATCGAAATCTATAAAAAACTAAGACCAGGAGAATTACCAACAGTAGATGCTGCTAGAAATCTATTTAATGGATTATTCTTCGACCCTAGAAGATACGATTTAGCTAAAGTAGGAAGATACAAATTCAATAAAAAACTTGCTTTAGCAACTAGAATAACAGGACAAGTAGCATTTAATGACATTATTAATCCAGAAACAGGAGAAGTATTAGTAGAAAAAGACACTATTATTTCAAAAGAAGTAGCAGAAGAAATACAAAACTCTGGAATTAATGTAGTAGATGTAAAAGTAGGAGACAGAAAAGTAAGAATCATTGGTAACGGAACCGTTAATATTCATAAAGTGGTAACAGATATTGATATTTCTAAATTACATTTCAAAGAAATGGTAAATTATGAAGTATTAAAAAATATCTTAGACAATACAGAACCAAAAGATCTTCCTAAAATGTTAGAAGAAAGATACGAAGAATTAGTTCCAAAACATATTGTAGTAGAAGATATGTTAGCATCTGTTAACTACTTACTAAACCTACAATATGGACTTGGAAACGTAGATGATATTGACCACTTAGGAAATAGACGTATTCGTTGTGTCGGAGAGTTATTACAAAATCAATTCAGAATTGGTTTAACAAGATTAGAAAGAGTCGTTCGTGAAAGAATGACAATTCAAGACTTAGATGTTGTAACACCACAAACATTAATTAATACAAAGCCAATCACATCTGCAATCCGTGAATTCTTTGGAAGCTCGCAACTTTCTCAATTTATGGACCAAACTAACCCACTTTCTGAATTGACACATAAAAGAAGAATTTCTGCATTAGGACCTGGAGGACTTTCAAGAGAAAGAGCTGGGTTTGAAGTACGTGATATTCACTATACACACTATGGTAGACTATGTCCAATTGAATCACCAGAAGGACCAAACATTGGATTAATCTCTGCTTTAACTTCTTTTGCAACAATTAACGAATATGGATTTATTGAAACACCATATCGTAAGATAGACCCAGAAACACATAAAGTAACAGATATTGTAGAATATATGAGCGCAGATACAGAAGATGGGCACTATATTGCAGAAGCAGAAGAACCAATTGGAAAAGATGGTAAATTTGTAAATAAAAAGATAAAAGTAAGATACTTAAATGAAATTATCGAAGTAGATAGAGATAAAGTAGACTATATGGACGTATCTCCAAAACAATTAGTATCCATTGGTGCTGCTATGATACCATTCTTAGAGCATGATGATGCAAAAAGAGCGTTAATGGGTGCTAACATGCAACGTCAAGCTGTTCCTTTACTTACAACAGAATCCCCAATTGTTGGAACAGGAGTAGAATATAGAGCAGCAAAAGATTCTGGAATTTTAGTAATAGCCGAAGAAGATGGAGTTGTACAAAAAGTAACAGGTGACGAAATTACCATGAAATATAAGAGTGGAAGAACGGTTACTCATAAATTACATAAATTCAAGAGAACAAATGGTGGTACTTGTATCAACCAAAGACCAATTGTAGTAGTAGGAGAAAAAGTAAAAGCAGGAGATGCGATTGCAGATGGTCCTTCTACAAAGAATGGAGAAATGGCTCTTGGTAAAAACGTATTAATCGCCTTCACAACATGGGAAGGATATAACTACGAGGATGCTATTCTAATTAATGAAAAGTTAGTTAAAGAAGACGTATTTACCTCTATTCATATTGAAGAATACGATTGTGAATGCCGTGATACAAAATTAGGACCAGAAGAAATCACAAGAGATATTCCAAATGTAGGAGAAGACAGTTTAAAAGACTTAAACGAAGATGGTATTATCCGTATTGGTGCAGAAGTAAGACCGGGAGATATTTTAGTTGGTAAAGTAACACCAAAGGGAGAAACGGAACTAACAGCAGAAGAAAGATTACTTCGCGCTATCTTTGGAGAAAAAGCAAGAGAAGTAAGAGATACCTCTTTAAGAGTACCACATGGAGAAGCAGGAACTATTGTTGATGTTAAAATCTTTACAAGAGAAAATTCAGACGAATTAGGACCTGGTGTAAATCAAATTATTCGTTGCTATATCGCAACAAAGAGAAAGATTTCAGTAGGAGATAAAATGGCAGGACGTCATGGTAACAAAGGTGTTATCTCTCGTATACTTCCAGAAGAAGATATGCCATTTATGCCAGACGGAACACCAGTAGATATTGTACTTAACCCACTTGGAGTTCCTTCTCGTATGAACTTAGGACAGGTGCTTGAAGTACACTTAGGAATGGCAGCTAAAGCACTTGGATGGCAAATTTCTACTCCTGTATTTGATGGAGCAAATGAGGACGAAATTACCGAGCTATTAAAGCAATCTGGAAACAGTGAAGATGGAAAAACTGTTCTATATGATGGAAGAACAGGAGACCCATTTGATAAACCAATTACAGTTGGTGTTATGTATATGCTTAAGTTACACCATTTAGTAGATGATAAGATTCACGCTCGTTCTACAGGACCATACTCTCTAGTAACACAACAACCACTTGGAGGTAAAGCACAATTCGGTGGACAACGTTTCGGAGAGATGGAAGTTTGGGCATTAGAGGCATATGGTGCAGCTTATACCTTACAAGAAATCTTAACAGTTAAATCCGATGATGTAGTCGGAAGAGTAAAAACATATGAAGCAATTGTAAAAGGTGAAAACGTTCCAGAACCAGGTATCCCAGAAGGATTTAAAGTACTAATTAAAGAATTACAATCTTTAGGATTAGATGTCAGACTATATTCAGAAGATAATCAAGAATTAGAATTAAAAGAAAACATCGATGAAGGAGTAGACTTTAACCTAGAAAATGATAGAAAACTATTATCTGAAGAAAATGTAGCATTAGATGATGAAATTGCAGACAACTATGTAGAAGAGGATGCAGTAGAAGAAGATAATATTGAGTTATTAGATGAAGCGGATTCTATTTTCGAAGATATCATTGATGATGAAGAGGATACTTTGATGAAAGATAGTGATTTAGCAGAAGATAACCTACTAGAAGACCAAGACTTAAATAATTAGAAGACAAAAAACAAAGACAGTATATCTTAAATTTTCCAAAAGGCACCCCGCCTTTTGGAAACAAATATAATTGCATATTTCTAAAAAAGAATTTGAAAGTAGATGCAACAAAGAATGCACAGCGGTGATGCGAAATCAAATTGCTTTTTTAGAACAGAAGAAATAATTAGGACAATCGCTAGCCTATATTTCTCTGCAAAGAATAATAGTGAATAAAAGGATTAGGGGGAAAAAGAAACAGTGGACGAATTAGAAATATTTGATAAACTAAAAATAGGAATTGCGTCAGATGAAAAGGTAAGAGAATGGTCAAAGGGAGAAGTAAAAAAACCAGAGACCATTAACTATAGAACCTTAAAACCAGAAAAAGATGGTCTTTTCTGTGAAAGAATATTTGGACCAACCAAAGACTGGGAATGCCATTGTGGTAAATATAAAAGAGTAAGATATAAAGGAATTGTCTGTGACCGTTGTGGTGTTGAAGTAACAAAGGCAAAAGTAAGAAGAGAAAGAATGGGACATATTGAGCTTGCAGCTCCAGTTGCTCACATCTGGTATTTTAAAGGAATTCCAAGCAGAATTGCTTTAATGTTAGATATCTCTCCTAGAAGCCTAGAAAAGGTTATCTATTTTGCATCATATATCGTTACAGATAAAGGAACTTCAGGACTTGCCAAATGCCAGATATTAACGGAAAAGGAATATCATGAAGCAGAAGAAAAATATGGTAAAGGTTCTTTCAAAGCAGAAATGGGTGCAGAAGCACTAAGAAAGCTATTAGCAGAAATTGACTTAGAAAAACTATCAGCTAAATTAAAGAAAGAATTAGAAAAAGCAAGTGAGCAAAAGAAAGCAAAATTAATTAAAAGATTAGATACTACAGAATCTTTCAGATTATCTGGAAATAGACCAGAATGGATGATTATGGGAGTTGTACCAGTTATTCCGCCAGAACTAAGACCAATGGTACAATTAGATGGTGGTAGATTTGCTACATCAGACTTAAATGATTTATACCGTAGAGTTATTAATAGAAATAACAGATTAAAAAGACTATTAGAGCTTGGAGCACCAGAAATCATTGTACGTAATGAGAAAAGAATGCTTCAAGAATCAGTAGATGCCTTAATTGATAATGGTAGACGTGGAAGACCAGTAACAGGAGCTGGAAACAGACCACTTAAATCATTATCAGACATGTTAAAAGGAAAACAAGGTAGATTTAGACAAAACCTACTTGGAAAACGTGTTGACTATTCAGGACGTTCTGTTATCGTAGTAGGACCAGAACTAAAAATTTATCAGTGTGGTCTTCCAAAAGAGATGGCAGTAGAGCTATTTAAACCATTTGTAATGAAAGAATTAGTAGGAAGAGGATTAGCACATAATATAAAAAATGCAAAGAGAATGGTAGAAAGACTAAGACCAGAAGTATGGGACATCTTAGAAGAAGTTATCAAAGACCATCCAGTTATGTTAAACCGTGCACCTACTTTACATAGATTAGGTATCCAAGCATTCGAACCAGTTTTAGTAGAAGGTAGAGCAATTAAGCTTCACCCACTTGTATGTACAGCATTCAATGCTGACTTCGATGGTGACCAAATGGCAGTACATGTTCCATTATCACCAGAAGCACAAGCAGAAGCTAGATACTTAATGTTATCTGTAAACAACCTATTAAAACCACAAGATGGTAAACCAGTTACTGTTCCTACTCTAGATATGATTCTAGGAAGCTATTATTTAACAATGATAGTGGAAGGAATAAAAGGAGAAGGAATGTACTTCAAAGATAAAGATGAAGCCGTTATGGCATATGAAAACCATGATGTAGAACTACAAGCTAAAATCTTTGTACGTTTATCAAGAGAAATAGATGGAGAGATTAAAACTAAAAAAGTAGAAACAACAGTTGGAAGATTAATCTATAACGAGGGAATTCCACAAGACTTAGGATTTGTAGATAGAAATGACCCAGAACATGGATTTGACCCAGAAATTAGTTTCCCAATTGTAAAGAAAAATTTAGGAAAAATAATTGCAAGATGTATCAATGTTCATGGACTTTCAAGAGCCGCTGAAATGTTAGACTATATAAAAGCAATTGGATTTAAATATTCAACTTTAAGTGGTATTACATTCTCTGTTGCCGATGTTAAAGTACCTTCAGCTAAAAAGGATATCTTAGCTGAAGCAGATAAGAAGGTAGAACAAGTAGCAAAACAATATAAAATGGGATTAATTACGGATGATGAAAGATATCAATCTGTTATCAAGATATGGGAAGATGCAACAAATGATGTTACAGAAGCAATGAAAAATAACTTTGACGACTTAAACCCAATCTTCATGATGATTCAATCTGGAGCCCGTGGTAATATGAACCAGTTAAGACAAATTGCAGGTATGCGTGGATTAATGGCTAGTACAACAGGTAAAGCTGTTGAAATCCCAATTAAATCTTGCTTTAGAGAAGGTCTAGATGCGCTAGAATACTTTGTATCTTCACATGGTGCTAGAAAAGGACTTTCTGATACTGCTTTAAGAACAGCAGACTCTGGATATCTAACAAGAAGATTAGTAGATGTTTCACAAGATATTATCGTAAGGGAAGATGACTGTCATACAACAGATGGTATTGACTTAGTTGAAATCAAAGATGGAAACCAAGTAATTGAAACACTACAAGAAAGACTTGTAGGAAGATATCCATTACATGATATTATCGACCCTAATACTAAAGAGATTCTTGCTGATACAGATACCTTAATTACAGATGATTTAGCACAAAAAATTGTAGCAAGTGGTATTAATAAAGTAAGAGTACGTTCCGTATTAGGATGTAGAACAAAACATGGTGTATGTCAAAAATGCTATGGTATGAGTTTAGCAAGAAGAGAAAAAGTAAGTATAGGAGAAGCTGTTGGTGTTGTAGCAGCACAATCTATCGGTGAGCCGGGTACACAGCTTACTATGAGAACTATTCACTCTGGAGGTGTTGCTGGAGGAGCCGATATTACACAAGGTCTTCCTAGAGTTGAAGAGTTATTCGAAGCTAGAAAGCCAAAAGGACTTGCTATACTTTCTGAAATTACTGGTAAAGTTAAAGTTAATGAAACAAAGAAGAAAAAAGAAGTTATTGTTACATCAAAAGACGATAGCAAGACTTATACAATACCATTTGGTTCAAAACTACGTGTTAAAGATGGAGATACCATTGAAGCAGGAGACGCCATTATTGAAGGTTCTGCAAACCCAGCTGATATTTTAGCAATTAAAGGACCAGAAGGAGTATATACTTATTTAGTACAAGAAGTACAAAAAGTATATCGTAACCAAGGTGTTGATATCAATGATAAACACGTTGAAGTAATTGGTAGACAAATGCTTAAGAAAGTTAGAATTGATGATAATGGAGACACAGATATGTTCCCAGGATCTCTAGTAGATATGTACGAATTCGAAGATAAAAACAAAGAAGCTATTGCAGAAGGTAAAACACCTGCAAAAGGTAAGAGAGCATTACTTGGTATTACAAAAGCTTCTCTTGCAACAGACAGTTTCTTATCTGCAGCATCTTTCCAAGAGACAACTAGAGTTCTTACAGAAGCAGCAGTTAAGGGTAAAGTGGATAACCTAATGGGATTAAAAGAAAATGTTATCATAGGTAAATTGATTCCAGCAGGAACTGGTATGAACAAATACAAAAATATGCATATTAATACAGAAAAAGAAGAAGGCAAAGAAAATCCAGAAGGATCAGATGCTAATGTTGAAAAACAAGAAGCAACGCCAGGAAACGAATAATATGGATAAATAAAAGAACGGGCTTTAGTCCGTTCTTTTCAATGTAAGTAATCTTCCGGCTATGCCGGTAGTAGCATAAGCTTTAGCTTTGTAGCAAAGCAACTCCTTTCATGCTATAATATCAATATGTTTCGACGCATAATTGATAAAATAAATGAAAGGAGTTGTGTATCATGAATAGTATATTCAGTAAAAAAACTAAAGAAGAAAGCACTACATATGATACAATGTCAAGTTTATCACACACAAAGTGGAATTGCAAATATCATATAGTATTTGCACCAAAGTATAGGAGAAAAATTTTTTATGGGCAGAAAAGATTAGAAATAGGTAAAATTTTGAGAGATATTTCAGATTGGCAGGGAGTGAAAATTATAGAGGCTGAAGTTTGCCCAGATCATGTGCATATGTTTGTAGAAATACCACCAAAATTATCAGTGTCAAAATATATGGGAATATTAAAAGGCAAAAGCAGCCTCATAATTTTCCAGAGGTGGTCAAATTTGAAGTACAAATTTGGCCAACGAAGTTTTTGGTGCCGTGGCTACTATGTAGACACGGTAGGTAAAAATGCAAAAAGAATTGCAGAATATGTGAGAAATCAACTACAAGAAGATATGATGTATGATCAAATATCAATAAAAGAATATAAAGACCCGTTTAACGGGTTATAAGAGACGCATGCGTCGGAACAGCTATGAGCCTTGAGGCTCTGCTTGTAACATAGCCTTTTAGGCGTTATGAGTAAAAAGCCCCCGGCTTAGCCGGGGGATAATTACTGGTGCGACGGGCATGTCGTTTAGTTAATCGGTGAAAGTCCGTAGTGGAGGTATACATCGCCAACCACATAGTGAAACACAAGCGTTCCATCGTGAGGTGTGACGTGGAGGAAGTGTGTAGCAAAATCTTGGCTCAATGAACAAAAACTTGATACTAAGGCTTGATAAGAGGATAAGACTACCACTGAAGTCAAAGTCCAAAAGATGTACGTAACCTTATCAAGTAAATCAAGTGGGTAAAAGAGGAAAATTAAACGACTTACCCCGTGAGGTCTTGTGGACATTAGAAATAATGGTCGAAAAAGGTTTATCGCAAGAAGTCAGCAGATACCATAGTAGGAAAAATTTTTTTTTCCGAAGGGTTGAACAATTTGTAGTGTTTCAAACACCAAAATTAGGGACGAATAATAGTTAGAATGTGTTAATGAAAATGGTATGGGCGTATCCCAGAGAGTATTCAAAATCAATCATTTATTCGTCATTGAGTGCAAATACCTAAAGAGAATGGCAAAATGAGAAATTTAGGAATACCAACAGTATTTGATAGGATAATACAGCAAGCAATGGTACAAATATTAAGTCCAATATTTGAAGAACAGTTCAGTGATAACAGTTATGGTTTGAGAAGCTGTGAACAAGCAGTAATAAGAGCGTTAGAATACTTAAATGATGGTTATGAATGGATAGTAGATATAGACCTAGAGAGATTTTTCGACACAGTAGACCAAGATAGACTAATCAATATCATAATGAGAACAATAAAAGACGGAGACGTAGTATCATTAATAAGAAAATATCTAAGTGCAGGAGTAATGGATAAAGGAATAGTCAAAGCAACAGAAAAAGGAACACCACAAGGAGGAAACTTAAGTCCATTGCTATCAAATATAATGTTAAACGAACTAGATAAAGAATTAGAAGTACGTGGCTTGCAGTTCGTTCGCTATGCGGACGACTGTATCATAATGGTTAAGAGTGAGAAAGCAGCAAACCGAGTATTGAGTTCAATAACAAAATATATTGAAAAGAAACTAGGTTTAAAAGTAAATGCAGAGAAGAGCAAAGTAACAAGACCTACAAAAACGAAGTATTTAAGTTTTAGTTTTTGGAAGGATACAAAAGGAAAGTGGAAACCAAAACCACATATTAAAGCATACCAAAAGCTAAAAAGAAAGCTAAAAGCACTAACCAAAAGAAATTGGAGCATAAGCTTAGACTATAGAATAAAACAAATCAACTACTTAGTCAGAGGTTGGGTAAACTACTTTAGAATAGCCAATATGAAGAATGCGATACAAGAGATAGACGAACATTTGAGAACAAGAATAAGAGTAATAATCTGGAAACAGTGGAAGAAACCAGAGAGAAAAGAGAAGGCATTAAAACAACTAGGAGTAAAGCCAGATATAGCGTACGGATTATCTCATACAAGCAAAGGTTATCAGTTAGTAGCAAAAACGGATTGGGTTAAATTTGCAATAAATAATGAGAGGCTAAGAAAAAGAGGTCTGATATTTCTATCAGACCAATATGCAAAAGTTCATGTTGAAATATAAATTGAACCGCCCATTGCCGAACGGCACGATGTGGTGGTGTGAGAGGGAATAAATAAAATAATTATTTATTCTCTACTCGATTATAAAACCATATAGACGAGCTATAAGATGAAGTCAAGACTAGAAAAAAGTTAAAAGATAGGATATAATAAAAGACAAGAAAAGGAGTGGAAGACATGTTTGTAATGACAAGAAGAGTAGTAGAGACATCAACATGTAAAGGATGCACTAAAATAGTGTGCCTAAAAAGAGATAAGGTTTCCTATTGTAAACATAGCCCCAATATTCATAAACAACGGCAGTGTCTAGCAAAAAAGAATCCTTATCCAAATCCATGGAAGGAGAAGGGAAAAGAAAAGTAAAAATTCTTTTCTCTTTTCTTTAAAAAAGAATAATAATTTATTGTATTGTATGATATACTAATAAAAGAATAAAATTAGGAGGTTTTTGAAATGAAACAAATAGAAAATGGAAACTTCGAAGAAGTAATACAAAATAATAAATTATGCGTGGTAGACTTTTTTGCAACTTGGTGTGGACCATGTAAAATGCTTTCACCAGTAATAGATGGAGTATCTGAAGAATATGCAGGAAAAGTAGATTTCTATAAAGTAGATATTGATGGAAATCAAGATTTAGCAATGAAATATGGTGTAGAAGCAGTTCCCACTGTTGTGTTCATGAAACAAGGGAAAGTAGTAGATAAGTTTGTAGGATTTCATGATGCAGATAGCATAAAACAGATGGTAGAAAAATCAATGTAAAAAGCTAAAAAAGAATAATAAAAAAAGGCATATTAGAAAAAACAAAAACTTCTAATATGCCTATTAAAATAGCCTTAAAGACAGTAGTTCTAGTAGCAAAACTTGACTTTTAGCCCTAAATAGCGTAAAATATAAGTATTATGAGTAAAAGGAGATTAGCATGCATACGAACAACAGACAAGCATTTGATAAACTAATATCAAAAACAAAGATTTATTTAGTAATCATTGCTGTTTTATTAGTTGCATTATGTATTTATGATACCAGATTAATAGTTCCAAGTCTTATTCTATATGTTATTATTGTAGCATACTCTTTATGGGCAAATAACAAGAGAAAAGCGGAAATTTCAAAACATGTGCAAGATTTAACTTTTAGTGTAGATTCTACAGCAAGAAAAACATTAATAAATTCCCCATTCCCACTTGTTATTGTGGAGACAGATGGTAATATTATATGGAAGAGTGAAAAGTTCGTTAGTGAATTTGCAAATATTGATATTGGAAATTACTTAGAAGAAATTATTCTGGATATTAAAGAAGATATAGAAAATGCCAAAGACGATAAAAATCGTTCTATTGCAAAACAAATAAAGATTGAAAACTCACACTATCGTGTAGTTGGTGAATATGTTAAATCTAAAAGTAATGAGCGAAAAAAAGAAAATAAGTATATGGCAATCCTATATTTTATTGATATTACAAAACAACTAGAGATTATTCAAGAATATAATGATTCTAAACTTTGCTTAGGGATTGTAATGGTAGATAATTATGAAGAGATTATGCAAAGAATCTCGAATGAAGCAAGACCACAAATATTAGCGGAGATTGAAAAAAATATATATGAATGGGCGGCAGAGACTGGTGGTTTAGCAGTTAAAGCAGATAGAGATCGATTTGTATATTTGTTCCAACAAAAATATTTAGAACAAATAGAAGATTCCAAATTTGATATATTAGATAAAGTAAAAGAAATTAGTATAGAAGGAAAATTACAATTAACATTAAGTATTGCTATTTCCAATGAGGGAAATTCTTATTATGATAAATATAAATCAGCAGAAGCTGCAATGGATATTGCATTAGGACGTGGTGGTGACCAAGCTGTTATCCGTAAAAATGGTAAATATGAGTTTTTCGGAGGAAGAGCACAAGAAGTAGAGAAGAGAACAAAGGTAAAAGCAAGAATTGTAGCACATGCGTTAGAAGAATTAATAAAAGAAGCAAAAGATGTTATGGTAATGGGACATTCTAATGGCGATATTGACTCTATGGGGTCTAGTTTAGGAATATACCGTTTAGCAAAAAGCTTAGGAAAAGATGCCTATATCGTAAATAATACATTTGGATTAACTTTAAATAATTTTATTGAATCTATGAAAAAGGAAAAAGAATACCAAACCATATTAATTGATAGAAGTGAAGCAATATCAAAAGTAAGTCCAGAGACGCTTCTAATTATTGTAGACACTCATAAGAAAAGCTATGTAGAAGTGCCAGAACTATTAGATAGAACTAATAAAATTGTAGTTATTGACCATCATAGAAGAAGTACAGACTATATTGAAAATAGTATGCTTACTTTCCAAGAAGTATATGCTTCTTCAGCAGCAGAACTAGTTACAGAGTTATTGCAATATGCAGAAACTAAAATTAAACTAACACAAATAGAAACTGAAAGTCTTTATGCAGGAATCATGATGGATACCAAGAACTTTACATTTAAAACAGGAGTAAGAACCTTTGAAGCGGCAGCATATTTGAGAAAATGTGGAGTAGATATTATTAAAGTAAAGAAATGGTTCCAAAGCGATTTAGAAAGCTATAACAAAATATCTGAAATTGTTAGAGATGCTGAGATTGTAAATGATACGATTGGAATTTCTATCTATGAGCCAGAAGATAAGGATGCAGGTATTATCTGTGCAAAAGCAGCAGATGAGCTACTAACAATAAGCGATATTACAGCTTCTTTTGTTATCGGTAATCTAGGAGATAAAGTGTGTATTAGTGGCCGTTCAATAGGAGATATTAATGTACAAGTTATTTTAGAAAAATTAGGAGGCGGAGGTCATATTACGTTAGCAGGTGCACAAGTAGAAGGAATGACTGTAGAAGAAGTAAAGCAAGAATTAATCAATCGAATTAATGAATATTTTAGTGAAATTATGAGCTAGAATCTAGCTCATTTTTCTTGTAATAAAGGAGAAAATATAGTGTAATTTATAAAAATTCAGATGCTTAAATTTGATTATGGATCAAGACAGCAAAAAAAGCGCATAATGTTGAGAACGTTCTATATTTAGAATTTGAAATGCTAGGACCTAGTAAAGAAGAAATCTATAACTTGGCTAGGAAATGTTGAGAAAGGGGAAAAGTTCATCTAGAATAAGAAGGATTCATCATAAGAACTTGAAAAAAACACATTTTTGAGATATACTATTAACTGCAATATTAGAAAATGGAGGTAAATAGAATGAAAGTAATTTTAATGGCAGATATTAAAGGTGTAGGAAAAAAGGATGAAGTAATTAATGCGAGTGATGGATATGCAAGAAACTATTTATTTCCTAAGAAATTAGCGGTAGAAGCAAATAGTGAAAATATGACAAAATTAAAAGGAAAGAAAGACTCTGAAAATCATAAAAAAGAAGTGGCAAAAGAAGAAGCAAAACAAATAGCAAAAAAAGTAGAAGGAATTCAGCTAAAGATAAAAGTAAAAGCTGGAGAAAATGGAAAAATATTTGGTGGAGTTACAGCAAAAGAAATCGCTGAGAATCTAAAAAGACAATATCAAATAGAAGTAGATAAAAAGAAGATTATATTACCAGAAACAATCAAAGTATTAGGATTGGTAACAGTAGAAATGCGATTGTACGAAGGAATAACAGCAAAACTAAAAGTAGATGTAATAGCAGATTAAGATAGAAAAGAAATGGGAGCGGTAATATGGAATTAACGAAAATACCACCAAGTGATATAGAAGCGGAACAAGCAGTACTAGGAAGTATGTTAACAGATAAAGATGCTGTTATTAGCGCAATAGAAGTATTAAAGCCAGAAGACTTTTATCGTGAAGATAATAAAGCAATTTATGAAGCAATTTTAAGCCTATATAATCGAGCAGAACCAGTAGACATTATTACCCTAAAATCAGAACTTGCAACACAAGGAAAATTAGAACAAGTAGGTGGATTAGAATATTTAGCAGAACTTCCAGAAAAGGTACCTACTACAGCAAATGTAGAAAAATATATTAAGATAGTAGAAGAAAAAGCTATCTTACGAAATCTAATAAAAACAGCCAATGAAATTATTAGTTTAGGATATGACCCTACACAAGAAGTAGAGAATATTATGGATGCAGCAGAAAAAAAGATTTTTGATATTATGCAATCTAAAAATCAAAAAGGCTATAGCCCAATGAAAGACATTTTAGTAGATACTTTTTCACAATTAGAAAAATTATATAACCAAAAAGAACCAATAACAGGAGTACCAACTGGATTTGCAGATTTAGACTATAAAACGGCAGGACTTCACGAATCGGATTTAATATTAATAGCAGCAAGACCAGCAATGGGAAAAACAGCTTTTGCTTTAAATATTGCAACCAATGCAGCAGTAAGAGCAAAAGTTCCAGTAGCAGTATTTAGTCTAGAAATGTCAAAAGAGCAGTTGGTAAACAGGATTTTATGTAGTGAAGCAATGGTAGATAGTAATAAAGTAAGAACAGGCAGAATAGAAGAAGGGGACTGGGTAAAACTTGCAGGTGCGATAGGTCCTTTATCAGAAGCAGATATTTATGTAGATGATACACCAGGTATTTCTGTAATGGAAATTCGAGCCAAATGTAGAAAGCTAAAACTAGAGAAAAATATTGGACTAGTTGTAATTGACTACTTACAGTTAATATCCGCAAGTGGAAAAAGAGGAGGAAGCCGTGAGCAAGAGATCTCAGAAATTAGTCGTTCTTTAAAAATTCTAGCAAAGGAATTAAATGTACCTGTTATAGCACTTTCACAGCTTTCTAGAGCAGCAGAACAAAGACCAGACCATAGACCAATGCTATCGGACTTAAGAGAGTCAGGAGCAATTGAGCAAGATGCGGATATTGTTATGTTCCTATATCGTGATGACTATTATAACGAAGATAGTGAAAAGAAAAATATCGCAGAAATTATTATTGCAAAACATAGATCAGGCTCTACTGGAACAGTAGAACTATTATGGCTTGGAAACTATACAAAATTTGCCAATATTGAGAAATATCGAGAAGAATAGAAGAAAGGATATTCATGTTACAAGAATTAGAAAGAAAAGTATTAAACACAATTCAAAACTATCAACAAATAGAATCTGGAGATAAACTCGTAATAGGAGTATCTGGTGGCCCAGATTCTATTTGCCTTTTGCATATATTAAATAAAATTCGAAAAGAAGAAACGTTACATCTTCCTTTTGAAATTTATGTATGCCATATTAATCATGGACTTCGAAAAGAAGCCACTGTGGATGAACAATATGTGGAAAACTATTGCAAAAGTCATGGATTAGACTGTTTTGTAAAAAGAGTTTCTGTTTCAAAAGTTGCAAAACTGGAAAAGATAGGAACAGAAGAAGCGGGAAGAAAAGTAAGATATGAATTTTTTCAAGAGGTATTAGAAAAGGTAGATGCGAATAAAATTGTAACAGCACATCATAAAAATGATAATGCAGAAACCGTACTATTACATTTACTAAGAGGAAGCAGTTTAAATGGTTTAGGAGGTATTTTACCGATAAGGGAAGGAAGATATATTAGACCACTTATAGAATGCTCAAAAGAGGAAATTGAAGAATATGCTAAAACAGAAAAATTAAACCCTAGAATTGATAAAACTAATCAAGAGAATATTTATACAAGAAATAAAATACGAAACTGCTTGATTCCGTATATCAAAAAAGAATTTAATCCAAACATAGTACAAAGTATAAATCGCCTTTCGAATATAGTAAGAGAAGAAAATGAATATATGGAAAAACAAACAGAAAAAGCTTTTCAAGAAGTTTTAATAAAAAATCTAAAGGATAAGCAGACGACCCAACAAGAAAAACAAATCGAAATTCAGTTAAATTTAAAAAAATTCAATCAATTGGAATTAGTATTAAGAAGAAGGGTTATACTATACAGTATTAAACAACTATTAGGACCAAATATGGGAATAGAAATGATACATATCGAAGATATTTTAAAATTATGCAGTAATAATATTGGAAATAAATATTTAATGCCCAAAAAAAATATAAAAATATTGGTAAAAAATAAAAAGATTTTTTTCATCGCAAAGCATAACCTTCCGTAAGGAAACCCTTGAGGGTCAAGGACTTGACAAGAAGAAAATTAGAAAAAACTATTGAAATGCTAAATATTATGTGATATATATCACTAAGAGAAAACATAAGCTAAAATAGGAGGAACAAGAAGTTGAAAAATGGAATAAAAACACTAGCCATGTGGCTAATTATTGGAGTTATTTTTATTGTGTTACTAACATCTGTTATAGATAATAGTAATACAAAAATGAAATACTCAGAATTGATCAGTAAAATAGAAACAGGAGAAGTTAAAGATATTGAAATAACAGCAGATAAAACAAAAGCTACTATTACATTAAAAGATGATAAAATTCCAAAGGAAGTATATATCCCAGATATTGAAAGCTTTATGAATTATGCAAATGAAGGTTTAAAGGCTGGAAACTTTACTTTGATTGAAAAACCACAATCCATTTGGATTACTATTTTATCTCTACTTTCCCCAGTAGGACTTTTAATTATTTTTGCTATATTCTGGCTACTATTTATGAATAGCAATGTTCAAAACGGAAATAAAAGTATGTCTTTTGGAAAGAGTAAGGCAAGATTAATTAATGGAACGGAAAAAGTACAGGTTACTTTTGAAGATGTTGCTGGAGTAGATGAGGAAAAAGAAGAATTACAAGAAGTAGTAGAATTCTTAAAGAATCCTAAAAAATACACTGATATGGGAGCTAGAATTCCAAAAGGTATTCTATTGGTAGGTCACCCAGGTACAGGAAAAACATTACTTGCAAAAGCAGTAGCAGGAGAAGCAGAAGTTCCATTCTTCATTATCAGTGGTTCTGACTTCGTAGAAATGTTTGTTGGTGTTGGTGCATCAAGAGTAAGAGACCTATTTGAAGAAGCAAAGAAAAAAGCTCCATGTATTATCTTTATCGATGAAATTGATGCTGTAGGACGTCAAAGAGGTGCAGGCCTTGGTGGAGGACATGATGAAAGAGAACAAACCTTAAATCAACTATTAGTAGAAATGGATGGATTTGGAACAAATGAAGGAGTTATTGTTTTAGCGGCAACCAACAGACCAGATGTACTAGATAAAGCTTTATTAAGACCAGGAAGATTTGACAGACAAATTGTAGTAGGAAATCCAGATGTAAAAGCAAGAGAACAAATATTAGAAGTACATGCAAGAAAGAAAAAGATTGCAGAAGATGTTGACTTAAAATTAATTGCTAAAAACACTTCTGGATTCTCAGGAGCAGACTTAGAGAATGTATTAAATGAAGCAGCACTATTAGCAGCAAGGAGAGACTTAAAAGAAATTGGAATGAAAGAAATCGAAGATGCGATGGTAAAAGTAACTATGGGACCTGAAAAGAAATCTAGAATTCGTAGTGAAAAAGAAAACAAATTAGTTGCTTATCATGAGGCAGGTCATGCAGTAGTAAGTAGATTTTTGCCAACACAAGACCCTGTTCATGAAATCTCTATCATACCAAGAGGAATGGCCGGGGGATATACCATGTATCGTCCAGGAGAAGATAAAAACTTTATGTCTAAGACGGAAATGGAAGAGACAATTGTATCAATGCTAGGTGGTAGAGTAGCAGAAAGTTTAATATTAGATGATATTTCAACAGGGGCAAGTAATGATATTGAAAGAGCAACAAAGATTGCAAGAGATATGGTTACGAAATATGGTATGAGTGACAAGATAGGTACCATTTCTCTTACAACAGACCAAGAAGTATTCTTAGGTAGAGATTTTGGTCATGAAAAAGAGTATTCCGAAGAAACAGCTGCTCTTATTGATATAGAAACAAAAGCAATTATTGATAAAGCGTATGCAAAAGCAAGAAAGATTTTATCAGAAAACAGTGATAAACTTCACAAAGTTGCAGGAGTACTATTAGAAAAAGAAAAGATTACAGAAGAAGAGTTTGAAGCTGTATTTAATGAAGAATAAAAAGTAAATTAATTTATTAAACAGTTTATTAAAACAACCTATCGTATTTGTAAAAACTAATATGATAGGTTGCTTTGTATAGAAATGGGATTATACAAATTAATAGAATATATTAAAATAACTTGACTTAAAAGTTAAAGGTGGATAAAATAAAAATAAAAAAGTGAAAATAAAAAAGTAAAGTGAAACGTAAATAGTAAAATAATAAACAAAAGAAGAAAGAGGTAGAAATAATGCTAGTAGCTAAAAAGCTTGATATTGTAGAGAGAGAGAGAGAGAGAGAGCTATTGTTTAAACCAACAAGAAAATAAAGAAATTAAGCAAAAACAAAAAACAGAAATACAATATTTTTCTGTTTTTATAGAGTATAGAGAAAAGATAGGATTCAAGTAAGTGAACCCTGTATTTTTGCGGTTTAAAGAGATAAAAGAAATAGAAAAAGAAAACGAAAGAGGAGGAAGCAAGAATGCGAAGAAAAGAAAAAAAACAAAGCAAGGGTATTACGTTAATAGCATTAGTCGTAACCATTATTATCCTACTTATTTTAGCAGGAGTTACGATATATTTTGTAGTAAATAGTGGATTAATCGGAAAAACAGAAGAAGCGAAAACAAAATCAAATCAAGGAACTGAAAACGATTTAGACACCATGAATTTAGCAGAAGAAGAAATAGCAAAATATATAAATGGAAACAATAGTACTATAGAAGGTTTACCAGAAGGACTAAAAGGAAAAATACCAGAAGGATTTCATTATGTAGAAGGAAGTATAGAAGAAGGAGCAGTAATAGAAGATGCAGAAGGAAATCAATTTGTATGGATACCAGTCGATGGAATAAAAGTAAAATATGAAAGACAAGATTTTGGAAAACAGTACGGAAATTATTCAGAATATTCAGAAGTAATCGATACAGAAGCTCAAAACAGTGTTAATACCAATGGAGGATTCTATATTGCACGTTTTGAGGCAGGAAATAGTAGTAATACAGTAAGAACAAGTGCAAGTGACCTAATAACAGATAAAGTAGTAAGTAAGAAAAATAATACGGTATATAATTATGTAACAAGAGACCAAGCAAAGACATTAGCAGAGTCGATGTATCCAGGAAAGTCAAAGTTAGTAAGTAGTTATGCATGGGATGCTATAATGAATTTTGTAGCAGATGACAACCATAGTATCATAGATAGTAGTAATTGGGGAAATTATTATGATAGTAGTGTACCGGCAAATATAGAAGGGTATGGAGTTTTACAAAATACAGGGTATAGTGAGTATTGGAAAGCAAAAAATATCTATGATTTAGCTGGGAATTCATATGAGTGGACAACAGAAGGGTATAGTGATGCAGGTTATCCTTGTGTAAGACGTGGCGGCAGCTACTACTTTGGTGGAACACCAGTTTCATACCGCAGTAGCGATACTACGTCGAACAGCATTAGCAGTGTCAGCTTTCGCGTAGTACTTTATCTGTAGCACTGAATGCTGAAAGACAAGAATTGAAGATAGTAGAAAATAAGACCAGTGTAGTGGGAGCGCGTTCTGGTAAAAAAGTAGAGATATAAAAATGTCTCTACTTTTATTTTTAATATAAGAAATTTCTTGGAACGAAAAGCAAGGATCTTTTTATTCAATTAAGATTACAAAAATGAACAAAAATCAAATAAATGAAAAAATGATTTTTTGAAAAATGCTAAAATTTGAAATAAAAATGGAAAAACAAAATAAAATAATAAATCTGTGAAACACTTGGAATTAAAGAAATATGTACTTGTAACATAAATGTAATACAAAAAAGTATTGACAATAAAAAATGTATCGATATAATAAATGAGAATTCAGAAATGAAACAAAAAATAATAATAAACTGAAAAAGAATTCAAAAACATGTTACAAATCTGTAAAAAAAATGTAACACAAACGTAATATGGCCTTGAAACCTTAGAAACATAAGAAGTAAAACAGAAAAATGTAAAAAAGACAACTGTAAAGAACTGTAAAGAAACAAAGAAATACGGAAGAATAGCGAAAATTAGACAATCTTTTACATAATTAATTACAGTTTGACATTACATAGTGGCAGTAATAGAATGAAACACGACGAAACAAAAGAGAATCAATTCCTTACGCTTGATAGGGGTTGCAAGGTTAGTAAAAACAATATAGGAGGAATTAAAATGCAAGTAATTAAAAGAGACGGAAGAATTGCGGAATTTAATCCAGAAAGAATTGTGAAAGCAATTACATTAGCTATGTCACACACACCAGGAGGAGTTGATATTGATTTAGCAAATAAAGTAGCTCAATCAGTAGAAAAATCATTAGAAGACAAAATGCAAGTATCTGTTTATGAGATACAAGACTTAGTAGAAAAGAAATTAATGGCATCTTCCAGAAAAGAAGTTGCACAAGAATATATTACGTATCGTTATAATCGAGATGTAGCAAGAAAATCTAGAACAAAAGACATGTTTCTAGAAATTATTGAAACAAAATCTAATGATGTAACAAGAGAAAATGCAAATATGAATGCAGATACACCAGCAGGAATGATGATGAAATTTGCATCAGAAACAACAAAACCATTTGTAGATGACTTTTTACTTTCGACAGAAGCAAGACAAGCCGTACAAGGAGGATATATCCATATTCATGATAAAGATTACTATCCAACCAAAAGCTTAACTTGCCTTCAACATCCATTAGATAAAATATTAAAAAATGGTTTCCGAGCAGGACATGGTTCATCAAGACCAGCAAAAAGAATTGAAACAGCAAGTATTATTGGATGTATTTCATTAGAAACGATTCAAAATGAAATGCATGGTGGGCAAGCTATTCCAGCATATGATTTTTACTTAGCACCATATGTAAAACTAACTTTTGTTGAGGAAATAAAAAAAATTGAAGAACTTTTAGATAAAGATTTATCTAACCTATATGACTACCAACCAAAAGACTATATCAAGAAGCCGCTAGAAGGCTTAAAAGGGGAAGAAAGAGATATTCAGGCAGCTATCAACAGTACCGTAAATAGAGTACATCAATCTATGGAAGCATTTATCCATAATATGAACACGATCCATTCTAGAGGAGGAAACCAAGTTGTATTTAGTTCTATTAACTATGGAACTGATACTTCTCCAGAAGGAAGATGCATTATAAGAGAAATGCTACTTTCTACAGAAAGAGGAGTAGGAAATAATGAAACACCTATTTTCCCAATCCAAATTTGGAAGAAAAAGAGAGGAGTTAATTATTTACCAGAAGACCCTAACTATGATTTATACAAATTAGCATGTAGAGTAACAGCTAAGAGATTTTTCCCTAACTTTATCAACTTAGATGCTACATTCAATAGACATCCAAAATGGGATGCAAAAGACCCAAATCGATACTACTATGAATGTGCAACAATGGGATGTAGAACAAGAGTATTCCAAGATAGACATGGAGAAGACACTTCTATCGGAAGAGGAAACCTATCTTTCACCACTGTAAACTTAGTAAGATTAGCAATTGAATCTGCAAAAGAAGCGCAAGAAGCATTAAATATTCACTTCGATCTAGGTAGAGGCAGCGAGAAGAATATGACAGCAGCATATAGCAAAAGAGTTAAAAAAATCTTTATGCAAAAACTAGAAAAATATACAGACATTGTTGCAAGACAACTTTATGATAGATATAAATTCCAATGCTCAGCAGTTGCAAAACAATTCCCAATGTTAATGGATGGAATGTGGGAAGGAAGCGAGAATTTAAAACCAAATGATACTGTAGAACCGGTTATTAAACATGGAACGCTAGGAATTGGATTTATTGGACTTGCAGAATGCTTAACAGTACTTACAGGAAAACATCATGGGGAATCCGATGAAGCACAAGAACTAGGTATAGAAATTATTACGCAAATGAACGAGGCTTGTAAACAATACTCAGACCGTTATGACTTAAATTACTCACTTTTAGCAACACCAGCAGAAGGGCTATCTGGAAGATTTACTAAAATAGACAGAAAAGAATTTGGTACGATACTAGGAGTTACAGATAGAGATTACTATACCAATAGTAACCATGTACCAGTTTGGTATAAATGTACAGCAGAACATAAAGCAAGAATAGAAGCTCCATACCATGCTTTAACAGGTGGGGGACATATCTTCTATATCGAGCTTGATGGAGATGCTACCCATAATCCAGAAAGTGTAGAAGCAGTTGTGGATTTAATGGATAAATATAATATGGGATATGGTTCTATTAACCATACACGTTCAAGATGTTTAGATTGTGGATTTGAAAATGCAGATGCAGAATTAAAAGAATGTCCTGTATGTGGAGGAACCAATATCGATACGATTCAAAGAATTACAGGATATTTAGTAGGAACTACTTCTCGTTGGAACAAAGGAAAACTAGCAGAATTGCATGATAGAGTTACACACACTGGAACTATAAAAGGGGCAAATTAATAATAAAAGCAAAAAGAGAGTCTTCTCTTCTTGAAAAATAAACAAATAGAGGTGTTAGAATAATGAAAATGGCAGGTTTTTATGATGAAAGCATATCAAATGGACTTGGGTGGAGAGCTGTATTATTTGTCAGCGGATGTCCTCATCATTGTCCAGGATGCCATAATAAAGAAGCACAAGACTTTAATTATGGAGAAGAACTAAATACAGAAGAAATTATTCATAAAATCACAGATAACTCCATTTTAAAAGGAATTACAATTAGTGGAGGAGAACCACTATGTCCTCAAAATATAGAGGGGGTATTAGACTTTATTAAAGAAGTAAAAAGAGTTAGACCAAACTTTAATGTTTGGTGCTATTCTGGATATACATTAGAACAGTTAGAAGCAAGACAAGATAAAATTACGAATGAATGCTTACAAAATATAGATGTATTAGTTGATGGACAATTTGTAGAAAGTAAGAAAAATCCTACTTTGAAATTTAGAGGTTCTGAAAATCAACGTATTTTAGATGTAAAAAAATCATTAGAACAAAAAGAAATTGTACAAATAGCAATATAATAGGGGGATATTAGGTCATTTTAAGGAAACTTAAAATGACCTTTTTAAAAATAAATTAGGAGGTATAAAATGAAAGATATTAAAATATTTGCTTGTCCTTCTGCAGAGGAATTTACAAAAGAAGTTTGTGATTGTCTAGGAATAGAGATGGGAAAAATAGATTCTTTTAAATTTAAAAATGATAATAATTTTGTTCAAATATTAGAAACAATCAGAGAACAAGATGTGTATATTATTCAAACTACAAAACCACCAGTAAATGAAAGAATTATGGAATTACTAATTACAATTGATGCAGTAAAAAGAGCCTCTGCGAAGAAAATAAATGTTGTATTACCATATTTTCCATATTCTCGTTCAGATAAAAAGGACCAACCGAGAATAGCAATTACGGCGAAACTAATGGCACAATTATTAGAAGCAGCAGGAGCAACTCGAGTAATTACATGTGATCTACATAATCCAGCAATACAAGCCTATTTTAATATTGGATGTGATAGACTAACAGCAGAGGGGCTATTGGAAGAATATTTTGAAGCAAAAAATCTAGAAGACAAGGTAATTGTTGCAACAGATGCAGGAAGCTCAAAAAAAGCATTTAAATATTCTGAATATTTTCACTGCCCAATCGCTCTGATTGATAAAAGAAGAGATGGAAATAAGGATAGAGCTATTGCTACAACAGTAATAGGAGATGTCAAAGATAAAAATGCAATCATATTTGATGATGAAATTGATACAGCAGGTTCTATTATACAAACAGTAGAAATTCTTCAAAGATTTGGAGCAAAAAATATATATGCTGGATGTACACATGGAGTACTATCTGGTCCTGCAATAGAAAGAATTAAAAAATCAGCTATTAAAGAAATGGTAGTAACTAATACGATTCCAGTACCAGAAGAAAAACAGATAGAAAATCTAACAGTACTTTCTATTGCTCCACTATTTGCAGAAGCAATCAAAAGAATTAATGAAGCAAGACCGATTGGTGAACTATATTTATAGGAGAAGGAATATTGCCAAAATTCGGTAACTACTATTGACAAGCTTGGCTCATTCCGGTATAATATAGGACGTATAAAGAGTTCAAAGGGAGTATAGAGAAAAAGAATTACCCCTAAAACTTAAATATCCCACAGTTTGTTAGACGCCGGAAGGAGGGGAATATTCATGTCAGAGGTTAAAGTAAAAGATGGAAATATAGAAGATGCATTAAAAAGATTTAAAAGACAATGTGCTAGAAATGGAGTTCTTCAAGAAGTAAGAAAAAGAGAACACTATGAAAAACCTAGCGTTAAGAGAAAGAAAAAATCAGAGGCTGCTAGAAAAAGAAAATTCTAAGTGATAACTAATAGCGTTTTCCAAGTGTCTACTTGGAAAACGCTTATTTGTTAAAAGAAAGGAGTTTATTATGTTAAAAGAAAAATTGTTAGCAGATTTAAAAAATGCAATGAAAGAGAAAAACATTATAAGAAAAAATGTTGTGCAGATGGTTCGTGCAGCTATTTTACAGGTGGAAAAAGATAAACAAATAGAATTAGAGGATAATCAAATTGTTGAAATAATGGCAAAAGAAGCAAAGAAAAGAAGAGATTCTCTAGCAGATTACGAAAAAGGAGGAAGAGAAGACTTAGTAAATCAAATCAAGCAAGAAATTGCTATTATTGAAGAATATCTACCAGAACAATTATCAGACGAAGAACTAGAAAAAACAGTAAAAGGTGTTATCCAAAAAGTAGGGGCAACAAGTATGAAAGACATGGGAAAAGTAATGAAAGCAGCAAAAGAAGAAATTGGAGCAAAAGCAGATGGTAGAGCTATTAATGAAAAAGTAAAGAAAATTTTAAATGAAATGTAAAAAGGAAAAGATGCTTTATATGAAGTGAACCCTAATTTGTTCACTTAAAAAGCATCTTTTACTTTTTTGATGTAATAACAGATTGTTAAGATATCTATCTAGGATATTTAGGAAAAGATTGTATAATTACTGTAAAATATACTATAATAATAAATAGGAAAATAATGAAATAACAAAAGAAAGGAAAGAAAAGATGAATTATCAAAAAGAAAAGATAAAAAAGGGAATTACTTTACATCAAATTGATACTAAAAAGTTTAAAACGAATTTACTTTCTGTATTTATAACAGTACCTCTAGCAAAAGAGACTGTAACATTAAACTCAGTATTGGTAGCTATTTTAAGAAGAGGAAGTAAAAATATGCCAACACAAGAAATGATTAGTAAAAAATTAGAAAACATGTATGGGGCTGCGTTTGATTGTGGTATTGATAAAGTAGGAGATAACCAAATATTAAAGTTTTATTTTGAATCGGTAAATGATATTTTCTTACCAGAGCAAGAAGATGTTCTAAGACAAAGTATAGATAAACTATTAGAGATTGTTTTTAATCCATATGTAGAAAGTAACGGTTTTAAAGAAGAATATGTACAAGGAGAAAAACAGAATATCCGAAAAATTATAGAGGGAAAAATAGACAATAAAGCACAATATGCATTGAATCGTTGTATTGAAGAAATGTATAAAGACAAACCATATGGAATCTATAAATTTGGTTATGTTGAGGATTTAGAAAAAATAAATCGAGAGAATTTATATGAACATTATAAAAATTTAATACAAACTTCTAAAATTGATATTTTTGTATCAGGAGATATGCAAAAAGATATTATTCAAGTGATAAGAGAAAACGAGAACATTAAGCAATTACAAGAAAGAGAGCCTCAATATATTTTAAATAATGAAATGAATACAGAAAAGAAACAAATAGAAGAAGTAAAAAAAGTACAAGAAACAATGGATGTAAATCAAGGGAAATTGGTAATGGGATTAGACATTGACTTGCAAGAAGAAAATGTGAGATTCCCAGCGGTTGTGTATAATGGAATTTTAGGAGGTACGGCTAATTCTAAACTATTTCAAAATGTAAGAGAAAAGGCAAGCTTGGCATATTCTGCAAGTTCTAGCTATATTCGTCAAAAGAATAATATTTTTATTCGTTGTGGAATTGAGGCACAAAACTATGAAAAAGCAGTGGAAATTATCACAGAACAAATAGAAAATATGAAACAGGGGAAATTTGAGGAAGAAGAGATTGAAAATGCTAAAAAATCCATCATATCTGGAATCGATTCTATTGATGATGAACAAGATACAGAAATTGTATATGTATTTGGACAAGAGTTAACAAAAACAGAGATGAGTATTGAAGAATATCGTAAAAACATTGAAGAAGTAACAAAAGAGCAAATCTTGAAAATAGCAAATTCGATAAAAATAAATACCATATATTTACTAAAGGGAAATGAGAAAGGAGAATAAAGGTGCAAATAATAGAAAACTTAAAAGTGAAAGAAAAAGTGTATCAAGAAGAATTAGAAAATGGTTTAACAATCCTTTGCATTCCAAGAAAAGGAATACAGAAAAAATATATTATATGGGGAACGAATTATGGTTCAATTGATAATCACTTTATTGTACCAGAAACAGGGGAAGAAGTGATGGTACCAGATGGTGTAGCGCATTTTCTAGAACATAAAATGTTTGAACAAGAAAATGGAAAAAATAGTTTAGATGTTTTAACAGCATTAGGAGTAAATGCAAATGCTTATACTACAAATAACCATACTGCGTATTTGTTTGAAGCTACGGATTCTTTTTACCCAGCATTAGATGAATTAATGGATTACGTACAACATCCTTATTTCACAGATGAAAATGTGGAAAAAGAAAAGGGGATTATTGGTCAAGAGATTAAGATGTATGATGATTCTCCTGCAAATAAGGTATATATGAATGCATTAGAAGCTATGTATCATAAAAATCCAGTTAAAATTAATATAACAGGTACAATAGAGACAATTAGTAAGATTAATAAAGAAACTTTGTATCAATGCTATTATACCTTTTATCATCCTTCTAATATGTGTTTGGTAGTTTGTGGAGATTTTAATCCGGAAGATATAATAGGAGAGATAAAAAAGAGAGTAATAGCCAAAGAAAACCAAAATGATATTAAAAGGATTTACGAAGAAGAGCCAGATGGAGTTGTAAAAGAAAAGGTAGAAGCAACCATGGAGGTAAGTAACCCTATTTTCGTCATTGGAATTAAGGACGATGTAAGACGTGATGTAGATATGGTAAAAAAAGATATTGCTATTCAAATATTACTTTATTTGTTGATAGGAAAAAGCTCGGAGTTGTTTAAAACACAATATGAAGAAGGCAATATTATGGTAGAACCATCACTAGATTATGAATTTTCAAAAGAATATGCTCATATTATGATATCAGGACAAGCAGAAAATCCAGAAAAGGTGTGGGAAGCCTTGAAAGAAAAAGTAGAAAAAATGAAACAAGAAGGAATTCAAGATGAGGATTTTATAAGGGTTCGCAAATTGATTTATGGAGGATTTGTAAAAGAATATAATGATATAGCAGATGTAGCGGGAAACTTTTTAGCAGACTATTTTAAAGGAATTAATAGTTTTGAATATATAGAAAAGTGTAGTACAGTTACCAAAGAATATGTTATGCAAATTTTAAAAGATGCATGGAAACCAGAAAATATGGTATTATCTGTGATAAAAGGAAATAATAAATAAAATTAATATATAAAAACCAAAAAAGAAATAAACAAAAAAGAAATAAATAAAATGGAGAAAAAGAAGTAGTAAAAAAGACTACTTCTTTTTTATAGGAGGGGCTTATGCAAATAATTACTTTTCCAGAATGGAATTTAAAATTTACGGTTTCAAAAGTTGCTTTTTCTATTTTTGATATAGATGTTCATTGGTATGCTATCTTTATTGTGGCTGCAATTATCATTGCACTAATAGCATTTAAAAAGCAAGATGGAAAATACGGAATTCGATTTTCAGATATATTAGATTTATCTATATACTTATTACCTATTTCTTTTTTAGGGGCTAGAATATTTTATGTATTAGTTAGTTGGAACTATTTTAGTAGGAATATACAAGATATATGGAATATACAAGATGGTGGACTTGCTATTTATGGAGGAATAATAGCAGGGGGAATTACCACATACCTCTATTGCAAGAAAAGAAAAATAAGGATAATGGACATGCTAGATTATATAGTGCCCTATTTAGTATTAGGACAGGCAATAGGGAGATGGGGAAATTTTGTAAATGTAGAAGCTTATGGACAGATAACTACTTTGCCATGGAGAATGGGAATATGGGAAAATGGAATTTATAAAGAAGTACATCCTACCTTTTTATATGAATCTATAGCTGATTTTTTGATATTTCTATTTTTGATGAGAAAAAGTAAAAACAGAAAATTTTCTGGCGAAATAACTTATTTTTATATTCTTTTCTATGCTTTTGTAAGAATTTTTGTGGAAAAGATAAGAACGGACAGTTTAATGCTGGGAAACTTCAAAATTTCAGAAATGTTGTCTATTGTTTTTTTTGTTTTATCTTGTTTTATCTTGTCAAAAAAAGAAACAAAATGGAAAAAAATGAGAAAAAAGGGAGAAAAAATAGAAAAAGTGACATATGAAAAAACTTGAAAAATCAATATTTGTAAAGAAAAAGAGTTGACCTAAATGTAAAAATATGTTATTTTATAACTATACAAAAGATAAAGACACGAAAAAGGAGAGTGATGATATGGTAGACGAAAAAATTTGTAAATTAAGAGAAGAATTAAATGATAGCATTATAAACGGAAATGATTATAGTATCACTTATAGGATTAGTGTAGAATTGGATGAATTAATTGCACAATATTATGGTACTAGAGAAAAAAAGCAAGAAAGTAAAGTTGAAGTTTTTAATGAAATTTGATAGAATAATTTGATAGAATAAGAAGAAAAGAGAGATTTTTTTAAATCTTTCTTTTTTTCTCTATGCAAACAAAAAAATATATGCTAAACTTCATAGTGAAAGAAAATGTTGAAAAACATAGAAAAATAAGATATAATATAATTAGGATTTATTAAATTCAAAAGAGAAGCGGGGAAATAATAGTGAGAGGAAAGAAAATAATAACACATATAGTAGTAATATTATTTGTCATAACAAGTATATTATGCATCAATATAAAAATAGTAAAAGCAACTTCCGCAGACATAGAGAACATGGAAATTACTAAAAGCGTATTACTAGCAGATGGTAAAAAACCAGTTGCAACAGAAAAAGGAGATGCAGATGGAGGAAGCGATATTACGAATCCAATTACGAATCCAGATGCCTACAAACCAGGTGAAGTTAGCGGGACTAAGACAGCTAATATAGGAAAATCAATATTAGCTATTGTACAAGCTTTTGGCGTTATTGTTGCTGTAGCTGGTTGTATTTTTATAGGAATAAAATATATGCTAGGAAGTGTAGAAGAAAAAGCAGAATACAAAAAAACAATGGTACCATATATCATTGGTCTTGTGTTACTATTTGGGACAACCACAGTTGTTAATCTAATATATTCTATAGTAACTGGTATAAAATAAAGTTGAAAAATACAATATCTTATTATATAATAAAAAGGAAAGGCAAAAATAGTATGAAAAGAAAAACCAACATTCTTATCATAGGAATAATTTTAATATTATCTGTAATGTGTATTTGTCCTAAGTCAGTATATGCTACAAAATCAATGGATGATATTATATCTTCTGGACAGAAATTTATTAGTGATGGAACGACGACAAAATCTACTTTAGACGGAGAAAGCATGAAGACATTTTCAAGTTCTATCTATAATATTCTATTTGCAGTAGCCGTTGTTATTGCCGTAATTGTTGCAGCAATACTTGGCATACAGTTTGTGTTCGGAAGTGTAGAGGCACAAGTAAAAGTAAAAGAGGCATTAGTACCATTTGTAGTGGGATGTATTATAGTATTTGGTGGCTTTACAATATGGAAATTAGTTATTACCTTTTCATCTAATGTAGATAAGCAACAGGAAGCGGCAAAACCTCAATTGACGCAAGGAGAGAAAGATACGCTAACAGGTGCTACTACAGATGCCATCAAAGAAGGAATAGATACATTTTATGGAGGAGGCACTGCAGGTGGAGTTGCTGGAGGAATGGCAGATGCACTTAATAAATAATAAAAGATTTTAAAATTTTCTCATTTATATGAAAGTGAGATAATTATAATATATATATTAAATAAGGGAGGAAAAAACATGAAAAAATCAATAAAAGTTATAGCAATTGTAGTTTTAACACTTATGCTTGCTACATTAATTGGTACAACAGTATTTGCACAAACTTTAACTCCGGATAGCCTATCAGGAGGAACAGTAAATGGAACAGCAAATACTAAAATTACAAGTGTTGGTCAATCAATTGTTGCTGTTATTCAAACAGTAGGTGTTGTAATTGCCGTTGTTATTATGCTAGTATTAGGTATTAAATACATGTTAGGTAGTGCCGAAGAAAAAGCAGAATATAAAAAATCAATGGTACCATATATTGTTGGTGCAGTACTTATCTTCGCAGGAACAACAATTGTAAATATTGTATATAACTTTGTATTAGGATTAAAATAATACAAACTAAAATAAAAAATAATAGCTATTTTAATAGCTATTATTTTTTTATGCGAATAGCTTCAAATTAAGTATCCGTAAGAAAGGGAAAAAAACCCATATTACACCTATATTACAATTATGTTAAAAATGCTTTTTTTTACGCCAAAACCTTACAATTCTCGCCACTATCTGGTATAATAATATATAAGTATAAGTAGAATTATGCTTAAAGGATAAAGTACATAAGAGGAGGAATTTTAAATGGGAACATATTACATACCTAGAAATGTAAAAGGAGAAGGTAGAATTTTATTTATATTTTCTAAGAAAGCCTTAATATATACAACAATAGGAGCAGGAATTGGCTTATTATTTTATTTCATCTTTGCTTCTTTATTAGGTTGGATATGGGTAGGAATTGGTGCTGTTGTCCTATTTGCAGCAATCGGTTTCGGTATCGGAACATTTAAAATTCCAAATATTAATAAATTTGAACTTACGAGACAAACAGGAGGAGAAAATATCGATGACATTATTTTAAGAGCAATTCAGTTTAAAAGAAAAAAGAAAATATACATAAACGAAGAGGAGGATACAAAAGATGAGTAGTAATTTAATGAATTTACTAAGTATAGGCTTTGCGATAGCATTAGTTATCTTGATTGTCTTACTATGTGTGCTAGTTGTTCTTTATATGAAAAGCAGACCTAAAAAAGATAAGAATATAAAACAAAAGGAAAAGAAAAATGCGGCAGGAACAACTCCTAATGTAGCAGTAACAAAAGACTCTATTATGAACTTTATGGAATTCGATAAAATAAAAGACAATATGATTGTTCAAAAGAATGGATTAAAATATTTAATGGTTGTAGAATGCCAAGGAATCAATTATGACTTAATGTCAGGAGCAGAAAAAATAGCAGTAGAAGAAGGATTTATACAATTCTTAAATACACTAAGACATCCTATTCAAATTTATGTTCAAACAAGAACTGTTAATCTAGAAAGTAGCCTTACAAACTACAAATCAAAAATTCAAGAAATTGAACAAGAATTAGATAAGAAAAATGCAAAATTAGCACAAATGCAATCTGCAGGGTATCCAAAAATTGAACAAGAAAAAATGGTTTATGAAATAACAAAGCAAAAAAATCTTTTAGAATATGGAAGAGATATTATCTACAACACTGAGAAAATGAGTTTAAACAAGAGTGTATTAAGAAAACAATATTATATTGTTATTCCATATTCACCAGAGGAATTAAATAACAATGATTTTGATAAAGAAGAAATAAGCAATCTTGCGTTTTCAGAATTATATACAAAAGCTCAGTCTGTTATTCGTACTTTATCTGCATGTGAAGTAACAGGAAGAATATTAGACTCTTACGGATTAGCAGAATTATTATATACAGCATATAACCGTGACCAATCTGAGGTATATGGAATTGATAAAGCAATTCGTGCAGGATATGATGAGCTATATTCAACAGCACCAGATGTAATGGATAAGAAGATAGCAGAAATAAATAGAAGAATCGAGGAGGAAGGATTACAAAAGGCAAAAGATGCAGTAGACCAAGTAAGATACGCAAGAGAGCATGAATATAAACAAAAAGAAGATAACTTAGAAGATTTAATTAATCAAATGGCAGAATTAATCATTAATGAGAATGAAGAATATATCGGAAGTGATGTCGCAGAAGAAGCAATTTCAAAAATAAAAGAAGAACAAACAAAAGAAGAGGAAGGAGGAAACTTAAATGTGGGGCAAAAAGAAAAACCAAAAAGAGGTAGAAAACCAAAGAGAGTACAGGGATGAGATAACACCAAATCAACTTTTTAAAAAAAAGACAATAAAGGAATTGATTGCACCAGCAGGAATTGATGCACGAAACATATCCCATTTAGAGATTATTTCAAACATGACAAGGTATGCAAGAAGTTTCTATGTAAGCACACTTCCTAGAATGTGTACTTTCCCTGAACTATTTAGAGACATGTACTTATTTGGTGATATTAACACATCTGTCTACATTAATCCAATTCCAGAATCACGTTCTCAAAGTGAATTAAACAGAGTAATTAATGAGCTAGAAACAGAAAGAATTGTAGCTGCAGATAGAGGAAATATTAATAGAGAAAGTACCATTTCTCAAAAAAGACTAGAGGCAGAACAACTAAGAGATGAAATTGCAGCAGGCTTTAACAAACTATATGAAGCATCTGTTGTATCTACATTATTTGCCTATAGCCTAGAGGAATTAGATAAATTCTCAAAACTATTAGCAACAGAAATGTCAAAATCTCTAGTAGAAGTAAAAAGTGCATGGGGAATACAAGAAAAAGCATTTCAATCAAATTTACCATTAATGAACGATAAAATAAAGAAAACACATACATTTGATAGACGTTCAATGGCAACCGTATTTCCATTTACTACTTCAGAAGTAGGACATGAAAGTGGAGTACCATTAGGATTTAACAAACAAACTGGAGTACCGATTTTATTCGATAACTTCCATCCATCTTTAACAAACTATAACATGGTTATTTTCGCTAAATCTGGTGCTGGTAAATCTGTTACCATGAAAACTTTAATTTCTCGTTCTTCTGTATTAATGGGAATAGAAAGTTTAGCACTAGATGCAGAAGGTGAGTATTCTATTGTTGCAGAAGCACTAGGTGGAATTAACGTTGTATTAAGCCCAAACTCAAAAACAGTTATTAACCTATTTGATATAGAGACAGAGATTATAAAAGATGAAATTACAGGAAAAGAAAGAACAGTTCTTAATGTAGAAAACAAAGTCGAGGACGTAACACAAGCATTACTTACCATGGCAAGAGGAAGTACAAGAAGTGAAGAAGTAAATGAGCTTACAAAACAGATTATTGCAGAATCTGTGGCAGAAGAGTATGCAAGTAGAGCAATTAATAATAATCCAAGCAGTTTATATGAAACAAATATGAACTCAATGCAAGGAGAAGAACTATTTAAATCCAAAAAAGAAATGCCAACCATTGGTAGTTGGTATAAAAGAATTCAAGCAAAAGCAAGAGCAAATGATAACTCCGACTATAAATTTCATTACAGCTACTTACTAAAGGTAATGAAACAATATATAAGAGAATATGATGGCCAAATGGCATATTTTGATGGGCAATCTACTTTTGAATTATTAGATGGAGCGCCATTTATTAACTTAGATATTTCTCAATTGGAAGAAAGATTTGCAAGACCACTTGCACAACAAATATTACTTTCTTGGATTTGGGAAAAATACGTTAAGAAAAATAGTGAAGACAGAAGAAAAGCAAGAAAGAAGAGAGTATTAGTAGATGAGGCATGGATGTTGCTACCTTATCCAGAGGCAGTAGATTTCTTAAATACCATGGCAAGACGTGCAAGAAAAAGGAATGTTTCACTTGCAATCATTTCACAGAGATTCCAAGATTTCTATGAAAAACCAGAAGCACAAGCGGTACTTACTTCTTCTGACACGAAATTATTCTTAGCACAAGACAAATCTGAAATTGAATATTTAAAGGAAGTATTTAAATTAAGTGAAGGAGAGGCAAATTTCCTAGTAACATGTTTTGTGGGAGAAGGATTACTAAAAGTAGGATCTGATACAGCAATACTACAAATCCAACCAACGAAGAAAGAATTTGAGTTTGTTGAAACAAACTTAAATAAAATTGTAGCAATGAATCAGAATAAAAAGGGGTAATAAGGAGGAAATAAAGTATTATGTCTAAATTTTTAACAAAAGGAAAACTACAAAAGATAATGCTGGTAATAGTAATGGTATTACTATGTAATTTTATTACTCCTCAGGCAACACAAGCTGATTTAGGAGGTGTCCTATTATCACCTTTTTCAGCGTTGTTTACAACAATAGGCGATTCTATCTTATGGGCATTAGAATCCTGGCTTACAGACAAAGGAACCAATGCATTCGAATATACAATATCCGATAAGGATGATAAAATCGAAAATGGAAAAACGTTAGTAGATGGAAATAAAAATGTATATATAAAAGAAGAAGACTTATCAACAGGAGGTATTGGAGGAAGAGATGGATTCTTAAATACGGGAATAGGAGCTGGCGACTATGAAGTACCAATGGGAGAATATAGCCCAGAAATGATTTTCTCTAATAAAGTTGCAGCACTACAAATTAATTTTATTTCTCCTACTAGTCAGAAAAACGGAGATGGAGTTGAAAAATCAACTGCATATCAATTACATAGTATTGTAGCTAGTTGGTATGTAGCATTAAGAAATTTAGCTATAGTTGGTCTATTATCTGTTCTTATGTACATAGGAATTAGAATTCTAATTGCAAGTGTTTCAGCAGAAAAGGCAAAATATAAACAAATGCTAATGGATTGGGTAATAGCTTTATGCTTACTATTTTTCCTTCACTATATTATGTCCTTTACTATCTATCTAACAGAAGCTATTACAAAGATGTTAGCTCCTCAAGATGGAAAGGGAATTAATGTAATTGTAACTAATGAGGGAAAAAATAAAGATACAGACTATGATTTTGCTTTCAATACTAATATGGCAGGATATATGAGATTTTGTACACAATATGAGTCTGGTGCACCTAAGATTACATATTTAATTTTATATATTACAATGGTAATCTTAACAATCATGTTCACCTTTGTTTACCTAAGGAGGGTTATCTATATGGCTTTCCTAACAATTATTGCACCATTAGTAGCCCTTACTTACCCAATCGATAAAATAAGTGATGGACAAGCACAAGCATTTAATATGTGGCTAAAAGAATATGTATTTAATGCGTTGTTACAGCCATTCCATCTATTACTATATACTGTATTAGTTGGAACTGCTTTAGATTTGGCGGTATCTAATCCGATTTATGCTTTAGTTGCAATGTGGTTTATTCTATCCGCAGAAAAACTATTACGTAAAATGTTCGGATTTGAAAAGGCAGCCACAGCAGGAGGATTAGGAGCATTCGCAGGAGGAGCTATTGCATCTAGCTTAATGAATAAATTAACCAAAGGTGCAGCAAAAGGAATCGGAAAAGCTTCAGGAAAAGCAGGAACAGATGGAGCAAGCAATGGACGTATTAGAACAGCAGATGATTATAAAACCCTTGGAGATTCCTTTGCAGAAGAAGGAGATGGCAGTGGAGCTGGAGCTGTTGCTGCTGCAAGTAGTTTAGCGATAAAAGATAGTAATGTTACATTTGGAGATAATGATGGACTTACAAATGGACAACCAAATAAAAAACAAATTACGGATCAATATGGAAATCCAATTTTTTCACAATCATCTAACAAATTATCAGAACCTGAACCAAGTTCAACAGAGAATACATTACCATCTAAGGGCTCTGACAAGCTTGTTGATCAACTTCGCAACAAAGCACAAAATAATAAATGGGGACGAAAAGCACTCAATACTTGGAATGGAAAAACTGGAAGAACAATTCGTGGTGTAGCACATATAGCTGGAAAAACTTTAAAACCAGTAGGAAGAGGACTTGTAAGAGGAACATCTGCGGTAGCAGGAGCAAGTTTTGGATTAGCTGCAGGAATTGCAACAGGAGATGCATCTAAGGTAGCACAATTTGCAGCTGCCGGAGCAGTTGCTGGTTCTGCGTTAGGTGGAAGAGCAATGAATACTATTGAAAATGCATCTGGCAACATTAAAGGCGCTATTGGAGCTATAAAAGATACGTATAACGAAGGTGCTTATGGACCAGAAGAAGCATGGAAAAAGAAAAACGAAAGAGAATTTATGGCAAATAAAGAATACAAGAAATTTATTCAAAGCGAATTCCAAAATGAAGATGGAAGTAAATTGAATAGAGACCAAGTCAAAGCATATCAAAAGGAAATGTATAAATATACCAAAGCAGGTATTACAGATAAAGATGAAATTAAACGTGGAATGCAAGTACTACAAGGTAAAAATGGATATACCGCAGAACAGTCTGTTAATATCTTAAAATCAGCTAGACAAATAAAAGAAGACAATTTAATCGATGAAAAGAAACGTGCGCAATTACAACAACACTATGCACAACGAATTTTAAAAGCTGGAAATAGTAAAGGAAAAGATGGAAAGATTAAAGGAACAACAGTAGAACAGGCAAATAAATCCGCACAGAGAGTTATCAATGGAATTATGATAGCAAAAGGATTAAAAGATTAAGACAAGGAGGCATAGGTTCTGAATGAACAAGTTAATACGATATATTAACCAGAATTGGAAAAAGATAGGTTTAGTAATTGTAATTATTGCATTTGCTATTATCCTTATTCAACTATTAAATTATATAGCAAAGCAACCTAAAAAAGAGGATAATCAATCAGAGAAACTAGATTCTATATACAATCCAAGTGAGACTATTATAAAAGGCTCTGATGTAGGAGAAAAGCAAGAGCAAGTAAATGAAGACATTATCAATAAGTTTGTCTCTTACTGTAATGCTAAAGACCCAAATGCTGCTTATAATTTATTATCTCAAAATTGTAAACAGAACCTATACCCTTCTTTAGATAGCTTTATTAATACTTACTATAATATTGTCTTCAAAGAACAAATGATGATTAGTATGCAAAGTTGGATTAATAGCAATTCTAACTATACATACAAAGTTCGAATTCTAAAAGACCCAATGGCAACAGGGAATTACGATGATACTGGAGTATATGAAGATTACATGACGATTGTAAAAGAAAATGATGAGCAAAAGCTTAATATTAACAACTATATTAAAAGAGATGAAATAAAAAAAGAAGCAGAAAATAATGGTATTAAAATAAAAGTAAATAGTATAGACCAATATAAAGATTATCAAATCTATAATTTTACAGTAGAGAATAAAACAAATAAAAATATTTTAGTCAATACAAATACAAGGACAAACTCTGTCTATTTAGTAGACGCAAATAATAATATGTGGAGTTCGCAAATGTATGAAATTTCTGTAAACCAATTAGAAGTAATAGCAGGGGGAAGTAAAAATATCAGTATTAAATTTGGCAAAAATTACAATCCGGATTTAGGAATTACAGGGGTTGTATTTAGTGATATTGTTCCGGATAGTACACAATATTTTGCAAACAATCAGTATCAAGATAGATTGGAGGTAAAGATACAATAAACCATGAATAAAGAGGTGAGATGTAGGTAATATGAAAGAAGGTAAAGAAAACAATAAGATATTTGGAAATATGAAAAAAGAAACAAAGAAAAGAATAAAAAAATTCATTCTTAAAAGAGTATTGTTTCCTATTATCTGCATTTTAGTTCTGGGAGCGAGTGTTATTGTAGTAATAGAGGGAGCTGTAATGGCACCAATTAAGGCAATAGGAGATGGATTATCGTCTGTTGGGAATGCTATTTCTAATATATTTAAATTTGATGAAGAAACTGGCGATATACAAATGCAAGAAAATGTTCTGAATTCAATACGTAATGAGTTAGAAAATCAAGCTATTGACCCTGACTATGCAGGGTTTGATGAAACAAATGGAGAAAAATATATTGAGAAATTCATGAAAACAGAAGCTGCTTCTACGATGCCAGATACAGGAGACTCTGATGTTAAGGGAATTATAAAAATCATGAGAGTTTTCCCAGGTGCTAAGGCAACAAAAGATGAAAAAACAGGAGATAAAGTTTATGAAAGCAAAGAACTAGAATTTGTTGGTAAAAGCAAATTTGAAGAAATGCAAAGAAATGCAGATGCTGACATTTTAAACAAATTCTCAATTAAGGGTGATAATATTTTATATGCAGTAAGAACTTCTGTAGAGATAGATGGAAAAAAAGACACAAGTATTGAAATAAGAGAAATTAATTATAAATCGGCTATTACTCAATATTCTATGCCATATGAATTTCTACAAATATTATATAGCATCTCACAAAATCCAAATTTTGCAGATGCAGTAGCAGATTTAATAAAAGATAGCAGAATCGAATTAACTATTCAAGACTGTGAAACTACTACAACAACAAAGACTACAACCACACATAGAGAGAAGTATACTGGATTTGCAAACTATACATATAATATGAAGTTAAGCAATTCAGTAACTGGTTCTACTATTGAGGGAATAGAAGGAATAGATAAGAATAATGCAATTGCAAATTCTACGACTATTTCCAAACCAATAGAACAATTATCAGAACCAATTGTAGAAGAATCAACCACAGTAAGAGTAACCAATAATCCTGTAATTGCGATTACAAAGGCAGATACATGGATTTCTTATCAAACAACAGCAATGGAAAGAGAAGATACCAATACAGATTCAGATACTACAACAGAACAGCCAGATGGAGAAGTAGAAAAAGATTATGATGTTTCAGTTATAACAAACCCAACTGCTTTAGACGACAATGCGGAAGCACATAACGAAGCCAAACAACAATTAAATAGTGAGGTGCAATTAATACAAGTTGAAAATCACAAAGATAGACAATTAGTAGAACAAAGTGTAAGAATTCAAGAGAATATTAAAAGTACAACATATAAAAATACCCCATCTAAGGTAAAAAGCCAAGAAGAGAAATTTTTATCTTTATTAAGAACAGTGGATGGGAAAAAAGGTTCAAAATATGACCCTAATGGAGAATTAGTTGAATATGAACTACCAGGATATAATGAACAAAATGCATCAGCTAAGAAAAGAAAGAGTTCACCAGATACAAGCCTAAGGAGTGCTGCAGAAGAGATGTTTAGTTTGCTACAGAGATGTGGTGAGAAAACTGCTAAACTAGAAGAGATTATGAGATATTTAATGTATAAATATACGGGTATCAACTATGGAGTAACAGAACTAGACTTTTCTGCATTCGAAATAACAAGTTTTTCTAGCTTTAGTGGTGGAGGTAGTATTCTAGAAGAATATTTGAAAGGCTGGGAAAATGAATCTATTCGCCAATATATTGCAGGAGAAACGTCATATAATTCATATATTGGACAGTATGTAACACAGGATAAAAAGAATTATATCTGCTATACGGACTTACACGATACAAGGAACTATGGATATGGTGTTTGTCATTGGCTAGGACCAGGCTGGAATCAAGTAGAAAGATATAGTAAGCTAGGAATTAATATAAAAGATGATAAATATAATCAACTAGGAGTGTCATTATTACCTATAGAGACTGTAGATCAAGTAATGGAAATGGAAATAGCAGATAATCAAGCTTATGTAGAAAAAAAAGTTAATGCCGCAGGTATTAAGTTAGAAGAAAATCAAATACATGCTTTAGTTGCTGTTGCCTACCAGTATGGTAATATTGGAAATTTCACTACAGCATATCAGCAATGTGGAAATACAGAAGCACTTCGTGATAATTTTATTGTAAATGGATTTACACCTTTTCGCAGTGGCTACAATAACACCAAAAGAGCAACAGCAAATTGGAATGTATTTAACAAGGGTGTTTATATGACAGGGGGAGGCAAGATATTAGACCCAGCACAATTTGGTAGTTCAGACTTCTTAAAAACAGCAGAAAAAGTATGGAAAGAAGTTTCAACAAGTGGAAGATATCCTACCTATGGAGGATCCTCTGTTCCATGTAAGGGACCTACTATTGATTGTAGTTCGTTTGTTTCATGGGTATTATACGAATATGGATACAAAGAATTTGCAGGAGCTCAACATGTTACACAGCAATTCTATAACACAAATTGGAATGCAAAATATGGTTGGACAGAAATAGCAGTAGGTAGAGGAGAAAATCCATCTAGTAAATTTAAACCTGGAGATATATTTGTTCGAGATAGTGGAAATAATGATGGACACGTACAAATTGTAGTATCTGTGCAAAATGGAAAAGTAATGACATATGATTGCGGAGACCCTACAGCTAAGACTTGGAATAACTCTGGAGGAAATCCAGTTGATGGAACTTGGTTTTCAAATGATTCTTTAGCAAGACCAGGAAAGATAATACGTGTAACAAAACCCAAATAAAGGATAGAGGTATTATATGAATAAGAAAAAAATTATAATTACAACTATTATAATAGTAATAATAGCTATCATATTACTAACCGTTTTATTAGTAATAAACAGTAAAAATGCAAAATATGCTCAATATGGTTCACATATTAATGAAGGAAATCAAAGACAAGAGGATAAGAATGTAAAAGCTGTGACGAATGCTACTAACTATTTTAGTATTGAGAACGCAGTTCAAAAATACTTGGATTATGTAGATATAAGTATGAAAACACAACAAAATTTAGAAGGTAGAGAGTATATACCTTGGGACTTCAAAGATGAAGAAGGAATTGAAACAGAAGACCAAAAAAAACAAGCTATCTATAATATACTAGACACTAGCTATATAAAAAACAATAATATAACAACAAATAATATCTATGATTTCGTTGGAAGTAGTCAACAAAAGCACATTTTTACAGCAATGAAGATGAACTATATTACTGATTCTAATATAGAAAAATACAGTGTTTATGGAAGAATAATAAATGAAGAACAAATGGCAGATGTAAAATATGGATATTTTGTAGTAACCTTAGATACGGCTAATAATACTTTTATGATAGAACCAATATTAAATTCTCAATATAAAGACATTAGCCAGATTTCATTAGAAAAAAAGGTGAATAGTATTGATAAAAATGCAAATAACGAATTTGAGTATAAAAGATTGGAAGACAAAGATGTAGTAATACGTTATTTATCAGACTATAAACAAAAACTTACTTATGATGTAGAAAGTGCATATAATGCATTAGATGAAGAGTATCGTAACAAGAGATTTGGAAGTCTAGAAGAATATAAAAAATATGTAATCAAAAACAAAGGCGAATTGGACAATATTGCAGGAACTAAATATTTGATAAATACAGATAATGGTGCAACAGAGTATGTTTGTATTGACCAATATGGAAATTATTATATATTTAAAACAAATGCGGTATTACAATATACATTACAACTAGATACCTATACACTTACATCAGAGAAGTTTACAAAAGAATATCAATCAGCAACAGAACAAGAAAAAGTGGCAATGAATATTGATAAATTCGTACAAATGCTTAATAACAGAGACTATAAAGCAGCATATACCGTATTAAATGACGCATTCAAGCAAAATTATTTTAAAACACAAGATGATTTTGAAAACTACATGAGACAAATACTACCATCACATTATAAACTTGAATTTGGAGACTTCACTAATGAAAATCAGACGTTTATCCAGAAAATAAAATTAATAGATATAGCAAATGAACAAAATGTGATAGAAAAGAATATTATTATGAGACTAGATTCAGGTGAAAACTTTGTAATGTCATTCAATATATAAAGAAGAAGGAGAATTCCTTCTCCTTTTGTTTAAGAGACATAAAATTGACATAACAATGGAACGAATGCTATAATAAATATATACAAATATTGTATTTGAAGTGTTTAGACAAAAAGGAGAGAGACATTATGACAGCACACATCAAATCCATTTGGAAAATTCTTGTTAAAATTGTATTAGTTATAGAAGCTGGTTGTGGAGGAATGATGATTGCATCTACGTTGATAACTTGCACTAAACATTTAACTCTTCTTGCATGGATAGCAGGAATAGCAATTACTATAGGAATGATAGTATATGTGTTTAAAGAAGGTTTAGACAAAGCATCAGATTTCTTTACAGTTTTAAAAGAATTAATTTATGTAGGAGCTACTGCATTTGTAATAATGACAGTTGGACAAATAATTGGCTTTCTATTTTTTTAACAAGGATTACGAATTACTAAGAAAGTTCTAAACTTATGAATATAAGTTTAGAGCTTTCTTTTTTATATATTTTGCGATATAATAAATTAAATAGGAAATAGAAGTAGGAAGCGGTGAAAGGATGGATAGAGAAGAAGATAGAATAAAACAGGGACAAATTGAAAAAGAAATTCGAAATCTGCGAAAAACATTAACAGAAAAGCATAAAAATAAAGGTATTAAAATACGAGAAATAGAATTCTATAAGGAATTTCCAATATTACCTGGAAGTAATCAATTTATGCCTTTTGAAGAGCAAAATATTTTTATTGTAGCAAAAGAAGAGAAGATAAATGGTACGAGAATAAAGAGCTATGAAATAAGAGGAAAAGACCAATCTTTAATAGCAAATGTAATGGAGGATGATAGAATTGTGTTTTCTCAAGAATATTTAGAAAAAATGCAAGAAAGGTTAAAAGAGCTATATAAGAAGATTGGAATGGGAGAAAGAAAAGTTTTTTTACATAAAATGCAAAAAGATGAAAAAGAACTAAATTCTTTTATTGTAGCAGAAGGAATGGATAAAAAACAATGGGAAAAGAGAATAGGAGAAAAAGAAGAGCTGAACTTTGAAATACAGGCTAAAGAAAACCAAAAAGGAAAACAGATAGATAACGGATTAATAGAATCGGATTTAGGATTAGAAGAAGGAAGTATTTCCTTTGTATCTAAAATAAAAGACCCCAATTTCTATCAAAGAGTTCCTGCAGCAAGAGAATATGATGACCGTATTTCATTTGTTTTAACAAAGAATAGTAAATTCCCAATGATGATAGGACAGAAAAATGGAAAATATCAAAAAGTAGATATTTTTAGAGATTCTAGAGATACAATGGAAACAACAAGATGTATAGGAAAAGATGGAGAGAAAATTGGTCAAGAAAATATTTTTGGCTTAATGACGGTAAAGGGAAATAATGAATATGCATATGGATTTACTTATGGAGCACAAGGAGTACCAGAATTACACGAATATCGATGGGAAGATGGTGAATATATATTTGGTGCACCTGTTGAAACAAGGACAACTTATGCGAGAGGAAAAGAAGTAGATCAAATAATGGACCACAGAAAAAATACAGATTTAAGTGATGAAAAGCAAAGTTATGAACAATTAGAAGAAGATGCTTGTGTTCATAATATCGTTTTAGATATTGAACAAATAAAAAAAGAAATTATAGATAGATTAGATAGAGGGGAAATAAAAGAAGGCAATCTTAAGCAAATAATTGACGAAGAGCTGGTTCCATATCTATCAGGGGAAGATAAAGAAAGAACTTCTAAAAAATTACTAGAACAAATACAACAAGAAAGAGAAGAAGAGGAATATGGCCCTTGGTCTTCAGCATCTAATCGAACAGAAAGAACATATGATAACCTATAGAAATAAGTAAATTAAGAATAAACAAATCACCTTTTAAATATATTATAAAAGGTGATTTATTTTGAGTAGAGAAACAAAAAGCAGGAAATTAAATAAATATCAAAAAAAGAATAGAATCAAAAAAATATATATATTAGCTATATTAACGGTTATTTTTTGCAATTTAGGAATAAAAGGTGTATTAGCAGATGATGAATTAGAAAATTTAGAAGAAAGAGAAGAAATTCAACAACAGATAGAAGAGGCATCTAGTGAAATAACAGATGAACCGAATATCAATTCAAGAGCAGCTGTAGTCATGGATAGAAAGTCTAAGATGACAGTATATAGTAAACATGCTAATGAAAGAAGACCAATGGCAAGTACAACGAAAATTATGACAGCAATTGTAGTATTAGAAAATGGTAGATTAGAAGATGTAGTAGAAGTATCAAAAAAAGCTGCTGGAATAGGAGGGTCAAGGTTAGGATTAAAAACGGGAGATAAAATAACGGTAAATGATTTACTATATGGATTAATGCTTTGTTCTGGAAATGATGCGGCAATTGCTTTAAGTGAATATATAGGTGGCTCTGTACAGGGATTTGCAGATAAAATGAATGCAAAAGCAAAAGAATTGAACTTGAAAAATACGCATTTTGTTGTACCACATGGCCTAGATAATCCGGAACATTATACAACTGCATATGAATTAGCCTTAATGGCGGATTATGGATTAAAGAATGAAAAGTTTGCAAAGATTGTTCAAACACAAGTATATACCCTTTCCATAAATGGATATGCCAAAACGATTCATAATACAAATGAATTACTTGGAAATTTAGAAGGAGTAAAAGGAGTTAAAACTGGATTTACAAATGGTGCAGGAAGATGTCTTGTTACGTATATTCAAAGAGGAGGTGAAGAATATATTTCTGTTGTACTAGGAGCAGATACTAAGAAATTCAGAACAAAGGATAGTATTAAAATAATAGAATATGCATTTACGAATTATTCTTCTTACGATATTCGTACAAAAGTAGAAGAAGAATTTAAACAATGGAAAGAAATGAATGAAAAACGAATTCAGATTAATAAAGGAGAACAAACAAGCCCAGAGTTAATTTTATCACCACTAAATTACAGTACAATACCAGTAAAAAAGACCAAAGAAAATGCAGTAAAGATAGAAATAACAAGTTTAAACTATCTAGAGGCACCAGTAGCAGAAGAAACCACAGTTGGAACTTTACGTGTAAAAATAGGAGAAGAAATAATAGAAAATTTGGAGATAAAAACGAAGGGAAGAATTGAAAAGAAGAATGTCTTTTTCTATTGGAAAGAATTAATAGGAAAATATCCAAGATTATTAGACGATATATAATCAAGTTAGACATAATAAAAAACAAGAAGAGAAAATAGAACAATTTTCTTCTTGTTTTTATTTTATAGAACTCTAGAAAGAAAGGTTATCAAAACTCTCACAAGAAATAGTATTAGAAGAATTAGTAAAATAAGTAAGAGTAATTGTATCTCCTACCTGTGTAAGAGCTAATTTTTCAGATAAAGAAGATGGGAATAAAAAGATTTTTCCCTTATAAGTTTCTTCTTGTAGTAATACTTTATAAGTAGTTCCTTGAGAAGTTGCTTCAGCTGCAATACGAGAAACAGTAGCTTTTTCTATAGTTTCTAGAGGAGAATTTGTATTTTCTTGTACATCAGAATTTCCTGCTATAGCTTTTTCATATTTTAGTTTGGCATCTTCAAGTGTTTCTCCATTTCCAACAGTATTATAATCCTTAATGGAAACAAACGCATATTGTTTAATTAATCCTTCTTTATCTTTTAAGGTCATAAAATAAGTTGGAATACCATTTACATTGATGGTAATAGGAAAGCTTGCTTTATATCCTAAATTTTGGACTTTACCTTCTGCAGATTGTTGAGCAGCATATTCTGTAGCTCCTCCTATATGGTACATAGTTACTTGTTTGGTTCTTAAGTTTACCATCATAAAGCCGATAGTAGAATTGTCACTTCCTACACTAGTTAATCCTGTAATCATATAACAGTCTCCATGATTATAAATAACGGCACTGCCACTAGAAGTTTTGAATTTATCTTTGTTGGAGAAATTAAATATTCCATTAATATATTCTCCGCGATTTGCAATTTGAGTTGAGATAAATTTACGTGGTTGAATTCGATCCACCCAATTAGGAACATCCGAAATAGCATATTTTTGTTGTTCACCAGTTTGGGCATTTACAATAATAACACCAGTAGCCCCTGGTAAAGCTAGTAATCTACTGTTTTGATAAGTGGTAACTACCCAGAATGGTTCTCCTTGGTCGTTTAATTCAAAAGAGTAATCGGTTAATCCATCTAAAAAACCTTTACCAAAACGAACATGTCTTTCTAAATTCTGTGCAAAGAAAGAACTAGGTTGATATTTAATAAGATAATTATCGACATAAGTTACATCTTTAGGGTCTGTTGCAGAAACTACAATATATCCAGGAGTACCCTCTAAATTTGAAATCCATTTAAAAAATCCGGAATGCTCTAGAGGAACTACCCATACCAATTTACCATTTACATTTTGGATAGTGGGTTCACCAATATGTACTTGACTACCTAAAGAGGGTTTTTCTCCTAATTTCTTTTCTGCAAGTTTAGAGGCAAGTTCTAAATCTACTACTGGTAAATTATTAATATCAACTGTTTCAATATCGGAGCTAAATTCTTTTACTTCTGGTTCTCCTAATTGGTCACGGTAAGATTTAGCATTAAAAAGAGGACTACTAAGCAATTGCATAATAAGAAGATAAGCAATAGGAGCTAAAATGATAATTCCGGCTATTTTTAGAGGTTTTTTATCTACGTGAAAACCGTTTCCATTAAAAAGAGAAGAGATGGAATTTGAACCTTCAATAAATAAAATTCCTGCTCCTAAGAAAATAGCATAGAAGATAAGAAACATAATGCCTTCTGTTAAAAGAGGATTAATTGTAGAACTACTAAACCATGCGAAAATAGCGAAGACGATAGTTAATCCAATGATATATAGAATAAGGGCCTTTTTCTTCATAAAAATACCTCCTTGTATTTTAACTGCTAGAGTTATTGAGTAGCATTATATCACCGAATATAAAGAATAGCAAACAAAAAAAGAAGAGACACAGTTAGAAAATGACAGAAAGAAATTTTTATAACAAATCGAAAAAAATAGAAATTTTAGAAAAAATAAATCGGAAAAAGAGTATACATGTCGAAAGACAAAAGAAAATGTCATTTTATGCGGCGAAAATAAGTTGAAAAATGTAGGAATTAAGGTATATAGTAGAAATATCCTTTTTGCTTTTTAAAAGGAAAATATAATACAAAAGAAAGGGGCTTATTATGAAAGCTGACAGAATTTTATATGGGGAAGAAATAATAACAAAGGAGAAATTAATTCCATATGGAGTGGACCACCCAATTAAATTGGAATACTATTTTGTCATTTCAAAAGAAGAAATAACTAGATATGGTGCAGAAATAGTAAAAAAAGAGATTCTTGGTAATTCCATCATCATTGAAGGTAAAATTTTAAAAAATTTAACAACAAGTCAGGAAAAGGCAGAGAGGATTCTGAAAATCTTAAGGGATAATAGAGTAACACCATTTTCCTTAGAAGAAATTATAGAAGATTTAATTCAAGAGAAACAAATTATGAAATAAAATATATTAAGATTAGCATTATGGTAGCAAAATATGAATAGAATATAGAAAAGTGAAGTTAGTGTAAAATAACTTCGGTGAGATACTCACAAAATTATATTAAAATAAATTTGACTAAAAATTTTAACGAAGGAGTGAGTATCCCATGGAAAAAGTTAAAAAATATTTGACTTTTATTCTATTTTTTGCTATCATAGATATGCTTAGTAAAATTTATGCGGGAATAGCTCAGTTGATAGAGCGCTGCCTTGCCAAGGCAGAGGTCGCGGGTTTGAGCCCCGTTTCCCGCTCCATTTAAATTAGGCTATCAATAAAATAGATGGCGACATAGCCAAGTGGTAAGGCACGAGTCTGCAAAACTCTGATCCCCGGTTCGAATCCGGGTGTCGCCTCCAACGACGTTTCTGTTCGAACTAGAACAGAATTGATACAAAATCAATCAGAAAATAAAATCTGGTTGATTTTTTTGTTGCCTAAAAGCAATATTAAAATCGTCCAAACGAAAGGATGGTGTAAAAAATGAAGATAATTAAGCAAGAATTACAATTTGAGGAAAGTCTAAAGCAAAGGCTTGAATTTATATGTGAGTTTTCTAAAGTTACCCCTACTTTTATAAATGGTAGCATTAGAAAACGTAATTATTAAGAATATTACTTTTTTAGTTTTTGATTATTCAAATGATGTGTATATATCAAATTTGACTAAAAAGATTAAATTATCAGAGTTAGAAGAATATTTGAAAAATATATGAATTGTAAATATTTGACATTTTTTAAAATCGTGATATAATATAGACAACAAATTATGTACAGCTATCCGTCAATAGCTATATAACTATGAGTACTTTGAAAAAATTATATTATATTGCATTATTATATTTTAGTTTATGATAAATGGATTTAAGAGATGTCAGCTGTACTCGTGTACTTTGATGTCTCTTTTTTATTAGATTGGAGGTTTGAAAATTGAACAAAGAAAAGAAAAAATGTGGATTGTATATGAGAGTATCAACAGAAGACCAAGCTCGTGAGGGATTTAGTCTGCCAGAACAAAAAGAACGATTAGAATCTTTCTGTAATTTTAAAGGTTATGAAATAATAGATTATTACGAAGATGCTGGTATAAGTGCTAAAACTGGTAATCATAGACCAGAGTTTGAAAGATTAAAAGACGATATTAGGTCTAAAAAGATAAATACTATTGTTGCTTTGAAACTAGATAGAATAACTAGAAGTATTTATGATTGGGAAAATTTAATGACATTTTTAAATGAAAATGATGCTTATTTAGATTGTGTAAATGATGAAATAAATACAACAAGTGCAAATGGTAAAATGATATCAAGATTATTGATGAGTGTAAGTCAAAATGAAATTGAAAGAACAAGTGAAAGAACTAAAATAGGTATGGCAGGAGCAATAAAACAAGGACATATTCCTCACGTTGCTTCATTAGGATATAAGCACGAAGATAAGAAATTAGTGATTGATTACTCAACTAAAGATATTATTATTAGAATATTTGATTTATATTATAATGGATATTCTTATCAGAAAATAAGCAAACTATTCAAAGAAGAAAAAGTATTAGGAAAAGATAATTGGCGAGATTCAACAATTATGGGTATTTTAGAAAATGAAATATATAAAGGAGATTTTGTTCATGGTAAGAAAACCAAACATCCTACTTACTATGAAGATGTAGTTGAACCTATTATCTCAAAAGAAATGTGGGCTGATTGCCAAGTTCAAAAGAAGAAAAATTCAAGAAGTTATAAAAGAACTTTAACTTATTTATACTTGCAAAAGTTGAAATGTCCTAAATGTGGTAGAGTTTTAGGTGGAAAAGCTACTACAAAGAAAAATGGTAATACCTACTTCTACTACTATTGTAATGATTGTAAGATTGAGTTTAAAGAAAAAGTTATAAATGATTACTTTAGTCAATTTATAGATGAATTAATAGAATATGACTCTGTTGTTAATCAGTTTTTCTTGCCTATGATAAAACAAAAATTTGATGAGCCTAAAGAACAATTAGAAAAAGAAATAAATGAACAGAAAAATAAACTTGAAAGAATTAAAAAAGCATATATCAATGGAGTTTTTGAATTAAAAGAATATAACGAAGAAAAGAAAATAGTTGAAAAAGCAATTAGCGAACTAGAAAGTAAATTAGATACTACTGATTGTGTAGAAGAATTAAGATTTACACCAAAAGATATATTATTAAAAAGAGATATTGATTTTATAAACAAAATAAAACTAGATAAAGAATATCAAGAAAGAACTAAAACTTGGAAAGATTATACTAGACAAGAACAAGCTGAACTAATAATGAAATATGTGGATGATAGAGAATCAATTTGTAAACCTTGTCAAGAATTATTTGATAAAGGTTATATAGATACAACTAAACCTGCAATTTTCGGTAATGTACTTGGTAATATTAGATTTAGCAATTATTTAGCTGAAGAAGAAGTCGGCGAAATAATTATGAGATTAAGACAATATTATGATGTTGGTTATACAGAGGCAACTTACTATGTAGAAAAGCAAGTGTTCTATTTCAATTTCAAGGAAGATAACTCTGCTATTGTTAGAGTATTTCCTTTAAAAGATTACTACAAATTAGATCCAGATAATAAAATGGAAACTTATGAATTTGGAATAATTTATATTCGTGAAGAAGATAAATTCCAAATGCAAGAAATCGATACTGCATTTGATTATATTCCAGATGAAAGCAACAATAGTGTGATTTATACTAAAGAGTCATCAACTATTTCAGTAGGTGTAAAACCAGTAAAGTTCTGCGAAGAAAATACAGAATAATTGTTGCAACTAAACTAATATTATTAGTAAACTTTATATTGATAAGAATTCGAATTCAGATAAAATGCATAATGATTTTCAACTTGCTATACAAATAATAGACGAGATTGCACACAGAATTGATTACGATTATGATACAGAAAATAAGCCACGTTCTTCTGATGAGGTAATAAATGCTAGTGGAATGGTAGGATTATTAACAGGAAAATCATTATGTAAGGGGTATTCGGAAATTTTAAGGAATATTTTAAGTTGTGTAGATGTTGAATGCACAGTTATCGATGGTACTGATGTGAATAATAATGCTCATACATGGAATCAGGTTAAGTTAGGAGATAGATGGTTTAATGTAGATTTAACTTATGCTAGAAATGCAATATGTAAGGGAAAGCCATCTGGAGATTTGTTTATGTCAGATATGGCTTTTTATGGGAATAGAAAACAATACACATTTGAAAAGGGACAAGAGGTTAATGGTAAAAAGGTAGAAAGTACTGTAATGATAGGAGGTCATTTATCACAAGTTTATGGTTCAAATTGTAGACAATGTAGAGCTTATGTTACTCCATATTTAACCTCAATTTTAATAGAAAAATCTAGAAATTATAATGAAAATTATAATGGAATTATACAATATGTAGGAAGTGACGTTGAAAAAGCACGTTCTGAATCTAAAACAACTAGTAACCCACAACGTTAAAGAAAATAATAAAAATGATTGACAATAAAAAGAAATCTTAGTATAATAGTTATAGGAAATGAAAGCCACAGAAATGTGTGCTACCATATAAATTATATGATAAAACACCACAAAGCTTGGCAGAGCAAATGTGGTGCTTTTATTATTTGCTCAAAATTACTACTATTGCAATAATCAAGGCAAATGCTATAATAGTCATTCCTACGAAACCGTAGAAAAGTAAGTATATTATCATTAACATAGCTTGTTCTACCATATAGCACCACCTCCATTCTCATAGCTAAAACTGTGTATGTAAAGTGGTAGCACCCACACTGCTTATTCTCATTTCCTATGTTTAGCAGTATAGCAGATTGATTTATAAAAATCAATGTTTAAGAACAAAAATTTGTAGGAAGCTTTTTTAAGAAATTTATTGCAATTTACAAAAAATATGATATACTTTTATAAATTGATTGATTATTGTATCAATCGCTATGGAGAAAAAAGTTGTAGATAACTACGACGTTCGCTCCAATATCGGAAAACGGCAAAATTTCAATAATATTTTGGAATTTTGCCGTTTATTCTATTAATTTATGTCGATAATTTGGATTAACATATTATGAAGAAAACGGAATTCATTTTTGAAAATTAAGTTCTAAAACTACATTACACTCTATTTTAAGTAACTTAAGACCATTGGTATCACTACATTTACAACAAACTGTTGTTACGACTCCAAGTAAAAAACTATTGCTTTGCAATAACTTAGCTACAAATAAGTGAGTGCTATTTTTTATGCTTTTATAGCTAAAGTTTCATTAGAAGAACTATGAGAAATTTGAAATAAACGGTATAATAATATCAGATAAATTAGAAAGGGGAAAAGAAAAAAAGTTTAGGAGAAAGATTATTGCAGTATAGAAAAGATATCCATATGTCATAAGATCAATTAGCAGATAAACAGGAGCTACAAGACAAACTATATCTAAATGGGAAACTGACCAAAGTACACCTGATTTTAATAAAATAAAGACATCATGCAAAATATTTGGTATAACATTGGATGAATTAATAAAGGGAGAAAAAATATAGAAGAAGAAATAGAGCAAATAAACAAAGTAACAAAAAATATTAACAAAAAAGGAGGTTGAAAATGAAGAATATTTTAATACATGGGCTAGGACAAAACCAAACCACTTGGAATAAAGTACAGGAAGAATTGAGCAAAGAAAATATAGTTACAGAAATACCAAACTTGTTTTCTATTGTTAAAAATTATGAGATGAATTATGATAATTTATATAGTAACTTTTCAAATTACTGTAATAGCTTCAATGAAAAGTTGAATTTATGTGGCTTATCACTAGGAGGAATACTTGCTATTGATTATGCAATAGAGTTCCCAGATAAGGTAAATTCACTAATACTTATAGGAACACCTTATGAAATACCAAAAAGATTATTAAAAATACAAAACTTTATTTTCAAGTTTATGCCTAAAAAGACATTTGAAAGTATGGGAGTTTCAAAAAGAAATTTTATTAGTTTACTGAATTCAATGACAGATATAGATATTAAAGCAAAAGCCAAAAAAGTAAAATGTCCTACTTTAGTTTTATGTGGAGAAAAAGATAATACTAATATGGAGAGTGCAAGATCACTAAACAAAAATATAAAAGGTAGTAATTTACATATTATTGCTAATGCAAGACATGAGGTCAATGCGGATAATCCAATAGAACTTTCAAATAATATTATTGGCTATTGGAAAGATAAAAGATAATAAATTACAGTTTTGGCTCTGGATTAGGTATTATAGTTCGTTCAATAGTTGGAGCGTATTAGATAGTAAAAAAGAATTTTAAAGTAGCAAGTAATTCATTGATAATTACTTGCTTTTAAAAAAGCGTTTTTTAATTTTGTTGTGTCTTAAAAATAGGAGGTAAAAACAATTTTTTATTGCTAATCTTTTTTAAAAAGAAATTATTATAGTAAACAAAAGTATTGACAATAATTTTTTAATTTTCTAAACTTTAAATAGTAAGTGCTTACAATATATTTATAATAAGGAGAGATACAAAAATGTATCATGGAAGATTTAAAGGTACTCATTATAATGCAGGTTATATTTGGGGTAACTTGTTATATAAAAATGGGAAAATAATTAGTCAAAGCCATACTTTTATAATTACAGAACAAAGAAAGGAGTTTGCTAAAAAGTGCTTACCTATATATCAAAAATACTATCCTGAAATATTAGAGGAGATAAAAGGAATATCAGACGGACAAAGGGATTCTTATGAAAATTTATATACTTTCTTATTAAGCATGTATTGTTTTGAATTTAATAATAAATGTACCTGTTTTGCTTTTAAAGATAACAATAATATAATATTTGGAAGGAATAGCGATTTTTTAGTAGAAATTGAAAAACTATATATGAATTGTCTTTACAAACTAGACAATGTTTATTCTTTTAGTGGGAATACAACTGCATTTGTAGAAATAGAAGACGGAATAAATGAATATGGATTAGCAATAGGCTTAACTTTTGTTTATCCAAAAATAAAAAAACCAGGCTTTAATGCAGGCATGTTAGTTAGATATTTGTTAGAAAAATGTAAAACAACAAATGAAGCATTAAAGAAATTAGAGGAATTACCTATTTCTTCAGCACAAACCTTAACCATTGCTGACAAATATGGAGAACTTGTTGTTGTAGAATGTAATCCAGAAAAAAATAAGATCATAAGACCAAATAATGATGGTAACTTTATTGCTACAGCCAATAATTTTAATTCTCTAGAGATGAAAGAATATAGAAATCCAGATATAGATGATTGGCGAAGTGATGAAAGATATACTGTTGCTTACAATGCGTTAAAAGTAAATAGTAATAATTTTTCTTTTAATTTGGCAAAAGATATATTATCTGGGAAATATGGCTTTATGTGTCAGTATGATAGAAAAACTGGAGCAGATACAGTATGGTCAGTAATATATGATATAAAGAATAATAAAATATTTAGGGTAGAAGGAAATCCATCTCAAAAACAATTCAAGGAAGATATAAGATTAAAATTCAAATAATATATAAGGGCTTATCTATAAAAGATAGGCTCTTATATATTGAGATATACTTGCGTTTATGTTATTATACTAATAAATGATAGGGAGTTGATCTAAATGAATAAAATTATAGAAAATTTTAAACATATTTAGATGATTATGAATGTATGTGGAATGGTATAGAAGATATCTATATAAATAAGACTGGCGAAAAAATACCGGATCAATTTTTCTTTGCTATGAGTGGATTTTGTAGTTTTGCTTATATAAAAACAAATAAATATATGAATTTAGCAAGTGAAATAGTTTTAAATATAGCAGATTTAAAATATAGAGCATATCAATTAGTTAAAGATGGAATAAAGGAAATGTAAACAAATATAGAGGCTTGTGTTAAGATACTTACCTACTAAACTATAAATCTGAAACGATAATAAAAATAATAAATAATAAATAAGTAAAAAGGAGAAGGGTAAAATGTGGATTTTATATGCATTTGGTTCAGCATTTTTTGCAGGAATAACAGCAATACTTGCTAAAATAGGAATAAAAAATACAGATTCGAATTTAGCAACGGCAATTAGGACAATAGTAATCTTAATATTTTCTTGGTTAATGGTATTGATAGTAGGATCATTTCATACAATAACTGAACTTACAACAAAGACAGTTATATTTTTAATATTATCGGGGATAGCAACAGGTTTGTCTTGGCTTTGCTATTTTAAAGCATTACAATTAGGAAATGTTAATAAAGTAACACCAATAGATAAGTCAAGTACAATATTAACAATGGTTTTAGCTATGATTTTTTTAGGAGAAAAAGTAACAGTATTAAAAATAATATCTATTGTTTTAATTGGTATTGGTACATATTTAATGATAGAGAAAAAAGAGGATAACAAACAAACAAAAGATAATAAATGGTTATTATTCGCATTTGGATCAGCAATATTTGCAAGTTTAACATCTATTTTAGGAAAAGTAGGAATAGAGGGTGTTGAATCAAATTTAGGAACAGCAATTAGAACAATAGTAGTTTTAATAATGGCTTGGGTAGTAGTTTTTGTAACAAAAAAACAAGGTGAAATAAAAAATATAGACAAAAAAAGTTGGAAATTTTTAATATTATCAGGATTGACAACAGGACTATCTTGGTTATGTTATTATAAAGCATTACAAAATGGAGAGGCAAGTATAGTAGTTCCAATAGACAAATCAAGCATTATTATAACAATCGGATTTTCTTACTTTATCTTAAAAGAAAAGTTAAATACAAAATCTTCATTAGGATTAATTCTGATTGTGGTAGGAACATTAACTTTATTAGTATAAAAATAAAAATGGATATAATGTTTGGCATATTTTTGAATTAGCAGACTAACTGTTTTAGAAAATAAAAATACGAAAGGAAAATAAATGAAACAACATACAGAGAAAATAAAGGGAATTATTATAAAAAATTGGAAATGGATTATTTTATTTATTTGTATAGTAGGATTTTTAGCACTTGCTGAAGATGTGTTTAATAAAGAAATTATGAATGGAGATATAATAGGCTTTAAATTTATATCGACATATTTAATATCTGATTTTGCAACACCAATAGCAAAATTTATTACGAATTTCGGAGGAGCGACTTTTTTGATTTTAACAGCTGTTATCCTATTAATAGTAATTAAAAATAAAAAAATCGGAATATCTGTAATTTCAAATTTAGGAATAATAGCAGTATTAAATCTTTTATTAAAAAGAGTATTACAAAGACCAAGACCAATGGAATATAGAATTATTAATGAAAGTGGTTATAGTTTTCCATCAGGACACTCTATGATCAGTATGGCATTTTATGGTTTTATCATATACCTAATATATAAATATGTAAAAAATAAATATATAAAGTGGGCTCTAATTACAATTTTGGGTACTTTAATAATAGCTATTGGAATTAGTAGAATTTATTTAGGAGTACATTATACAAGTGATGTATTAGCTGGATTTTTAATATCAATTTCTTATTTAATTGTATATATAAGTTTAGTGAATAAATTTGTTTTAGAAAGAGAGTAATTATGAAATTAAGAAGAAAAAGAATAATAAAAGTAAAAACAAAAAAGATAGTCAATAGTTTTAAGTATGCTTTTGAAGGATTTCTTTCTGCATTTCAAACAGAAAGAAACATGAAAATACATATAACAATCATGATTTTAGTAATATTAATGGGAATTTTACTAAAAATTAGTTGTAGTGAATGGATTGTTTGTATCATACTATTTTCTACTGTCATTGCAGGAGAATTATTTAATACAGCTCTTGAAAAAACTGTAGATATTGCAATGCCCTATAAAAATGAAAAAGCTAAAATTGCAAAAGATATTTCAGCGAGTGGGGTACTTGTATTAGCGATTGGAGCTGCAATAATAGGATTGATTATATTTATTCCAAAAATATTAAATTTAATTATATATTAAGCATTTTTACAATATTAGTATTTAACATAATAGTATTTTTATTAATGAAGACTTTTATAAAGTATATGTAGGAAAATGGAACTTCTATAAATGCGTATTAGCTATAGTATTTATTTTAATATGTAAGAAGGATAAAGAAAAATTATACAAATTTATTATTTATCGAATAGGAGAAAAATAGTGAAAAAGAGAGTTTTGATTATAACAAGTTTAATAGCAATAATTATTATAATATTATTTATTCTTTGGTATTTTGGAATAATTATATTTAATTATCCATCAGAGGAAAAATATGAAATTAGAGGAGTAGACGTTTCGGATTATCAAGGAAATATTGATTGGGATAGTTTATCAAATCAAGGAATAAAATTTGCTTTTATTAAAGCAACAGAAGGTAGTTATTTTGTAGATAGAAGTTTTAATATAAATTACGAAAATGCTAGGAAAACAAACTTGAAGGTAGGAGCATACCACTTTTTTAGTTATGACAGTCAGGGAAATAGACAGGCAGACAATTTTATAAGAAATGTACCAAAAACAGATGATATGCTTGCACCAGCAATAGATATTGAATTTTACGGAGATAAACAAAGAAATATTCCGAATGTAGAAGAAACTCAAAAACAGTTAGGAATAATGTTGAAACGATTAGAAGATTATTATGAAAAAAAGCCAATTATATATGCAACTTATAAATCTTATAATTTATATATAGCAAATAATTTTAACGATAATGCTATTTGGATTAGAGATGTTTATTTTACTCCAAAATTGAAGGATAATCGAGAGTGGACATTTTGGCAGTTTACTAATAAAGCCAGACTAATAGGATATGATGGTAAAGAAAATCGAATAGATATGAATGTTTTTAACGGAAATGCTAAAGAATTTAACAAATTATTTAACGAATAATTTGTTTGAATAAGGAGAGCTTGTTATGAGATTAGAATGATAAGAATATATTATTTCAATAGATAGAATCAATTTGATTTATGTTGAACTCAAATGGCAATATTCAAAACTCTTCTTGCTTGATTTCTATGTAAATACACTTATGTAGAAGTCAAGCAAGAAAAAAATATATATACGGTAATAAATATATCACTTATCTTTCATATTCTATCGCTCCTACACATTACTATTTGAGATGATTTTATCATAAATTAAAAAATTATACCATCCTAGTTTTTCTTTTTCTTGCAGGCTTTTAGTAGGTTTTTCTTTAACCCTGATTTTCTTAGCTAATTTAGAAACAATAGGATTGTTGGTTAAAAATTAGTATTTTAAAAGATAATGTTTATAACTTTATTTAAAGCCGTATGAACATAGCATAAAGTCATAGGTTATGAAGGGTGAGCGACGCTCCTCGCTCCATTTAAATTAGTCATAAAATGGAAGGTAGGGGCATACAATAAAATAAATGGCGACATAGCCAAGTGGTAAGGCACGAGTCTGCAAAACTCTGATCCTCGGTTCAAATCCGGGTGTCGCCTCCATTAGAGAGTGGGTTAGCTACTCTCTATTATTTTTTACTATTTTAGTATTATACTGCATTAAAAAATCCCTATCATATAGACATGTTACATGTTAAAGAATAAATGTATAGATAGTATAGTGATTTTATTGGTATAAAAGGGAGAGGAGAAAAATAGTTATAAGATAGGACAAAATCTAGGGAAATAAAGGAAAACACCGCATTATTAACATAAAAAGTTGAAAAATATTGAAAAATGTTATATAATTGTAATATAAGGGATTTTAGGAAAAGTATATCTTAGAAAAGTAGCTTCCGTAGTAGGAAAGAAAGATGATAGAAATAACCTAAGAAAGCCTGGAAAAATAAGCTATTGACTTGTTCCCAAACTATAGTAAAATATAGATAAGGAAAATGCGTATAATAGAAAAACAAATATATCAAGATAAAGGAAGGTATCAAAATATGAAACTAAAAAGAAAACTATTTTTGATTACGATTTCTCTATTAGCAAGTATTATGGTATTAGGAATTACAACAAATGTATTTGCTAAAACAGAACCAGATACAACTTTTGGAATTGTAAGATTAAGGGAAAGTGGATATGGTTATGGATATGGAGGAAATCCTACCATAGCAGGAAATCCAAATGTATGGAAAATTGTAAAATATACAGATGGAAGTACAATTGATTGGAGTAATGCAATCTACTGTTTAAAAGCAGAGCAAGGTTTTGCTTCTAATACAGATGGAAATATCCAAAAGAGAGTATACAACCTATCCTTTGATATGAAAAACGAAAGAGACCAAGTAACAAAATATTTAAATCTAGGAGATAACTATAACAATGTATTATGGTTATTAGATAATAGTTACTTACCAAAACAATCCACTCCAGAAGAAAGACAAGCTCTATTAGATGCAGCAGGAGTAGTATATGACTATTTAACAGATGATGATATCGAAGTAGTACAACAAGCAGCTATTTGGTATTTTACAAATAGTGATAATCCAACTTATCATAGAGAAACATTACCAGAACTATGGATTAATATGATAAAAAATAATGATACCAACTATACTGGAATGTCGGATTTAACATCAGATGAGGACAACAAATATGGATGGAATCGTGAGGATGATGCTAAAGCGCTTTATACTTACTTAATTACAGCGGCAAAAGCCAATGCAGGACAATATAGCAGTAGTACTGTAACAGCAGACCCAATTACTGTACAAAGAACAAATCCAAAACTTACAAGTGATGTAGATGGAAACCATATTGCAGGACCATATACCATTAAAAAGAATAATGATTCACCATATACATTAGAAAGAACTGTTACAGATGAGAAAGGAACAAAAATTACAAACTATACAGTATTAGATGAAAATAAAGGTGCAGTAGATGCAGATACTACTTTAGAAGATATGATAAATGCTAAAGCTACAGGAGAAAGTGTAACATTCTATATTCAAATACCAAGTAGTAAAGTTGTAGAAAGTGTAAAATTAGCAACGAAAGTGAAATATTCATATTCAGATATTCGTTTCTGGACAAATGGAACTTCCTTTAATAAAGAACAACCATTAGCAATTATTGAAAAAGCTAGAAAAGAAACACCAGTTGAGTTAGAAACACCAGTTGAGAAATTCGACTTGGCACTTCGTAAATTTATTACTGGAGTAAATGATACAGCAGTAACCAACAGAGTGCCAGTAGTAAGTATTAATAATCAAAATGGAAACTTAGTATATACCCATACAAAAGAACCAGTACCAGTACAAAATGGTGATACGGTTATCTATACCTTAAGAATTTACAATGAAGGAACCATTGACGGATATGCAAAAGCAGTAACTGATGATGTACCAGATGGATTAGAATTTTTACCAGAAAATGAAATTAACAAAGAATATCGTTGGAAAGCATCTTCAGATGGAAAGAGTATTACAACAGACTACTTAGCAAAAGAACAAGAAAAAACAGCTGGAGCAAATTTAATTAAACATTATGAACCAGAAAAAGCATTAAGCAGCACAGAACCACTAAATCCAGACTATCGAGATATTAAAATAGCATTTAAAGTTATAGAACCCAATACATCAGACCGTATTTTAACCAATACAGCAGAAATTGCAGATGATAGTGATAAAGATGGAAACCCAATAGAAGATATAGACTCAACACCAGGAAATAACGTGCCAGAAGAAGACGATATTGATGTAGAACATGTAAAACTAGTATACTTCGACTTAGCACTTCGTAAATTCATCACAGGAGTAAATAGTCTAGAAGTAAATAATAGAATTCCACAAGTAAGTTATGATGGAAATGCAGGAAAACTTACATACGAACATACAAAAGTACCAGTAGAAGTAACCAATGGTGATACGGTTATCTATACTTTAAGAATCTATAATGAAGGTAAAATGGATGGCTATGCGAATAAAGTAGTAGATGATGTACCAAAAGGATTAGAATTTTTACCAGACCATGAGATTAACAAAGAATATCGTTGGACAATATCAGAAGATGGAAAACAAATTGCAACAGACTACTTAGCAAAAGAAAATGAAGAAAAAGAAGGAGCAAACTTAATTAAGGCATTTGATAAAAACAAAGAGATAAGTAGTGAAGAACCATTAAATCCGGACTATCGAGATATTAAAATAGCATTTAAAGTAACAGAACCAAACACATCAGATAGAATTATCACTAATACAGCAGAAATTGCAGATGATAGTGATAAAGATGGAAAACCAGTAGAAGATGTTGACTCAACACCAGGAAATAATGTACCAGAAGAAGACGATATTGACGTAGAACATGTAAAAGTAAAATACTTTGACTTAGCACTACGTAAATGGGTAACAACAGTAGAAATTACGGAAAACGGAAAGGTTACTACAACAGAAACAGGACATCATGCAGAAGATGACCCAGAAGATATTGTAAAAGTAGATCTACATAGAAAGAAATTAAATGAAGTAACAGTAAAATTTAGATATAGTATTCGAATTACAAACGAAGGTGAAATTGCAGGATATGCAAAAGAGATTGCAGACTATATTCCAGATGGACTAATCTTCAATCAAGAAGATAACCCAGATTGGAAAGTAGAAGAAGGAAACAAAATTGTAACAAGAAAATTAGAAAATACTTTACTACAACCAGGGGAAAGTGCAGAAGTAGAAGTAGTATTAGAATGGGATAAAGAGAAAAAGAACTTCGGAGTAATGAACAATATAGCTGAAATAGAAGAAGATTACAACGAAAGTGGAACACCAGATATTGATTCAACACCAGGAAATAAAAAACAAGGAGAAGACGATATCGATGATGCGCCAGTAATGGTAACTATCGAACTAGGTGGAGGAACAAACATGTTATATCTAGGATTAGGAGGAATCGTATTAGTAACAGTAGCAGGTGGAGTATTCCTAATTAAGAAATATGTTCTATAATCTCAAACTAATATATAAAACCAAAGGAAAATAAACAGAAGAGGAATGAAAAAGAAGAAGAGTTCATTCCTTTTCTTCTTTTTCATAGGGAAATAAAGGTTACACAGGATTAGAAAAGAGTATGACAAAAATGTAACAAAAAAGATATATAGTAATAAGAAAAATAAAGAAAAAACGAAAAGATACTATCCGTAGGAGAAAAAGCCGGAATCCTCATAACTACTGGGGATGTGCCAGCTTTTTCTATTGACTATTTTAGAAAAACAAAGTAAAATTAGATAGGAGAGCTGTGTATTGCAAGTAAAACAGAGAATTAAAGGAAGGAAACAAAATGAGAACACATAAGAAAGGAATTATTTGTGGTATATTCATTGTAATTATCATGCTAGCGATATCTAGCATTTCTTATGCTGCTTCTGAAAATTCTCTAAAACTAGGAGTTGTTTTCCTAAGAGAATCAGGATATGGATATCAAATAGGGGGGAAGAAAGTTCCTAAAATTATTCAATACCGTGCGGATGGAACATCTCATACTTGGGATGAAAGTATTTATTGCCTAAAAGCAGAAAAAGGCTTCATGCAATTAGATTCTAAAGAAACAACTGCCATTTATAATAAATCCCTTAATATGAAAAGCGATACAATACCAAAAGGTTATTTAGAAATAGGTGAGAATTTACCACAAGTTCTATGGATTCTAGATAATAGTTATCTTCCACTAAAATCGACAGAAGAACAAAAAGTAGCACTTTTGAAAATAGCTGGAATACAAGATTCACAACTAACGGATGAAGATATTGAGGTCGTACAACAATTAGCTATCTGGTATTATACCAATAGCGAGGATCGTAATTATCATACCGACAACTTAGTAGATATAAAAACAAATCTAATGGCAGGACTAGATTCGAACTTAATAGAATTAGAAAAGCAAGAAGGAAGTATGAGACTTACACAAATGAACCAGTTATACCATTATTTCATCAATGCAGCTAATACAGATGCTAGCTTATATGCAAAAGAGGGAGAAAAGCAATTACCAGCACCAGTTACAGTGCAAAAAACAACTCCTAGTATGACATTAGATGAAAGTGGAAATATGATAGTAGGACCTTATGAAATTAAAAAAAATACGAATGCACCATATACATTACAAGCAGTTGTAACAGACCAAAAGAATAGAGAGCTTATGGACTATACTATTCTTACAGCAAATGGAGAAAAATTAGAAGGAAAAGAAGGGCTAGACAAATATATACAAACAAAACAAAACGGAGAAACCGTATCTTTTTATTTAGAAATACCAGCAAATCGAATTGAAGTAACACAAGTAGAATTAAAAACACAAATAAACTATTATCCTTCTTCTATCACCTTCTGGACAAATGGAGCTACCTTTGCAAAACAACAACCAGTTGCTATTGTACAAAAGGAAGAAAAAATGGAAGAACAAACCATTCATAATGCTATTCATAAATTTGATTTGTCATTAAAAGCAGCGATTACCGATATAAATGGACAAAGTATTGAAAATAGACTTCCTCAAATGAGTTATGATGAAAGCACAGGAAAAATTATATATAGTAGTGTAAAAGACCCAATTGCAGTAAAGAATGGTGATACGATAACCTATACTTTTTGTGTATATAACGAAGGAACCATAGATGGATATGCAAGCAAGCTTATAGCTAATATTCCAGAGGGGTTAAGCTTCATTATTGATAATGATACAAACTTAGAATACAACTGGAGCTTATCAGAAGATTTAAAAAGCCTTTCTACCAATTATCTTACGAAACCAGAACCACTATTAGAGGATAATGCAAAAATACCAGCATTTGATAAAGATACTATGACGCAACCAGCATATAAGGAAGTGAAATTGGTTTTAAAAGTAGTAGAGAGAAATGCATCGGATAGAATTTTGATTAATCAGGCAGAAATTGGAGAAAATCTAGATAAGGACGGAAACCTTGTACAAGATGTAGATTCTACTCCTAACAATGGTGTTTTAGGTGAAGATGATATCGATATTGAAAAAGTAAGGATGCAACAATATGATTTAGCATTGAAAACTTTTGTTAGTAAAGTAGGAGAAAATGAAATAACAAGCAGAATTCCAAAAGTTAGTACAAATTTGGATACAATGGAATTTACTTATCAAGGGGTTACCACTCCATTAGAAGTAAAAGAAGGACAGACAATTACGTATACGGTACGAATCTATAATGAAGGTGATATGGAAGGCTATGCGAAGAAAATTGCAGTAACAATTCCAGAAGGATTAGAATTAGTAACCGAGGATGCTGTTAACCAGCTATATGGATGGCAAAAAACAGAAGATGGTAGATGGCAGACAGATTATTTATCGAAAGAGAAAGAAGAGACAAGTGGTACATCCAAAATCAAAGCTTTTGATGGTGTATTACAAAAAACTCCAGACTATCGTGATGTAAAGATTGTTGTAAAGGTAAAAAGGGAAGCGATTTCAAAACCGAATATCTATACTATAGCAGAAATTATAGATGATTCGGATGGAATCGGAAATGAAGTTACGGATAGAGACTCTATTCCAAATAACAAAGTAGCAGAAGAAGATGATATTAGTGCAGAAAACATAAAAGTCGTTTATATGGATTTAGCAATGAAACAATTTATTACAAAAGTGGGAGGATTAGAGGTAAACAATAGGATACCACAAGTAAAATATCTACCAGAAACAAATACATGGGAATATCAAGAAAATAAATCAGAAATGACCGTAATGAATCAAGACACCATTTACTATACAGCACGTGTATATAATGAGGGAAATATGGATGGGATTGCAAGTATAGTAAGAGTAACGATTCCAGAGGGGCTTGTTTGGAATAGTGAAAACGAGATAAATAAAAAATACGGATGGAAGCTACAAGAAGATGGAAAAACGATAGAAACGGATTATTTAGCAGATAAGCCAATTAATAAAACAATAGATAGAAAAACTCCTTCTTATCAGGAAATTCAATATGTACTAAAAGTAGAAGAAAATAATGCTAATGCTAATAGAATTGCGAATTCAACAATAGAAATAACGGAAACACAAGATAAGCAAGGGGAAGTTGTAGAGGATGTAGATTATACTGTTAATACATTAGCAGCAGATAATATTTCTCGAGAAAGCGTTCGAATTGGGAATTTTGCATTAAGTACACAAAAAGGAATACAATCTATTACTATAAAGGAAAATGGACAAGAAGAAACTCTATATGAAGCTGGAGAAAAGAAAGAAAAGAATATTGTATTAGATATTTCAAAAAAGGATTTAAAAGATAAACAGATCAAGGTAAAATACCAAATAACGGTTGTAAATAAAGGGGATATCTCTGGTTATGCATCCGAGATAAAAGATACCATTCCAGAAGGACTTATTTTTGAGGAACAAGAAAATACTAGTTGGAGAATGCAAAATGGAGAGATTATAACAAATCAATTAGCAGCAGAAAAGCTTGAACCAGGAGAATCAAAGACAGTAGAAGTAAGCTTCACTTACCCTGTAGAAACAAAGATTAATACAATTATTTTAACTCCTGCTCAAATAACAAAAGCAGTCAATAGAAATGATGCTCAAAATCAAGAGACAAATTCAGAAAGTAATATTACCATAAAAGTACAAAAAACGAATACATGGATTTGGATAATGAGTGGAGCTATAGTTCTTTTAGTAATAGGAACTGTCATAGGAATTATTATCTATAGACACAAAAAGCATAATAAATAGCTAAAGGAACCATGTTAAGAAGTTTATTAACATGGTCCTTTTTTAATAAAAATAAAATTCATTTTATTCTGTTGTTTCTATATGATCCTCTATATCTGAAGTAGTAACTGAAGTCTGAATAGTAGTTGAAGTGGAAGAGCCAAAAGTAAATACTTTTTTTGAACTTCTTACTTTTTCTTCAAACTTTTTATTAAATTCTTCTTTTGCTTCATTTAAAACATCTTGCATAGCAAGAAACATTTCCTCTACATCTTGTTTAGTAAAATCATAGGAATTGCTTCTAGCCATTGGTTCTAGGATTTGAATATCATGAATAACATTGTTTACTCTTTTACCTGCATATTCCATAAATTTTTTCCTTTTTTCTTCATTAACTTCTCTTTCCATTTTTTCCCCCTGTAATTCTCTAATATATTTCAAAGATAACTCTATGTAAGATATCACATTTTTGAAAAAAATTAAATGTTTTTTCGACAATTTTATATATTTTTTACATTTGAAAGAAGTAGCAATTGTCTATAACCATTGTTAGTGTAAAATTAATGTAGGCAAAATAAAAAACTTGTCTACATTAATTTTTTCGTAAAATATTGAAAAAACATAGATAATCCAATACAATGTGAATTGCTAAACACACAAAGAAAGGATGATATCTATGTTTGAGGAAATAATACCAGAAAATGAAATAAAATTCAATAATTTAGAAAAGAAAATATTTAAATTTGTATGTGGTTTTGGCTGTTTGATTTTAAAATTAATACTAGAAAGTTATGACAGGAAATTGATGAATGCTAGAGATAGTAGAAAGTATAGACATAAAGGCCTAAGGGGTAACACAATAAAAACAATAATGGGTGAAGTAGAATATCGAAGAGTAATGTATGAAACGGAAGAAAATGGGATAAAGAAAACAGTATATTTGTTAGACGAAAAGATGCATATAAACGAAGAAGGGAAAGTTTCAGAGAATTTAATTGAAAAGATAATAGAAACAGTACCGATAACAGATTCATACAGAAAAGCAGAAACAGTAATAAAAGAAACGACAAATGCAACATTAAGTTTCGAAGCAATACGAACAATAATAATGAAAATTGGAGATAAAATAACAAGAAAAGAAAAAGAAGAAAGGAAATTTTTAAAGAAAGGGCAATTAATAGAAGGATTAAAGCAAATAACAGCATTGTTTGAAGAAGCAGACGGAATATGGATAAATTTACAAGGAAAAGATAGACAAAAGAGATTAGATAAACAAAAAGAAAAATGCAAAAAAGAGAATAAAGAATTTAATCCCAAGATGAAGGTAAAAACAGAATTAAAATTACACGTAATGTATGAAGGGTGGAAAAAAGATGACAAGAGGCATTCATTAGTCAACAAACAATATATAGCAGGAATAATGAAGCCAAAGGAAATAAAAGAATTAAGAGATGCAAGAGTATTTAGCCAATATGATGTAAATAAAATAAAAGTAAGAGTAACAAATGGAGATGGAGCAAAATGGACAAAAGGAATAACAGCAAAAGGAGGATTTTATCAAAAAGATCAATTTCATATCATGCAAGAAATAGTAAGAGATGTACCCAAAGGATATAGAAATATTATCAAAGGATTGGTTAATACAAAGCAATATAATAAGATACCATCAGCAATAGAAGAATTGAAATACGAATTAGGAGGAGAATATAACGCAGTAAAGAAATTAAATAAATTACGAAGTTATTTAAGTAATGATTTAGCAAGATATCAAGATATAATAGAAGTTCCAGAAGCACCAGAAGGAATAGAATATAGGAACATGGGGACACAAGAAAGTCAGATATTTAGTAAATTAGAAAAAAGATTTTGTAGTGGAAGGAAAGCATTTGGAGAACATGGAGCAAATGCATTAGCAAAAGTATGTGTATTAAATGAAAAATTTAGATTAGAAGATATAGAAACACCAATACCAATAGATACAAGTGTAGAAGAATGGATAAAAGAAATAGAAGAAAATATAAAAGCAAATAAAAAAATGCATAGGGCAGATAAAATGTTGACAGAAGAGAATACGGTAAGTCATAATGTATTAATAAAATCTAAATTTATGAAAGAAATAATGAAATTAAGGAGTTTTAATGAAATGAGATGTAGCTAATAAAAACTACGTTTATTAAATAAACCAAAAATATTTTAAAGTGTTGAAGCAATTGAGATTTAAGGATTATACAAGAAGATAAAAAAATTGCCTACATTTACTTGACACATACATAACCATTTAAATTTACCGATAGTAGTTTACAAGGAAAAATGCATATGATATAATCTTCCGTAGAAGAAGAGGTGAAATTAGAAATGAACCAAATACTATATACAGGAAAGAAAAAAGGCCCTATTGAAATACATAAAGTAGTATTATTTTTTACGATAATTACCATTATTTTTGGACTAGCTTGTATAGGACAAGGTTCATATGCTATTTATCAAGATACAATCACAAAAGAAAAGAAAAATCCAGGACAAAATCAAACAGAAGAACAGAAACCAGAAGTTTCAATTGATAAACAAGATAACCAAGTTATTATTAAAGCGTCCTATGCCAAAGGAATTCAAAAGATTGTATATAGTTGGAATAATGCAAATGAACAGACGATACAGATGCAAGGAAAGACACAAATTGAGCAAACAATAGAGCTACCAGTAGGAAATAATAAATTAAACATAAAAATAGTAGATATGGATGGAATAGAATATCCTTTTGAAAAAGAATATATTACAGAAGACGGAAAACCAACCATTACATTCTCTGTTATTGAGAATAAAATAAAAATAGTAGTTACAGGAAAAGAAAGCTTAACTTCTGTTACTTATAAATGGAACAATGAAGCAGAAACAGTAATTGAACTTAATCCAGATAATCCAACAACTGTGGAAACCACAATTGATATTAAAAAAGGATTAAACAATTTAACGGTAATTGCAATCGATGCCCAAAATCAAAGACAAGAAAAATCACAAGAGATTAAAGGAGTAACAAAGCCAAACCTTCAATTATTACAAGATGGAGGAGAACTTATTATCAGAGCAACAGATGAAGAGGGAATTGAAAAGATAGAATATGTATTAAATGGGCAAGGATATCGAATTCGAGGAAACGGTGCTAAACTTGTAGAGTATCGACAAAAATTAGCAGAAGGCTCAAATGAAATATCAGCTCAGGCATTTAATATGGCAGGTGCAGAGACAGCAAAAAGTGGAAAATGTGAATATCATCCATGAAATAAAGTAATAATAAAATAAAAAGTCATTCTGATACTAGTTATAATATAAAACAAGGATTAAAATCAGAATGACTTTTTTGGAGAAAAAAGATGCAAAACAAAGAGAAAAAATAAAAGAAGGAGAATATATGGACATAGAGTTTATTTTAAAATTAAGTAGTTATTTTATTATTTATTCCTTTTTTGGATGGATATTAGAATCTATTGTCAAAACTTTTATTGAGAAAAAGCCAGTTAACAGTGGCTTCTTACATGGACCAATTTGTCCTATTTATGGATTTGGTGCTATTATTATGTTTTTATTCTTAAATAGCCTAAAAGGAAAATATATCATCCTTTTTATTGTATCGTTTTTTATATTATCTATTTGGGAATATTTCGTAGGATGGGCATTAGAAAAAGTATTTCATACAAAATATTGGGATTATACACCAAACCGATTTAATATTAAAGGAAGAGTTTGTCTAATGAATTCTCTTTTCTGGGGAATTCTAGGAGTTGTATTCATTGAATGGATTCATCCGTTTATCGATGGAAAACTAATGTTAGTTCCACAAAACATATTAATTTTTTGTAATGTAATTGCATATCTTGCTCTATTAGTAGATTTTATTAGTAGTGTTGTAAAAGTAAAGGGATTTGATAGTAAATTAAAGTTATTAGCGGAAATTGGAGAAAACATTAAAGAAAAGTTAGAAGAGTTAAAAAATACGGTGCAAGAACATAAAACAGAAAATATAGAAGAAATGCAAAATGTAATTGATGAGTTAAAACAGAAACAAAAAACACTAGCTAGAAAATTATATAAACATACGATTCGTTTAAAAAAGGCATTTCCAACAATGAAATCAGAAAATATTAGTGAATTCTTAAACCAAAAGTTAGATTATATGAAGAAAATTGGAAAGAATAAAGAAAAATAAAAGAAAGAAAAATAGGAAAAAATGTAAATTTTTCTTATTTTTTTGCGAAAAAGTGTTGCAACTTTAAAATAAAATCGATACAATATCCTTGAATAAATATGGATGAAGCAAAGGAGAAAAAATATGTTTCAAGAAATATACATTATAAGTGATGATGAAAGTAATGTACTAAAATATAGGGAAATATTTAAAAACGATAGAAATTATAAATTTAAAAGTGTAAAAAGTGAACAAATAGACATGGCTTTGAAAAATATTCCTTCACTATTCATTATTAATGAAGATGATATTACAAAAGATATTATCGAGGTATGCAAACAGATTCGAGCAGATGATGATAATATTATTACCCCTATTATTGTGGTATCTTCTAACACGGATAAAAAACATCGCTTAGATGTATTAAAGACTTCTATCCAATATTATATTAAGAAACCAGTAGATGCAGAATACATCTATTATACAATTAAAAACATGGTAGGACTAATGTATATGAATAGAAGAGTGAGTCCTTTAACAGGACTTCCTGGAAATGTACAAATTCATGCAGAATTAAAGAAAAGACTATTAAATAAAGAAAACTTTGCTGTTTTATATCTAGATTTAGATAATTTTAAAGCCTATAATGATGTATATGGATTTTTAAAAGGTGACGAAATTATAAAATTCACAGCAAGAGTCATTTCCAACAATGTACATAGTGTCGAAAATGTAGATTCTTTTGTAGGACATATTGGAGGAGACGATTTTGTAGCAATTGTATCGGAAACAGATTATGAGAAAATTTGTCAAGATATTATTGTAGAATTTGATTTACAAGTATTAAATTACTTTACACAAACAGATAAGGAAAGAGGATATCTAGAAGTAGAAAACAGAAAAGGAATTGTAGAACAATTTCCACTAACTTCTATCTCAATAGGAGTAGTAGCAGTGGATTGTGGAAGATTTCATAATATTTTAGAAATAGGAGAAGTAGGAGCACAAGTAAAACATATTGCAAAGACAACAATGGGAAGCTCCTATGCAGTAGATAGAAGACAAACAGAAACGTTATAGAACGTAAAAGAAAAGGAATTTACCTTTTCTTTTTTGGTGGTTTATTGTATATTGAGAATTATTATCATTTGCGATATAGTAAAACTAAAATAATAGAAAAGAGGAAAGTAATGAAAGAATATAAATGTAAAAAATGCGGATATATATATAATGAAAAAAGACAAGAAGAGAAATGGCAAAATTTAAACGATTATTGGACTTGCCCGCTTTGCGAAACTTCAAAAAGTAATTTTGAAGAAATGGCAGGAGAAAGCGAAGAATTATTAAAAGAAACATTAGCTATTATCATAAAAGCAAAAGGAAAAGAGAAGACAGAAAAAAACCAAATAGAGAACGAATGCATTTTGCATAAAACAAAATAAGAGTGGAAATAATGAAACATAAGGAGAAGAAAATATGGAAATATTATCTAGAATTATGGTTTTTATTATTCCACTCATATTTTTTGCGTATTTACTAAGTAAATATATAGAAAAAATTTATAGGGGAGAAAAAAATCGTTTTATAAAATTCATAAAACCAGTAGAAAAGAAAATAGAAAAAATCTTACCAATCACACAAAAACAAATGAGTGCAAAAGAGTATTTTGTATCTATTTTATGGATATCTTTTCTATCTATTATAATTTTCCTTATTGTATTAGGGATTCAAAATGGAATTAAACAAGGAGACAATCTTTCCTTTTCTCAAATATTAAATATAGCAGTTAGTTTTGTAACCAATACCAATTGGCAAAATTATGTAGGACAAGAAGCCTTAACCCCTGTTACACAAATGTTACTATTAACAGTTCAGAACTTTTTATCTGCAGCAGTCGGAATAGCAGTAGCATTTGCAGTAGTGAGAGGAATAATGGCTAGAGAAAATAAAAAGTTAGGAAACTTATATCAAGATGGAATTCGTATTATTCTATATTTACTATTACCGATTTCTCTTGCTACTTCTGGTATCTTAGTAGCCTCTGGTGTGGTACAAACCTTTCAAAGTTCTGCTACTATAGAGACGATGGAAAAAGGAGAAAAACAGGAGATTATATTAGGACCAGTAGCAAGTCAAATTGCAATTAAACAGCTAGGAAGTAATGGAGGAGGATATTATGGAGCAAATGGAGCTTCTAAATTAGAAAATCCAAATGCATTTACCAACTATATCGAATGCTTTAGTATTTTACTTATTCCCATGGCAATGGTGTTTTTCTTTGGAAGAGCAGTGAAAGAGAAAAAACAAGGATATATGATTTTTATCGTTATGCTAATATATCTAATCCTTTCTGTAACAACAGTAGCATTTCTAGAAGAAAATAATAGTTTAAGCGGAAAAGAAGCAAGAATAGGAGGTACTCTATCTGGAATATGGACAGGTTTTACTACTAGTAGTAGTAATGGTTCGGTTAACAGCTTGCAAGAAGCAAATCATCCTATAAGCACTGCAATTAGCCTATTTTTAATGGGAACAGGAGAAATTGTATTTGGAGGAGTTGGTTCAGGACTTTATACGATATTAGGATATATTTTAGTTTCGGTATTTATTGCTGGATTAATGATTGGAAAATCACCAATTTATTTAAGAAAGAAAATAGAACCGTATGAAATGAAAATGGCAATGATTCTTATTCTTACAACACCAATTTGCATTTTAATAACAACAAGTATTCTAACAATGGTTCCGAATTTATTCCAATATGTGTCTGGAGAGGGGCCGCATACACTTTCTCAAATTTTGTATGCAGCGACATCAACAGGTGCAAATAATGGAAGTAACCTAACTGGGTTTCAATCTAATTTTTTAATAAGTAATATAGTACTTGCAATTAATATGTTAGTAGCAAGATTTTTACCTATATATGCAGCTTTAAAAATTGGAGAAAGTTTAGCAGGCAAAAAGATAGTAGCAACGAATAGCGGCTCTTTAGACACAAGTAATTTTGTCTTCGGACTATTAGTGGTATTAGTAATTCTTTTTATCGGAGCTTTAAGTTTTCTTCCAGCAATTAGCTTAGGACCAATAGCAGAGGCTTTTCGAAAGTAGAGGTGAGGAGAGAAAGTGAAAAGAGAAATATGGATAGATGCTTGTATTGATGCTATTAAGAAATTAAGTTTTAAGAAACAATTAGAAAATAAGATAATGTTTGCGGTTTATCTCTGCGCTATTATTACGAGTTTTCAATGGATTTTCTCGTTCTTTATCCAGACGGCGGAAACGACAGGATATATTGGAGTTATTATGCTCTTTTTGTGGTTTACAGTTCTCTTTGCTAATTTTTCAGAAAGTTTGGCAGAAGGTAGAGGAAAAGCGGAGGCAAGAGAGTTAAGAAAAACAAAACAGGATATTGTTGCTACCGTATTAGAAAGGCCAGAATGGGATAGTAAGCAGACCAAAAAACAAGCCAATGAATTGGAAAAGGGAGAAATTGTACTTGTAAAAGCAGGAGAACAAATTCCATTAGATGGAGAAGTAATACTAGGAGTTGCCTCAGTTGACGAAAGCGCTATTACAGGAGAAAGCGCGCCTGTTATACGAGAAGCAGGTGGAGATAGAAATAGTGTAACAGGTGGAACAACCGTACTTTCTGATGAATTAATCATTAGAATAACGGTTCTCCCAGGAGAGAGCTTTTTAGATAAGATGATAGAAATGATAGAAGGTGCTAAAAGACAGAAAACACCAAATGAAAGAACGCTGGAAATTTTATTACTTTCTCTTACGATAGTTTTTATCTTTGTTACGATTTCTCTTTTTCTATTCGAACATTTTACCGTTCGTATGCAGAACCTGCAAGTAATGGTATCGATACTTGCACTAATTGCGCTATTTGTATGTTTAGCTCCTACTACAATAGGGGCGTTGGTATCTAGTATTGGGATTGCTGGAATGAGTCGACTAAATCGTAAAAAGGTATTAGCATCCTCCGGAAGAGCGATTGAAGCGGCAGGAGATGTGGATATTTTGTTACTAGATAAGACAGGAACTATTACCTTAGGAAATAGACAGGCAAGTGAGTTTATTCCTCTTCAAGGGATTAAAAAAGAGGAATTAGCATATTATGCAAGTCTTTCTTCTGCAAGTGATGAAACACCAGAAGGAAGGAGTATTGTAATTTTAGCTAAAAATGAATTTAATATTAGACCGCAGAATATACAAGAATTACATGCGGAATTTGTACCTTTTTCTGCAAGTACCAAAATGAGTGGAATTAATTTAGGGGAGAAGAAAATAAGAAAAGGGGCAGCTAGTAGTATTCAAGCATATGTAGAAAAAAATGGAATTACTTTTCCAGAAGAAGCCAAAGACATTGTAGAGAAAGTAGCAAAACAAGGAGGAACTCCTCTAGTAGTAGCTTCTAATGAAAAGGTGTATGGGGTTGTGTATCTGAAAGATATTATAAAAGGTGGAATGAAAGAACGTTTTCAAGATTTAAGAAAAATGGGAATTAAAACGATTATGATAACAGGAGATAATGAAGTAACAGCACATGCTATAGCAAGAGAAGCGGGGGTAGATGATTTTTTAGCAGAAGCAACACCAGAGGCAAAATTAAAACTCATTCGTAAATATCAAAAAGAAGGACACCTCGTAGCTATGACAGGGGACGGAACGAACGATGCTCCAGCATTAGCAGCAGCAGATGTAGCAGTTGCAATGAATAGCGGAACAACAGCAGCTAAAGAAGCAGGAAATATGGTTGACTTAGACTCTAATCCTACCAAATTAATTGACATTGTAAAGGTAGGGAAAGGCTTATTAATGACGAGAGGAGCTTTAACAACCTTTAGTATCGCTAATGATATTGCAAAGTATTTTGCAATTATTCCTTCTCTATTTGCTGTTTTCTATCCGCAACTAAAAGTATTAAATATTATGAAATTATCTAATATGCATACTGCTATTTTATCCGCTATTATATTTAACACCCTTATTATCTTAGCTTTAATACCAATTGCATTAAAAGGTGTACGTTATGAAGAAATGCCAGCAGAAAAACTATTAAAACGAAATTTATTTATCTATGGATTAGGTGGAATTTTAACACCATTTATTGGAATTAAGTTAATTGATATCTTTATTACATGGTTGTTATAAGGAAGGAGGAAACAATTTTGAAAAAACAATTGAAACAAAACATTTTATTTTTGGCTATTTTAACTTTTCTTTGTGGGATTATATATCCCACTATAGTGACGGCTTTTGCTCGTATATTCTTTCCAAAAACAGCTAAAGGGAATTTAGTGCAAAAAGATGGACAATTAGTAGGCTCTTTCTATGTCTCACAAAGTTTTTCTGAAGACAAATATTTTTGGGGAAGACCGACTAATGAAGAAGAGATAACAAAAAGAATAAAGAGATTAACAGAAACTTCCGATTTAGAAGACATTCCGCAGGACTTAATTACCATATCAGCTAGTAAACAAGATCCAGATATTCGTACAGAGGCAGCATATTTTCAGGTAGAAAGAATTGCAAATAATAGAAAAATGGAGAAAGAAAAAATAGAAAAGATAATTAAAGAAAACACAAAGAACCCAGGAGTACTGGGAGAAAAGGTCGTAAATGTATTACAATTAAATTTAGCATTAGAGGAGGAAGAAAAAAATGAATAAGCTTTCTCCAGAAGAAATTTTAGAAAGTATTCAAGTAGAGGATAAGGAAGAAACCAAACGGAAAATTAAAGATATTTCTTGGATATGCAGCAGGAGTAGGAAAGACATATCATATGTTAGATTTGGCACATGAAGTAAAAAAAGCAGGAAGAGATGTAGTAGTAGGATATATAGAAAGACATGCAAGAGAAGAAACATTAGCACTATTAGAGGGGTTTGAAATATTACCTGTTAAAAAAGTAATATATAAAAATATAACACTTACAGAATTTGACTTACAAGCTGCATTAGAAAGAAAACCAGACCTTATTTTAATAGATGAACTAGCACATACTAATAGTGGAAATTTGGTGAATGAAAAAAGGTATCAAGATGTAAAAGTTTTATTAGAACATGGGATTGATGTTTATACAACATTAAACATTCAGCATATTGAAAGTATAAGGGGGAAAGTAAAGGAAATTGCAAAAGTAAAAGTAACAGAAGGAGTTCCAGATAGTATGCTAAAACTAGCAGATAATGTGGAATTAATTGACATGGAACCAGAAGAATTAATTAGTAGAATTAATCAAGGAAAGGTATATAAAAGAGAAAAAATAGATATTGCAAAAGAAAATTTTTTTACTATCGATAATTTGACAAAACTAAGGGAAATAGCTCTGCAGTATATGATAAATACAGTAGACCGAAAAAGTATATCAATTACTAAAAAACAATATATTCTATTTTGTCTCGAAAAAGAAAAAATAAGAAAAGAAAATCTACAAGGAATATATGAAATAGTAGGACCTATTAAACAAAAGTGGATTCTTTATTCAGTAGTCCCTTTTCTAGACTATGGAATAAAAAAAGATAGAAAGAAAGAAAAAGAATTACAAAAACGAATAGAAGAGGAAGAGGGAAATTATCAAGAAATAGAAAAGAAAAATTTAATCAAAGAAATAGAGAAAATAACACAGGAAAAAGAAATTAGTAAAATATATATTAGCAAAACATTATTAAAAAACAATCCTTTTATTTTATATAAAATGCTATATACTTTTTCAAAATATCCCATTCAATTTATTTGGATAGTCTAAAACTAAAACGATACAGGAAAATCGTTCTTAAACCAAACCTATATAAAACCAATATTGCAGATGTAAAAGTTTGCAATTTTTTCTATTTTTATTGATAGAAACTAAATAAAATGATAAAATATGGGAAAACAGGAAATAAAAGGAAAAAATACTGTTATGGGAATTGAAAAATCAAATTTAAATGAAAATAAAATTAAATGTATATTAGAAAAAGAATATGATATTATTGCAATTGATATATCGGAAATTAATAGAGGAACTTCAAATATTTTTAAAATTAAATCAGATAAAGGTAAATACATATTAAAAGAATTTACAACTAAAAGAACTAAAGACACCATTATCAAAGAAGTAAAAATAATTAACTTTTTACGAAAAAGAAAAATTAATGTTCCTAAATATGTAAAAACAATGGATAATAAATTTTATATTGCAAATGAGGGGAGAATAATAATAGTACAAGAATTTATTGATGGATATACTGTCGAAAGTAATACAGGAGATTACAAAGAAGTAATAGAATGTGCAAATATTCTGGGTAAACTAACAAAAGAATTAATGGATTTTCCAGAGTTAAGTGAAGAAAATATTATAGAGTATTTTTCTAAAAATAGAATACATGCAGGAATAGAAAAAATGAAGCAACTAAAAAAAGAGCTTAAAGGTGATAATAAATATAAAAAACAAATTGAAGAAGATATTGATCATAAAATAAAAATTTCAAAAGAAATTGAAGAAAATTTTGATTTTGATAGTATAAAAAAATTAACAATGCTAAACAGTCATGGGGATTTTTGTACACAGCAGCTGATATATAATGATAAAAAAGAACCTACAATAATTGATTTTGAAAAAGCAAAGAAATTACCAATTGTATGGGAGATAATGAGATCATATAGCTATATTGATAAAGAGGCACAAGATGGAAATATAAATATAGATACATTGGTAGATTATTTTAAAGTATTTACTAAATATATAAAATTAAATCAATATGATTTAAAATATGCATCTTACATATACTTATTGCAATTAGTTAGTAGTATATATGGATACAAAGAATATAATGATGATTATAATCAAAAAGAACTTTTAGAATTTGCATTTTTTAGAACGAAGTTATGTAATTTTTTATATGAACATTTAGAACAAATAAGTTCAACGCTTACCGGAAGTATAATATAAATAACAAATGGAGTATAAAAATGTTGAAAATATATAATTTAAAAGATAAAAAAGAATATTTAAGAGAAGTTGCTATTTTAGAACATAATGAATGGGGAAAAGCAACAAATAGTGATAAGGAATTTGAAAATAAAATTGACAAGAAAATTGAAAAAATTAATAATCTGTTCGATAATTTATATTTTTGTAAATTAATTTTATTGGATAACAACAAACTAATTGGTTTTATTTCAATATTTCCAACTGATGGAGATGAAAGAAAAAATTTATTTCCTTGGTATGCAACTATGTATGTGAAAAGAAAATATAGGGGAAATGGTTATTCTAAAATACTAAATAATGCAATTTTAGGAGAGGCTAGAAAAAGAGCAATTAAACGATTATATTTAAAAACAAAGCTAGAGAATTATTATGAAAAATTTGGAGCAAAGTTTTTGGATAAATTGTCTAGTGGAGAAAAACTATATTATATCGATTTGTAGAATTTAAAAAATGGTAAAATAAAAATAAAAAGAGGATAAGAAAAAATGGATTTAACTTTAGATGTTAAAAATTACAAATTAAATGTAAGAGCAGCAGGAGTAATTATACATAATAAGAAAATATTAGTTCATAGAGATGTAAATAAAAACCACTATTGTTTACCTGGTGGTAGAGTGGAAATAGGAGAAAATTCAGCAAAAACTATAGAAAGAGAAATACAAGAAGAGTTAGGAAAGCAAATAGAATTAACAGGATATATAGCAACAATTGAAAACTTTTTTGAAATGAATGAATCTAAATATCATGAGATTTTATTTGTGCATAAGGTCGAATTTACAAATGAGGAAGATAAAAAGATAGATTATACTTTACACAATGTAGAGGGAAAAGAATATTTGCAATATGAGTGGTTGGATTTGGATAAAATAGAGGAATATAATATTTTACCTAAATGTGTAAAAGAAGTACTAAGATGCAGGGATTTTCCAGTACATAAAATTAATAATGATTTGAAAAATGAAAAATGTATTAAGTTAAAGCAACGTGAATCATATAATTATATTGGAAAAATAGTAAATGTAAAGATGGATAGACCAATGGGTTCAAAACACCCTAAATGGGATTTTATTTATCCCGTAAATTATGGATATATTCCAAATACTATAAGTGGAGATGGAGAAGAGCTAGATGCATATGTGCTTGGTGTATTTGAACCAAGGGAAGAATATACAGGAAAATGTATAGCAGTAATTCATAGATTAAATGATGATGATGATAAATTGATTGTAGTACCAGAAGATAAAAAATATAATAAGGAGCAAATAGAGGCTTTAACAGAATTTCAAGAAAGATTTTTTGAAAGTGAAATATTAGAGGAGTGATAAAATTGAAAAAAGATGAAGGTTTAACTTTACAAGCTATACAAGGATTAGTTTTGGAAATGGTAAAAAAATATGATTTAGAAACATCACCAGAATTAAGATACATTGACTTAACTTCAGAAATGGGGGAATTAGGAAAAGAACTATTAAAAGGTTCAAATTATGGAAAACAAGATTTTAATAAAACGAATAATTTAGAATCTGAAATGGGTGATACATTGTTTTCTTTGACTTGTATTGCTAATAGTTTAGATATAGATTTATCAAAAGCACTGATTGGTGTAATACAAAAATATAATAATAGATTTGCAGAAAAAGGAAGTATTGGTTCAGAAAAATTAAAGAAGGAAGAACAAGGAATATAACAATGTATTCAATTTGTAAAAACAATAATCTAATTAAAGATTATTGTTTTTACTTTTTATATCCACTTTATTTTTCTTACTAATTCTTTATTCAAATACTTTTTTTCATAATTGCTCCATCTTTTATGTGTTTTTTCAAATCTAGCAATCGAGTTATCAGTACCAACTACAAATAAAATTTTTGATTATTAGTTTACTATTTAAAAATTATATTTTCTCGAATTTATTTTACACGAACATGAATAACCCTAAAAATTTTACCATATATATAGCAGTAGTAGAATAAAAGAGATGGGGAGATAGAAATGATTGTATTACATAAAAAGAGATTAATTGTAACATCAATACTACTATTTGTTGTTGTGTTTTCTAGTTTATTAGCAACAAATAAAATGAAGGAAAATAAAACAGTAGAAACGGTTAGTCTTCCAGTTAGTAATAAAGTAATTGTGTTAGATGCAGGTCATGGGGTGCCAGATGAAGGAGCACAAAGTAGTAAGGGAACAACAGAAGCACAGACAAATTTAAAAATTGCTCTAAAAGTACAAAATTTATTAGAGCAAAGTGGAGCTACAGTTATCCTTACTCGTAGTGATGAGAATGGAATTTATGATATAGATAAAACGACATTGAAAGAAAAGAAAATATCCGATATTCGTAATCGAGTAAAAATAGGAAATGAATCTAGTGCTGATGTTTTTGTATCCATCCATTTAAATAAAATACCACAACAGCAATATTATGGATGGCAATGTTTCTTTAAAGAAGGAAATGAACAAAGTACTAAACTTGCTAAAAGCCTTCAAAACAATTTGAATGAAGCGATACAAAAAGAAAATAAAAGAGTAGCAATGAAACTAGATACGGTATATATTATGAAACATGTAGAAATACCGACTAGTATTGTGGAATGTGGATTTTTATCAAATCCAGAAGAAGAACAACAACTTTTAACAGATGAGTATCAAGATAAACTAGCTTGGGGAATCTATAATGGAATCATTGACTATTTCTATGAGAAATAGATAAAATTAATATTAAATAGATAAAAAGACAAGATTCGTTACTAATCTTGTCTTTTTATTTTTTCTATATTTAGAATATAGAATTTCCCAATGTTTATAGTAGAAGTTTTATACATTGCTAGACATATCTAATTTTCTAATACAAAATAATACTAACGCAAGTGTTCTATTCTTCAAAAACAAAGCTACTTACCTTTTATTCATTTCCTGATTTTTGCTGTCTGTGCTCTTTATATTTTTTCCTATATCTTATGAAAAACTATTAAAATTAGGATATTCCTGACTATATTTGCATAAAAGGCAAGTATGCTTTCATTCAACGAGTTTTCCCTATCATGCATAAATTTACCACTTTTCGTAAAAACTAAGTACAAAAAAGAAAAATGAGTATTTAGCGAAGAAAGCGAGTGGAAAATTTTGAAAAATACAAGAGTATTAAATAGAAAAGGTGCGATGCTAGATAAGCAACAACTAGAAAATTACTTAGAAAAAGTAGCGGCAGACCAGGTCTTAAAAGATACTTCAGACCGTGATACGTATCCTATTCCTAGTATGGAAGAAAATTTTGCTTTTATTACAAAAGTATATCAAATGCTAAATGAAGATTTAAAATTAGGAATTAGTATTCATCCTGCAGGGGAATGGATTCTAGATAACTACTATATCTTAGAAGAAACAGTAAAATCCATTCAAAAAGAATTAACCTTAAAAAAATATACTAACTTCTTGGGAATCCAAGGAGGGATGTATCATGGATTTGCAAGAATATACGTATTAGCATCTGAAATGATAGCCTATACGGATAATCGAATGGATGGAAACCTTTTAGAAAGTCTGTTAAAGGCCTATCAAAGAAAAAAGACTCTTAGTATGGAGGAAATTTGGAATATTGGTATCTTTATACAAATTGTCCTAATTCAGAATATACGTGATATTTGTGAAAAAATCTATTCTTCTGGAATGCAAAAACAAAGGGTAGAAAATATCATTGAAAGAATTATTGATAATAAACCAAAAGAAAAACAAAAATATAAAATGCCAATGACATATAAAGCCAAACTATTTGGTTATGGCGAAATGAAATATCCTTTTATTGAATATATGTCCCATCAACTAAAAAGAAGAGGGAGAAAAGCTTCTGGTTATCTTGCGGCATTAGAAGAGCAGGTTATAAAGATGGGAACAACAATTGATGAAGTTATCAAAAAAGAGCATTTTGATATCGCAGTAAAAAAGGTTTCAATGGCAAATGCAATCACAAGTATGAAAGTAATTAAACGTATTAATTTCTTAGAAATCTTTGAGCAAATTAATGGGGTAGAAGAACTGCTAAATGAAGATCCGGCAGGGGTATATTGCAGAATGGATTATGAATCAAAAGCAGACTACCGAAATGCGATAAAACAGATTGCAAAAAAAACAAAAGTATCAGAGCTATATATTGCTGAAAAGTTATTAGAACTTGCAGGAGAGCAGAAAGAGTATTTCGAGCAAGTAAAGCAAGGAGAAAAACCATTAAAAGAAGGAGAATATCTAGAGGTCTTAGAGAAAAAGACCCATATTGGCTATTATTTAATTGCAGATGGCTATGTTAGCTTAATGAATACGTTACAAACTAAGAAAGTATATAAACCAAGAAGAGAGCAAAAAATAAAACGATATGTAATAGGCGTTTTTTTAGGAAGTTTTCTACTTTCTCTTTTTACTATCTATTCTTTATATGAAATGTCCCATCAGATTTTCTTCAGTGTATTAGGGGGAATCTTCCTATTCCTACCGCTTTCAGAAATTTTAATACAAACGGTGCAATATATTTTAGGAAAGATAGTAAAACCGAAAAGAATACCAAAATTAGACATGCAAAATAAAATTCCGGAAGACAGTCGTACTTTCGTTGTAATTCCTACTATTATAAAAAGTAAGGATAAAGTAGATGACCTATATCATCAACTCGAAGTGTTCTATCTTGCAAACCAATCTCCTAATCTATATTTTGCTTTGTTAGGGGATGCATCTAGCAGTAAACAAGAAGAAGAGCCATTTGATGAAGAAGTCATAAAAGCAGGAATCAAAGCATGTAAAAAATTAAATACAAAATATCCAGTATCCGGTTTTCCTATTTTCCACTTTATCTACCGAAAAAGAATATGGAATACAAGTGAAAGTAGCTTTTTAGGCTGGGAACGAAAGAGAGGTTTGCTAAATCAGTTTAATGAATACATTTTGGGAAAACAGAAAAATCCGTTTCGTACTAATACCATAGAAGAATATACACAGAAAAAAGAACAAATTGTGGATAACGACTCTCTAAAAACAGAAAAACAAGAAACTAAAATTCCGGAAATAAAATATATCATTACCTTAGATGCAGACACAAAATTAGTATTAAATACGGCTTTTCAATTAGTAGGGGCAATGCGTCATATTTTAAATACACCAGTTATCAATAAACAAAAAAATATCGTTATTGATGGTTATGGAATTATGCAACCAAGAGTAGGAATTGATTTAATCTCTAGTCAAAAAACAAAATTTACTAAAATTTTTGCCGGTTCTGGAGGAACAGACCCATATACCAATGCGATTTCCGATACGTATCAAGACAATTTTGGAGAAGGTATTTTTACTGGTAAAGGAATCTATAATGTAGGAGTATTTTCAGAAGTATTAGGTGAGGCGATACCAGAAAATACCGTCCTTAGTCATGATTTACTAGAAGGAAACTATATTCGATGTGGCTTAGTAAGCGATATTTTATTAATGGATGGTTACCCGACAAAATACAATAGTTTTATGACAAGACTTCATCGATGGATACGTGGAGATTGGCAGATTATCACTTGGCTTAAAAAGAGAGTAAAGAATAAAAAAGGAGAAAAGATAGAAAATCCACTTCCTTTACTTGCAAAATATAAAATAGCAGATAATTTGAGAAGAAGCCTTATTGAACCGGCGTGCTTTCTTGCCCTTTGCTATTTTGCTATTTGGAAAATGGCAAGAAATATTCCCGTATGGGGTGTATTGCTACTTCTTATCATAACGGTTATTTATCCAAGTATATTAGATGTCATAAACTATATTATCTTCCGCAAAGAAGGAAACAAAAAGCAAAAGACTTTTACGAAGCAATTATCTGGATTGCAAGCTAGTATGATACGAGGAATCCTTAGTCTTAGCTTTTTACCACATAAAGCATATAGTGCGTTAACAGCAGTTGTTAAAACAGGTTATCGAATGCTAATTACAAAACGAAGATTACTAGAGTGGACAACAGCAGAAGAAGCGGAAAAACAGGCAAAAAATGATGTAATAACTTACTATAAAACGATGCTAATAAATGTATTAGCAGGAATTTTACTACTTGTTATCCTATCTTTCTATCCATTTCACATCGTAAGTATCCTCCTATATGCATTAGCGATTAGCTGGCTAGTAGCACCATATGTTGCATGGTATATTAGTAAAGAAGAAAAGAAAAAGAAGCCAATCGAATTACTAAACAAAGAAGAACAAGAATATATGAGAGAAATTGCAAAAGAGACTTGGCAATTTTTTAAAGAATATATGAATAAAGCCAATCACTATTTACCACCGGATAATTATCAAGAAGACCGTAAACCACTAGCGGTAAATAGAACTTCCTCTACTAATATTGGATTAGGATTGCTTGCCATTTGCTCTGGATATGATTTTGGATTTGATACTTTAGAAAATGTATTAGATATATTAGAAAATATGTTAAATACTATCACCTCTCTTCCAAAATGGAATGGACATCTATATAACTGGTATCAAATAGATACTTTAGTCCCTTTGATACCGAGATATGTGTCTACTGTGGATAGTGGCAATTTTATCGGTTATGTATATACACTAAAAAGCTTTTTACAAGAAGCAAAAGAAAAAATACAAGCAGAAATGAAATCAATAGAAGAACAGAAAGAAATTGAAAACGAAGAAGAAAAAATAGAAAAAGAAAAGAAACAAAATCGAATTCAAAAAATAGAAAGCATGATAAAAATAACAGAAAAATTAATACGAGATACTGATTTTTCTATCCTTTATGACTCAGAAGCCCAGCTATTTTCCATTGGATATAACGTAGAAGAAAATAAATTAACCGACTCCTATTACGACTTGCTTGCTTCAGAAGCAAGACAAGCTAGTTTAATAGCTATTAGTAAAAAAGATGTACCAGAAAAACATTGGAACAGTTTAAGTAGAACAATGACGGTGCTAAACCAATATAAAGGATTAATTTCATGGTCTGGAACAGCGTTTGAATATTTAATGCCAACGATTAATATTAAAAAATATCCAGGAAGTATACTAGATGAATCTTGCAAATTTATGATAGAAAGTCAAAAGGAATATACAAAAAAACTAGGAATTCCCTGGGGAATTTCAGAAGCTGCATTTTATTTAAAAGACTTAAATGGAAATTATCAATATAAAGCATTTGGAATACCATGGCTTGGATTGAAAAGAGGGCTAGCAGATGAAATGGTAGTAGCTCCTTATGGTAGTATCTTAGCAATTAATGATGCCCCAAAAGATGTTGTGAAAAATCTAAAAGAACTAGAGAAGCAAGAAATGAAAGGAAAATATGGGTTCTATGAATCCATTGATTATACACCCTCTCGTTTACGTTATGGAAAACAATATGTACCAGTAAAGACGTATATGGCACATCATCAAGGATTAATTTTATTAGCAATAAATAACCTATTTCACCAAAATATACTACAGGAGAGATTTAGTAAAAATCCAGAAATAGAGGCGGTTGATATCCTTTTACAAGAGAAAATGCCAGAAAAAATGATGGTGACAAAAGAACAAAAAGAAAAGGTGGAAAAATTAAGGTATACTGATTACGAAAGTTATACCGAAAAAGTTTTTACCAAAATGCTAGAAAAGTTACCTAATACAAATGTCATTGCAAACGAGGGATATACCGTAGTTGTGGATGAGACCGGAAAAGGATATAGTCAATATGAAGATATATTAATTAATCGATATAAAAGAACCAGCGATATAGACCAAGGAATCTTTTTTTATTTAAAAGATATTAAAACCAATCGTATTTGGACCAGCTATATGGCCAACTATTCGGAAAAACCAGAAAAATATACCGTAATCTTTGCACCAGACAAAGACGAATTTTCAAGAGTGGATGGAAATATAGAGACTAAGATGAAAATTACGACTGGAGAAGAAAAAGGAATAGAGATACGAAGACTAGAAGTTACCAACTATGGAAATAGTGAGGAAACTTTAGAAATTACTGCTTTTATGGAGCCAATCTTATCACCAAAAGAAAATGATTATTCTCATATGGCATTTAATAATCTATTCTTAACTTATGCATATGAAGAAGAAACCGAAAGTATTTTGGTAAAAAGAAAAGAAAGACAGCCAGATAAACAAGGATATATGCTAGCTACCATGTTATATACAGAACAAGAAACGGTAGGAGAAATAGAATATGAAATCGATAAAGAAAAACTAAAGGGAAGAGAAAATAACAGAATTCCACAAAAAATAAGAGAGTCTAAACCATTTTCTAAGAAAATTGGATTAGTAACTGACCCAATTATTGCTATGCGAAGAGCTATTAAAATAAAGCCAGGGAAAACTGCTACTTTAGATTTTGTGTTAGTCGTAGGAAAAGAAAAAGAAGAAATACAGGAAAAAATAAAACAATATCAAAATAGCGAAAAAATAAAGAGAAGTTTTGAACTTGCAAGAGCAAGAGTGGAAGCAGAAAACCAATATCTTGGATTGAAAGGAAAAGAAGTAGAAGGTTATCAAAAGTTACTTTCTTATCTCCTTTTACAAAATCCATTAAAAGCAAGATATCTATCAAAGTTACCACAGAAGACGTATTTACAGAGTGAGTTATGGAAATTTGGAATCTCAGGAGATATCCCAATTTTAGTTGCTCGTATTCAAGATGTAAATGATATTTATGTCATTGAGGATTTATTAAAAGCTTATGAATGGATTCGTTTAAAAAATATAAAAATGGATTTTGTTATTTTAGATGAAGAGAAATATTCTTATGATTCTTATGTAAGAGAAGCCATTGAAAATGCAATTTTAAATAGTCACCAAGCCTATTTAAAGAATATACCAGGAGGAATCTTTGTTTTATCGGAAAGTGAAATGACAAAAGAAGATATCGATTTATTCCTTTTCCGTGCCAATGTTTTAGTAGATTGTAAAGCTGGGTTAGCAGTAAGTCATTTAAAAGAATTAGAAGAAGAGTTTCTAGAAAAACAAAAGAATATTGGAAAAGACCTTGTAAAAAATAAACTATTGATAGAAGAAAAGATGGAAATATCCCATCCGGTTAAAGAAAGAGAGAAGTTAAAATACTATAACGAATATGGTGGCTTTTCGGAAAAAGGAGATACCTATTATTTAGTTACGAATCGAGAAGAGAAATTACCAACTGTATGGAGTCATATTCTTGCCAATGAAGATTTTGGAACTGTAATAACAGAAAATATGGGAGGCTATACATGGAATCAAAATAGTCGCTTAAACCGTATCACGGCATGGTCTAATAATCAAGTAGAGGATGTGCCTTCCGAAGTAATCTATATCAAAGACAAAGAAATCGGAAAGAAATGGTCTTTAGGAGCCAATCCAATGCCAGATGAAAATGACTACTATGTTACTTATGGATTTGGCTATGGAAAATATACACATGCAAGTTCTGGTATGATACAAGAAGATACAATATTTGTCCCAAGAAAAGATCAAGTAAAAATACAAATCTTAAAATTACAAAACACCAACCCTTTCAAAAAGAAATATAGACTACTCTACTATATTAAACCGGTATTAGGAGAAGATGAAATAAAGACAGATGGGTATTTAAGAGTTCAAAAAGAAGAGTCCAATAATTTAATATATATTCAAAATGAATATCAAACAGAGGAAAAAGAGCAAATAACGTATCTTTCTTGTAGTGAAGAAATTACTTCTTTTACGGGTAGTAAAACCTCTTTTATGGGAAATGGAAGTTTAGCAAATCCGGAAAGTTTGGACAAAACAAGTCTAGACAATCAAAGTGGACTTCGGAGAATCCTCATGCGCTGTGATTGAAATTGAAGTGGAATTAGCTAGTTATGAAACGAAAGAAGTGGTATTTGTATTAGGGCAAGAAAAGGATTTAATTTCTTGTAAAGAAAAGAGCTATCAATATACAAAGATAGCAAATGCAAAGGCAGAATTAGAAGAGACAAAAAAATATTGGGAAGAGCTATTACACAAGATTCAAGTAGAGACGCCTCTAGAGTCGGCCAATATTCTATTAAATGGATGGCTAATGTATCAAACAATAACAGCAAGATTATGGGGAAAAACTGGATTTTATCAATCCGGCGGTGCTATTGGCTTCCGAGACCAATTGCAAGATACGTTAGCATGCAAATATATAAAACCAGAATGGATGAAGAAACAGCTATTAACAGCAGCTGCTCATCAGTTTATTGAAGGAGATGTAGAACATTGGTGGCATGAAGAAACCCAAAGAGGAATTCGTACTCGTTTTTCGGATGACAGATTGTGGCTTGTATATGTGCTAGGAGAATATATTCGCGTAACAGGAGATATGGGAGTTTTAGAAGAGAAGGTGCCATATATTCAAGGAGAATTGCTAAATCCAGGAGAAGATGAAGAATATGATATCCACTTACCTTCTGAGGCAAAAGAGACTCTTTATGAACATGCGAAAAGAGCGATTCATATATCGTTAAATTTCGGAGAAAATGGCTTACCTAAAATTGGAACAGGAGACTGGAATGATGGATTTTCAACAGTTGGAAATAAGGGAAAAGGAGAAAGTGTATGGCTTGGATTTTTCCTTTATGATGTGCTTTCTAAATTTATTCCTATTGTAAATCAAAAAGGAGAATACGAATTAGTAGCAGAATATGAGGATATTCAAATCAAGCTGAAAAAAGCATTAAATACGAAGCGGATGGGATGGAAGATGGTACAAACGAGCCTTTATGGATGATGGAGAAGCCTTAGGTAGTATTGAAAACGAAGAGTGTAGAATTGACGGTATTTCACAAAGTTGGTCTGTTATTTCTAAAGCAGGAGATAATGATAAAAAATATATTTCTATGGAAAGTTTAGGAAATCATCTGGTCGATAGAGAAAATGGTATTATTAAGCTATTAGACCCACCTTTTGAAAAAAGCAAATTAGAACCAGGATATATCAAAGGATATTTACCAGGAGTGCGTGAAAATGGAGGGCAATATACCCATGAGTGTTGTTGTTATAACCAATTTTTACATAGAGTCGTCCACAATTGTGTTTTGGCGTTGTTGTTCTTCAAAAGATTTCTGGTCAACGTACAAAAAAGTACGCCTTCCAGAATATCTTTCTCGAACGCCTAGCCAAGGCCACAATTCTGAACGAGTGGAAAGTGAAACAGAATATATAAGAATATTGATACTCTTACATAACTACATACTGAACAAAATTATTAAAATAACAAATTTTGTTTAGTACAATAAACAAAATTGTTGACAAAAAGAAGAAATTATAATATAATAAAGTAAATTAAACAAAAAGGAGAAAAGTATGATTATTCGTGAAAAATATCTATCTAAAATCAGACCATTTTATGATCAAGACTTAATAAAGGTTATAATGGGAGTCAGAAGATGTGGTAAATCTGTTATATTGTTGCAAATAATAGATGAATTAAAAGAAAAAGGAATACCAGAAACTCAAATAATATATATAAATTTTGAATATGAGGATTATGCTTTTATAAAAAACGACATGGATTTGCATAATTACATTAAAGAAAAGATAGTAAATGAAGATAAGTATTATTTATTCTTTGATGAAATTCAAAATGTTGAACATTGGGAAAAAGCAATAAATTCATTTAAAGCATCTAAAAATGTATCAATATTTATTACAGGTTCTAATAGTGATTTACTATCTGGAGAACTTGCAACACATATAGCAGGAAGATATGTAAGCTTTAAAACGTATCCATTTACATTTAAAGAAGTATGTGAATTGAAAAATATAACAGATAGAAAAGATATAGAAGAAGCATTTGATGATTATATGACTTGGGGTGGGCTTCCACAAAGATTTATGATGACAGATGAAATTCAAACAAGAACATATTTATCAGATGTTTATAATTCTATTTTAGTAAAAGACATTATAGCAAGATTTAATATAAAAGACTTAGATTTATTTAATAGAATAGTAGAATATATAGTTACAACACCATCACAGAACTTTTCAGCAGAAAGTTTATCAAATTATTTTGCAAATAAAGATGATAGAGAAGTTTCAAAAATAACTTTATATAACTATTTAGAATATATGACAAAAGCTATGATGATAAATAAAGCAGATAGATATGATGTTAGAGGAAAAAGAATATTAAATGGAAAATATAAATATTATTTAACGGATCTAGGCTTTGGACAGATAATGAATATTGGAAAAAGACCACAATTAGGAGCATATCTTGAAAATATTGTATACAATGAGTTAATTTCTAGAGGATATGATGTTAAAGTTGGAAATTTAGAGAATGGAGAAATAGACTTTATAGCCACAAGATTTAAGGAAAAGATATATATTCAAGTAGCATATATTTTAGCAGATGATTCTGTTGTAGAAAGAGAATTTGGAGCATTTAAAAATATAGAAGATAACTATCCTAAATATGTTTTAACAATGGATAAATTTGACTTTTCACAAAATGGTATAATTCATAAAAATGTAATAGATTGGTTATTAGAAGAAAAATAGGAAATAGAAGATTAGGAAATACTATGAGCAATAATTTGATAAAACAAAAAAATATAGAAAAACGATATAATGAAAAATATTTTAATGCTGTATATGGTAATAATTTTAGATATTTAGAAACTAAATTAGATATTCCAGATTGTTATATAGAATATAATGGACTGAAATTTGCAGTTGAACTTACTACTTATTTTATGCACGATGATGAGAAGAATAAAGCTATACTTAAAAGATCTGTAGCTAAATTATTAGAAAAAGATAATTGTTTATATGAAGCATATAAACATCTTGGAAAATTAAATAGTCAGGTCAGTAACATTCATTACAGAAATAAAGAAGATATGATAAAAGATGTGTTACAAGCTAAAGATTATATTAAACATATAAGAATAGGAAATAATGCTTGGTTTTATACAAAAGATAAAGATAAAATAAATTGTTACTTAATGAATACTGACAGACAAAGACTAAAACTAGAAGAGTTTATAAAACATGTAGATTTTATGGAAAGTGATGAAAATCATATTTATATAGAATTATTTAAAAAGAAAAAATATAATTTCTCTACTAAATTAACATACTATAAATATACATTAAATAAAAAAGATAAGTGCGTAGATTATTCATACGTATATTGGGAAAATGAAATAACGAAATGTCAAAGTATAAAAAAGTCAATAGATAAAAAACTAGATAAATATGAAGAATATAATAGGAAATTGATAGAAAACAATATTACATATGATAAATATATATTAATTATATATCCAGAGCAATATCCAATAGATATTGAAAACTTTGATGAATTGTATAAAAGCCTAAAGAAACAAATAAATAAGTTTAAGTATGACGAAATAGGAATTTTCTTATTTAACAAAATTCTGATACTAAATGATACAGAATACAAAGTTTATGATATTTAAGAAATTAAATAATAATATAGTAATTTATGAAATAGTATGAAAAATATATTATATAGCCTTAAGACAAAATCTTAAGGTTTATTTTTTTGCCCTAAAAATTTAACTAAAAATTATTTTTAAGACTTTAAAATCGAATGTAAGGCAAATAAAAAACAAATGAAAGGAGAATTGCAAATGCAAAAATTAAAAGGTTTATGGATACCAGTAGAAATTTTATTAAATGAAGAACTTAATGATAAAGAAAAAATAGTTTTATCAATGATTTTATATTTAAGTGAAGAAACGAAAAGTTGCTTTGCAAGCAATAAATATATAGCTAATATAGTAGATGTAACAGCAGATGGTAAAAAATTAAAAAAATGGCACAAACGAAAAAACTCAAGTTTACAAAATTTGCAAAATGCAAGAAAATGTGGTATTATTAACATAATAGCAATAGCTATGTTGAAACCGTTATAAAATTATCACTTAAGGAGGTATAAACTATGAAACGGTATGAAAAGTTTGTGCTAGAGGCAGAAAAGGGTATAACCTTTGAGGTCTCAGAGGGAACAAGTGGAGAGTTAATTATCAGAGCTCTGAACATTGATAAAGCTAATGTTTACTCTGAAAATTATGCTAATCCTCCTATTCTAGAAGGATATAAGCATGTTTGTGGAGAATGGAACAATGGTTTTGTAATTGAAAGATGTTCTGATGGCAGTCAGTTTGTGTGGATTCCTGTTGGAAGTTTGGATTCTAACGGAACACTTGATGGAGTTTCATTTACCGAGAAGTTTGGAAGAAGAAATTATCTGAATGATGAATTTTCTGAAAGTGAATTTCATGAAACATTGACGGGCGAACTTGCGTTGCAACTTGAAAGTGTTAAGAAATATGGAGGATTTTATATTTCTCGATATAACATTTCCAGGAACAAGAAAACTGGTAAACCACAGTCGGTAAAAGGCACTATGCCATGGGTAAACATCAATTTTGATGATGCCAAGAAGGTTGCATCCATTATAGAAGATAATGAAGTAGTTAAAAGTCACCTGACTTTTGGTGCTGAATATGATTCGGTACTAGAGTGGTTTATCAAATCAAATGTAAGAACTCCTAGTGATATTGCAGAGAATTCTACCAATTGGGGTAACTATTGGAATTCAAAGAATTCTCCGAGAGAAGTAGTCGAAACAGGTAGTAGTGAAGAATGGTGTACTAATAACATCTACGACTTTGCAGGTAATGTGGGTGAATGGACACAAGAACAGAACAAAAATTTGCTTCGTATTATCCGTGGTGGCGGTTACCACGATTATGGGAACGATTATCGTGTCTCCCATCGCTTTTACAGCTATCCTTATTACTGCTATGGCTACGCTGGTTTTCGTGCCACGCTTTATATTAAGTAGCACTGACCACTGTAAAACTATTATAATTTGTTTCCAAACACAGATAGAAGGAGAGAACTTTGAAATTTCAGAGTCTCTTCTTCTTTTTTTGAAAGGGGGATATATGGAGATGGAAAAAAATAAAGATAACAGATTGGTAATAATAGTAAAAATAGAAAAATATATTGAATATATGCTTACAATATTATTTAAACTTCCAAGAACAGAAAAATTTAGTATAGGAACAGAAGTAAAAACAAGTATGTATGAAATGCTAAAAAATATTCTTTTAGCAAGTAAAATAGATAAAAGTAAAAGACTACAAATTTATAATATCGTTGATAGTAATATATATTATCAAAGAATTTGTATAAGAATCATGTATAATCAAAAATGGATAGATGAAAAGAAATATAAGTGTAGCAATGAGTTACTAGCTGAAATTGGAAAAATTTTAGGAGGACTTGGCTAACGTGATGTAAAGGGGCGATTCACTAAAGGTGGAATGAGGGCAAATCTCATATGGGTGTTTACCACTTGTGGTTTTTAAATTTATAAGAGATAGTAGTAGAGTGTATTGTATAAAGAAAGGAAAAATTGGAAATAATTACAACTAAAGGAGTGAGATTTATGCAAGGAGAAAAGACAGAGAAGAAAAAGTATAAAAAGAAAAACGATTTTAAGATAAATATTATATTTAATGAAAAAGGAGAAGAATTAGAGAGGATTATTGAAAGGGCATTTGGAAACTATGTGTTGAAAAAATAAATGCAACATAATCATAAAAACAATGGTATTTAATGAGATAATATGTTATAATACTTGCAAAGAGTATCAATATTATCTCATTATCTTTAAATAGCATAAGAAGGAGGTAAAAGTGAGCTATACAATAATGAATAATATTGATTATAAAGTAGGCATATATATAAGGCTTTCAAGAGAAGATGAAGGAAAAGAAAAATATAAAGAAAGTGAAAGTATTGGAAACCAAAGAACTTTGCTAATGCAATACATTAAAGAAAATAAATTAAACTTTATTGCAGAATATGTTGATGATGGTGTAAGTGGTACAAGTTTTGATAGACCTGCATTTAATAGAATGATAGCAGACATTGAAACAGGTAAAATCAATATGGTAGTAACAAAAGATTTATCAAGACTTGGAAGAAATTATGTACAATCAGGATTATACATTGAAACATATTTTCCAGAACATGAAGTGAGATTTGTTGCAATACTCGACAATATAGATACAGCTTATGATACATCAAACAATGATATAGCACCATTTAAATCAATATTAAATGAAATGTATGCAAAAGACACATCAAAGAAAATAAATAGTGTATTACAATCAAAGAGAAATCTTGGAGAATATTTAGGAACAGCACCTTATGGCTATAAAAAAGATCCAAAAAATAAATACCATTTAATTATAGATGAAGAAGCAGCAAATGTTGTAAAACTAATATATGAAAAATATTTAGCAGGGTTTGGTACAATGCAAATAGCTGATTACTTAAGTAAAAAGAAGATTCCAATTCCATCAGATTATAACAAGAGAAAAAGAGGGGCAAGGTCGCTCACTTATGGACTATGGCAACAATCTACAGTAAGATTTATTCTTTCAAATGAAATTTATACAGGAACAGTTATACAAGGAAAAAGAAAGAAAGTAAGTTTTAAATCTAAAAAGTTTATAGATTTACCAGAAGAAGATTGGATAAAAGTAGAAAATATGCACGAAGCCATTATAAGTAAAGAAGATTTTGAAAGAGCAAAAAAAGTTATTCAAGCAACCAAAGGTTCAAGAGTAGTTCAAAATGATTATTTATTCAAAGGGTTACTTCGTTGTTATGATTGCAAAGGATATATTGGAATAAGAAGTCCAGATAAAAACGGAAATATCTATGGTAGATGCCAAAGATATGGAAGATTTGGAAAGTTCGATGTATGTTCTCCACACAATTTTAATTATCAAGTTTTTGAAGAACAGATGCTAGAAGTTTTAAGAGAAGTTTGCAAAGAATATTCTAATACAAAAAAACTAGAGGAGATTGCAAAACAATCAAAATCAAAACAATGTAAAGAATTTGATATAAAAAAGCAAATAGAATCCTTTAAACAGAGGGTAGAGGGCGAAAATAGAAAATTGGAAGTAATGTATGATGACAGATTGGCAGGAATTATTACACTTGACGAATATATGAAAAATGCAAATAGAATAAAAGAAATTGTAAAAGGATATGAACAAGACATCAAAGAACTTGAGCAAGAAATATCTTGCGAAAGTGAAAAGACAAAAAATGAAAGTAGATTAGATAATTTGATAGAAGAATTTCTTAATATTGAGAAACCAACAAAAGAAATAATTAGAGAATTTATAGAAAAAATTGAAATTCATAGCGACAAGCAAGTTGATATTTATTTCAATTTTAAACCATTACAAGATTTAAATAATAATTTTATATGTGCTAGAAAAGAATATGAGAAAAAGGTAGGATAGAAAAAATGTCCACAACAACAATACACACATGGTGCAGTTTGGTCTATTTTAGCAGAAACTATGTTAGGATTTGGAGATACTGCTATAGAATATTTTCGTATGATTAACCCAATCGAGCATGCAAGGACAAAAGAAGCAGCGAAAAAATATAGAGTGGAACCATATGTTATTGCAGCAGATATTTATGGAGCAAACAATCTAGCAGGACGCGGAGGATGGACTTGGTATACAGGCTCTAGTAGTTGGTATTATCAGGTAGGAATAGAAGCGATATTGGGACTAAAGATAGAAAAACAAGTACTAAAAATACAGCCATGTATTCCAAAAGATTGGAAGGAATATAAAATAACGTATCGATATGGAGGAAGTATCTATCATATTCAAGTAAAAAACCCAAATGGAAGAAATATAGGAGTAGAAAAATTTATTGTAAATGGAGAGAAAAAAGAAGATAAACAAATTCGATTAGTAGATGACAACCGTGTTTATGAAATAGAAGTTATCATGTAAAATTATTTGACGAATAAGTTAAGAAAAAAATTTTCTGTTTATATCAAGTATAAAAAGATAGGATTCAAGTAGTAGAAGCCTGTCTTTTTGTTGCCTAGTAGAATAAGTAAAAAATAAAATCTATTTACTTAATTTATGATATAATGATAAAAATGAAAAAAGATAGGTGGTGCTAGTAAATGGAAAAATTAACAGAAAAAGAAAAGAAAGAATGGAAGAAGTTATATTCAGTAGCAGAAGAGATACAAAAGATAGAGCCATGGAAATATTTAAATGATATGGATATTTTGACATTAACCATACCAGAAGTAAGAGACATCATTTATTGTAGTGTAATGGGAAAAGCGGGAATGCATAAAGGAATCGCTATCTATTTCGGAGACCAGCTTACTAATTTTTTAGATCATTTAGATGATATACCAACACATATGATACTAAACTATAATGAATGTCTAATATGTCAATATATTCCAAAAAGAGAAACTATGCCAGAGAATATGAAATTAATGGAAGAATTAGGAGTATCTTATCAGAAAGAATGGATTTCTTTTGAGTGTATGGAAAAGGGCTATGCTCCTAGAAAAATGGATACAAAAGATGTAGGATTAATGACCACTATCTTAGAAAACTTTTATCAGATTTTTACCTTAGTAGCTACAGGAGATTTAAAAGCAGATTTTGAAAATGGAGAAACAATATTAAGAAGATATGAAGAAGAAAAGGATTGTTTTCAAACTTTAGTTATGCCACAAATGATTTTTGAACCAATCTATATCCAAATGATGGAGATGGGAGAAGATTTAAAAAATGCAATAAAGAAATTAGAAACGACTCCAATGGTAATTGAATATGATTTTTTAAACTATCTTCCAATGCCAATTGGAAAAGAAGGAGATAAAATTATTTATCCTCGTATTCAAATTATGGCAGAACACAATAGCCAAATGTTACTAGATATGCATCTAGTAGAAGCAAAAAAATATGATAATGAAATTCAATATGCAGAAGAGTGTGCTAATTCTTTTATTGATTTTCTATTACAAGTTGGAAAACCCAAAATGGTACTGGTGAGAGATGAAGCTAGTTTGAAAATATTAGAGCCTATTACAAAAGCAGTAGGAATAAAATTAAAGATAAGTCCTAAATTAGAAGCTATTGATTTTGCAGAACAAGATTTTATGAAACAAATGCGAGAAAGATAATTGACATAATGCAAAAAAACGAATATAATAAAAAAGAACTTAAGAAAGAGATAGTAGAAGCCGAAGGTTGCAATTGCAATAGGAGGGAAAAAATGAAGCGGTATACAAAGGTGCGACGAGGAGATGTTGTAGAATTTTGGACAATAGGTGAATCAGAGCAATATAGCTCATATGGGATCATCATATCGGATGATGTTGGGAATAAACGATATGGACTTGTTCAAGTAATTCAAATTACAGAACAAACTTTAAAACAGCTATTTCACCGACAGCTTAAAGAAGCAGATAGAGTTTACTATCATCGGATACGTAGCATTGACAAGCTAAGAATTATCCGAAAAATCACAACACTTTATGGAGAAAAATTAAATCCAATACAAGACTTCGTCAAAGAGAATCGAGGAATCATAGAAAATAACTTGATTCATAGAGAATCTGTTCGAAAAGGTGATATCTATTATTGCTATTTCCCAGAAGGATATGAAAGGGTTGGAGTAGAAACATGGGGGAAAGAATTAGCATTAGTAGTATCTGCAATACAAAATTTTGAAAAAGCGGAGGTTATTGTTTGCCCTATTACAGCGAGTGAAAATGTGCCAGAGATCTTAGATTATCAGAACATCACGGAAAATCACCTAAAAAAAGGTACGCTAAGGTATACTTCCACCGTTTTATATAGGAAAATGACGTATCTTAATCTCAATCAAGTAAAGCATAAAGTTGCTACTTTAACTGAAGAAGCAATACAAGAAAGTAATAGAATAATAAAAGATATTTTAGGCATAGAGTAAGGATGGTAAAGAAAACCATCCTTCTTTGATTTATTACAATAGCCAAAAAGAAAAGAAAAAGAGAAAAAAGCTAGGGAAATAAAACTTTCTAAAAAAACTTACAGATAATGTAGTGTTACAATTGATGTGAAACAAAATAAATAAAAATTGAATAAGTGATTTAAATCATATATAATTGAGTTGCGAAAACAATTTATATAAAGGAGATTTAAATCACTTATGAATAATATTATAACAGAAAAAGATAAAAAAAGATATCTTCCGCACGATATTAATACAAGAAAATATGCAGTAGAAATGTATAGAAATTGTGGAGATATAAATTATGTATGTAGAAAGTATCATATTTCAAGGATTTCTTTATGGAGATGGAATAAAGCATATGATGGAACAAAAGAAAGCATAACAGATAAATCTCATAAACCAAATAGTAAGCATCCGAATGCACATACAAATCAAGAAATAAGATGGATAAGAAATTATGTTAGAAGAAATCCAAGAATAACATTATGTGAATTATGGATGAAATTAAAGAGAGAAAAAGGATATACAAGAACAATAACAGCATTATATAGGGTGATGAGAAGATTAAATATTAAATTTTATAAGGGAATGAATATAAAAGATACATCAAAGAAAAAACATAACAAGCATTATGAAACACCAAAAAATGTTGGAGAAAAAGGGCAAATGGATGTAAAATATGTACCAAATGAATGTAAATGTAAGAATCTCCCAGAAGATAAGAAGTTTTATCAATATACATATATAGATGAAGCAACAAGAGAAAGATTTTTATATTGGTATGAAGAACATACACCAGCAAATACAGTTGATTTTGTATTAAGGTTGATAAATTATTTAGGGTACAAACCAAAAGAAATACAAACAGATAATGGAATAGAATTTACATATAATAAATCAAATATAAAGAAAATACATCCGTTAGAAACAATATTAAAGGATTTAGGAATAAAGCACCATAAAATACAACCAAGAACACCACAACATAATGGAAAAGTAGAAAGAAGTCATAGAAATGATAATGAAAGATTTTATAGTTATCTAAAGTTTTACAGCTTAGAAGATTTAAGGGAACAAGGGAAAAGATATCTTAAAAGATCAAATAGCATTCCAATGGCTGTATTAAAGTACTTGACTCCAAAAGAAAAACGAGCAGAACTGGAAGTATTTGGAATGATTAATTATGCAATTTAATTATATATTTAATTTTTATATATTTTTGTTTCACATCATTGACACTTATACAACTTTCTAAAAAAACTTACAGATAAAATATTGTACAAAATACTTTTATATGATATAAATAGTGATAAGAAAAGTATGGGTGAAAAGAAAGGCGGGACCTTTTGTGGAGAATAATGGAATGGAAGATAAAAAAACGATACTAATTGTGGATGATGAAAAACCAATTGTAGATATATTAGTATATAACTTGCAAAAAGAAGGATATAATACATTAGAAGCAAATGATGGAGTAGCTGCTGTTGATATAGCACTTTCTCAAAAACCAGATTTGATTCTATTAGATATCATGCTTCCTAAAATGGACGGACTAGCTGTATGTAAAAAGATCAGACATACCTTAAATATTCCCATTTTAATGCTAACAGCAAAGGATGAAGAGATTGATAAAATTTTAGGATTAGAACTAGGCGCAGATGACTATGTAACAAAACCATTTAGTGTAAGAGAACTAATGGCAAGAATTAAAGCAAATTTAAGAAAAGCAGAAGTTAATAATGCAGGATATGAAGAACCAAAAGAACAACATACCAATAAAATCGTAGTAGGTTCTTTAAGTCTAGATTTAGATAAATTTGAAGTAAGGGTCGATGGAGAAGTTATTGACTTAACATTAAGGGAATTTGAAGTATTAAAATACTTAGCATCACAACCAGGACAAGTTGTAACAAGAGAAGTATTACTTGAAAAAGTATGGGGATATGAATATTATGGAGATATTCGAACAGTTGATGTTACTGTAAGAAGAATTAGAGAGAAAATTGAGAAGGATACATCAAATCCAAGAATATTAATTACCAAAAGAGGCGTAGGTTACTATATAGCTTCAAAATAAAAGAAGAAAGTAGGTGTGATGGTAGAAAGACGTTTCTAACATCACACTTTTTATAGCACGGGGGCAGAATCATGTTAAAGAATATACAAGTGAAAATTGTACTAGTATTTTTATTCGTAGGAATTATTATCATAGCAGGTTTGGGAAGCTTATTTATCTATACGTTAGAACAAGTAAACGCAGCGGTATCTGCAGGAACTGTAGAAACAGCAAAACAAGTAAGCGACATCATTGTTTCACATATTGGACAGTTAAAGCTATTTATCGCTATAGCAGCAGGTGTTTTTGTTTTAATCTCTATCTTAGTAGGAATTTTTATCTCAAAAGGAATAATTTCACCTATTGCAAAATTAATGAAAAGTGCAGAAAAAGTTGTATCTGGAGAAGAAATTGAAATTAAACAATTACCAGCAGGAAAAAGAAAAAACGAAGTAGATGAGTTAGTAAACACCTTTGGAATGATGACTAATGAATTAAAGGAAAACTTAAATGAAGTAACAAGACAAAAGAAGCAAATTGAAACTATATTACTTCACATGACAGATGGTGTCATAGCGTTTAACATGGATGGAGATACCATTTTAAAAAATCCAGCAGCAACAAGACTTCTAAATATACCACCAGAAAAACATAACTTCCAAGAAATTTTTAAAGATTTGGAAGTAGATATGAATATGGAAAAAATAATTTACTTAGATAATTGGACTTCAACAGAGCAGAGAGTACAAGTAGAAGATAGGGTTTTAAACCTATTCTTTGCACCCTTTAAAGATGAAAACGAAAGACCAGCAGGAGTAATTGTAGTAGCACAAGATATCACCGAACATGTAAAACTAGATAATATGCGAAAAGAATTTGTAGCCGATGTGTCGCATGAGCTAAAAACTCCAATTACTTCGATTATGGGATATGCCGATACGCTATTAGAAGGAGAATATGATAAAGAAACACAAGAAAGATTTCTAAATGTTATTGCAAAAGAAGCTAGAAGAATGGCAAAATTAGTAACGGATTTATTGACACTTTCCCGTTATGATACGAAAAAGATAAAAACAGAAAAGACAGAATTTGATTTAGGAGAATTAGTAAAATCTTGCCAAGAAAAAGTAGAATTAGAAATTATGAAAAAACATCATCATGTAGAATGTTTTGTAACAGCAGATGTACCACTTGTATATGCAGATAAGTATGGAGTAGAAAGAGTGGTATTAAATATACTAACAAATAGCATCAAATATACACAAGAAAACGGAACGATTAAAATATATGTAGGATTTGTCTATAATGATGCATATATCAAAATTATAGATAATGGAATAGGAATTCCAGAAAAAGACTTATCTAGAATATTTGAAAGATTTTATCGTGTTGATAAAGCACGTACTAGGGAAATGGGAGGAACTGGTTTAGGTCTTTCTATTGCAAAAGAGATACTGGACCAAAATGGAGGAAGTATTGATATAAAGAGTGAACAAGGAGTAGGAACCGAAGTAGTAATTCGAATTCCGACTAAGGCTTCTAGTATAAAAAAAGAAACAAGCGAATAAATTGAAGATAAAGGATGTTGAAATGGAAAGAAACAATAAATATACCAATTTAAAGAAATATATTAGACAGACTATTAATCCAGAAGTAACAGAAAGAATAAAAAAAGCAGCAGAGAAAAGAAACGTACCAGTAGAAAAAGTAGAAAAACTATATCAAGAAGGCAATATAACTTATGAAGAAATTGTTCGTTATACATATCCTCAAGAAGAAAAAGAGGAGGTAAGTTTTGAACAATTAACAGAAGAGGAAATTGATATGTATCGAAGAATTGTAGTATTAAATTCAAATTTATCGATGTATTCTTCAAACCATTTGGATTTCAGTAATACCTATTTAACGGATACACAATGGGACGAGCTATTGGCAAAAATGGAACTTCAAAAAGATTTTGGAATGAGAGGTCAAATTATAAAAAGCGAAGAAGGTCTACAAGTAAAATTAGAAAAGATAAAGCCTAGAGAATTACCAACTGGATTTAAAAAATCTGGACACAGAAGAACAGAGACTGCCCATGAAAATAAACAACTATTGAAACTTGATAGAGAAGAAAGAGGAAAGAAAATTGAAGAGACAGAAAGGCTGCAATTGCAAAGAAAAAAAGCACTAGAACAATATGAGATGGGAGAAACAGTAGAATTTCCTCTTACACATGGGATTAAAGAAAAAGGACAAGACGGAGAAATATATATAGAAAAGGATAAAGTGATTGTACTAAAACCTGAAGAAGAGGAGCGTTAATACTTAACAAATAAGAAAATAAAGAGTAACAAACAAATAGCTAAAACGATTGGAGCTGTAACAATATTTTTTGAGAATAAAGCTACAAATTAGAGATAGTAGGGGAGTAAGAATAGGATAAACAAGAGGGTTAATGCTCCCTCATTTTTTTTGATATGGAAGACTAACAAAAATGGGATAAAATTAGAGAAGTTATAATTTAATTTACATTTCAATAGCTCAATAGCTATTCTTTTTGAAATTATACTTTCCTTTTTTGGTGAAAACATTGCGAAAAGAAAGTAATTCATGTATAATTGATAAAGACTAAAAACTAGTAAAACAAGAAAGAAGGAAATAGAATCGATGAAATTACAAATGAGTCCAAAAGTAAAAGAAATACTAGAATGGGGATATTGTATTTTAATTGCAATTGTATTAGCGCTATTAGTGAGATATTATGTAGGAACACCAACGATTGTACAACAGCCATCTATGTATCCAACTTTGAAACCAGGACAAAGGTTAATTTTAAATCGATGGGCAAGAACCATAAAAGAGATGCCAAAACGTGGAGAGATTATTACTTTTGAAGCACCAAGCAGTACACCATCTGTAGAAGAAGCGGATAGGGAAAATCCAAAGGCAATCTATAACTATATGCCACCAAATTTCTTAGCAAACTTTACTTATCATGTATTAGAATTTGGTAAAACAAGCTATATTAAAAGAGTAATTGCACTTCCAGGAGAACATATTCAAATTACAGATGGAAAAGTATTTATAAATGGAGAAAAGCTAGAAGAAAGTTATTTACAGCCAGGAATTGTTACAGATTCAATGGGAGGACCATTTACGGATTTAACAGTTCCAGAAGGATATGTATTTGTAATGGGTGATAATAGGTCACAAAGTGCCGACTCAAGAGTGTTAGGATGTATTCCAATAGATAAAATAGAAAGTAAAGTATGGATTCGATTTTGGCCTTTTGATGTATTTGGAAAAGTAGAATAGCAAAAAGATTAGAGGGAAGAAATTTGGGGTTTGAAAATATCATTGGAAATGAAGAAGTAAAAAGAATATTAACCAAATCCATTGTATCGGGAAAGCAATCTCATAGTTATTTATTTTTAGGACCTAGTGGAATTGGAAAAACAATATTTGCTAGAGAATTTGCTAAAATGCTTTTATGTGATGATACAACTATAGAGGGAAATACGTGTAATACCTGTAAATCTTGTATCGAATTTGATGGAAATAACCATCCCGACTATAGAGAAATAAAGCCGGATGGAAATACCATAAAAATTGAACAGATTCGAATGATGCAGGAGAAAGTGATTGAAAAACCAGTTATTTCAAAACAAAAAGTGTATGTCATAAAAGATGCAGACAGTATGACAAAAGAAGCTCAAAATAGCCTTTTAAAGACATTAGAGGAACCACCAGAATATGTTACTATAATTTTAGTTGCAGCAAACGAAAGCTTATTACTTACAACCATAAAATCAAGATGTACAAAAATTGTATTCAAAAAAATAGAAGATAATCTTTTAAAAGAATATTTAGAAAAAACAGAAGATAAAATGAATTTATCCGATACAATGTTACAAATTTTTGATGGTAGTATTGCAAGAGCGTTAAGCTTAAAGGATAAAGAAGAGGAATATAGACAGGTAGAGAGGTTGTTTTTAACAGTAGATAAAACAAATCCCATTGATTTAATAAATCATGCAGAAGTGCTATATAAGAATAAAGAAGATATTTTAGAGCTACTAGAATATGCTAACCTTATCTTATATCAACAAGCAATAGGAAATTTAGAGCAAAGTAAAAAATATAGAAAGAGTATGGAAATAGTAGAAAAAACAAAAGGAAAGCTAAAAGCAAATGCTAATTTCGATATGTGTATTGATAATCTACTATTAGAAGTATGGGAGGAAATAAATGAAAAATATAGTAGGAGTGAGGTTTAAGAAACCAGGGAAAATCTATTTCTTTGACCCAGGTAAATATCATGTTAATTTGAAAGACCATGTTATTGTAGAAACGGCATTAGGAGAGGAATATGGAGAGGTAGTAATTGCAAATCGTAGTGTGGTAGAAGAAAAAGTAGTAGCACCACTAAAAAAAGTAATTCGTATTGCAACTCCTAAAGATACCAAACATTATGAAGAAAACAAAAAGAAAGAGAAAGAAGCTTTTGAAATTTGTCAAAAGAAAATAAAAAAGCATGGATTAGACATGAATTTAGTAGATGTAGAATATAAATTTGATAACAGTAAAATTCTATTCTATTTCACTGCAGATGGAAGAATTGACTTTCGAGATCTTGTTAAAGATTTAGCGGCTATTTTTAAAACAAGAATTGAATTACGACAAATTGGTGTAAGAGATGAAGTAAAAAGAATTGGTGGGAATGGAGTTTGCGGAAGAGAACTATGCTGTTGTTCTTTTTTAAGAAATTTTGAAACTGTATCCATAAAAATGGCGAAAGAACAGGGAATTTCTCTAAATCCATCTAAGATATCAGGAAACTGTGGAAGATTAATGTGTTGCTTAAAATATGAACAAGACGTATATGAAGATAAACTAGCAAGACTTCCTAAAGTAGGAGCTATTGTAAAAACAGAAGACGGAAAAGGAACAGTAGACTCTGTTGAAACATTAAAAGAAGTAGTAAGAGTAAAACTAAAAGATGGAGACGACTATTTCTATAAGAAATATGATGCAAAAGATGTAAAAATCATAAAAAATGTATCAGATGAGAAAAATGAAAAAATAGAAGTAGAAAATCCAAATGATTTAAAAGAATTAGAACAGTTAGAAAAACTAGATAAAATGGAACAGGAAAATCAAACAGAAGATGATATTTAGCATAGAAACGTAAGAAATGAAATAGGAAAGGTGGTGAAAATGATGGCATATAAAATTACAGATAAATGTATTAGTTGTGGAGCATGCGCAGCAGAATGTCCAGTAGCATGTATTTCACAAGGAGATGACAAATACATCATTGATAAAGACGCTTGTATCGGATGTGGTACTTGTGCAGGAGTTTGCCCAGTTGAAGCACCTGTCGAAAGTAACGAATAAAAAAGTTAAGAGATTACAGAAATGTAACCTCTTTTATTTTGCCACTTTCAGCATAAATCTTATCTATTACAAATAACCAAAATTTTTCCTATCCAGTCTGAAGCATTTAATTAAGAAACTGAAACATATTTCAACAAACATTATACTAATCGAATGTTGTCGAAAACAGTCGCAATATTATGCTTGTTATATATTTATATAAAAGATATAATATATTGTAGGAGGGGATAAATATGTGGTTTGCGATTATATTATTTATACTATTTATAATTTATACTATCTTTTTTTTCAATTATCATTATAAGGAGAATAAAAAGATACAAGAGGAAAAAGAAACGCTCAGAAAAAAGGGAAGACAATATAATGCAATATATCAAGGAAAATACTATCATGTTTGTGGATTACCTTTGGCAGAAAATTCAGAATGTATATTATATTTATGTAATGATAAAATTGTAATAGAAAGTTATGGAAATATTTTTAAATTGCAAAAGGATAAAATTCTGGATATAAATACTAAAACTAGTAAAGAAATTCAAAATTCAATAAGTAATGCAGTTGGTGGAGCTATGTTATTAGGACCAATAGGTGCTTTTTTAACAGGAACATCAACAGAATTTCATAGATTTTTTATAATAATATATAAAAATAAAGAAAATAAAGAACAATGTATTAGTTTTGATATGAAAGATGATATGAACAAACTAAAAATAACAAATCAATATATAAAAGATTTTAAAAGTAGAATCTCTAATAAACAAGAGATAGATTTGTGAATATATAATAATAATGTTTATAGATAGTAGCGCAAAGAGGGTTCTAATTTTAGGACACCTCTTTTGTTGTGCAAAAGGAAGTGAAAGAATGGCAAGTGAGACAAAAATAGGAAAATTAGTAATTGACCTAAAAATAAAAACTGAATCATTATTGACAACTTTCGACACAAACGATTTTCGTAAAATGCAAATTAAAATCATAAAGGAATGGCTCTATGGGTATTGATATTTTATTACGAGTAATAAACAAATAAAACAAAGTCAAAAGTTAATGAAAAGGTAGCAAAAGAAGTTACTTTTTTGTATATGATTTATTTTTTAGAGAATAATAAAAATAAAAAGTACTTTACATATTAAATAAAGAGGTGAAAATATGGCAGTTGCAAATAAAACTACAATAGCTTTTTCTTTAGTTTCTGTTCCAATATCAATGTATACTGCAACGCAAGATAATGATATATCTTTTAATCAACTTCATGAAGCAGATGGCCAGAGAATAAGATATAAGAAAACTTGTGGACATTGTGGAAAAGAAGTAAAAAGTGAAGATATTGTAAAAGGCTATGAGTATGCAGAAAACAAATATTACAAATGATGATTTAGAAAAGATTAAAACAGAAAAGGATAAATCTATTCAGATAATGCATTTTGCAAGTTTAAATCAAATAAGTCCAACTTATTTTGATAAAACTTATTATGCTGTTCCAGAGGCACGGTGGAGAGAAAGCTTTTGAACTTTTGAGAACGGCATTATTAGAAGAGCAAAAAATTGCAATTGGCAAAACAGTGATGAGAGATAAAGAAAACTTAATTGCTATTATTCCTCGTGAAGACGGAATGTTAATACAAACTATGCTTTTTCAAGATGATATAAAAGAACTTCCAAAAACGTATCAAAAGCCAGATATTTCCTCAGAAGAATTACAAATGGCAAAAGCACTTATAAACAGTATGAATACACCATTTAATCCAGAACAATATCAAGATGAGTACCAAGAAAAATTAAAAAATTTAATTGAGACTAAAATACAAGGTAAAGAAGTTCAAAAGCAAGAAGATAACCAAAATACTATTATCAACTTAATGGAAGCATTAAGGCAAAGCATTGAAAAAGAGAGAGTTTAATGGACTTATTTGAGAGAAAAGATATTAAGCCTATGTTAATTTCGCAAGAGAAAGAGCCGTTTGACAATCCAGACTTTATATATGAACTAAAATTAGATGGTATTAGATGTATAGCTTATTTAGATAAAAATGAAGTAGAATTAAGAAATAAAAGAAATGATAGAGTACTCTTTAGATACCCTGAATTAAATAATATATATAAGCAAATAAAATGTAATAATATTATTTTGGATGGTGAACTGTTTATTTTAAAAGATAATAAAACAGACTTTTTTGAAATGCAACGAAGAAGCTTAATGTCTGATAAATTTAAAATAGAACTTGCAATGAAGAAATTGCCCGTAAGTTTTTGTGCTTTTGATATTTTATATAAAGATAATGAACAATTAACAGATCTACCACTTATGCAACGAAAAGAAATACTACAAAATAGTTTAGTAGAGAATAATAGAATTAGTATATCAAGATATGTTGAAAACGAAGGTATAAAGCTTTTTGAACTAACAACTCAAAATAATTTAGAAGGTATTATAGCTAAAAGGAAAGATAGTAAGTATTATTTTGATAAACGCACGAAAGATTGGATAAAAATAAAGAACTTCGAAGATGATGAATTCATCATTGTGCGGATATATCGAGAAAGAATCGAATGTCAATAGTATTGTCATAGCACAGTATGACAATACATCTAACTTGATTTATAAAGGACATGTTACACTAGGTATTTCTAGTGAAGCACTTAAGATAATTAAATCTCAAAAGAAATTAGATTATAATCTTTTTGAAGCTAAAGAGAACGTTATTTGGATAGAACCGACTTTAGTTTGTACAATTAAATATATGTATAAAAATGAGAATGGAAGTTTAAGACAGCCTGTTTTTAGAGGATTAAGATTAGATTAGTAAAATTAAAATGACTGGAATTGACATACATTATTTAGAGATGTAGAAAATAATAAAATTCCAGCCGATGAAGTTTTATTTGCGGAGATGATAGTCATTGCAGAGAATATGAGCGTTATAATTCTAGATTATACAAGACTATACAAGTTGAAATCAAATAATATTAATTAGTGCATTATAGAAATACCAGTAGAAATGTAAAAATTGGAAGAGTTTAATATCTATATTAGAACCCAAAAGGAAAGAGAAGATGCGAGTCACTCTATTTACGAGTAAGAAAAAAGTAGAAACTGCTAATCAGCAAGTTTCTACTTTTTCTTTTTTCACAAATGCTATTCTTTTAATTTTCTCCATATCGTAATTTTTTCTTCCGGTTCATACTGATAAGCTTCTACTGTAAAATAGTGCATCCGATAAAGAAATTCTTGATAAATATTGACCTCCTTTATCAGAATATGCATGCAAGCTTGGTAATCAGAAGAATCTTCGGGAAGATAGATACCAAAAGAAATAAAACAAAGGAACTTTTTCTTCTTTGTTAGTAAATAAGAAAAAAATATTTTCCATCTTTTGATAAAATCATGACTAGTAGGAAAATCAAAGGTTAAAGATTCTGTATAAAGTGGTAGTGCTTTAGGATTTTGTATCTTTGAAGTATTTAAATATACCTTATCTAGAAAGAAATCAGGAGGTATTTCTTCTTGATACTTGGTGTTTTCTATTTTTAGAAATACCGTATACCGTTCAGCTAATTTAGATGCATACCTGAAAATCGCTGGTTTTACTTCAACCCGTACATTTTCAAGGTATGAAATAACATCTTCCAATTTTTGCAGATTTCTTTGTCGTATCATCTTGGAAGGAGGTGGTACGAGATACATTTGTGAATCATCAGAATTTGGATAATATCCATTGGTCTGCATATATAATCGCCTCCCTTTAGCGTAAAAATATATCATACCAGAAAAATAAAACTCCTGTCAAGAAAAGATAGAGGTAATTTATCCAAAAACTCATTAATATTTATTTAGAAAGAGGGAAAGTAAATTTATTATAGAAATATTTACATTGTTTAAAATAAATGATAATAGGGACAAAGAGCTGAAAATTAAAATAAAGTAAAATTAAAATATACTTAAAAAATAGAAACAACTCAAGATGGAATACCTCCCTTGAGTTGTTATTATATAAATTACTCTATTTTTAACTTTACTTAATTATTCTACTTCTCTGTTTGTAATTTCTTCTAAGTCTAATAATTCTTGCCAACGTTTGTCTACTTCTTTTTGGAATTCTTCTATCATCCACTCATTTCCTGGTTTAAGCATATGTTTAAATCTCTTTTGTGGTTTTAAGAATTCTTCTATAGGAAGTTTTTTAGCTGGCTTGTATGTTATTTTGTATTTTCCATCTACTACTTCATATAGAGGCCAATAACAAGTATCGACGGCTAATTTATTAATTTGCATTAACATGTCGGTAGGATATCCCCATCCTCTTGGACAAGGAGCAAATACATTTAAGAAGGTTGGACCTTCTGTGTAAATTGCTTTTTCTGATTTTTCATATAAGTCTTTGAAATTATTTACAGCAATTGTTTGTGCAACATATGGCAAATGATGAGATGCCATAATTTCTGTTAAGTCTTTTCTAGCTTGCATTTTACCAGGGATTACAGTTCCAGCAGGAGAAGTTGTGGTATCTGCAAAATGTGGTGTCGCTGAAGAACGTTGAATACCGGTATTCATATAGGCACCATTATCATAGCAAACATAGGTCATATCATGGCCTCTTTCCATTGCTCCTGATAAACTTTGGAGACCGATATCATAAGTTCCACCATCTCCACCAAATGCAATAAACTTAGTATGTTTATCTGCTGGTAATTTTCCTTGCCTTTTCATTGATTGATAAGCTGCTTCTGCACCAGATGCGGTAGCTGCAGCACATTCAAATGCTGTATGGATATATGAATCAGTCCAAGATGTATAAGGATAAATAAAACTTGAAACTTCCAAACAACCAGTAGCATTTGCAATAACTGCATGATCTTCTTCATGAAGTGCTCTTAAAATCATCCTCGTAACTGGAGGAGCACCACATCCAGCACACATTCTGTGCCCTGAAGTAAATCTTACAGGCTTTTTTGCAACGACTTCTTTTAAATTATATGCCATTTTTCATTCCGTCCTTTCTATTTATTTTTATTCCTATTTTTTTGTTCTTAATCCTAAATAGCGATATGGATTGTCCATTGTACCGTTTTTTGCAACTTCTTGTAAATCTGTAAATACAGATTCTATTTCTTTTGTTGTGGTATCTCTACCACCAATTCCATATACATAATTTACAATTGGTACATGATAGTTGTTTACATACATGCTAGAAGTAACATCTTCGTAAAGAGCACCACCAGCAGCATTTAAAGAATCTGCTCTATCTAAAACAGCAATTGCTTTTAGATGGGATAATGCTTTTGCTATTTCTTCTACTGGGAATGGTCTAAACATTCTTAATTTTAAAAGTCCAGCTTTTATTCCTTGTTTACGTAGGTTATCTACGACATATTTTGTTGTTCCTGCCGTAGAGTTCATACATACAATAGCAAACTCGGCATCTGCTAATTGATATTCTTCAAAAAAGCTATATTCTCTTCCTGTTAATTCTTTAAAGTCTTTTGCAACATCTGCAATTACTTTTTTTGCATTTTTCATTGCTTCTGCTTGTTGTACTTTATGCTCAAAGAGGTAAGCTTGTAAGTCTAAAGGTCCAATTGCTATTGGATTTTCGCTATCTAATAGATAATGTTCTGGATGATATTCACCTACAAATTTTTTAACTTTTTCATCTTCTAATAACTCAATATTTTCAATGGAATGTGAGGTAATGAAACCATCTTGACATACTAATAATGGTAATCTTACATCAGGATGTTCTGCAATACGATGTGCCATTAAAAGGTTATCATAAGCTTCTTGATTGTTTTCTGAAAATAGCATGATCCAACCACTATCACGTACTCCCATTGCATCAGAGTGGTCACAGTGAATGTTTAATGGTCCAGATACAGCTCTATTTACTAAAGACATAACAATAGGGAGTCTTAAACTGGAAGCAATATATATCATTTCCCACATTAAAGACAATCCGTTTGCAGAGGTAGCTGTCATGGCTCTTGCACCAGCAGCCTCTGCACCTATGCAAGCACTCATTGCACTATGTTCACTTTCCACTGCGACAAATTCAGTATCAACACTTCCATTTGCAACAAATGTTGAAAAGTATTGTGGTATTTCAGTAGAAGGGGTAATTGGAAAAGCTGCAACAACATCTGGATTAATTTGTTTCATTGCAGTAGCTGCCGCTTCATTACCACTTAATCTTTCTCGTATTCCCATTTATTTTTCCACTCCTTCCTCTTTCATTTCGATTGCATTGAATGGGCAAGTTTTTGCACAAACGCCACATCCTTTGCAATAATCGTAATTAAAATCTTTTCTTTTTAAATCATCACCAACTGGAATTGCATTATCCGGACAAACAGGGAAACAAAGACCACATTGTTTGCATTTATCAGATAAAAATACGGGTCTTACACTTCTCCAATCACCAGTTTTAAAATCTCTTGCATTTCCGGCATCATAAATATCTCCACCTGGAGTTATTTCTTCCATTGGTGTTTTGGGATTTATTTTATTACTCATCTTGTTCCTTCCTTTCTTAATATATTTTTAAAGGATTATTGTACTTTTTTAATTTCTTTTAAGGCAATTTCTAATGCCTTCATATTTCCTTCAATAACCTCTGGTTTCTTTGCAAATTTATGTTTAAAAGAATCTTTCATATCTTCTAGTAAAGCCTCATCTGTCATAATTCCAGATACATGCACAATAGCTGCAAGCATAGGAGTATTTGGAAAATATTTTCCAAGAGCCTCCATGGAAACTTTTCTAGCATCAATGGTATAGATTCCACCTTTATATTCCTTTAATACTTTCTTTAGATATTCTGCATCTTTTGTTGTGTTAATAACGATAGCACCCGTTTCTTTCAAACCGGCTGTAATGTCAACAGATTCTAATAATGTATCGTCTACTACTACGACATAATCTGGTTCATAGATGTTACTATGAATACGGATAGGAGTCGAACAAATACGGTTATAGGCAGTAATTGGTGCACCCATTCTCTCAGGGCCATATTCAGGGAAACCTTGAATATATTTTCCGGTATTAAAAGCAGCATCTGCTAGTAGCAAGGAAGCTGTTTTGGCACCTTGTCCACCTCTACCATGCCATCTGATTTCAATTAAGTTATCCATATTCTAATTA